>VGYB01000032.1 GCA_016873115.1 Planctomycetota bacterium | reverse complement strand
TACATCGATGGCACCGGTGGCTTTGCCAACGGCAACTGGGGCCAAGTCGGCGCCAACGTCTACTTCGCCAAGAACGGTTGCAAGTGGACGAGCCAGGTCAACATCCCGCTCAATGACAACACCGCCAACATGACTCAGTACTTCGACGGTGGCGCATGGGGTCTTGACGCGGGCGACGAAACCTCGTTCCTGACCCAGCTGCAGTTCATGTTCTGATCCTTCGGGATCCGAACTCGCGCCAGGCGCCCCGCCTGGCATGATTGAGACGCACACGGGGCCGGCCTTCGGGCCGGCCCCTGTTTTTGTTATCAGGCGCCTTCGCGAGTCGCGGCGTGTGCTCGGAGGGGGTCTCCACGCGTTGGCGAAGTCACCCATTTGATCCTCGCTCCGCCCGGCAATGTGGGCATTGCAGCCACCCGAAGTGAACGAATCCCCGCCGTCCGTCGATACAAGGCATGCCGATGCCTCTTGATCCGTTCCGAGGCCTGCTTTCATTTACGCTTGACGGCGCACCCATGAACCGTCCCGCGCACGGTGTGCCATGCTCGCGCACCAGCATCGCGCCCACGATGCTGGCCATGGTCGTCCTGACGCTACCCGGCGCATGGGCCCGGGCCCAATCCGATGATCCGGCACCCGCCACCAGCCCGTGGCTGAGCGACCAACCCTCCGCCGCGGGTGCTGCCGCTCCAGTGACGGCGACCGACATGGGGGCGCTGCTGAAGCGGCTCGATGCACTGGAGCGCCGCAACGATTCGCTCGAGGGCGAGGTGAATGAACTCCGCCAGCGGGACGCCGAGCGGACCCTGACCACCGAGCGCGCCGACGAGATCCGGTCGATCGTTCGCGATGCGATGGCCGATAGCGCCAACTACGCCAGCCTGCGCGGCGATGTGTCGACCGCCGGTTGGAACGACGGTTTCTTCCTGCGCAGCTCCGATGGTCGCTTCCTGATGAAGTTCGGCGGCTTGATGCAGACGCGCTACATCTGGAGCAACATCCGCGATGTGCCAGACAATGTGCTGGCCACGGGTACGGCTGATACGCAGGAGGACCGCGAGGGCTTCGATCTTGGCCCGTGGAGTTCGCTCTGGATCAACGGACACCTCTTCAGCCCCGATGTGACCTACATGGTCAAGGGCTACTGGGTGAACGGCAATTCGATTTACATCAACGACTCCTCGCAGCCGCCGTTCTATCCGCTGTTCGGCGACGGGGCCGGCCCCATCGAGCTGGCCGACGCCTGGGTCCGTGTCGCACTCGACGACCAGTGGTCGCTTCGGGTGGGCCAGTACCGGGTCCCGTTCAGCCGCGAGACCCTCATCGCTGACAGCAACCAGATGGCGGTGGACCGCAGCGTCATCGATTACCACCTCGGCCTCTGGTACACGCAGGGCATCGAGTTGGAAAGCCTGACTGATGACTCGAGGTGGCGGCTCTCCTTCGACGACGGTGGCACGGACAATCTCGCAGGGGAGTTCCAACTGGTCGGCACGCAGCCGATGAACCGTGCCTACTACGTGACTGATTCGCAGTGGTCCTTCAGCACTCGCTACGAGTACAAGCTTGCCGGCAGTTGGCAGCAGTTCGGGCAGTTCACGAGTCCGCAGGGGGATGAGTCTGGCATGCTGCTTGGCGTCGCCGCCCACTATTCGACTTCCAAGCCGTTCAAGACCAGCAGTACCGTGGACGAAGGCTCGAACGAATGGTTCGGTCTGACGGCCGACTGGTCCTGGCAGATGGGCGGTGCCTCGCTCTTCATGAGTGGCTACTGGCATCGCATCAACTCGGACGCGGCCTACCTCGATGGCGGTGGCGCCACCAGTGCGGCACAGACCTTCGAGATTCCCGATGCGACGAACATCTGGGGGGCCGTGGTGCAGGCCTCGATGTACTTCACGCAGAAGCATGAGGGGTTCGTCCGGTTCGAGGCCGGCGAGATGCAGTTTGGCAGCCTCAGCAACGCAGTTCCCCCTCAGGCCCAAATCCCCGGCCTCTATGACGATGAGCACACCATGACCTTGCTGACGGCCGGCCTCGTCTGGTATCTGGATGGCCAGGACCTGAAGTGGACGACCGACATGGGCGTGAACTTCACCGACCTGTCGCCGGCCTGGTACGACCCCCAGGCGGGCTGGCGCGTGAGCGAGGACGGGGAGTTCGTCTTCCGCAGCAGCTTCCAGCTGATGTTCTGATCGGCGTGCCGGAAACGGCATGATTCCCAGCGCCACGGCACTCCGGTGACGCGGCGGGGTTCCCCTACACTCGGGCTCCGATGAGTGCTGTCCGCGCCGAACCTGCCCAGCAAGCCGCCCACCACTCCACGCACCGCGTGCACCGCATCGAGGTGCGGCCAGCCGATGGCCAGCGTGACATGCGCGGCGAGAGCGTGCAGCGCCAGTGCGCCGCCACAGCGATGGCGGGGGATGCAGTTCCGACCCGCGTCGAGCATCGATCGGTCTACTTGATCGAGGGCGCACTCGATGCCGAGCAGTTGACCACCCTGGCCCACGAACTCTTCGCGGACCCCGTCACGCAGACGGCCACGATCGATGGTGCCGTCGCCGCCGCGGTGGGCGCCGTGACGGTCGAGGTGCACCCGCTGCCGGGCGTGATGGACCCCGCCGCCGAGAGCGTGCAGGAAGCGATCCATGCGCTGCTCGGCGTTCGCACACAGGTGCGCACGGGCGAGCGGTTCGATTTCGCCGGTTGCACGGCCGCGCAGGCGCGCGGCTGGGCGCAGCGGCTCCTGGCCAACACCGTGATCCACGCGATCCATGACGGGCCGTTCCATCCCGCGTCCTTCCCGGAAGGCCGCCCCTATGCACTGGCCATCCGCAGCGTGCCGATCACGCCGCTCGATGATGCCCAACTCGACGCCATGTCGCGCTCAGCACACCTGTTTCTGTCGCTGGACGAGATGCGTGCGATCCAGTCGCACTACCGCTCGCTCGGCCGCGAGCCTCGCGAGATCGAGCTCGAGACGCTCGCCCAGACCTGGAGCGAGCACTGCGTGCACAAGACGCTCAAGAGCACGGTGCGTTACTCGGCTGCGGCAGGTCATGCGCCCGTCACCGGGGACGGTCGCCCCGGGCACGAAGCGGTGGATGGTGGCATCGTCATCCACAATCTGCTGAAGTCGACCGTCGCGGCGGCAACACATGAACTGATGGCCGATGGCATCGATTGGTGCCTGTCGGTCTTCAAGGACAACTCGGGCGTGATCGCGTTCGATGAGTCATGGGCCGTCTGCTTCAAGGTCGAGACCCACAACCACCCCAGTGCGATCGAGCCCTACGGCGGCAGCGCGACCGGGATCGGCGGCTGCATCCGCGACATCATCGGCACGGGCCGCGGCGCCAAGCCGATCGCGAGCACCGACATCTTCTGCGTGGCCGATGTCGCGCGGACCGAGGTGCCTCGCGGCTGCCTGCACCCGCGCCGGATCCTGCGCCAGGTCGTGATGGGCGTGCGCGACTATGGCAACCGCATGGGGATCCCCACCCTCAACGGCACGGTCTGGTTCGACGATCGGTATGTCGGCAACCCGCTGGTCTATTGCGGTTGCGTTGGCCTGATGCCGCGCACCTTCGTCAAGGGCCAGGTCCAGCCCGGCGATGCGATCGTGGCGATCGGGGGTCGCACCGGCCGCGACGGGATCCATGGTGCGACCTTCAGCAGCGCCGAACTCACCGACACCCATGCCGATGAGTTCAGCCACGCCGTCCAGATCGGCAACGCCATCACCGAGAAGCGCGCGCTCGATGCGATCCTTGCGGCGCGCGACCATGCGAAGGGGTGCCTCTTCAGCGCGCTCACCGATTGCGGCGCGGGCGGTTTCAGCAGCGCTGTGGGCGAGATGGGCGGCACGATCGGTGCCGAAGTGCATCTGGACCGAGCGCCCACCAAGTACGACGGCCTGAGCCCCACGGAAGCATGGATCAGCGAGGCGCAGGAGCGGCTCGTCCTCTCGGTACCGCGCGCGAACCTGCCCGCCCTGCAGGCGGTGTGCGATGACCACGGCGTGGAGCTCTGCGACCTCGGCACCTTCGGCACGCCCGACCGCTCGATCCGCCTGCTCTGGAAGGGCACCGAGGTCGGCTCGCTCGATACGCACTTCATGCACGACGGCATTCCCACGCCGACGCGGACCGCGATCTGGGACGCCACCTGGGCGGCGTCGTTCGCGCCATCGGTGCGTGTCGATCCGATGGTCGCCGCCGGCAACCTGCAGGCCACGCTGCCGGCCCTGCTTGCCAGCGCGAACATCGCCAGCAAGGAGTGGATCATCCGGCAGTATGACCACGAAGTGCAGGGTTCAAGCGTGGTCAAGCCGTTGCACGGTCCCCAGTCAGGGCCGGGCGATGCTTCGGTGATCCGCCCTGTGGCTGCGAGCGCGCGTGGGCTGGCGATGGCCAACGGCCTGGCCACGGGACTTGCGGCCGACCCCTACTGGATGGGCCTTGCGGCGATCGACGAGTGCGTGCGGAATCTCGTGTGCGTGGGGACCGACCCGTCGCGCATCGCGATCCTGGACAACTTCTGCTGGCCATCGTGCAAGGATCCCCGCAACCTCGGGGCGCTCGTGCGGGCATCGCACGCCTGCTACGACGGCGCGAAGGCCTATCGAACGCCGTTCATCAGCGGCAAGGACAGCCTGAACAACCAGTTCACGACCGACGACGGCACCACGATCCAGATTCCGCCCACCCTGCTCATCTCGGGCTTCGGCCTGGTCGAGGACAGTGATCGATGCGTGACCATGGATCTGAAGGGGGTCGGCCACGCGCTGGTGATCGTGGGCACCACGACCACCGCCACCGGCGGCAGCCAGGTGCGCGGTCTCGGCAGCACGGCCGGTGACGATGCGCTGCCCAAGACCGATCTTGCGGCTGGTCCAGCCAACGCTCGAGCCGTGGCGGGCCTGATCGGCGCTGGCCATGTCCTCAGCGCACACGACTGCAGCGAGGGGGGCGTGCTGGTGGCTGCAGCGGAGATGGCGTTCGCCGGTGACCTTGGCATCGAGCTCGATCTGGCAAGCGTGCCGGGCGCGGGGGAGGCCTTCGTGGCGGCCTTCAGCGAAACGCCGAGCCGGTATCTCTTGGAGATCGACCCATCACGGCTCGATGCAGCGATGGCCGCGCTGTCGGCAGCAGGCATCGTGCATGCCCGCGTGGGCACGACGACGGCCGACCGCAGGGTGCGGGCTGGTGGTAGCTCATGGTCACTCGACGATCTGGCCGCGGCCTGGCGCAGCGGCGGGCAGGGATGGTGAATCCGATGAAGGCCCTGGTCATCACGGCACCCGGCATCAACTGCGACCTCGAACTCGCGCAGGCGTTCGAGGCCGCCGGCGTCACACCCGAGCCGGCGCTGCTTTCGGCGCTTGCCCGCGATCCATCGATCATCGACCGCTTCGGCATGATCGGCCTGCCCGGCGGTTTCAGCTACGGCGATGACATCGCGGCCGGTCGCATCATGGCGGCGTTGATCCGCGAGCGTCTGTATCCGGCGCTGCGGGCGGCGATCGAGCGGCGCGTGCCCATGATCTGCCCCTGCAACGGGTTCCAGATTGCGGTGCAGGCGGGCCTGTTGCCGGGGCCAGTCGACGGTGCGTGGCCGACCGAGCCGGCGTTGGCGACGGTGGCGCTCTCGAACAACGCCAGCGCTCGCTTCGAGGATCGCTGGACGCGCATGGAGATCCCGGCCGGGACCGTCTGCGTGTGGACCCGTGGAGTGGCGTGCGAGGGTGAGGACAGCATGCTGCCGTGCGCCCACGGCGAGGGTCGGTTCGTGACCACGCCCACGGTCCTGACGGCACTTGAATCACGCGGACAAGTCGCCATGCGCTACGCCCAGCGCGACAACTTCAACGGATCGATGGGTGCGGTCGCCGGGCTCTGCGATGAGAGTGGGCTAGTCTTCGGTTTGATGCCGCACCCCGAACGCTACACGCGGTTCACCCAGCACCCGTGGTGGACACGCCTGCCGATCGCGATGCGCCGCACCGCGCCGCTTGGGCTTCGCATGTTCCAGGCTGCCGTCGCGTGCGCGCGCGGCGAGGAGGTTGCACGATGAGCACGCACGGTTCCGTCCCGCCCCCGTACTACCCACCCCTCGGCAGCACGCCGCCACCCGATGGCTTCGACCGCGATCGCGTCAGTCGGTTGAAGATCATCGCCGGCGTGCTGGGCATCCTGCTTGGGGGCCTCGGCATCCACAAGTTCGTGATCGGGGCGACGGTGCCCGGGATCATCATGCTCGCAGTCACGCTCCTGGGCAGCTGTCTTTTCCTGGGGGCCGGCTGGCTGCTGATTGGCTTGCCCTGCGGGCTCGGTCCGGCGGCGATGGGTCTCATCGGTTTCGTCGAGGGCATCGTCTACCTGACCAAGTCCGACGAGGACTTCAATCGCATCTACCTCGTCGGCAAGCGTGGTTGGTTCTGAATCCGTGGATGCCTGCTGCCGGCAGGCCATCAGGTCGTGGCGCCACAAGGCGCCGAAGGAGCATCTCATGGTGATCACGATCATGTCGGCCGTGTCGGTCATGCCGCTCGCTGCCTGCACCGCGGTTCAGCAGGCGCCCAAGGAAGGTGTCACGCTGACGGTCTATTCCAGCGCCGATCCCGCGGGCTTCGACCCGCAACGGTTCGTGGCGCAGCAGCGCATGGGGGCCGGGGCCGACTTCGCCTGGCAGGTACCCGGCTTCGGAGTCGTCAAGAATGTGCGCCGCGTGCAGCTGAAGCAGGGCCACGGCACGCTCTCCATGACGGATGTCGCCGCCTTCATCGATCCCACCAGCGTGAGCATCGTGGACCTGACGGATCCGGCCACCGCGGTCCTCGACCAGCGCTTTGAGTTCGATTTGGTCAGTCCTGACAAGTTGCTTGAGAAGTACATCGATCGCCCGATCACCGTGATGGATGATCGCGGCGATTACAGCGGGACCCTGTTGTCGGCCAGCGGCGGTCGATTGGTGCTGCGGACGACCGGCGGCATCGAGATCGTGCCATCAGCCGAAGCCATGGTGACGCTCGGCGACCTGCCGCAGGGCCTGATGACGCGGCCCACGCTTTCGTGGACGCTCAATGCGCCCAAGGGTGGCGAGCATCTGGTGCGGACGGCCTACCAGACCGGTGGCCTGACCTGGCGCTCCGACTACAACCTCGTGATCGATCCATCCTTCAAGAAGGCCGACCTTGGCGCGTGGGTCACGCTGCTGAACCTGAGTGGCCAGTCGTTCGACGACGCATCGCTCAAGCTGGTGGCCGGCACCGTGCAGCGCGTGCAGCCGCGCCAGCCCATGCGCATGGGGCGCATGCTGGCGATGGCCGATGAAGCGGGTGGTGCTGGTGGCGGCTTCGAGGAGAAGTCGTTCGCCGAGTACCACCTGTACACCTTGCCGCGGCCGGTGGATCTGGCGCAGAACGGGGTGCAGCAGATCACGCTGTTCCCCACGGTCTCGTCGGTGCCGGTCGAGCGCGTGCTGGTGTTCGATGGCACGGAGGCCTGGTCGGGCTGGTCGCCGAGCGAGCCGTTTGCCGACGCCGGCGATCCGGGTGTGCAGAACCCCAAGATCGCCGTGCTCGTGCGACTCATGAATGACAAGGCCTCGGGCCTGGGCATCCCGCTTCCTGCGGGCAAGATCCGCGCCTCGATGATCGATGCCGCCGATGGTTCGCTCGAGTTCATCGGAGAGGATGTGATCGGCCACACGCCGCGTGACGAGCGCGTGACGATCCGCATCGGCGAGAGCTTCGATGTGGTCGGCAGCCGTACGCGGATGGACTTCACGATCGACCACGCCCGTCGAACCATGAGCGAGTCGGTGCGGATCGAACTGCGCAATCGCAAGCAGGACGAGGCCGCCACGGTCACGGTGCGTGAGCGTCTCTACCGTTGGGCGCAGTGGTCGATGACCAAGGAGTCGCAGCCGTCCACCAAGACGAGCGCCCAAGCGGTCGAGTGGACCGTGCCGGTCCCCGCAGGCGAGACGCGCGAGGTCACCTACACGGTCACCTACCAGTGGTGAGACGACAACGAGCGCACAAGCGCCCGTTGGTCGTGTGTCGAGATGCCGTGCGCCGTGGATCGACGCGCAGGCTCAATCGAGCTTGGGCGCTGGCAGCGTGGCCGGGGCCGTGGCTGCGACGCTGAAGCTGACATGGTGCGTGGCGAGCACGACCTTGCCGTGGGCCTTCGTGCGGCGAGCGCGTGCCTTGGACAGCACACCGTCCACCGTGGCGAAGGCCTGCCGGATGGCCTTGACCTCGTTGGCATCGAGTGACTCCCAGGCGTTGCCGATGGCAGGCAGGTTGATCCTTGCGGCCATGGCCAGGTCGGCGGCATGCTCGGTGATGAGTCCCGCCACGAGCTTGGCCTTGCGCTGCTGCTCGCGCACCGACTTGGGACGCGCGAACTTGATCGCATCCACGTTCGCGAAGAAGATCGCTGCGACCGGGCCGAGCCGGCCAGCCCGTCCTGTCGCGGGCTTGGGCGTCAACTGGCCGATCAGGCCCGATTTCAGCAGCAGGCCGATGTGGTAGTAGAGGCTCGGTGGGCTCACCTCGAGCGCACGCGCGATCTCGAGGACCGTGCAACCGCCCGAGCCACGGATGGTCTCGAGGAGCCGCAGGCGGAAGGGGGAGCGGACGCAGTGCCATACGGAGTTGACCGAGAGGTCGATTGCCTTCTGCGAAGATGAACGACCTGCCTTGATTCCCCGGAGTGTGGGTGAAGACCGAGCCATGAAACCTGCCTTGGATTGGAGCGATGTGACGCGGAGCACGATGCTCCGCGGGTGGGGAAGGTTAGCGACTTGCTGCGTGGTGCGCTTGACCGTTCACGGCACGGCATGCATCAGGGCGAGGATCTGTGCTGGTGAGAGGGTCTCTGCGCGCGTGGTTGGGAGGATCCCGATCGGGTAAGGCACATCACGACCAAGCACCGCGCCAAGCTGCTTGCGCCTCGACGCAAAGATCCGATGCACGAAGGCACTGATCCGATCAGGGTCGATCGCCGGCTTGCACGGGTCAGGAATCACGGACATCATTGCACTGGTCACGCGCGGTGCCGGCCAGAAGCATGATCCCGGCAGGGTCTCGAGCAGTCGGACCGTGCTCGTCAGCGAGAGGAGGACGGTGGCCGCGCCGTAGTGATCGCTCCCCGGCATGGCGGCCAGCCGCTGCGCGACTTCGCGCTGCACCGTCACGAATTGCCCCAGACACGTCGGATGATGTGCTGCGAGATTCAGGACCAACGGCGTGGCCGCACCATAGGGGAGGTTGGCGACCAACCTGAACGGCCGACCACCGAGGGCCTCGAGGATGGCAGGCGACAGGGCGTGCTTGCCATCGAGGCAGTCCCCGTGGATCAGGGTCACTCGGCTGCCCAGGCGATCCCTGATGATGGCCGCCATGTCGTCGTCGAGCTCGCAGGCCACGACATGGCACCCTGCATCGAGCAGCGCCTCGGTCAGGGTGCCCGTGCCCGGGCCGACCTCCAGCACCAGGTCGCCTGCCGCAACGCCACTGTGGGTGATGAGTGCCCGCAACTTGTTCTGGTCATGCAGGAAGTTCTGGCCGAGTCGGTGCTTTGGCTCGAGCCCTCGCGTGGCGAGGATCGCCTTGATGTCGCTCAGGGTCTGCACGGTTCAGCGTGCCGATGCCTCGGCCCGCACCTCGCGGAGGACCGAGACCTTGATCTCGCCCGGGAACGTCATCTCGCGCTCCACACGGGCCGCGATGGCATCGGCGATGGCCCGCGTGTGTGCATCGTCGACTGAACCGGCATCCACGATCACGCGCACCTCGCGGCCAGCTTGCACGGCAAAGGCCTCGGTCACGCCGTCGTGCTCGCGCGCAATGGCTTCGAGCTGCTGCAGCCGCTTGATGTACTGCTCCATGCTCTCGCGCCGTGCACCCGGGCGGGCACCGGAGAGCGCATCGGCGGCCATCACGATCGGGGTGTACGGGGTGGTGGAGGGAATGTCGCCGTGATGGCCGGCGACCGCGTTGAGCACGGCTTCGTTGCGCTCGCCATGCCGCTCGAGGAACTCCCGCCCGATCGCGGGGTGGCCGCCCTCCATGTCGTGATCCATGGCCTTGCCAAGGTCATGCAGCAGGCCGCAGCGCCGCGCAAGCCGGCCATCGAGGCCGAGCTGGTCGGCGATCATCTGCGACAGGAACGCCACCTCGATCGAGTGGCGCAGCACATTCTGCGCATAGCTGGTCCGGAACGACAAGCGTCCGAGCGCCTCGATCACCCTGGGATGGAGGTTGCGCACATCGGCCTCGAGTGCCGCTTCCTCGCCAGCCTTGACGATGCGCTGGTCCATGTCGCGGCGCACCTGAGCCACCACATCCTCGATGCGGGCCGGATGGACGCGTCCGTCGGCGACCAGCCGCTGCAGCGCTTCCACGGCGATCGCCTGGCGAACGCGGTCGAAGCAGCTCACGGCGATCACGCCCGGCGTGTCATCGATGAGCAGGTCCGACCCGGTTGCCTTCTCGAGCGCACGGATGTTGCGCCCCTCGCGACCGATGAGGCGACCCTTGATCTCCTCGTTGGGCACCTTTACGGTGCGCACCGTCGATTCGCCCACGGTCTCGCCGGCGTAGCGCTGGATCGCCATGAGCGTGATCTCGCGGCCCTGGTCACGGGCCGACCGCTCGGCCTCGGACAGCAGGCTGTGGCGAAGCTGCGCTGCCTCGTGTTCGCTGTCGCGGCGGGCCTCATCGAGCACGCGTTGCATGGCCTGCTCCCGGGTCATTCCGGCAACCGACTCGAGTTGCCGCCGAAGGTCGGCCAGCGCCGCTTCGCGCTCGGCCAGGGCTGCCTTGGCGCGCTCGAGCGTGGTGGTCAATTCACGCTCACGATCACTCACACGCTGGTCACGCTCGTCGAGGCGACGCTCGCGCTCGCCAAGAGCCGCCAGACGCGCATCGACCTGTTGCTGCGTGGTGCGAAGTCCTTCCTGCCCCTGTCGGAGTTGGGCCAAGGCGGCATCGATCTCGCGGTCGATCTGTGCGCGCCGTTCGGCGATCCGGCGCTCGGCCTCGAGTTCGAGTCCCCTGGCGGATGCGCTGGCCTCGGCCCGCGCGGTCTCGACAGTGGCCGCAGCCTGCTGCCGCGCCGCGCGCAGCGAGCGTGAACCGATGAATCGGGCTGCAAGGGCACCGGCCAACGCACCGCCCACGGCGCACACCCCGGCCATGGCAACGACCGTCGCGGGGGACATGCCGGGATCGACTGGCTCGAGCATCGCCCAAGGGTAATCGACCCGCGCGACGAAGAGCGCGAACGCCGTACGATCCGGCCATGCTTGGCATGGTCCACCGACTGCTTGCGCTTGCTCCCACCAACCCCATCGCCGTGCGCGTGGTGACCGGGGCGAGCCGCCGCACGCGGCATCTGCACCTGCGAGCGGGCTTCCTGGGCCTGATGGCCACGATCCTCACGCTGGCACTGCTGTTCACCAGCTCCGAGGGCATGCGTGGGCTCGCAGCCAGCGGTGCCCAGGCGTTCACCCTCGTCAGCTACGGTCAGGTGCTGGCGATCTGCCTGCTCACACCGGTCTTCATGGCCGGCGCGATCGCGCACGAATCGAGCCCGCGAACATGGGACATCATGCTCACGACGCCACTCTCCAGTGCGCAGATCGTCCTGGGCAACCTGCTCGGGCGCCTGTTCTTCGTGGTGGCGCTGCTGCTGAGCACATTCCCGCTCTTTGCCGTGACGCAGCTCTTTGGCGGCGTGAGTGGTGGATCGATCATGGGGTCGTATGCCATCGCGGCTTCGACAGCGATCCTGGTGGGCAGCATCGCGATCATGCTCTGTGTCACGCGCGTGGGTGGACAGCGGGCGGTCTTTGCGTTCTATGTGTCGGTGGTGGCCTACCTCTTCGTGACCTATGGAGTCGATGCGGGATTGCGGCAGCCGGTCGGGACGATGCTTGACGTGACCTCGACCACGGTCGTCACGCCGCTGAATCCCTTCCTGACGCTTGAAGTCCTGCTGCGCTCCAATCGCTATGTGGTGCCGGCCGAGGGAGGAGTCTGGATGACTCGCCCGGTGCTGGCGCAGGCCATCCTGTTCCTGGGTACATCGCTGGTCCTGATGGCGTGGAGCGTGCTGCGTGTGCGCCTGATCGGCGCCGACGAACGCGGTTCGCTCGGTCGCGTCCGGCAGGGACCCGTCCGCGCACCGAGCGGGGTCTGGCAGAACGGCATCGCTTGGCGCGAACTGCACACCCGCAACCTTGGGCTGGGCTCACTCGTCACGCGTTGGGGGTTCCTGGCGATCGGCGTTGCCGCGTCGGCCGTGCCGGCCATCCTGCATGCGCGCGGCACCCTCAACGATGCCGGATTCCCGGTGGCCGTCTTCATCGTGGTGGCGGCCGAGAGCGTGATCGTGGTGCTTGCGGCGTTGAATGCCAGCGCCACCGCCGTGACCAAGGAGCGCGAGGATGGCTCACTCGACATCCTGCTGACCACACCGATTGATCCCGGTGCCTACCTGTCGGGCAAGCTTCGTGGCATCGTCACCTACCTCTGGCCCATGCTCGCTGCGCCGATCCTGGGCGTGGTCGTGGCCGTGGCCTACTCCATGGCCTGCGGCCTGCTCGTGCCGCTTCCCGGTGGACCCGTGCGTGCGCCGATGATCCTGCCTGAATTGGTTGTCGCGTTCCCGATGGTGCTCGTGGCGTTCACGGCCTTCTGCGTGATGGTTGGACTGCAGTGGTCGGTGCAGAGCAAGGGCACGATCGGCAGCGTGTTCGCGGCCACCGGTGTCGCCGCTGCCGTAGCGCTCGTGAGCGGACTGTGCGGACTGGGTCTGGGCGGGCGGGTCCCGGTCGTGGGTCCGTTCCTCGCAGGCTTCAATCCACTGGCCGTGCTGCAACTGGGGCTGGTACCGAGCGAACTCGTCGCCTCGGTCACGGTCGCCTCGCTCACCGAACTCTTCGCCACGCGTACCGCGCTCGTCGCTGGCGCCATCGCCGGCTCGGTCGGCTATCTCACCATCGTCGTGGCGATCCGGGCGTCCTTGCGGAATCGATTCATGATGATCGTGCGGCGCCTGGCTGGCACGTCCTGAACCGGTTCGACCGGGTCTGGCCGTGGATATTGCCATGATGGCGCTTGCGTCCCTACGGCCGGCGCGGCCCTAGAATCGTTCGTCCGCGCGAGTCAACCCATGCATGATCCCTTCAAGGCCAAGGCCACCCTCCAGACCCCGACGGGAACCAAGTCGTACTTCAGCCTCGCTGCACTGAAGGGCATCGGCAACATCGATCGACTGCCGTACTCCATCAAGGTGCTGCTGGAGAGCGTGCTGCGCAACCTTGACGGCCGGGTGTACACCGAGGACCACGTGCGCGCGATCGCGAACTATGACCCGCGCAATCCAGGCGAGGAGGAGATCCCCTTCATGCCCGGCCGCGTGGTGCTGCAGGACTTCACCGGAGTGCCGTGCGTGGTCGACCTGGCGGCGATGCGCGGCGCCATGAAGCGCATGGGCGGCGATCCGCGCAAGGTCAATCCGCTCGTACCGTGCGACCTGGTCATCGACCACAGCGTCCAGGTCGATGCCTACGCCAGCGGCGTGGCACTCTCGATCAACAATGAGAAGGAGTTCGAGCGCAACGCGGAACGCTACGAATTCCTGAAGTGGGGGCAGGGCGCGTTCAGCAATTTCCGTGTCGTGCCGCCTGCCACCGGCATCGTCCACCAAGTCAACCTTGAGTACCTGGCCAAGGGCGTCTGGGAGAAGGACGGCGTCCTCTATCCCGACAGCCTCGTGGGCACCGACAGCCACACCACGATGATCAATGGGCTGGGCGTGCTCGGCTGGGGCGTCGGCGGCATCGAGGCCGAGGCCGTCATGCTGGGCCAGCCGATCTACATGCTCATTCCCGAGGTCGTTGGCGTGCGCCTGACCGGCAAGTTGCCCGAAGGAACGACGGCGACCGACCTCGTCCTGCGCGTGACCGAGGTCCTGCGCAAGCACGGTGTGGTCGGCAAGTTCGTCGAGTTCTTCGGACCGGGCCTTGCCGAGATGCCGCTGGCCAACCGAGCCACGATCGCGAACATGGCGCCGGAGTATGGGGCGACCTGCGGTTTCTTCCCCTTCGACGAGCACACGCTGGACTACATGCGCCTTTCGGGACGACCAGAGGAGCTCGTTCGCACGGTCGAGGCCTACGCCAAGGCGCAGGGGCTCTGGCGCGACGACGGCCTGCCGATCTCGTACGGCGCCGTGGTCGAGCTCGACCAATCGACGATCGTGCCGAGCCTGGCCGGTCCCAGCCGTCCGCAGGATCGTGTGGACCTTCCCGCCATGCAGAAGACCTGGCAGGGCGCGCTTCCCAAGCTCAAGGCGGGCTCCAAGGCCACCACGCTCTCCACCGCCACGGCGCTCGCCGAGGGTGGCGCGGTCGTGATGATGGATGGCGAGGAGTTCATCCTGAAGCACGGCGCGGTCGTGATCGCTGCGATCACCAGCTGCACGAACACCAGCAATCCCAGCGTCATGATCGGCGCCGGTCTCTTGGCGAAGAAGGCGCGGCAACTCGGCCTTGAGCGCAAGCCATGGGTCAAGAGCAGTCTTGCACCCGGGTCCAAGGTCGTCACCGACTACCTCAACAAGGCCGGCCTGCAGGGTGCGCTTGATGAACTCGGCTTCCAGACCGTGGGCTACGGCTGCACGACCTGCATCGGCAACAGCGGTCCGCTGCCCGAGGCGATCGATTCGGCCATCAAGGGCAGCGATCTCGTGGTCGCGAGCGTGCTCAGCGGCAACCGCAACTTCGAGGCGCGCGTGCACCAGGATGTGAAGGCCAACTATCTCGCGAGCCCGCCGCTTGTGGTCGCCTATGCCATCGCCGGCACGGTCGACATCGACCTGAAGAAGGACCCCATCGGAACGGGAAAGGATGGCAAGCCGGTCTACCTGCGCGACATCTGGCCCAGCCAATCCGAGGTCGATCGAGCTGTCCAGGCCAGCGTGACCAGAGATCAGTTCCGCACGCAGTACGCGGATGTCTTCCGCGGCAGTCCAGAATGGCAGGCGATCCGCACGGGTGGTGGCGACATGTACTCGTGGGATGCCAAGAGCACCTACATCCAGGAACCGCCGTTCTTCATGACCATGACGCTCGAGGAACCGGGACCGATCGGCTCGATTTCGGGGGCGCGCGTCCTGGCCAAGCTCGGTGACAGCATCACGACCGACCACATCTCGCCCGCCGGCAGCATCAAGAAGGACGGCCCGGCTGGCTTGTACCTGCAGCAGCACGGCGTGCCGGTCTCGATGTTCAACTCCTACGGCAGCCGTCGCGGCAACGACCGCGTGATGACGCGCGGCACCTTCGCCAACACGCGCATCCAGAACCAACTCGCGCCCGGCACGACCGGGGGTGTGACGATGGACTTCACGGACGGCCAGGTGAAGCCGATCTTCGACGCCGCCGAGCGCTCCAAGGCAGAGGGCATCCCGCTCATCGCGCTGGCGGGCAAGGACTACGGCATGGGCTCCAGCCGCGACTGGGCGGCCAAGGGCACCTCTCTCTTGGGTGTGAAGGCCGTGATTGCCGAGAGCTTCGAGCGGATCCATCGCTCGAATCTGGTGGGCATGGGCGTGCTGCCGCTCTGCTTTCTCGAGGGCCAGTCGGCGGCCAGCCTGGGCCTCGATGGCACCGAGACCTACGACATCGAGGTACCGAGCACACTCAAGCCACGGCAGAAGCTGAGGGTCGTGGCCAAGGGTGCCAAGGGCGTGACGGCCTTCGAGGCCCTGTGCCGCATCGATACGCCGGTCGAGATCGACTATTACCGCAACGGCGGAATCCTGCAGACCGTGCTGCGCGCCATGGCGCGCGCCTGAATCGCGCCGAAGTTCCTGCGTGCCCCCGCGGGGCATGGCCTGGAGCCTGTCTGCTCCGCGCCATGCCCCGCTTCTCGTTGCCGGATGTGCTGCGTGCGTGGATCGATCCGGCGGTGCTGGGGCTCACCCAACTTCCCGTGCCGACCGAGCTCTTGGCATGCTCAGGGTGCTGCCCGGGGTGCGGAGCGTCCCTCGCGGGCCGAGCATCCGCGCCCGGCGTGGGGGGGCCATGCGAGCGCCCTCCCGGCATCGATGCGTTGATCGCGCTAGGTGACTATGCCGGCCCCGCCGGGCACGCTGCCCGGCTCATCAAAGGTTCATGCTGGACCGATGGTGCGTGGTGGTGGGGGAGTGCTCTTGGGCGGCGACTGCTGATCCCGGCGCAGCACAGGCCAGGAGCCAGCGTGGGCCGCACCGCCGGTGAGGGTGTTCTGTGCACGCTTCCGGCGGGGGTGGTCTTGGTGCCGGTCCCTGGCGACCGGTTACGCACGCTCATGCGCGGCATCGATCATGCGAAGGCGCTGACGCGGGCGGCATCGGCGGCCTGCGGATGGCCATGGCGTTCGGTCCTCACGCGCCAGGACCGCACTCGACAAGCAGCGCGACGAGCGCGAACGAGACGGGAAGCACAGGGACGATTCGGCATCGCGTCAGGATGCACATCGGTCCCGGATCGGGTGCTGCTCCTTGACGATGTCTGCACGACCGGCGCTACGGCTGCCGATTGCGCTCAGGTGGTTCGGCTTGCAGGGGCCGAGTGGGTCGCGTTGGGGGTGCTGGCCAGAGCTCACCAATAAAACCAACCGTCACATCGTCAAAACGCACTGCTTACAAGCCATGTTGCGCTGAGGGGCAGCCTCGCAACCCCTTGACAGATTCGTCGCCCTGCGTACACTCTCCCTCCCGCCGCATGGCGCTGCGGGCACGCTGGTGCGCTACGCATCAGCGACTTTCCTTGACAATCGAGCAGTTGGAACGCCGCGAGGATGCGGGCTTCGCACCCAATGTTTACAGCGTTGAGTGCAGGCAAAAATCGCTCACTGCCACAGCAGTGAGCGCCGACATCCTCTGTGATGCCAGAATGTGATTGACAGTCGATTCTGAGGACTCCTTCGCGGGGCGAAAGCCCATGGCGACGGATGTCGGAAACTTCCATCGGATTGCCATCCGATGGCACCAACAGAATGGTGAACGACCGGCCGGTGGCTTCAGCACCGGTCGCCAGGCAACCTTCATCGAAGATCACGGGGCTTGCCCCGTTCATTCGTCCAATTGAAGAGTTTGATCCTGGCTCAGATTGAACGCTGGCGGCATAGCTAAAACATGCAAGTCGAGCGAAGCAGCAGCAATGCTGACTGAGCGGCGAAAGGGTGAGGAATACATTCCTACGTACCGTGAGGTCGGGGATAGCCAGGGGAAACTCTGGGTAATACCCGATGTGGTCGCAAGATCAAAGATTTATCGCCTCATGAGCGGGGAATGTCCTATCAGGTAGTTGGTGGGGTAACGGCCCACCAAGCCTAAGACGGGTAGCAGGTGTGAGAGCACGGCCTGCCACATCGAAACTGAGACACTGTTCGGACTCCTACGGGAGGCTGCAGTAACGAATCTTCCGCAATGCGCGAAAGCGTGACGGGGTAATGCCGCGTGCAGGATGAAGCCCCTCGGGGTGTAAACTGCTGTCAGGAATCAGGAATGCAATGACCAGTTCCAAAGGAAGAGCCGGCTAACTCTGTGCCAGCAGCCGCGGTAATACAGAGGGCTCAAGCGTTAATCGGAATCACTGGGCTTAAAGCGAGCGTAGGCGGATCGGTAGGCACGTTGTGAAAGCCCACGGCTCAACCGTGGAATTGCAGCGTGAACCCCCGATCTTGAGGCGAGTAGAGGTAGCCAGAACGATAGGTGGAGCGGTGAAATGCGTAGAGATCTATCGGAATGCCGAAGGTGAAGACAGGCTACTGGGCTCGAACTGACGCTGAGGCTCGAAAGCGTGGGGATCAAACGGGATTAGATACCCCGGTAGTCCACGCCGTAAACGATGCGCACTAGGTTGAGGATGCTTGACGCGCCCTCGGCCGTAGCAAAAGTGTTAAGTGCGCCGCCTGGGGAGTACGGTCGCAAGATTAAAACTCAAAGGAATTGACGGGAGCTCACACAAGCGGTGGATCATGTGGCTCAATTCGAAGCAACGCGAAGAACCTTATCCTAGGCTTGACATGCACGGATCAACTCCATGAAAGTGGAGCCACTCCCGCAAGGGCGGAACGTGCACAGGTGCTGCATGGCTGTCGTCAGCTCGTGCTGTGAAGTGTCGGGTTAAGTCCCTCAACGAGCGCAACCCCTGTCTCTAGTTGCTAACGGGTAATGCCGAGGACTCTAGCGAGACTGCCGGTGTCAAACCGGAGGAAGGTGGGGATGACGTCAAGTCCTCATGGCCTTTACGCCTAGGGCTGCACACGTGATACAATGGTGCCGACAGAACGATGCGAGGCCGCAAGGCGGAGCAAATCGCTTAAAAGGCACCCCAGTTCGGATTGGAGGCTGCAACCCGCCTCCATGAAGTTGGAATCGCTAGTAATCGCGGATCAGCACGCCGCGGTGAATAAGTTCCTGAGCTTTGTACACACCGCCCGTCAAGTCATGGAAGCTGGCAGCGCCCGAAGTGGCCCCGTTTCAGGGGTCCCTACGGCGAGGCTAGTGACTGGGACTAAGTCGTAACAAGGTAGCCGTAGGGGAACCTGCGGCTGGATCACCTCCTTTCTAAGGGAATGTTCTTAGACATCCCCCGAGAGCGATCTCGGAGATGCAATCGTCAACGCACCTCGTCCACGCACGTGGAAACCAGTTCGGCAACGAGCTGGAATGGCTCCAACTGCTCTTTCCTACAGCGCCCCCGGCTTGCCGGGGGCGCTGTTCTTTTTGGCAAGCGCCCCGTCAGTGCCGCAGGTTCGCTTGCCGCGATCCGGCTCGCTTTCGTAGCCTCCCCGGTATGGACCGGCGCACCTTCATGACCTCTGCTGGAACGGCCGCTGCGGTGGTGCACTTGGCAGCTGATGCCAAGGCCATCGACCAGGACAGTAGGCGCTCACCGCCGATTCGCCCCAACCCGCCGGTCGCGGGGAAGAACTATGCCCACTCCGTGGCGCGTTGGTGCTACGGGGGATTCGAGCTCAAGGACCTCTGCACCCGAGTCAAGGCGCTTGGGTGCACAGGCATCGATCTTCTCGGGGAGTCCGAGTGGGGCGTCGCCGCGGATGCAGGGCTGGTCTGCTCGGTCGCGAACGGTCCCACGAGCATCGGTGAGGGCATGAACCGCCTCGAGACCCATGATCGCATCGTCAAGGAATCAGAGCGTCTGCTTCCGTTGGCGGCCAAGGCCGGGATCGCGCGAATGGTCGTCTTCAGTGGGAATCGCCGGGGGATGGCCGACGACGAGGGGCTGGCCAACTGCGCCACCTGCCTGCGTCGCATCATGCCCGCCGCACGCGCCGAGGGCGTGACGGTCGTGATGGAACTGCTGAACTCGAAGGTCGATCACCGGGACTACATGGGCGATCGGACCCCCTGGGGCATTCGCCTCGCGCAGGCCGTCGATGACGAGCGATTCCGGTTGCTGTACGACATCTATCACATGCAGGTCATGGAAGGCGATGTCATCAGCACCATCCGTGAGCACTCGCGCTGGATCGCTCACTACCACACTGGCGGGGTGCCGGGCCGCAACGAGATCGACTCCAGCCAGGAACTGAACTACCCGGCGATCTGCGCAGCCATCGCGCAGACCGGGTTCACGGGTTTCATTGGGCAGGAGTTCATTCCCAGATTCAACCCCATGCACTCGCTGGCCGAGGCCTTGAGCCTTTGCATCGATCCGCGGGCATGCTGAATCGAGGGGTGAGAGCGCCCCTGCGGGTCGATCAGGGCTGGCAGCCGGAAGTTCGTCCCGCAGAGAAGCCCGCAGTCAGACTCTGCCTGCCGAAAAGGTCATCGGGCGACACAAAATTCGCTTGCATGGCGCAGAGTCCGCACTACCTTGCCTTTGCTTGGAAGGAAAGGGCCCCCGCCGCGAATGCGGCATGTCGGACGGCCCCGTTCGGGGCGCCTGCCCCGCCCTCAAGCGAAGCAGGTTTCCGTCACGGGGGCTCACTGGCGCGCGATCACTCGCGTTGCCTGCGCGGCGCCCCCATGTGGGCCCCGACCTTCTGACTTCGGGCGCCACCGGACTCCATCGTGGGGGAGTCTGGGGCGCCTTTTTCATTCCGGCAGAGGGTGTCTGCCCGGTTTAGGATCAATCCCCCAACCAAGGAGACACCATGACCTCGTTGCTCGCTGCCCTTGTGCTCATGCTCGTTCCCGTCGCTCAGACCTCCCCCGACTACTCGGCGCTTCCGACCGACCCTTCCGAGATGGAGCAGCGTCTGGCTGCGTGTGCCGTGACCTTCGACCAGGCGATCGAACGCGCCGTCGCGGAGGTGCCCGGCATGGTGGTCGAGGCGGATGTGCACGATCACGGTGGCGTGCTGCAGTACGAAGTGATCATCGGTGGCCATGGCACGATCAAGCGCGTGGTGGTGAATGCCACAACCGGCAAGGTCACCGCTCCAGCGCTCGACCTGAAGGGTGCCGTGGCCGCCGCGCGCACGAAAGTCGATGGACAGGTCACGAGCGTGGTCTCCGACCAACTTGCCGACCCGCCGACCTACACGGTCCGCATGTACCACAAGGGCAAGGTGCACACGATCACCCTGAGTGCCGTGGACGGTGCCATCACCAGCGCGACGGCGCAAGGTCGCTTCCCAGGCGAGGACACCGGCGACAAGGAACCCGTGGTCCTGCCCAGCGGCTTGGAATATGTGGACTTGGTCGAGGGTACAGGGGCTCAGCCCAGCGGCCCCCTCGCGAGGGTCAAGGTGCACTACACGGGCTACTTCAACGACGGCAAGGTCTTCGACAGCTCGGTGAGCCGTGGCCAGCCGGCCGAGTTCCCGCTCGGCGGGGTGATCAAGGGCTGGACCGAGGGCGTGGGCAGCATGAAGGTGGGCGGCAAGCGCAAGCTCGTCATTCCGTTCCAGCTCGCCTACGGCCCCGAAGGTCGCCCAGGAGCGATCCCACCCAAGGCCACGCTGTTCTTCGATGTCGAGCTGATCGGCATCGTGAGCGATCCAGGTGCGCCCCCCGCGCCCGGAAAGTGATCCTGGAGTCAGGCGCCACTCGAATCGAAGTTCCCGCACGACGCTGAGCGTCGGCGGCGGGTGATTGCCCCCGCGGGGCACCCCAGCCCAAGGAGGAGATGTTCACCTACGGCTGGATGTCGTCGATCTGCTTCTGGATCTCGCGGTCGCGTGCCTCCATCTGGTCTCGCACGTCGAGCGCGCTGTCGCGTGCCTTGCCGAGGACGCTGCTGGACTGTCGCGCCCCTGTCGGAGCCGCGGGCTGCTGCCCGGCTGTAGCGGTCTCGGCTGCTGGTGCCGATGCTGACGGAGCCGCAGTCGGTGTCGGCGTGGCCGTGCTGTAGGTCGCACCGTCATCACAGCCGGTGCAGGGCAGCATCGCGATGGCAAGCATGACAGCGGTCGTGATGGGTCGGTGCATGGGCGACATCCTGGTTCGGGGTTGAGGGTTGGTGACAGGGGTTCAGGCAAGTCGGTCGGGGTTGAGTCCGAGCAGGTCATCGACCACGAAGAGACCATCACGGCGGATCACCTGGCCGTCGAACTCGATGGTGCCGCCGCCCGACTCGGGCCGCTGGATGCAGACGAGGTCCCAGTGGACCTGGCTGCGGTTGCCGTTCTCGGTTTCCTCGTAGCACTGGCCTGGCGTGAAGTGGAAGCTGCCCGCGATCTTCTCGTCGAAGAGGATGTCCTGCATGGGATGGAGGATCATCGGGTTGAAGCCGAGCGCGAACTCGCCGATGAAGCGAGCACCGGCGTCGGCGTCGAGGATCGCGTTCAGCCGAGCGGAGTCGCCGTCGCAGGTGGCGCGCTCGATGCGGCCCTTGTGGAATTCCAGGCGCACATTGGCGAAGCTCGTCCCGTTGTAGATCGTCGGGGTGTTGTACTGGAGCACACCCTCGATACTGTCGCGCACAGGCGCGGTGAAGCACTCACCGTCGGGGATGTTGCGGGAGCCGCAGCAGGGGACCACCCCGATGCCCTTGATGCTGAAGGAGAGGTCGGTGTCGCCGGGTCCCTGGATCCGCACACGGTCGGTCGCCTTCATGCGGGCCACCAGCGGCGTCACGGCGCGTTCCATGCGTGCGTAGTCCACGCAGCAGACACGGAAGTAGAAGTCCTCGAAGTCGCGCGTGCTCATGCGGGCCAACTGGGCCATGCCCGGGCTCGGCCAGCGCAGCACCACCCACTTGGTGTGCTTGACGCGGCGTTCCATGTGCACCGGCTTGCCGTAGAGGGCACCGATGCGCTTGGTCTGGTCGTCCGGGACGCCGGACATCTCGTTGGCGTTGGCTCCGCCGCGCAGGCCGACGTACGCCTGCATGCGTTCCATGCGGAAGAGGTCACAATCAGCCCACATCCGAAGCTGGTCCTCGGAGGCAGCCTCGTTCAACGCACGCATGATCCGCGGGGAGCGCTCGGCCACATGAGGGTGGGCACCCATGGCGCGGGTGGCCTCGACCAGCGACACGACCATCTCATCGGGGATGTCGAACGCCTCGATGAGGACATGATCACCCTTCTGGAGGTCGCAGGAGTGGCGGCTGATGATCGCGGCCAACTGGTCGAAGCGCGGATCGGTCATGCGCTCATGCTAGGGCGCACCGCGGGCCAGCATCGAACGCACGATCCCTGCAGCCCGTTCGATGGCAGCGCGGTCGACATCCAGGTGCGTCACCGCGCGGATCCGTCGTGCCCCCATCGGGATCATGCGCACGCCGGCCGCGGCCAGCCGTGTGCAGACCTCGGTCGCCGTGCCGAGCGAGGGATCGATGGAGAAGAAGACCATGTTGGTCTCGATGCCATCGAGACCGGGGTCAAGCCGCAAGCCCGGGATGCCCTGGAGCAGGGTGGCCAGGTGGCGAGCGTTGGCGTGGTCGTGGGCGAGCTGCTTGACATGATGGTCGAGGGCATGGATGCAGGCCGCCGCGAGCAGGCCGCTCTGGCGCATGCCGCCACCGAACATCTTCCGGAAGCGGCGGGCACGCGTGATCAGCAGGGCGGGGCCGCAGAGCGCGCTGCCGACGGGCGCACCGAGGCCCTTGCTGAAGCAGACGCTCACGGTATCGGCGAGGGAGGCGAACGACGCGACGCTGTACCCGGCGGCGACGGACGCATTGAAGAGCCGAGCGCCGTCGATGTGGATGGAGAGTCCTCCCGTGCGTGCGGCCGTGGCCACGGTGCGCGCGGCATCGAGCGGCCAGACCGTGCCGCCGGCGCGGTTCTGCGTGTTCTCCAGGACCAGGAGCCGTGAGCGCGGGGAGTGGATGTCGGAGCCACGGATCGCGGCGTGGACCGCCTCGGCATTGAACTGGCCACGAGGACCATCGAGCGAACGGATCATGCAACCGGAGAGTGCTGCGGGTGAGCCGGTCTCGTAGTGGATGATGTGGCTCTCGGCGTGGGCGACGATCTCGTCGCCCGGCTCGGTCTGGCAGCGGATCGCCAACTGGTTCGCCATCGTGCCGCTCGGGGTGAAGAGCGCGGCCTCCTTGCCCAGGAGCGCGGCAACCTTGGCCTCGAGCGCCTGCACCGTGGGCTCGTCGCCGAGCACATCATCGCCCAGCGGCGCGGCCATCATGGCTTGGCGCATGGCCGAGGTCGGCCGGGTCACGGTGTCGCTGCGCAGGTCGATGTCCATGGCGCCAGTCTAGGGACCGTTGCGGCGCTACCACATCGAGGCGCGCGGCCGATCGCGGAAGACGCGGGTCCAGACCAGCCGATGGATCGCCCAGGTTCCGTCAGGCAACTGCCGTACACCGATGATCCAGTCCGTGGGCACGGCACCCATGCCGCCCATGCTGGCGGTCTCGGTGCTGCAGGACAGGTCAACGATCCCCTGTCCGGCCTCGGTCCGGGCCTCGAGCGTGGTGATCCGATTGGACGCGATGCGGTGCTTGCCTCGAAGGCTGGCCAGTCCACGATCGATTTCCTCGAAGTCCATGCCAGGCGACTCGGGTGAGCCATAGTGAATCGAACCGTCGCGGTCGAAGCAACCGCGCATGCCACCGAGGTTGGCGGTTTCCGCCGCGGCCACGAGTGTCCGGACCAGCGCCTCTGCGTGCTCGCCAGGCGTGGTCACGAGGCGGTCGGCGATGGGTGCGGCGATCGCGGTGACCAGGAGCAGGGCGGCAACGGCGAGCAGGCGGGCCATGCCTGACTGGACGGCCAGTGCAGCCACCCCGATCGCGAGCCCGGCCAGCACGATCGCCGTGGGCCAGGCACCCGCGAAGACATGGTTGTCGAGCCAGTTGCCCATGGTCCTACCATTGTTGCAGATGGCCGTGGAACTGTCCGTGGACTTCGGAGAACCGCTCCCGATCTTTGCGCTCGGGTCGGTGGCCATGCTGCCGCATGCCGCGGTACCGCTGCACATCTTCGAATCGCGCTACCGCCAGATGGTTCGGGACTGCCTTGCAGCCGCAGGGGACCGTGGACTGCTCCACGCCCGCGCCATTGCGCTGTCGAGTTGCCACGGATCGCCGCGCCGGCTGCGCGAGGTGGCGTGCGTGGGCAAGCTCGTCCAGGTGCAACCCCTGGGCGATGGTCGATTCAATGTCGTCCTCCATGGCGTGAGCCGGGCGCGGATGATCAAGGTCGAGGCGCCCGAAGGCGACCGGCTCTATCACCAAGCGATGTTCGAACCGATGCGGCCCGAGGATCCAGGTGTCGCGCGCGGGGTGCGGCGTGAACTGCATGGCGTACTGGCCGATCCATCGCTGCGCCGGTTCCACATGGTGGACCAGGTGTTGGGCATCGTGGCCAACGCCGAGATCCCGGCGCAGGCGGCGATCGATGTTGCAGGCGATGTACTCGTGCACGGCGACGATGATCGCTACGCACTCCTGGCAGCAGGCGACAGCCGATCGCAGGGGACCATCATCTGGGACCATGTCCAGCGCATGCGCGGCCTGATGCGCGCAGCCGATCGGCAGTCGCACGGCCTCTGGCCGCGTGGTGCCTCGTGGAACTGAGCCGCCGACCCGAACCCACCGCATGGTGAGGACACCACCAGGCACTGGCTCTGCGAGAGCGAGGAACCCTGCTCCTCGAATGCCGACCTCGGGCGCGATGGCCGCGCTGGGGAAGCGGTAGGATCCGCGTGCACTTCGGTGCAGGAGGTCCGCAATGGGCATGGCCTTGGTGATCGTTGGAGCGTTGCTTGCGTTCGTCGTCGTGGTCGCCCTGTGGGTGATCGGCGTCTACAACGGACTGCAGCGTGCGCGCGTGGCGACGGAAGCCGCCTTCAGCGGCATCGATGTCAGCCTGAAGAAGCGCCACGATCTCGTGCCCAACCTGGTCGAGACGGTGAAGGGCTATGCCGCGCACGAAAAGGGCGCGCTCGAGGCCGTGATGAAGGCTCGGGCTTCGGCGATGGGCGCTGGTTCGGTCGATGAGCGCATCGGTGCCGAGCAGCAGCTCACCGGCGCACTCGGTCGCTTGCTCGCCGTGGCCGAGGCCTATCCCGATCTCAAGGCCAACCAGAACTTCCTGCAGCTGCAGGGCGCGCTGGGCCAGCTCGAGGGCGAAATTGCCTTCGCGCGCACCGGCTACAACGGCAAGGCCGGCGACTTCAACACGCAGCTGGCCGTCTTTCCCGACAATGTGATCGCCGGTGTGTTCGGCTTCCGGCCCTTCCGCTTCTTCGAGGCGGGCGAGGGCGAGCGCGAGGCACCGAAGGTCAGGTTCTGATCCCGGGCAGCCAAGGATGGCACGAGAACGACTCGTCGAGGCGACGCAACAAGGTCACGACCGTGAGCCCGAGGCCACGGCTGGCCCAGCACTCCGTCCACAGCGGCTGGCGGAGTACATCGGCCAGCCAGACCTCAAGGAGCGCTTGTCGATCGCCATCGATGCCGCGCGTGCGCGATCGGCACCGATGGAGCATGTCCTGCTGCATGGTCCGCCGGGACTTGGCAAGACCACGCTCGCGCATGTGATCGCCAACGAGATGGGCAGCCGTGCCTATGTCACGAGCGGTCCCGCGCTGACGAAGGCAGCAGACCTCATCGGCACGCTCACGAAGATGGAAGAACGCGATGTGCTCTTCATCGATGAGATTCACCGGCTGCCTGCAGCGGTTGAGGAGTACATCTATCCGGCCATGGAGGATTTCCGCATCGACTTCACGGTCGACAGCGGCATGCATGCGCGTGTGGTGACGGTGGCGCTCAGGCCCTTCACGCTCATCGGTGCGACCACGCGGCCCGGCCTGCTCACGCAAGCTCTGCGCAATCGCTTCGGCATCGCGCATCATCTGGGGTTCTATGGCGCGGTGGAACTCGTCGAGATCCTGCGCCGCGCAGCCGGCCTGCAGGGCATGCGCGGCATCCCCGACGGGGCACTCGATCGACTGGCTGGACGAAGCCGCGGCACCCCGCGCATCGCGCTGCGATTGCTGCGGCGGGTCCGTGACTTCGCACAAGTCCGCCGCGGCGGCGCTCTCGACCTGAGTGCCGTCGACGAGGCACTCGAACTCGAGGGCATCGATGCGCTGGGGCTCGATGCGCTCGATCGTGCGTATGTGCAGGCCCTTGCTGGCGTGTATGGCTGCGGTCCAGCTGGTGTGGAGGCAATCGCTGCGAGCATGGGTGAGGATGCCGGAACGCTCGAGGATGTGGTCGAGCCGTATCTCCTCCAGCTTGGCTTCGTGGCGCGCACGCGACAGGGGCGGCGGCTGACCAAGGCAGCGTGCGATCATGTCGGCGCTGCGTGGAAGGGCCCGGCCGATGGCGTGCTCTTCGAGGGCTGAGGCTCAGCGGCCGCCGAGGGAGGAGTTCTGGGCGAAGGCGGAATTGAGGGCCGAGCCGAGGTCCGCGCTCTGGCCTCCGATCGAGACGCCGAGTCCGAAGGTGTAGGCGTTGGTGATCAGGTCGTATCCCCCGTTGATCGTGACCGCAAAATCGGGGAACTGCCGCGTGAGGGCGCCGGTTGCGCTGCGGAAGGTCTCGGCGAGGAAGTCGTACTGACCGGCGAGCGCGATGTTGTAGTTCTCGCTGACCCGGTACTGAAGGCCGCCCTGCAGGAGTTCGTCATCGGGGTACTCACCCGTGTCATCGAAGGTGTTGACATAGCGGTACTCGGTGTACCAGGTCACGGCGGGGGACTGCTTGATGCGGAAGCCAAGGGAACCTTGCGC
>VGYB01000031.1 GCA_016873115.1 Planctomycetota bacterium | reverse complement strand
CGCAGACTGCCGAACTCCGCGAGCGCGCCCGTCGTCGCTCGGGCCGTTGGTCGCGCGACCTGTCAGACTGGATCGCCGTGCAGTGCAAGGGTGACCTCTTGAGCACCGCGAGCTACCTTCAAGGGCTCGAGATGGTCGATCTCGTCGAGATCGAGGCGCGAGTGAACCAGGCGGGAGATTGCGATCCCGCCGAGTGCAGTGAGACCAACGATGGCGATTGCCCCGGTCCTGCGGCCGTACCGAATGACAGTATTCTGAGTACCGGTGACGGTAATGCGGGCGGCGTCACCAATGGCGCCATCGATGATTGCGTCGACCTGATCAATGAGTGGTTGGGTGATTGCGTCGGGACTCCTCCGTGTGCCGGCGGCACTGCCGTGTGGGACTGGGGTTGCCTGACCATGGCCAACTTCCTCTGCACGCCGTCGGTATACGCGCCGAGTGGCGGGGCATGGACGACCTGCGGTGATCCGACCGGCGGTAACGACCCAACGGGCAACGGAACATGGTCGACATTCACCGCAGGCCATCTTGTTCACCATCAACTTCAGTCGGCCGCCGCGCTCACCGGTTCGCGCGAGCCACTCTGCTGCGATGTCGTCTGTGCCGTGAACTATCTGTGCTGCACCCTCGCATGGGATGCAGACTGCGCGGCTTCTGCGCTCACGATCCCGGATTGCTACATCACGCGCGACTACTTCGTGGATTTCTCGGTAACCGCCCCCGACGACCCCTCGGTCGTCTCGATCTACGACCTCAACCCGGACACTGCGGACTTCGATCAAGGCAACCCGTACGACCCCTCGGGGGAAGACACCCCCTATTACGGGGATTCGAACCTCCTGCTCGGTGAAACATTCAACCCGGGCGCGGGCATCGACTTCCCCATCGGAGATCCTGATGGGGTGGATATCGACCAACCCGATCCTAACCCGGGACTGGACAACGTCGAGGGCAGAGTCGCTTTCGGCAGCATGCCCCTGGCACTGTGGGGTACGCGCCTTCGTCAGCTCCCTCCGCCAGGTACTCCTGACAACCCCGACTTCTTCCCATTCATGCGCACCACCACCTTCCTGGGCGGCGGCCTCGATGTGGGCTACATGGACTTCCTGGCAGAGGCCCTGTTTGGGGTTGAAGATGGTCTGACCGGGGGCCCGATCCCTGGACAGGTACTTCCTCCCGATTCCTATTCCGTCAAGGTGGGCTTGGTCGACCTGAGCATGTTCATCAACCACGAGGAGTTCCTCGTCGGCGGCGAGTCCAAGATCATTCTCGAGCCTGGTCAGGGCGTGTTCGTGCTCGATCCAACGCCGGTTGCGTGCGAGTGTGGGGGCTTCGAGGCGACGGCCGAGGACTGCTGCGCCCGTTGCGCCCTCCCCCCGAACAACCCCACTGCGTGCGTGGATGTCTCCGATCCGACCTTCCCGCCGGACGGCTTCGTGGTCTACCCGCAGCACGGCACGGCCGTGATGTCGATCCTCGTGGCGAACCCTGACACCAAGGGCGTTTCTGGCCTTTGCCCTGAGTCCGAGGCTTGGTTCTTCCCGGCTCTGTCATCCACCGGCCTCGCCCGCACCGCAGCCGCCCTAACCGGAGCCGCGTTCTACCTGACCGGCGAAGGCGAAGACGGTTTGCCCGAAGCGAATGTCTGCGTCATCCCGCTTGAGTCGGCCGGCGGCTTCCAGCCTCTCAACTCGATTGATGCCGCTGCGCCTGAACAGGGTCAAGCTCTTCGCGATGTGCTGAGCCAGGGTTCCGACGCAGGATTGACATGGGTGTTGTCCGCCGGCAATGGAGCCCGGATCATCGACCCCGCCCAGGTCCGTGAAGCCGATGCGCCCGACACTCCGGACACAACAAGCTGCATCGTCGTCGGTGGTGTCTGGCCCGGGTTCCAGTTGCAACTGCCGACGGACAGCCTCTTCCCCACGAACATCAATGTTCTGGTCGGGCAGCCGCCGAGCCCCAACCATGTTCCGGCTGCTTGGCCAGGCAACGACTATTGCCGCGTCGGCATGAGCAACTTCCTGAACCCCGAACCCGAAGAGGGCACGAACAATCTGACCATCTCAGGCTGGGGATCCGGCATCTGTGCCGCTGGCTATGGCGATCTGTTCCTCGGCGATGATGACAGCAGCCGAACTGGTTACGACGGCACGGTGCAGCCGGGTGAGCGCGGCCAACTTCGACGCTACACCGCCAACTTCGACGGCACCTCGGGTGCCGCAGCGATGATTGGTGGTGCAGCCGTGCTGCTGCAGCAGTTCGCCAAACTGCAGTTCGAAGGCATCGGCATTCCCGCCGACCAATTGAAGAATGTGCTCACGGGGTCGGCACCCGGTCAGGCCCCTGCCAGTTCGATCTTCCCGCAGTGCGGCCAAGCGAGCCCGCCGACCCAGTCGGAGAACCCGATCTTCGGTGACACCAACGGGGAAGACACTGAGATCGCCTCGGTGCGCGGGTTCCCCAACTTGCGCTTCATGGCGCTTGAGGTCAACGCGGGAGAGTGGTTTGACCCGTCCAACGACGCAGAGGTTGAGCTGATCACGGGCAAGCCGATCAACGAGCCCAACAACTACTCGGTGAAGGAAGTGGATGCGGTCTACCTGAAGGCCCGTTCCGACCGCCGACGCGGCTCGAGCGGCGGCTTCGGCCCGAGCGTGCCCTACCCGCTGCCCAACCGCGTGGTGGATGTGCAGGTGGCCCGCAATACGGGCTTCCTCTCGCCGGACGATGCTCTGAAGATCAACGTCGAGGGGAGTACCACCATCCTGGGATCCGGCCTGACGCTGGCGATGGTGTTCGTCTACAACGCAGTCACGAACCGCTGGGAACTCTGGTTGCCGGAAGATAATGAGATTCAGGTGCTTCCTGGTGGTGTCCCGAACGCGTGGGTCGTGCAAAGCCCGGGCTGTTCGCCCGCAAGCGCCTATGTCGTGAGTGACGAAGGCGCACTCAAGGTGTTCACGCGCGTGGTCACCATGGCTGGCGGCACTGGCTCGAACTACCAGTGCTGGCATGACCAGATCAAGGTGCAGATCAACGCCGCGGGTGAGTTGTACACCGTGGGTGACTGCGGCGGTGGCATTGGTGGCCCCTGATTCCAATCCAAGTGCTTGTACTTCCAGGGCCCCCATGCACACGCATGGGGGCCCTGTTCATTCCTATGATCCCGCGCATGCATTCGAGCTTTCGCGAACGCACGGTCGATGGCGTGACCTTCCTGGAATGCGCCCCCCTGCGCGACGCAGGCTTCCTGCACGCCTTCAGTACGCGTCGGTCGGGCGAGAGCACTGAACCATTCGACTCGCTCGACCTCCAGCGTCCCGGTGCCGCGCCTGAGCGGCGCGATGAGCTCGAACGCAACACCCGCCGGTTCCTCGACGCGATCGGTCTGTCCGGCCGTGGCCTGGCCGATGCGCAGCAGGTCCACGGCAAGCTCGTGCTGGAGCCGACCACGGCGGGACTCTGCGGTGCGGGCGATGCTCTCATCGCCGATGCAGGCGGACCAGCCGTTGGTGTCCGCAGCGCTGACTGCGTGACGGTGCTGGTAGGCGATCCAGCCACCGGACGAGTCGCAGCGATCCACGCCGGCTGGCGTGGTGTCGCGGCCGGAGTGGTCGGTACGGCCGTCCGCGCGATGAAGGGACGCGGATCACGACCACCGGGGCTCGTGGCAGCCGTGGGGCCATCCATCAGCGCCATCAGGTTCGAGGTCGGGCCCGAGGTCATCAGCGCGTTCGTTGCGGCAGACCTTGGCGAATGCGCCATGCCCGCGCACGGGGCCAAGGCCTTCGCCGACCTTGAGCGCGCGGTGTGCCTGCAGGCCGTACGGGAAGGCATTCCAGCCTCGTCGATCCACACCTGCGACTGCTGCACGGCTGCCGACCCAGGGCGGTTCTTCAGTCATCGTCGGGATGCAGGACTGACGGGCCGCATGCTCTCGGTCATCGCTCCCCGCGCCTGAATCGGAGCACATCCTCCCTCCACGGTGCAGGATGGGTTAGGATCTTCACGCCCGGTTGCCTCGTGGGACTCAGCATGTCGCGAAGCCGAGAACTGGACCCGATCCGGTGTCTTCATGATGCCAAGATGCAGTTCGTCGAGTCGTGGGCGGACATGGGTGTCCATTGGGGCGTGCCGCGCAGCATGACCGCGGTCCATGCCCTGCTCTTCATCGAAGGCGTGCCACTGAACATGGATCAGATGATGGATCGGCTCGGCATCAGTCGCGGCAATGCCAGCATGACGCTTCGTACCCTCGAGGAATGGGGCATCGTGCACCGCACCACGGACGATGCCACGCGCCGCGATCTCTTCGCGGCAGAACAGGATGTGTGGCGCCTCTTCGCCGCGGTGATTCGAGTTCGCAAGGCGAGGGAGATCGACCCGCTCAAGGCGATCCTGATCCGCTGCCGGGAACAGACCACCAGGGTTTCCAACGATCCGGACCTTTCAGCGGACTACGAGCGCTTCAACCAGAAGCTCGACGACATGCTGCTCTATCTCTCGCTGCTCGACAGATTGACCTCGCAGTTCGCTCGGCTGGACCGCCACGCCACGCTCGAGTCCGTCAGCCTGCTCGCCCGGCCATCACCCGATTGAGCCACGACAGCGTCCGATCGCGCCACGGGGCGCCCGATTGCGGGAGCCCGGGGGACAACTCTCCTTGGATTGGCGCGAATCTGTATTACCTTTCTTGGCATGATGGTGGCCGCGACCATTGCCCATGCGCTGCTGGCGACTCCGGGCCCTCAGGGCTCGTTCTTGCCATTCGTGAACGAGGCCAACGCCCGTGGCGCCGTGGCCACGACGCTTGGCTCCCCGCAGACCGTGGGACAGTATGGGTTCGGCGTGGGCTTCGCGGATCTTGATCGCGATGGCGATGCCGACCTCGTGGCGCTGGGCACGACGACCGCGCTCGCGTCGGTCTTCGAGAACACGGATGACGGACAGTTCGTGAACCGCACGGCGACCTGCGGCATCACGGGGCTCACCAGCCCCGGTGGTTTCGCCGCCGCCGACCTTGATGCCGATGGCGATCTCGATCTGGTCATCAGCCAGCGAGGCCACGGCACCAGGCTCTATCTCCAGGCTGCGCCGATGGTCTTCATCGATGCCACCGAACGCAGCGGTCTCGATAGCGCATGGATGGGCCGATGCGTCTCGATGGCGGATCTCGATGGCGACGGTTGGATCGATTGCACGATCGCGAACTATGCAGGCCTGATCATCGGGACGGAGGACGCGTACCCGCAGACCTTCCTGAACCAGCAGGGCTCGGGCCGGTTCACCGAAGTCAGTGCATGGTGTGGCATCAATGCACCGGCTCACAACTTCATGGTCATGCCAGCCGATCTTGACCGTGATGGGGATCCTGACCTGTACCTCTCGAATGACCGCGCCCACATTGGGCCCATCTACTCTACGAACAGGCTCATGCGCAACGATCGTGGCCGCTGGACCGAGCTCACCGCGACCTCTGGCGCCATCGGCAGCGCCTTCTTCAGCATGGGTGTCGCCCGCGCGGACTTCGACGGCAACGGGTTGCTTGATGTGGCGTGCACCAACATCACGGTGACCAACCAACCGCTTGGTGCGGTCCACCCCCTGTTCATGCAGGTTGCCCCGATGTCGTGGGAGGAGCAAGCCACCGCGCGCGGGCTTGTGACCGCGACGAACCTCACCGGCTGGTCGATCCAGGCCTTCGATGCAGACCACGACGGCGATCCCGATCTGCACATCGTGCACCAAGCCGCCCAGGACCGCTTCTTCCTGAACGAGGGAGGGCAGTTCACCGATCTCACCACTGCCGCTGCGCTCGGTGGCGGTCCGCAGGTCGATTACGGCTCGGCCTGCGCCGATGTGGATGGTGATGGTGCCATCGATCTGGTGACCAATCCCCTTGGCGCGCCACTGCGGCTCTTCATGAACATGGAAGGTCGCGGTCGACCGGCCGTGCGGATCGGTGTCGCCGGCGAGTGGCCCAATGTCGATGCCATCGGCGCACTCGTCGATGTCGAAGTGGACGAGCGAACGACACCGCTGGAGATCGCGGCCGGCGGCGTGGGCTACCTTGGGATGAACGATCCCAGGGTGCATGTTGGACTGGGCGAGTCGCCAAGCGCCGACCGCGTGACGGTGACCTGGCCGTGGACCGGAACGACCCGCACGATTCATGCTCTCCCGGCCGGTGCGTGCTGGATCATCCATCCGCCGGAGCAACTCGGTGACGCCAATCAGGACTGGACCGTCGATGCGGTGGACGAGGCGGCATTCAGCGCTTGCCTCGATGCGTCCCCCATGACTTGCCCATGCCTTGTCTTCGACTTTGACGGTGATGGAGCCATCACGCCCGTGGATGCGACGGCGTTCGAGGCTCGGGCGAGCCTCGCTCGCTGCGACTTCGACCTTGACGGCGATGTCGACGGCGCGGACTTGTCCATGATGGTCGCCGGCTGGGACACGAACAATCCACGGCTGGATGCCACACGCGACGGGACCGTTACCGGAGCGGATCTGGCTCGACTGCTCGCGGAGTGGTCGCCTTGAGGCATCCGGCTGCTACACTCCCTGCCCCGTTGGACAGGTGGCCGAGTGGTTGAAGGCACCGGTTTGCTAAACCGGCATACGGGGTATATCCCTGTATCGCGGGTTCGAATCCCGCCCTGTCCGTTCGGTCGTCCGCGGCCCGGCATCGCCCGGGCCGCGCGCGTTTGAGGATCGCTCGTCCCGCCATGGAACAGTTCTTCCACGATCTCTGGCAGTTGGTCTCGCAGCCCGGGCTGCTGCGGGAGAACCTCGCGCAGATCGTGTCCACGCTCGGAGGCACGGCGACGTACGCCATGCTTGGCCTGATCGTCTTTGCCGAGACGGGCCTGGTGATCACGCCATTCCTGCCCGGCGACAGCTTGCTGTTCGCCACGGGAGCCGTATGCGCCACGGTGGCCAGCGTCGCCGCCCAGCAGGGCACGGATCCGGTGATCACCATCCACACCATGGGCTTGGTGCTCTTCGTGGCTGCGGTCCTCGGCGACGGCGTGAACTACCACATCGGCCGGGCGATTGGTCCCGTGGCCTTCAGCGGCCGCTACCGCTGGCTCAAGAAGGAGCATCTGGGCCGCACCCACGCCTTCTTCGAGAAGTATGGCGGACGGGCAGTGGTCCTGGCGCGTTTCGTGCCGATCGTGCGCACCTTCGCTCCCTTCGTGGCGGGCATCGGAGCCATGACCTACTCCAGATTCCTGTTCTACAACGTGTTCGGTGCGATCATCTGGGTCGGCCTGCTGCTTGGTGCGGGCTACTGGCTCGGTGGATTGGCGATCGTGCAAGAGAACTTCTCGACGATCGTGCTCCTCATCATCGTGGTCAGCCTGCTGCCCTTCGCCTGGGAGTGGTGGTCCCATCGCCGCGCTGCTCGGTCAGGCGGCCAGTAGACTTCCGCTCCTCCCATGAAGATCCATGAGTACCAGGCCCGTCAGTTGCTGGAGGAGGCATCGATCGCCGTTCCCCCCAGCCGCATGGTGCAAACGGTGGCCGAAGCCCACAGCGCCGCCTCGGACATCCTCGCCGGTGGTGCCAAGTCGCTTGTCGTGAAGGCGCAGGTCCACGCGGGTGGCCGCGGCAAGGCTGGTTTCGTGAAGGTGATGAAGTCCGCCGACGAAGCCCGCTCGGCTGCCGAATTCATGCTGGGCAACCGCATGGTCAGCCCCCAGACGCCGCCCGAGGGACTGCAGATCAAGCGCCTGCTCGTGGCCGAGGCCGTCGACATCGCGAAGGAGTTTTACCTGGCCATCACGCTCGATCGTGCCAGGCACACGAACACCCTGATTGCAAGCGCCGAGGGGGGTGTCGAGATCGAGCATGTCGCCGAGACGCGCCCCGACGCGATCATCCGCCAGCCACTCGATCCGGTGTCCGGGCTGGCCCCCTTCCAGGCCCGTGCCGTGGGGATGAAGCTCGGCCTCACGGGCAAGCCGCTTGCACAAGCCATCGACCTGATGATGCGCATGGCCGCCCTGCTCACGAGGACCGATGCCAGCATGGTCGAGGTGAACCCACTGGTGCTCACTCCGCCTGATGTGGCGAACCCCGAAGGCCGCATCGTCGCCGTCGATGCGAAGTTCAACTTCGATGACAACGCGCTCTTCCGCCAGAAGGCGATCGCGGCGATGTTCGACCCGACCGAGGAGAACGCGGGAGAACTTCGTGCCCAGGAGTTCGGACTCTCCTATGTGGCACTCGACGGCTCCATCGGCTGCCTCGTGAACGGCGCAGGACTGGCCATGAGCACGATGGACATCATCAAGCTCGAAGGCGGTGAGCCTGCGAACTTCCTCGATGTCGGTGGCAGCGCGACCGAGGAGGCCGTGAGCGAGGCGTTCCGCATCATCCTCAGCGACCAGCGCGTGAAGGGCGTGCTCGTGAACATCTTCGGTGGCATCATGCAGTGCGACCGCATTGCGCGCGCCATCGTCGGTGCCGCCAAGTCGGTCGGCTTCAAGGTGCCGCTCGTCGTCCGGCTCGAAGGGACCAACGTCGCCGAGGCCAGGCGGATCCTTGAGGCTGCCAAGGCCGAACTGCCGACCATGCAGGCGGCAGGCGACCTGGGCGATGCGGCGCGCCGCATCGTCGCTGCAACCAAGGCCTGAAGCCCGTGCTCGCACTCTGGGACATCGACGGCACGCTCCTGAAGAGCGAGCATGCGGGCATCCATGCGATGCTCGAGGCGCTGCACGAGCTGTACCCCGGTACCTCGTTCTCCTTCGACGGCGTCGATGTCAGTGGACGGCTCGATCCGCTGATCTACCGCGATCTCGCAGCGCGGCACGGCATCCCCGGAGATGAGGATGCCCACGCCACCTTCCGGGTGACCTACGCCGAGCGGCTGCGCGCACGGCTGGCGGCACGGAACACGGTGCGCGCCCTGGTTGGTGTCGGGGAACTCGTTCGTGCGCTCCATGACCATGCGCATTGGGAGCAGGGCCTGCTCACGGGCAACTACGAGCCAACTGGTTTCCTGAAGGTAATCCATGCAGGACTTGAGCCGGGACATTTCCGCATCAATGCCTTCGCCGACCATGGAGCCACCCGACGCGATCTGCCACCGGTAGCCATCCGGCGCTACCGGGAAGTCACCGGTCGCACGGTGCCACCGGGGCGGGTGGTGATCCTCGGCGACACGCCGCTCGATGTCGACTGTGCGCACCACAACGGATGCCGGTGCCTGGCCGTGGCGACCGGCATCCATCCGGCGGATGAACTGCGCGCAGCCGGCGCCGACCTCGTCGTGGACGACCTGTCGGATGTCACGGGCATCCTGCGCTGGCTCGAAGCCTGATCGATCCGCAGCGATAGCCTCCCTGCGAATGGCCTATCGCGCCTGGTGCTCGGACTTTTATGTCAACATGAAGCTCGGCCTGAAGATGGATCTTCCGGCGGCGCGCGAGCCCGTCCTGGAGCTCTTCGACAGGATCAGGCGCCAAGTGCCCAGCCTGAGTCGTCTGCGACGGACCGACTCCGAGGTCGCGCTCGAGAGTCCCGAAGGCGAGCCAAGCCTGATGTGGGTGGCCATGAAGGCAACCAGCCTGCGAGCGGGCTATGTCAATCCGCCCGACATGGCCGAGACCTACAGGTTGCACCGCTTCCTCCTTGAGACGGCGCCATACTTCCTCTCGATCAGCCCGCTCGACATCGACTCGGTCGATCTGGTCTTCGGCTTCGACCTCGAGACCGAGCACGATCGCGACATCATCGTGTACAACGCCTTGCTGTCCGACAGCAGGTTGTCGGGCCTCTTCGACCCCGACCATGACCTGCCGATCGATGTGCAGCCGTTCATCGGGCTGAACCTGACGCCGGACGGTGAGTGGCAGTCCTTCGTCGAGGTCAAGACCCGCCCCAAGGCGGTGGACGGGTCGAGCGCGCGCCACCTGCCCGAACCCATCAGCGTGATCCTCACGGTGCGCAGGGTGGGTCCCGTCGCCACGCTCGATGAACTGCCGGCTGTCCTCGCTTCGCTGGCCGGGCACGCGGAACGACTGGCCGAGTCACGGGTGATTCCCCATGTGATCACGCCGCTGCGCGAGGAGATCCTGAGCCAGTGACGGCATCGGGCCCGGTGGCACGGCAGGTCATGCCCGATCCCCCATGCGACGGTGGCGGCAAGCCATCGTCATGCAGGTGCCACATGACACGCGGCGCCCTGGATCAGGCGCCGCGCGACGAAGTCCGGGTTGTGCAGGGCGTCACTTGACCGTGACGAACTTCGAGACCGACTTGAGGTCGGGCACGATCTGCGGGGTCACGAAGAGGCTGAACGAGGCGCCCTTCGAGAGGTTCACGACCTTGGTCGCCTTCATGCGGGCCGTCCAGATGCGGCCACCGCGCTGCTGGGTGACATTGTCACGGCCGCGGGCGGTGGCAATTCGGGTCAGGACGCGCTGTACCGAGGGCTGCATGCGCATCAGCCGCTGCAGGGTCTTGCGGTACTTGGGTTCCGCGGGGACCTGCTTCAGGGTGATGGTGACGGTGCTGCCGGGGGTGATGGTCATGAATCGCTCCGAATGTCGAGTCGGCCAGTCTAGCGGGAACCTCGGGCCCCGGCAAGGGTTGGAAGCGCCACACGCTCACTGCTGGAGGCTCGGCACCGCGGCGGCCGAGAACAGGTGCCAAAGTGCCTGCGTACCCGAGCGGCCGTGGCCTTGATCGCGCAGGAGCGCGTACAAACGCTCCGCGCGAGCGAGCCCGTCCAACTCCAGTTGGAGTGCGCGGGCCTCGTCCAGGGCGATCCGGAGGTCCTTGCAGAAGTGCTCCACGAAGAAGCCCGGCGCAAAGTCCCCACGAAGGATGCGCGGACCGAGGTTATTGACGCTCCAACTGCCGGCCGCCCCACCGCCAACGCTCTCGAGCACCTTGGTCGGATCGAGGCCGCTGCCCTGCGCATAGGCGAGCGCCTCGCACAAGCCGAGCATCGAACTCGCGATGAGGATCTGGTTCACCATCTTGCAATGCTGGCCCGTACCCGGACCGCCGTGGTGGACGATCGTCTTGCCCATGGCCGCAAGGAGCGGACGGGCCGTTTCGACCGACGCGCCATCGCCACCGACCATGATGCTGAGTGCTGCGTTGCGCGCACCGATGTCGCCGCCCGAGACCGGCGCATCGATCGATGCCACACCGAGCGATGTCGCCTGACTGGCCAGATCCCGGGCGAGCGTGGGCGTGCTCGTCGTCATGTCGATGATGATGCGCGGCGGGATCCGTGCGCGCAGCGTTCCGGACGCACCACGATGGACGGCATCAACATCGCCCGGATACCCAACCATGGAGATCGCCACATCACACGAATCGGCGGCTTCGGCCGGTGAGTCGCACCAGGTGGCACCGGCAGCAAGCACATCCTCGGCCCGGGTCCGCGTGCGCGTGGTGATGCGCAACTCATGCCCTGCCTTGATGAGATGAAGGGCCATCGAACGACCCATCACGCCAGTGCCGATCCACGCTATGCGCATCAGGACCTCCTGCCGCATCGAGGGCGGCGTACCGGGCAAGCACAAGGCCTGCCGGGCGCACTCGCGCGGCAGGCCTTGACAACGGAGAGGGTGGGATTCGAACCCACGAGCAGGACAAGCCCGCTACTAGTTTTCGAGACTAGCTCCTTCAACCGCTCGGACACCTCTCCTGAGGGACGGGAAGTATGCCCTGCGTGGTGCAGTCGGTCAAACGGTCGGGCTATCAGCCAGTCCAGTTGCCCAGGAGAATGCCGAGATCCGCGCCATCGACAATGCCGTTGCCGTTCAGGTCGGCCGATCCGCCTGAGGCTCCCCAGGCTCCGAGCAGCGCGCCGAGATCCGCCCCATTGACGGCACCGTCACCGTTGAGATCACCGGGAATGCCATCGGGTTCGCACGCATCGGCCACGCCGTTCCCGTTGGCATCGGCACATGTGGTCCCGACTCCCTGCCAGCTCGCACCCGCTGCCGCGGCATCCGCCTGCGTGAGGATGAGGCAGAAACCATTCGCGAAGCACGCCGCGCCGACCGGATCAGGACAGTCGATCGTGGCGCAGGTCGAGTTGTTGCCCTGATAGTTGCCGCCGAGCGCACCGCACTGGGTGGGCGACACCGGGCCGGTACAGGTTCCGTCAGGCAGGCAGCATGCCCCCGTGGGGAAGCACACATACCCCGAGCAAGTCTGGCCAACCGGCCCCGGTACGCCACCCGCGGCGACGCAGTTGGCGTAGGAGAGCACAACGCAACCGCCGGTGGATGCGAAGCAGCATGGCACATTGCCGGTGGGCTGGCAGGTTGTCGATGTGCACGCGACCCCAGCACCCTGCCATCCACCATTGAGCGCCTGGCACTCTGCCTGCGTCAAGGACTGGCAGCCCTGGCTGTTGGGCAGGCAGCACGCTCCCGTTGGTGGTGTGCAGTTCACGCTCGTCCATGTTGCGCGCATGACCCAGTCACCGCTCGGACGACAGCCCGTGGGCAGTTCGCTGAATCGCTTCCAGCCCGGGGGGCATCCGAGGATGCCGCAGTTGATGGCGTTCAGCCAATTGTGGGTCGGCTGCGCCAGGCCGCTCGTGTCCGTGGCAGGGAACGCGTTGCTGTTCGACGGCGGTGCCGTGTAGCACGGGTTCGCGGTCTGGTTGTTGTGCTTGACGATTCGGTAGGCGATCGAGAACGCGTTGCTCGAGTTGGCATTGATGTAGATCTGCTCCGGATCGGATGGCTCGACCAGGAACTGCACATTCACGCCGTTGGTGCCTGGCCCCATCTGGATGTGCGGGATGATGTCGCCGTCGGAATCGATGCTGAACACCGGAGTGCCGGTGCTCGGGAAGCCTTGGTAGACCGTGATGCCCCACTCGGTCGTCGTGGCCGTGGTCGCAGCCTGGGTTCCGAAGATCATCTCGGCGAGATCGAGCCGGATGGGGAAGGCGCTCGCGGGCAGGACCCAGCTCACGCCTGCGGATTCACCCTGCGCAAAGCCGCCTTGGAGGATGTACTGCCCCCCGGTGAATGACGCATCGGTATGGGCGCTGACGACCGGATCGCACTGCCCGGCCAGCGAGCCATCCTGCGACTGGCCGCTGAGGCGATGCACCACGCGCAACAAGGCGGGTTCGCCGGTCTGGATCGGCAGTGGATTCTGGCGTGGCCCGAGCTCATCGGCTACAGCCGAGGAGGCGGCCAGGACAACGAGCAGATGAGGGATCATGCGCATCAGCAAGCCTCCTGTTGATCTGCAGTAAGACTAGCACGGGAAGGCAAGAATCCAAACGAGGGACTGCAGCCGGCATCCGAGTACCGCGCCCCTGGGGATCTCCCAGACGCAGGATTTCGGCGTGCTGGATCGACCGACCGGTCCTCGATCCGCCGCTCAGCGACTGCTGGGTGCGGGCAGGTTGCTGGCTTCGTAGTCGATCGTGATCTTGTCCTGGAGGATTTCCTCGATCACGACCTCCAGATCGCTCATGCTGCCGCGTTCAACGAGCGGACGGGCGCCGTCGATCAGTTCGCCGAGGCGGCGCTGGATGAGGGCGGTCAGCTTGAAGCGGCCTCCCATCTTCTCGACGATGGCATCGCTCTTCAGGGCTTCGATCATGGTGGCTCCTTGAGGGCCGCCCTGTGGGAGGCGGCGAGTTCCGTACGATAGGGGAAACCCCTTGACGCTGCAAGGGTTCCACCCATGCTCCAAACGATACGCCACCATGTGCTGCAGCGGGTCCTCTGGCGATTCCGCCTCGGGGATGGCTGGCCACTGCTCACGGCTGCCGGGGCCATGGGTGCCCTGATGGGCCTGATCGCCGTCTGCTTCATGGCCCCCATCCACTGGCTGGAGGGCTGGCTCAAGCAAGAGTCGCTGCTTGGGGGATCACTGCCTTGGCTGGTCGTCTTCGCCCCTGTGGCGGGCGCTCTCGCCAACGGTGTGGTCCTTGCACTGGTGCCCAACCCCTTCCGGGGGCACGGGGTGTCACAGGTCATCTGGTCGGTCGCCCGCAACCGGTCGCGCCTCCCGGTGTCGCTGGTGCTACGCCAGTGGTTGGGCAGCACGGCCACCATCGCATCGGGTGGTTCCGCCGGTCCCGAAGGTCCGATCGTCACCATCGGCTCGGTCGTGGGCAGCAATGTGGCGCAGGTCATTCGCGCGGATCCCTCCCAGCGCACGCTCCTGTTGGGCTGCGGTGCAGCGGCAGGACTCGCGGCGGTGTTCAGTGCTCCACTGACGGGCGTCTTCTTCGTGCTCGAAGTGCTCCTGCGCGACTTCTCGCTGCGTACCTTCGCGCCAGTCGTCCTGGCCAGTGTGCTCGGCGCGACGACTGCACAGTCGATCCTGCGAACGAACGCCCCCGTGATGGGTGTCGATCCCGAGGTCTACTCGGGCGCCCGCTTCGGGCTGGTGGACCTTCCTGCGTTCGTTCTCGTCGGTGCGGCATGCGGCGCCTGCAGCGTGCTGTTCTCGATCATGATGCACCGCGCGACGATCATGTTCGGTCGTATCCCGCTGCCGCGGTTGCTCGTCCCCGCCGTGGGCGCCCTGCTTCTGGCTGCGCTCGGCGTGGCATGGCTGTGGATCGTCGGCGAGGCGTCGGGGCAACCCCCCTTCTATTCCAACGGCTATCGCTTGATCGAGTCGTTGTGCTCAGGCGCCACGCAGGCCGGGCATGCCACCGGATGGTTGGTCCTGATGCTGGCCTCACTGCTGGCCCTGAAGATCGTGGCGACCACCTTCACGCTCGGCTCCGGGGGGACGGGCGGGCTGTTCGCACCGAGCCTCGTGTGCGGCGGCCTGATCGGCGCACTGGTCGCGGCGATCGCCAACTCGGTCGACGTTGTGCCGGACATCCACCCCGCCCTGTGCGTCGTGACCGGCATGGGAGCCTTCGTCGCGGGCAGTGCCCATGCACCGCTCGCAGGTCTCATGCTTTCGTACGAGATCACACGCGACTACACGGTGATGCTGCCACTCATGCTGGCGGTCGTCACATCACTGGCCGTGGCGCGCGCCCTCAAGCACGAGAGCCTCTACACCGAGGACCTGATCACCTACGGGCTCAACCTCGGTCATCAGCGTGATTGGAACCGGCTCGAGCGCACGATCGTGTCCGATCTGATGCTCGAGGAGCCGATCCGGGTCTCCCGCAGCGATGCTGCCGATGCCATCATTGCGCGGATCAAGGCCGGCCTGCCCGGCGATGCGATCGTGCTCGACTCGGACGGCCGCTATGAAGGCATGGTGCTCGATGCGGATGTACGGCCCATCGTCGCCTTCAGCGAGATCGCACCGCTGCTGACGGTCGAGGAACTGGTTCGCCGAGATGTGCCGCGCGTGTCGGCGACCGACAGTCTCGACGAGTGCATGCGCAAGTTCGGGCGAACATCGAGCACGAGCCTGCCGGTCGTGGATCGCGTGAGCGGCGAGTGCTCGGGCGTGGTGCAGCGCACCACCGTGCTGGAGGCCTACAGCCATGACAGCGACACCTGATCCCGGCGGTCGAGGTCGACCTGCCGCACGGCTGCGCTTCGGCGCGGCCATGCGTGTGAAGTCCAGCGCGGAGTTCGCGCAGGCATACAAGGCCGGCGTACGCGACGATGCACGGTGGGTCGTGGTGTACGGCCGCCCCAACGGCTTGTCCCATGCGCGGCTGGGCTTGAGCATCTCACGCAAGGTCGGCGGTGCGGTGGTCCGCAACAGGCTGAAGCGCCTGCTCCGCGAGGCCTTCCGGCTGCGCCAGCATGAGCTCGCGACCGGGATTGACCTGATCGTCGTGGGTCGTCCGCACGATTTGAGGCCGGTCGGCGATTACGAGGGCGTGCTGGTGCGCGCGTCATCGCGTCTTTCGGCGCGGCTGTCGCCCGGTACCGGATCGAAGCCCGAGCCGCCCCAGGGCTGACATCGTGCAATCCGCCGGGCCGTGAGCCACGCGCCCCGCCAGGCGCCGTGCAGTTCAAGTGCGCGCAGGCCGTAGTGCGAGCATGAGGGTTGGAACCTGCACTGGCCGCCGATGAGATGCCCGAGCGAGATCTGGTAGAGCCGGATGAGCGCCATGCCGGAACGGGCCACGACACCGGGCCGCACGCAGGGTGCCGATGCCGTGCAACCGCACCTGTTGCCGTGCTCGATCATTCCTCGATGACCGGATTGCGCAGGGAGCCCACGCCGGGAATCGAGACCTCGACGACATCACCGTGCTTGAGGAACACCGGTGGCGTTCGACCGGCACCGACGCCGGCCGGCGTCCCGGTCAGGATGACGGTGCCCGCGACGATGGTGGTGCCGAGCGAGAGGTCGCTGATGATGCGGGCCACACTGAAGACCATGCCATCCGTGCCGGCATCTTGCATGACCGTGCCATTGAGGCGCGTCACGATGCGCAGAGCCTGCGGATCCGGCACGGCCGACGCGGGGACGGGCGCACTCATCGGGCAGAAGGTGTCGAAGCCCTTGCCGCGGCAGAACTGGCCGCCGGAGCCCTTGAGCTGCCACCAGCGCGCGCTGACATCGTTGGCAACCGCGTACCCCGAGACGACATGAAGCGCATGCTCCACGGGAACATCCTTGCAGTCACGGCCGATGACGACCGCGAGCTCACCCTCCCAATCGACCTGTGGGCCATTCGTGCGGCAGATCGCCGGGATCCTGATCGCCTCGCCATCACCGACCACCGATGCAGGATTCTTGGTGAACACCATGAGATGCTCGGGAGGCTTGCCGCCCATCTCGGTGGCGTGGTCAAGGAAATTCTTGCCGATGGCGATGATCGCTGGCGGTCGCATCATGGCTCCGAGGCTAGCGCAGGTGGAGTCACCACGATCACTTGGTCTCGGCGTCGCTGCTTCGACCGCCAGCGGGCTGCGACGCCCTCTTCGCAGCCTCGGCGGCACGGGCCGCACGGACCTCCTCCATGCCCGGCGGCTCGGGGAGCGCGCGTTCGAACGGCAGCATCTGCGAAATCGGGTTCAAGGCATACTCAGCGGCCAGCGGCGCCTTGATGTCGTCGTAGACCATCCGGCGCTGCTCCTCGGAAGCCTTGTTGTACATGGTCAGGCGGTCATAGATCGGCTGCGATGCATCCAGCATGACCTTCTGGAAGACGAAGCGCACGCTGTCACTGAGGTCGCTCACGAGGTCAGCCATGCGCTTCTCGCCGAAACGGTTCACGAAGTCGTAGTAGCGGTTGCCCTGGAAGAACTCGATCAGGTTGCGTGACTCGCGGATCGCGTCCTCGAGGATCTTGGGCCGATTCAGCAGGAGCCCTTCGCGGAAGCCACGCTCAAGCCAGCCGTAGACATCGCGGCGCGCATACTCCGGTTGATGCTCGTACTCACCCCGTGTGGTGTTCACCACGAAGGTGTCGAGTTGGGACTCGTACTTGTTGTTGGGAATCAGGCCGGTGCGCCCGAACAGACGGTCGAGCCGATCCAGGATGGCCTGAGCGCCCTCGTAGTCACTGATGTGATAGAGCTCGCACACCGCACTCGACATGAAGTTCTCGTAGAAGTCGCAGAAGCTGTCGCCACCGGCGCCGCGCGTGCCGTAGTGCTTCTCGTAGAGCGTGGTGAAGTAGCGGTCGATCGACTTGATCCAGCGGGGATCGGTCAGCCGGCCCGGGTTGTCACCGCTGAAGGGGTCGTAGATCACGAGCCCGCTGCGAGCCATGGCTTGCATCGCCTGGATCGACACACGATCATTGTTCACGATCTTGTAGATGTCGTCATCGGTGTTGGATCGCTTCTCGGCGATCCTTTGCCCCAGCGTGGCCCAGTAGTAGGCATGGGCCTGGGGGTGGCGCCAGTCCAGTGGGCCCGCGTCCCGCGTGAACTCCCACATGACCACGGGATCCATGTTGTAGTCGTCGCGCAGGACCTTCTTGCGCAGGAAGAGGATGAGCGTACGGAGCGCAGCGGCGTTGGCAGGATCGGCAAAGACGCGGTCGAACTCGGCGTAGATCGGGTCATTCGCCTTGTAGCGCTCGTCGAGCTGAAGCAGCTTGGCGTAAGGGCTTTCCCCCACGGCAGCCCAGCGGCCGTAGTTCATCAGGAACTGCCGATCGAGCGAGAACTGGAAGCGACGGTCGAACCGGGAGAGGCCACTGGTCAGTCGCTCCACGAGCGCCTTCACGCCCGGGGTCCTGGCCTCGGCTTCGTCGAGCGTTTCGGGTGCATCCTTGATCGCCTCGATCCAGACGATGCGCTGGTCCATCGGCACCGGCGGTGTGCCCAGCAGCATCTGCCACTCCCGCGCGAGTTCGCGCTTGTAGTAGAGGTGCGCATCGTCCGAGTAACTGTCGACCTTGTGGGCGAACCAGAACGCCAAATCCTTGTAGAGGATCAGGTCGTTGGGGTTGTAGCGGATGCCCCGGTTTCGGACGAGGTCGATTCCCGCCTTGACCCACGACCAGCGCTCCTCGGGCGTGTTCGTGAGGACCGAGATGTTGTAGGCCATGTTGTGGCCATGGAAGGCCCACACCTCACCGAAGCGCGGCTGCAGCTTCGTGATCAAGTCGGCGTCGGCCATGGCCTCATGGAAGAGGCCGGCCTGCTTCTGCCATATCGCCTTGATCCAGAGATAGTCGACGATGATCCCCCGCAGCGTGCCGATGGCCGTGCCGAGCGCGACGATCGGCGGCGCGCCCTCGACCGAGACATCCGTGTAGCGCATGCCACGCTCGTCGCTGACGGCGACGAGCCGCGGCAGGAGCGCACCGCCCCCGAGCAGGGCCACGGTGGCCAGGACGACGCAGGCCAGTTGGATGAGACGGTCACGCATCGTTCAGCCCACCCCGCTGTAGATCGCCAACTCCTTGCGGCGGAAACCAAGCCAGCCCAGCGCCAGGGCGAGCCCGGTCCAGCCGATGCCGATGAGGAACGCCGACTGCAGCAGCACCAGGATCCCGATCGAACGGCCATCCACCAGGGCATCGACCGGTCTGGTCGCCCCAAAGGCACCCAGGAGCCATTGGCTCGAGAAGGCGATGCCCTTCACGCCCAGCTGCACCCACTGCAGCACGACCGGGGTCTCCTCGGCGATGCGGTACTGCTCAACGCTGATCTGGACAAACGGCGCAAGCTGCGCAGCCACGAAGATCGTGAACGCCAGCAGGCACGCGACGCCGAAGCTCAGCAGCGTGGCACTGGCCACACCAAGCATCGCGAGGAAGGCGAGCTTCGTCCACTGCACCCCCATCGCGCGCGCAAAGTTGCCGCCGAAGCCGCCGACCGCATAGAGGATCTCGATCCCATCGGGATCGAAGATGATCGTCCCCTCCCCCGGCGTGAAGTTCGTGCCGTCGAAGCCAAGGGACATGATCTCGACCGTCAGGTCGCCATTCGCATCAATGAGCTCGGCAGGGATCGGCAGCACATTGGCCTGCACCGGCACGAACTGCTTGTCGACCCACGATCCGTCGGCGAAGCGGAAGATCACCGGATGCTGCTCGTGCGAGTCATCCTGGCCGAGATGGAACTCGTAGCGCAGCGTGACCTGCTCCGTGCCGCCCGGCACGGCAACATTGCGGAAGGTGAAGGTCCTTCCCTGCCCCGCCGGGATCGCTCGCTGCTGGCTCCCGAAGGCGGTGATGCGTTCCTCGGCCATCCTGATGCGAGTCTCGTACAGGTCGCGCTCACCGGAATCGATCTCGGCCTTCAGGACCGGATCGCTTTCGATCGCTTGGTCGACCAATTCCACCAGACGACCGGGCTGGAGCGACTCGTACTCCGCAAGCTTGCCTTCACGCGCCACGAGCACTTCCTCGCGTACCGCGCGTGCATCGAGTGGATCGGCTGCCGGCCGCAGTGAGAGGTACTGGACATACGCGACGATGCAGGCGGCGCCAACGATCAGGATGCTCGTGTTCACGGCCATGATCCCGAGCCACTTGCCGAGCATGTACTGCGCACGCGAGACGGGTTTGGTCAGGAGCTGCCAGATCTGGCGGTCGCGCATCTCGAACGCGACGGTCGAGCACGCCAGCAGCAGGGTCATGACCGAAGCGACGCTGAAGACCAGGCCGCACCCTCGACTGATGTAGGTCTGGATCTGGTAGCGCAGCGGCGACGCCGGATCGATCGAGAGCGGCAGGATCGGAAGCACCACGAGAAGGAGGCCGATGAAGGCAACGCTGATGCGCTGGCGCTGGGCTTCACGCATGACGGTCGCAGCGATCGCGAGGACGGGCGCCGCACCGGAGAGCAGAGCATCCAGCACGGCGACGACCATCAGGAACGACAGCGCGAGCGCACCGATGCCCACGAGTGCCAGCGCCAGCGGCACCTCGCTGAACCAGACCGCCGTGGCAGCGGCGACCCCCGAGAGGCCAGCAATGACGATGAGGTACATCGCGAGACCTGACCAGATGCAGCCCAGTGCAAGCACCAGCAGCGCCATGACCAGGCCGATGCAGTTCCCGAGGCTCTGTACGAGCACCGCCGGGGCCCACGCCGGCAAGGTCGGCGAGACGAGCACGCGAGCAAGATCATCGACCCCGATCAGGCGCCCCTCCGAATCGGCCATGCGTGGCACCATGGCCTTCACGCGCGGGCCACCGTAGGTGAACTCCCCGATCGTCAGTTCGCCGCGCTCCAGCAGGGCGACCGCCTCGGGCGACCGTTCATCGAGGTCGATCGCCGAGAGCACCGACCCCATCTGCGTACGCAGTGCCTGCGCGCGGACTGCTGCGACCATGAGCGGCATCGCCGAGGCGATGATCGCCATCGCGGCCAGGATCGACAGCACCCACTTCCCACGGCGCGACCGCGCGAAACCGGCGAAGCGATCCAGCCTGGACCATCGCAACGACATCAGTCCCGCTTCCCCGAAGATCCATCGCGCTGGTCGCCCAGGAGGCCTTCGATGATCGAGCGGTCGACATCCTTGCCGGCGGCGTTCGGCGCGGGTTGCTTCGCTGCCGCTGCCTCGGCGGCCTGGGTCGAGGTCGGAGCAGAGGCCGATGGGGCGACGGATGCGGTCGACGGTGCTGGCGTCGAGGCTGGCTTGGATGCCGGCGCGCCGCTCAACTCTGCGAGCACATCCTGCTGCGGGGTTGGGTTGGCAGCGGTCTTGACGGCGGTTGCGGCGGCTGGACGATCGTCCCCACGCTTCAGGTCCTCGACCAGTTCGCGCCCCTCGGACTGGGTCGCTGGTTCGGCGCCACCGCCGAGGAAACGCGCCGTCTGTCCGCCCTGGAGCGCGCCGCTCGTGGCGGCCTGCTCGGCCTGCGCCTTGGCCACGAGGCCCATGAAGAACTCCTCGAGCCGTTGGCGCGCAGGCTGCACCGACTCGACGGCGACGCCCTCTTCGCGGCGCACAAGCTCGTCGATGCGACCGATCGTGGCCGCGCGGAGCTTCGGCAGTCGGATGACGGTGTGATCGGTGTCGCTGAGCAACTCGCCGGCCGTTCCCTGCGCACGGATGCGGCCGCCGTACAGGATCACCATGCGCGTGCACACATCCTCGACATCGGCGAGCAGGTGGCTCGAGAGCAGGATTGTCTTGCCGCGGCGCCCGAGCTCGATGAGGAGTTCCTTGACCTGGTGCGTGCCGATCGGATCGAGGCCGCTCGTCGGTTCATCGAGGATCAGGAACTCGGGATCGTTGATGAGTGCCTGGGCAAGCCCCAGGCGACGGGCCATGCCCTTCGAGAACTCCCCAACGGCGCGGTGAGTCACATGCTGCAGTCCCACCATCTCCAGCAACTCGTCGACGCGCTCGCGACGGATCGATCGCCTCTGGCCGAAGAGCTTGGCGTAGTACTCGAGCGTCTCACGAGGATTGAGGAATCGGTAGAGGTAGGACTCCTCGGGCAGATAGCCGATGCGGCTCTTGACGGAAACATCGCCCGGATCGCGCCCGAACACGCTGAGCTTGCCGCGCGAGCGCCGCAGCAGCCCGAGGATCAGCTTGATCGTGGTGCTCTTGCCGCTGCCGTTGGGACCGAGCAGGCCGAAGATCTCGCGCTCGCGGATCTCGAAGTCGATGCCATCGACCGCGCGGGCCTTCGACCGCATCCAGAAATCAGAGAAGTCCTTGGTCAGTCCGATCGCCTCGACGATGGGACGAGCCTGCTCGCTTGATGCGCTCATCGATCGCTCCTCGCGCGGTCAGGGCTGCGCGAAGCCCTTCTTGCCGTCCTTCTCGAGGCGACGACCGGCCTTGTCGATCATGATCTGCCGGCTGCCGATCTGGAACGCAGGATCCTGCGCACCGAGCATCTGCGCCTCGAGCTTCTTGCGCTCGAGCTCCGCGTTGCGCCGGGCCTGCATGATGTCGTTCGCGCTCTTGATGGCCACATCAAGGGTGCCCGTACCCCGGGGCACCGAGAAGACCTCCGCCGTCGGCGAGGTCAGCGTGTCGCGCAGCGCCTCGAGCCAGAGCTGGCGGACGAGTTGACGCGGGTTCTCACGGAAGCTTGGCGCAAGGCTGGCCAGCCGCCGCTGCTCGGCACCGAGCGAGGCCTCGATCTGCACTTGGTAGGCACGGCTGCGCGAGACGGTCCGGGCGGCCATGCCGCCAATGTCGGGCTGCTCGAGCCGGCGGCCGATTTCGTCGAGCTTGGCGTCGGCAGCCTGCTTGGTCGCGGGCTCGGCGGGATCGACGCGCCCCAGCAAGACCTCGTAGGCCGCGACCATGTCGAGAATCTCGCCGAATTGGGGGCCGGCGGCGGCGAGCAGGCGTGTGTTCGCCTCCTGCCGGGCCTTCTCGACATTGGTCTTGGCATCCTCGCGAGCGGCCTGGACGGCCTGCACGGCATTGCGCACGGCGAGCGGCGCGATGCGTTCGGGAATCTGGACATTCGCCAGCTGCAGCCCGCTCTGCATGCGATCCAACTGGGCCTGCGCGCGCTCGCGAACCAACTGCGCAGGCAGATCCCGCTGTTCGAGCAACTCGACGAGCGTCAGCTGCGCAGCGGTCTGCACCATGGCTGCACGCACGGCCAGGCGAACCAGCGCATCGCGTCGTTCCCAGTCAAAGGAGCGCACCAACTGCACCGGATCGGCCACGCCGTACTCGACGACGATCTGCACATGCGCCAGATCCCCGTCGGCCGTGATGAGCGAGCCATCCACGCCGGGCCGGATCGGATTCGTCGTGTCAGCACCCTCGGTCGCCTGGTCAAGCGTGACTTGGTCGCCCTTGGACCGGAACCAGAACTCGTTGCGCAAATCGACCACGCGCTTCTGCTCGAAGGCAACGACCTGGCCCACGGGGTAGGGCCAGAACGGCTGCAATCCGGGCGAAAGGGCCTCTTCGCCCGGCGCGCCCTCGATCGCGCCAAAGACGGTGCGCACGCCGGTGTATCCCTCCTGCACGGTCTGGAAGCCAGAGAAGAGGAACGCCACCACCAGACCAACGATGGCCAACTGCAGCAGGCGATAGGACAGCTTGAGCGCGTCGGCGAGGCTCTGGTTCGCCGGGTTCATCGCCGCGCGCACTGCGGCGACATCGTTCGCCGAGGCCTCGACCGCAAAGTCGGCGTGTGCCGCGCGGCGCGGGTGCGATGACGCGGGATCGACGCCCGTCGGATCGTTCGGATCGCCGTCGCTCACTTCGAGCCCTCCTTGGCAGGCTGCGGGATGCCCTTGGCATCGGTGGGCGCATCGAGATCGACCAGGTGGAACGGCGCCCTGCTGGTGTCGGTGATGAAGGTCGTGCTGCCGGAGAGCGACGCACGCAGCGTGTCGAGCCACGCGAGGAAGATTGCCAGATCGGCATCCTCGCGCATCTGCTCGTAGTAGCGCGTGGCCTGCTCGTTGCCGACGGCTTCGATGTTGGCAGCCCACTGCTCGGCGAACTTGCGGATCGTGTCGGCCTGGCTCGCGGCCTGGCTCTTGATCGCATCGGCCTCGCTGTTGCCCTTGCTCTCCTCGAGATTCGCCAGCGTCTCCTGCACGGTCGCCATGCGGCGCAGCACGGCCACCGTCGTCTTGGGCGGGAGCACGATCTGGCTGATGCCCACATCGACGGGCTCCACGCCGGGCGCCCGGGTCTTGCGCAGGTCGGCGAGGATCGCATCCTCGGCGGCGGCGATCTTGCTGTCGGACCCGATCAGCTCGTTGAAGGAGTACTGCCCGATCGCACGGACGGCACCCTGCAGCTGCGTCTCGAGTTCCTTGCCCGCCTTCTCGAGCGTGCCGAACGAGGTGTAGAACTGCAGCGGGCCGTCGCCCTCGCCATCGATGCGCCAGAGGAGGTAGGCCTGCACCACGACCTGCTGGCCGTCACGCGTGAGCACCGTTTCGAGCGGGCTCTCGATGAACTGGCGTCGCACATCGAGCTTGACGGCGCGGTCGATGAAGAACGGTGCCTTCAGGTGCATGCCCGCATCGCGCTGGATGCCTGCTGGCTTGCCCAGTCGCTCGAGCACGGCGACTTCGTTGAACCCGACCGAATAGGTCGTGTTGAACAGCACGAGCACGAGGAGGATGACCGAACCGACGATGATGGGAATGCGCTTGTTCATGGTGGGAACGATGGATCAGTTGTTGGACTCGCCGTCCTTGGTCAGGTAGTCGCCCAGGTTCAGGCCCGACTCGGGCTCCTGCATTTCGATGTGCATGCGGACCCGTCCGGGATCCGCACCGATGACGTACTTCATGCGCGCCCGGGCCAGTTGCTCGCCGAGCACTTCCATGGTCCGTCGCTGCCGGTAGAGCTCGGGCGCGGCACGGAAGGCAGCCGCCTGCCCGAAGACCTCGCTGGCGTTGCGGCTGGCATCGAGCTGGAGTTCCCACCGCCGGGTGCGGGCCTTGGCAATGACGCTCGAGGCCTGCGCGGGATTGCGCAGGAGGATCGATTCAACGGTGGTGCGCAGTTCAGTGGCCTGCGTGGACGCCAAGCCGAACTCACGCTCGGCGGCACGCAACCGCTCGATCGCAGCAACCGCCTCGCGCGCGACATCGGTCCCGCCCACGACCGCGGCCATCGTGGTGTTGACCACCCGCTGCGCCTCATCGCGCACCTTGCGTGCATTCTGCGTGTCGATCGAGAGTTCCTCGAACATGCCAGCGCTCTCACCTGGTGGCCGGAGCGCGGGTATCAGCACGCTGACCACCTCGACACCGCAGCGCTCGGCGTCGAACGCGGCTTGGATGCGGCCCTTGAGGGCGGCACCGAGCGACTCGGCATCCGGCGAGAGCACGCGATCGAGTGGCTGCGTGGCCAGGAACTGCGTGGCTTCGCGCAGCGAGATCGCCCGCAGCGCCCGCTCACGCATGGTGAGCGGGCTCCGGCGGGTGCGGACTTCGCTGGCGAACGACAGGAAGTCGATCAGGCCGGTGGGACGAACTCGGTAGTTCAGCACGATGTCGGCGTTGACCAGAGCGAACTGCGCACTGACCGAGCGCGCGGCCGCCTCATCCTCGCCGACCACCGGCGTTGGTGCGATCGCCGATTCGGCGCGGCGAGCCGCCGTGCTGGCGCTCACGATGAAGGGCTTGCGCTCGGGGTCATCGGGCTGGTCGCTGGCCCACGCATATCCCACCTGCAGCGACTTCGGGCCCAGCTGCACCGAGCGGACCGATGCGACGGGCCAGACTTCGACCGTCTCGATCGGCCACGGCCACTTGAGCACAAGATGGCCCTGCGAGACATCGCCGACCACGCGGCCGCCGCGCAGGCGCACGGCCTGTTCCCCGGGCCCGACCACCACGACCATGCTCATGCCCACGAGCAGGATCGCCGCGAGCGTGACGAGCTTGGCCACATTGCGCAGCAGGAGCTGGTAGCCCCAGCTGCTGGTGACATCGAAGCCGAACTGGTAGTTGACGGCCTCATTGATGCCGCGCACGATCGAATCGGGCGCGGCAAGCAGGCCCAGCACCTTGCTGTCGAACGCAGCGCGCGGGATCTCGCCCACGCGGCGCGGCCGGTACAGGTTCAGCACGAAGTTCAGGACGATCTCGCCGGCAAGCCCGAAGAGCAGGAACGGCAGCGCATGCGCCATGCGCTCGAGCATGGTCGGCTGGTCGACATAGCGCATCGCCACGCCCACGGCCACGGCCAGCAGCACGATGGCGTTGCCCACCATGACGCCTGCACCGCCGCGCAGGTTCTGCCACGCTGGCAGCGAGGCCATGCCCGCGATCCAGCGGCTGAAGACGAAGCAGACAAGCGCGAGGAACGCGCAGCCCGCGAGCATCCATCCCCCGTTGGCCGCAACGCGGAACGCCTCGACGCTCGGCTTGGGATCGTTGAGTGCGTCGAAGTAGCCCAGGATGCGCGAGCCGAGGAGCACATAGGCACCGGCCATGAGCATGCTCGCCACGGGCACGATCACGCGGTGCATGAGTTCGAGGCGGCGTGCCGCGACGCGGGCATCGGCAGCACCTGCCTCGAAGACGCTTTGACGATCGCCACGCGACGCGGCGAGCTCCTCGGTTTCGAGCTCCTCGAGCCGCTCCAAGCGATGCTGATGGAAGGTGATGACCAAGGCCATCCAGGCAAGGGATCCGATGAGCACCATCAGGCTGACCCAGGTCAGCGTGGTGTCGGACTGGACCCTGGCGAAGATCAGCACCAGCAGCCCGACGACGAGCTGCAGGATGAGCCCGAAACCGGAAACGCGAGTGGCCTGTTGATAGGCGAAGTGGTCGATCCGCATGGCATGCACCGCGAGGGCCCTGAGAAGTGAAGGGGGAGAGGACCTGAAACGATGTGACGGGAGTGTATGCAAGGACCCGGCACCGTGCCGGGCAGGACACGAGACGAACCGAACCACCCCGGGGTTCGCTTGACGCGGCACCCTTGTCCGCCGATGCTTCCCGCATGGGCCTCCTCGAGCAGCTCCTTGCCATCGCTCGCAACACCTTTCTGGAGTCGATCCGGCAGCCCGTGGCGCTCGTGGTCACCGTGGTCGCCGGTCTGCTGGTCGTGATGGCCAATCCGTTCTCGGCCTACACCATGATGGATGACGATCGGATGTTCCTGGACATGAGCCTGTCCACGGTCTTCCTGTCGGGCGCGCTGCTGGCCGCGATGCTGGCGACCAATGTCGTCTCGCGCGAGATCGAGAATCGCACCGCGCTGACGGTGATCTCGAAGCCGGTCGCCCGCGCGAGCGTGGTGCTGGGCAAGTACCTCGGCGCCGTGGCCGCGCTCCTGGCATGCATGCTCGCGCTGATGCTGATCCTCGCGCTCGTCGAACTGCACGGGGTTCAACAGACCGTGCGCACACCGTACCACCTGCCGGTCATCGCCTTCGGCAGTGCGGCCGTGATCCTCGCCTTCGCCGTGGCGACCTGGTGCAACTACTTCTACGCCTCGAGCTTCGCGGCGGTCTTCATCATGTCGGTCTCGCCGCTGCTGCTCGTGGCCTATGTGCTCGCACTGCTGTTCGACACGGGCTTCGCGCCGCAATCGATCGCCACCGACTTCCGGCCCGAGGTCTGGAAGGCCGGCCTCCTCATGGCGCTCGGTGTGGCGGTGCTCTGCGCTGTGGCCGTGGCCGTGAGCACGAGGCTCGGACAGGTGCTCACGGTGACCGTGACGGTCGGCACGCTGCTGCTTGGCCTGTTGAGCGACTGGTTCTTCGGCCGCACGGTGGTGGCCGGTGCCGAGAAGGCAGGTGAGGCTGCGTACTGGGCGAGCAAGACCGCATGGGGCATCGTGCCGAACTTCCAGGTCTTCTGGGTCACCGATGCCCTGAACCAGGGCGTGACGATCCCGGGGAACTACCTGTGGCTCACGGCGCTGTATGCGGCGTGCTTCGTGGTGGCGGCGCTGGCGCTCGGCGTGGCGCTCTTCCAACGCCGCGAAGTGGGCTGAGTCGCGATCAATCCCAGCGCTCGACCTGCCGCTGCACCTTGGCGCGCGTCAGGAAGATCAGCGTGGCGAACGGAACGATGGCGACGGCAATCGTGCCACCCGCCCCGAAGATCATCGTCATGCGCCGGTTGGCGGCGGGGTCGAACTCGCCCAGCAGCTCGCGCATGCGCGGGTCGTTCGAGGCGGCGATCTGCCACTCGTGCGCCAGACGGTTGTACTCCACCTGCGTGGGCAGGAGCAGCCATGAAAGGACCAGGCTGACGGCGGCAATGATCAGTCGCAGGACCGCCCAACGCTGCACGCGAGCGATGCCGACGCGTCGCTGCGCGACCACGCCGAGCCCGCCGACACCGAGCAAGACGCCGAGCCCCACCGAGAGCACGCCTCCGCCGACGACGAACACCAGCAGCGCCATGGGCATGCGCGGCGGCTCCCCACCGGGTGCGGCCATCGCCATGAGCATGGGCGCGGCGAGGGTGCCAGCCACCCCCAGCAGCATCACGATCGAACCGAGCACGGCGTACACCAGCAGCGTGATGCCCACGGGCATGGCCCAGCGCGCGATGGGCGGCGGAAGGTCCTCGGCCGCGAGCGGCCGATCCGCGCGGGGAGGCGTTGGGGAATCGAGCATCGTCAGTTGCCGGCGCCGTCTCGCTGCTTGCGGGCCTGCTGTTGCTGGTACTTCAATTGCTCCAGCTGCTCCTCGAGCTGTTCGGGCGGAGGCACCTGGAACTGGTATCGAAGCATCTCGGGAGCCTTCTTCCACCACTCGAGCAGCTTCTTGATCGCATCGATGCGCTTGTTCAGGATCACGTTGCCGTCGCCAGTCCCAGTGCCGCCGAGTTGGTACTGACGGAAGAGCTCCGGCACTTCCTTCTCGCACTGCTCGCAGGTGCGCTTCCACTTCTCGAAGACCTTGTTGCCGGCCGCACTGACCTCGTACTGGCCCTTTGGAACGCCCATCGCGGT
>VGYB01000030.1 GCA_016873115.1 Planctomycetota bacterium | reverse complement strand
GTTCTGGAAGAAGAAGTCCCGCAACTGGAAGTTCGGATCCTGCGCCAGCGCCGCGTCGTACATCGCGGGGTTCGCGTTGAAGTACAGGTCGAAGTCGATGCCGATCTGCTCGAACCATTCGAGGTCGACGTTGATCAGGCGGGCTTCGATCGCGATCTGCAGGGCGCGCACCTCGCGCATCTTGTTGAGCATGCCTTCGATCTCGCGGTGGGCCTGCGCGGTGTTGGTCACGATCAGGTTGCCGTTCATCGGCGAGATCGAGCCGGTGTTGCCGCCCTGGTCCTTCCAGTCGCCCACATCGGCGGTCTGCATCTGGATCAGGTCCATGACATCACGCTCGATGGATTCGCGTGTCTTCGTCGGGCGCTCGTCCTTCTTGGCACCGAAGAGCTGGCCACCCTGCGACGGTGTGAGGCCGTTGCCCGTGCCTTGGCTGATCCCCTTCTCAAGGCTGAAATCGGGGGCATTGTCGAAGTACGGGATCTCGAGCAAGAGGTCTCGGATGTCGTAGAGCTCGATCGTCACATTGCGACGGATCGATTCCGGGGTGCTCACGACGACCAAGCCGTCCGTGACGGTGAAGGCCGGGCTCGAACTGCCCTCGCCGTACTGCTCAAGCACACGGGTCAGGGCAACATCCATCGGCACGCCATCGAGCGAGTCGAGCCGCACGCGGGTCTCGCGGTCGATGCCAGCCTCGGCCAGCGCTCGCCAGTCGGGCACGATGTTGAGCCCGGGGTTGTCGGTGCGGGCGATCTTTTCCATCACATCGATCGCCTGCTCGAGCGAGTAGTCCGCGGCGGCGAGGTTCACCGGGGTCGACTCGATCGAAGCAAGGATCTGGGCATCGGCGGCCGAATCCGCGAAGCCGGCGGCGCCCAAACGGCGCAGCGAGAGCTGACGCCAGTCCTCGGGATAGACCATCTTGCCGTTGGTCGACTTGGGGCCGGCACCGAGCACGTTGCGGCGTGGGGCAATCATGCCTTCGATCGCATCCTTGGACATCTGGCTGTAGCCACGGGCGCGCTCACCGATGGCGACGCTGTAGTCGCGGTAACTCTTGGCCGTCTCGATGGCATCGCGCAAGGCAAGGGCAGCCTGGCTGTAGCGGTCGAGGGTGAGGGTGGCATCGAGCAGGGTCAGCGCCTCGTCGTACTTCTGCTGCAACTGCAGTTCGCGGACGCGGCGGATGTTCTCGTTCACGACCTGATCGCGCTTGGTTTGCTCGGCGCGCTGCTGGTCGCGGGCGGTGCGGCTGGCCTGCTCGCGGGTCTTGTCCTGCTCGACCATGAGCGAGAGCGTGCGGCTCTCGTTGATGTCAGCGATGAGCTCGTCGATCTGCACCATCAGCGAATCGACCATGCCCGGGGTCAGGTAGTCACGGGCCTGCTCGATCTTCAGGCGGGCAGCCGTCATGACGCGCATGGCACCGCTGAAGTCGCCCTTCCGCTTGAGTTCAGTGGCGCGGCGGACGGCCGACTGGGCCTCGATCTCGCGGCGCTGACGCAGCAGCGAGATGTCGTCCGCGACGGTATCGACCATCGCGCCCTGATTCATGGCCGCGCGAGCCTGCTCGACGCCGTCGAGGGCTTCCTTGTCGCCGGGCACTGACTTGAGGACTTCATTCCAGTAGTCGAGGGCCGACTCCCAATTTCCCTTGGCCGCCTGCGCCTTGGCCTCGGAGCGGAATCGGTCGGAGGAGGCTGTCGCTCCTGGGTCAGGCGCCGCTCCTGGGTCAGGCGCCGCTCCTGGATCAGGCGCCGCTCCTGGATCAGGCGCCGCTCCTGGATCGGACGGCTTCGCGGTTCCGCTGCCCGACCCCTGTGCAGGAGTTGGATCATCTGGCGGAGCGTCCTGCGCGAGGGCGGCTGTGGGGCCCATGAAGGCAGTGGCCATGGAGGCAAGCAGGATCGAAGCGAAAGTCTGAAGGTGCATGCTGGAGGCGCTCCGTGGGGGCAAACTTGACGGACGGTCGTGGGGCTGTCGGTCTGGCCGCGAGAAGCGGGTCGCAGAGCGTACCGCCATCCACCGAACATTCGCAAGACTGGCCCGGATGGCTCCCCCCAATCGCTACCATCGTCGTTCGATGATTCGGCATGCTTCGACTCCGGCGCGCCTCGCCCTGGCGAGTGGCGCGGTCTTCCATGGCACGGGCTTTGGGGCCACATCGGTCCAAGGCACCGGCGAGGTGGTGTTCAACACCGCGATGTGCGGTTACCAGGAAGCCCTCTCCGATCCGAGTTACACCGGGCAGATTCTGGTGATGACGGCGCCCCAGATCGGTAATTATGGGATCACACCCGATGATGTCGAGAGTGGCACACCCTGCGTGGCAGGCTTTGTGGTACGCGAGATTTCCCGCACCACCAGTAATTACCGGGCATGCAATGATGTCTCGTCGTGGCTCGCCGCACATGGCATCGTGGGCATCGCGGGCCTCGATACTCGCGCGCTGGTGCGCATCCTCCGGACCAGTGGTGCCATGAACGGGGTGATCAGCACCGATCATTCCCTGTCCGACTCCGAGCTGGTCGAGCGCGCACAAGCCGCTGCATCGATGGCCGGGCAGGACCTCGCCAGCGAAGTCAGCCCATCGTGCGCGAGTGCATGGGAAGAGGACCTTGGCGACTGGGTGCCCCGCGGTGACCATCTGGTACGGCGCGCGGTGCGGCGGCTCAAGGTCGTGGCGCTTGACTGCGGCGCCAAGCGGAACATCTACCGGAACCTGGCCGAGCGCAACTGCGAGGTCATCGCCATGCCGCATGATTCAGCGGCTGCCGATCTCTTGGCGCACCGGCCCGATGGACTGTTCATCAGCAATGGTCCCGGCGATCCAGCCGCGGTCCAAGCCACCATTGACACACTGCGGGCCGTGGCTGGCAGCGTGCCGACCTTCGGCATCTGCCTCGGGCACCAGTTGCTGGCGCTCTCGATGGGCGCACGCACCTACAAGCTCAAGTTCGGTCACCGCGGCAGCAACCAGCCCGTGCGCAACCTGCTGACAGGCCGCATCGAGATCACGAGCCAGAACCACGGGTTCTGCGTGGATCCCGCTTCGCTCGACGCCGCCGGCGGCGAAGTCACCCATGTGCACCTGAACGATGGGACCTGCGCCGGCTTCCGTCATCGGTCCAAACCGATCTTCAGCGTGCAGTACCACCCCGAAGCATCGCCGGGACCGCATGACAGCGACTACCTCTTCGACTGCTTCATCGCCATGATGGAGTCGGGCCGTCCGATCCAGGCACAGGACATGGCCGCCGCCCAGGCGGCACCCGCCGAAGCCGCCAAGGCCGTGCCGGGCGGGGCATGACTGGCAACATCGCGCCACGCTTGTTCGATGGCCTGCTCAAGGATGACGGTGCGGGTCCACGCGATTTCGTGCAGGTGGCGGTCGAACGCGGCGTGGACCGCTATCCAGATGGGTTGACCTACTCCGTTCCCCCAACGCTCGCAAACATTCGCGAGGGCGATCGCGTCACCGTGCCGCTCGGGCGCGGCAACGCCACGGTCAATGGATATGTGGTGCAGCGTGGTGGGCTGGAACTCCTGGGGGCTCTTGATCCGGCGCGAACCAAGCCGCTGCACGGTCGTGACGACGCTGCCATGCCCCTGCCCTCGCAGTTGCTGGCACTCGGTCGCTGGATCAGCGCGTACTACGGTGCGCCGATCGGCGTGACGCTGTCGAGCATGGTGCCCTCGGCGGTACGCAAGCGCGTAGGTACCGTGATCCGGCGTTCGTGGGCGATCGTTCCCGATGCCGCCCGTGGCGGCCGCTTCAGTGCGCAGCAGCGCGCGCTGCTGGAGTGCCTGGAATCGGTGGCTGGGGATCTCGATGAATCTCAACTCCTCGAGCGCTCGGGTGTGGCCACGAAGGAACCACTGCGCGGGCTCGCGCGGCGTGGTCTCGTTCGCGCAGTCGAACGGACCGAAGTCCACGCCAAATGGGCCGATGCCGCCGTCGGATCGCTGGCGTTGCCGAGGCTGACCGATGAGCAGCGTGCGGCCGTCGAGGCCGTCTCGGTCAGCGCAGAACGCGGGTTTTCCCAGCATCTTCTCTTCGGTGTCACCGGCAGCGGCAAGACCGAGGTCTACCTGCAACTCATCGAACGCACGCTGGCCCGCGGCAAGAGCGCGGTGCTGCTGGTGCCCGAGATCGCCTTGACCCCGCAGACAAGCGGCCGAGTGATGGCTCGGCTGGCCGCGCATCGCGTGCTCGTGCTGCACAGCGGACTGACCGCCGCGCAGCGCAACGAGCAATGGGGCCTGGCGGCGCAGCCTGGCCCCTGCGTGGTCGTGGGTGCGCGAAGTGCCGTCTTCGCCCCGATTCCCGATGGCGAGCTTGGTCTCGTCATCGTGGATGAGGAGCACGACACTGGCTACAAGCAGGATCAGCAGCCGCGCTACCACGGCCGCGACACCGCGATCCGCCGAGCGCAACTGGCAGGCTGCCCCATCCTGCTGGGCAGCGCCACGCCCAGTCTTGAAACATGGTGGAACGCGACCGAGCGTGGTGCGGTGAGTCTGCACCGACTGTCGCGCCGGGCCCCGGGGCTGCACACGCCACGCGTCGAGTTGGTCGACTTCCGGGCCGAACAGCGGGCATGGTCTGATCGCCGCGTGCACCTCATCGGACCGACGCTCGAATGTGCGCTGCGACGAACCCTCGACGAAGGTGGCCAGGCGATCATCCTGCTGAATCGGCGGGGCTATGCAAACTCGATCGTGTGCGCCTCCAAGGACTGCGACTGGTGCATGGAGTGCGACCGTTGCGACGCCGGCATGGTCGCCCATCGGGACAACCGGCTCCCCAAGGGTGGCTTCGTGCGATGCCATCACTGCCTGTCGGAGCTTCGGCTCCCGGAGCGCTGCCCGGTCTGCCGGGGGCCGATCAGCATCTTTGGACTGGGGACGCAACGGGTCGAGGAGGAGCTCGCGCGCACCTTCCCCGACCTCCCACCCGAGGCACTCGCACGCGTGGATGGCGACACCACCCAGACCGCCGTGCACTTCCACGATGTTTTGGGACGATTTGGCCGCGGCGAGGTCCGGATCCTGCTGGGCACTCAGATGATTGCCAAAGGGCTCGATTTCCCGAACGTGCGTGTTGTTGGGGTGATCAGTGCCGATACTGCATTGAATTTGCCCGATTTCCGCGCTACGGAACGAACCTATCAGTTGGTCAGCCAAGTGTCCGGCCGTTGTGGCCGGGGTGATACCCCGGGGGTGAGCATCGTGCAGACCTTCCAGCCCGATGCCCCCGCCATCCGGTGGGCCGTCGGGCAGGACTTCGAAGCCTTCGCAGCCAGCGAGCTCGATGCCCGAAAGGCCTTCGGGCTGCCCCCCGCCAAGCGCCTGGCGCGCATCGTGCTGCGCGATGCCGACCACGATCGCGCCCTTGCCGCCGGGCGGTCCGTCGTGGCGCGGCTCTTGTCCCTTCCCGCAGCTTCGGATGTGCTCATCCGTCCGGCCGCCGACTGCCCGATTGCCCGGATCAACGACAGGTTCCGGGTCCAGGTGGAGTTGCTGGCCCCCACCGCGGCCGCGCTTCAACAACTCATTGCCGCGGGGCGTTCAGCGGGCATCATCGTGCCCAGCGACCATGTAGCCGTGGATGTTGACCCGGTCGCGCTGCTCTAAAGCGCTCGTCAGCCTGATTCCCGGGCGCATCCGTGGCTGAGTGATCGCCCCGCGCCGTCGTCCACCACGGATTTGGCGTGATTCCTTCGCGGTTTTGCCCTATCCTCGACCGCCCGGCTGGATCAGCCCCCATGCCGGTTTCGCACGCCCCGTCAGGAGCACCCCGTGTCGACCCACTCGTCGGCGTCAGGTCACTCGTCCAACCAAGCTTCCCGGTCGGTCAACGCCTGGGACCCGGCGTTCCTCGAGCAGCAATACGCCTCATGGAAGCGGGACCCGCAATCGGTCGATGCCAGCTGGCGGCAGTTCTTCCTTGGCTTCGATCTGGGCTTGGCCCGACCGGCACCGGCCAAGGCCGTGACAACCACCGTCGCCGCGGCGACCACCAGTTCGCCAACGCCAGAAGGTGCCGTCAGCCAGGCGCAACGCGGTGTCGATGCCATGATCGTGCGGTTCCGCGAGATCGGGCACCTTGCAGCGCAACTTGATCCGCTGGGGACGACACGCGCGTATCCGGCCGATCTGGCCCTCGACGCCTTCGGCCTCGATGACTCGAACCTGCCTCAGTCGTTCGATCCGGGCACGCTGCCCCTGCCCAACCCAAGCCCGCTCTCGACGATCCTCGAGTGCCTCGAGGACACATACTGCCGTAGCGTGGGCGCGGAGTTCATGCACATCCAGGACTCAGCCAAGCGTGCCTGGCTCACGCAGCGCATGGAGGCAGGGCGCAACCGGCCGGTGCTCTCGGAGAACGGTCGTCGGTTCCTGCTCGAGCAGCTCATGAAGGCCGAGACGTTCGAGAACTTCCTCGCGACGCGCTACATCGGCACGAAGCGATTCGGCATCGAGGGCAGCGAAAGCACCGCACTCATCATGGAGACATGGATCCAGTTGGCACCGCGCCTGGGAACCGCCGAACTCATCGTCGGCATGGCCCATCGCGGCCGACTCGGCATGATGGTGAACCAGTTCGGGCAAAAGCCCGAGCAGATGATGTCGAACTTCGAGGAGTCGTGGGAGGCCGCCTTCGATCACGGCGGCGGCGACGTGAAGTACCACCAGGGCTACAGCAGCGACCGCACCACGCTCGATGGCGGCAGCGTGCGCGTATCGCTTTGCTCCAATCCCTCCCACCTTGAGTTCGTGGGCTCGGTCGCCCTGGGTCGTACGCGTGCGCGGCGCGACTGTGACCGTGATCTTGACGGCCTGCTGCATGTGCCGGTCGTCGTCCACGGCAACGCTGCGTTCGCCGGCCAGGGCACCACGGCCGAGTGCTTCAACATGATGGGGCTCGCCGGCTACAACGTCGGTGGCACGCTGCATCTGGTCATCAACAACCAGGTGGGCTTCACCACCGACCTCGTGGACGGCTCGACCGGCGAGTACGTCACCGGTTACGCGAAGAGCGTCGATGTGCCGATCTTCCATGTGAACGGCGGCGATCCCGAAGCGTGCGCGTGGGTGGCGCAGCTGGCGTACGAGTTCCGCCAGGAGTTCCGCATCGACACCGTCATCGACCTGTGGTGCTGGCGCAAGAACGGCCACAACGAGGCTGATGAGCCGACCTACACGCAACCGATGCTCTACCAGCGCGTGAAGGCCGCCGGTTCGGTCGTGAAGCGCTACACGGATCGTCTCGCCAACGAGGGCGTGCTCGATGTTGCTGCGTTTGAAGCACAGACCAAGGCGTACTGGGACACGCTCGACCGCGCACAGGAGCAGGCCAAGTCCACCATCATCGACCCGATCCGTCCTGGGTTCGGGGGTGCGTGGAAGGCCATCGCACCGAGCCTCACGGGCGATGACGTGACAACCTGCGTGTCCGAAAAGGTGCTGAAGGCCGTCGCAAAGGCGCTCGCCGCCAAGCCCGATGGCATCGTCGCACACAAGACGATCGAGAAGATCGTGGGCACACGCGGCAGTTTCTCGAAGTCAGAGAAGGTCGATTGGGCGAAGGCGGAACTCCTCGCCTACGGCTCACTGCTGGCTGACGGCGCACGCATACGCCTCACGGGCCAGGATGTGGAACGCGGCACCTTCAGCCACCGCCATGCCGTCGTCACCTGCCAGAAGACCGGTGCCACCTGGAACGCGCTCGCCGAGTACGCCGGCACGACCGGCGGCATGTTCCATGTGTTCAACAGCCCGCTGACCGAGAGCGCCTGCCTGGGCTTCGAATACGGTTACTCGCTGAACGATCCGAACTCGCTGGTGATCTGGGAAGCGCAGTTCGGCGACTTCGCCAATGGCGGCCAGGTCTTCATCGACTGCTTCATCACGACCGGTCAGGTGAAGTGGCGGCGCGCTTCGGCGATGACGCTGCTCCTGCCGCACGGCAACGAAGGCCTTGGGCCGGAGCACTCGAGCGCACGCATGGAGCGCTTCCTCCAACTCGCCGACGGGGACAACATCTGCGTCTGCTCGCCGTCGACGACGGCGCAGATCTTCCACCTGCTGCGCCGGCAGTTGAAGGCCTCCTGGCGCAAGCCGCTGGTGGTCATGAGCCCCAAGAGCATGCTCCGCCTTCCCGCGGCGCAGAGCCTGGGCGCGGAGTTCGTGGAGGGCTCGTTCCGCACCGTCATCGATGATGACCAGGCCGCACCCAAGGCCGTACGCACCGTCTGGCTCTGCCACGGCAAGTTCTTCCACATCCTCGATGCCAAGCGCCGGGAACTGGGTGACACCGCCAATGCGTTCGTGCGGCTCGAGCAGGTCTCGCCCTTCCCCGAGGAAGCGCTCCGTGCGGTGCTCGCGCGGTATCCCGGCGCCACGGTCGGGGTGGCCCAGGAGGAAGCCCGCAACTCGGGCATGTACCGATATGTCCAGGCGCAGTTGATGGACCGGTTCGGGATCAACCCGGCCTGCCGAAGCCGCGTCGAGTGTGGTTCGCCCTCGTGCGGCAGCGAAAGGACGCACAAGAAGGAGGAAGTCGCACTCGTCGAGTCGGTCTTCGCGGCGTCCGGGACCGACGGCCCGTTCTTCGAGTCCGCACCCGCCAAGACCGGCGCCAAGACCGCCGGAACACGCCCCTGATCGACCAGCTCGTGCAGACCTGCGCGAGCCGTGAGACAATCCCCCGCGAGGAACCATGGCACAGATCACCGATGTCAAGATCCCCAGCCCCGGCGAAAGCATCACTGAAGTTCGCCTTGGACAGTGGAAGCGTGGTGATGGTGACTGGGTCGAGAAGGACGAATTGCTCAACGAGATCGAAAGCGACAAGGCCACACTCGAACTGCTCGCACCCGCTGCGGGCGTGCTGCATGTGAAGGCCGAGTCCGGCAGCGACCAGAAGGTCGGTGCAGCCGTGGCGCAGATCGACACGGCCGCGTCGAAGCCCGCGGGCTCAAGCGTGCGCCCCATGGGCACGGCTGCAGCTGAAGCCGCCAAGTCCGCCACTGCCGAGCCTGGCCAGAAGGTCACCCCGACCGCACGCAAGATGGCCGAGGAGCATGGCATCTCGCTCGCAGGCGTGCAGGGGTCCGGCCCGGCCGGTCGCGTCACGCGCGCCGATGTCGAAGGTGCGATGGGCAAGAAGTCGCCAGCGACACCTGCCGCGCCCAAGGCCTCGCCGGTTGCGTCGCGCGTCGCCGGATCGCGGGGCACGCGCCGCGAGAGGATGCCGAAGATCCGCCAGCGCATCGCCGAGCGCCTGCTCGAGAGCCAGCAGACGACCGCGACGCTGACGACCTTCAACGAAATCGACATGACCGAGGTCATGGCCCTGCGTGCCAAGCACAAGGAGTCCTTCGAGAGGAACCACGGCATTGGCCTGGGACTGATGAGCTTCTTCGTGAAGGCGGCCTGCAACGCGCTGCGTGCCTATCCGCGCGTGAACGCCTTCATCATCGGCGACGAGATCGAGTTCCATGACTACTGCGATATCGCGGTGGCGGTGGGCACCGATCGAGGGCTGGTGGTCCCGGTCCTGCGCAATGCCGATGCCATGAGCTTCGCGCAGATCGAGCTGACCGTTCGTGACTTCGCCACCCGCGCGCGTGATGGCAAGTTGACCGTCGACGAAATGACCGGCGGCACCTTCACCGTGAGCAACGGTGGCGTCTACGGATCACTGCTGGCCACGCCGATCCTGAATCCCCCGCAGTCAGGCATCCTCGGCATGCACGCAATCAAGAAGCGCGCCGTCGAGGATCCGGATCACCCCGGCCAGATCGCGCTGCGGCCCATGATGTTCATCGCGCTCTCGTACGACCACCGGATCGTCGACGGTGCCGAGAGCGTGGGGTTCCTCAAGCACATCAAGGAAAGCGTGGAGCGCCCCGAGCGTCTGCTGTTGGGGATCTGATCTTCCGCTGCGCGGCACGGCCGTAGGACAAACCATGACCAAGACCATTGCCTCCTGCGTACTCTTGGCCCTTCTCGCTGCGTGTGCCGAGGACGATGCACCACCGCCGCCGGTGCCCATGAAGCCCGCTGCCTCGACGGCGGCGAGCGTCCCGGATGCGCGCATCGATGATCTCTCGAAGGCCTTGGCCAAGGCGCTCGAGGAGAAGGCTGCGCTCCTGCAGAAGGCCGGCTCGTCGGGAACGCTGTCCGGCGCAGACGCCGAGGCGTTCTGGGCAGCGGACGCGGGTTTCATCAAGGGCTTCGTCGATCTCCAAACGCTGATGCAGTCCAACGGCCGGCTCACTCCACGCATCGTCGAGAGCGTGAGGAAGAATGCGTACTCGGCGATGGAGTCGTACGCCTACGCCGAGAAAGCCGCTGGACTCGCTCGCGCCTCGGGGGCGGGCATCGCGGGCAAGCCGCCTGCAGGCCACCCACGCCTCGATTCCGCCGTGATGAAGTCCTTTGAGCTCAAGCGCATGGAGATCATGACCAAGTTCACCTTCAAGATCCAGTGAGTGCATCGCCAGCCCGGTAGGCTTGCGTGCATGCACACCGCCTTGGGGATGGCGCTCGATGCGCACGGTTTCGTCCGCATCCGAATCACGGGGGGTCTTGCCGCAACCGCGGTGATCATCGCGACGGCTGCTTGGTGCCAAGCACCCAGTTCTCCACAAGGTGACGCTGCATCGCAGTCCGCGCCCGCGCAGGCAACAACACCGGCGACCGTGACCGGCGAACCTCGTGCTCCGGCCGCGACCGGCACGCTGAAGGGACGCGTGAAGGTCCCAGCGCCGCGGCCGCCCGTGAAGACGCGCTCCGATTACGTGGCGCCGGCCGAGACGACACCAGCGGATCCGCCGGTGACCGCCATCTGGGTCGGCTCAGGTGCGCCGCCGCGCGATCCCGCCACCACCGAACCCGTGCGGATCCGGCAGGAAGGCATCCAGTTCCGTCCGGGCACGATCGTGGTGCAGACCGGGACGCCGGTCATCTTTCCCAACGAAGACCAGGTGCTGCATGCGGTGCGCTCGCAGAGTTCGGCGAAGAAGTTCAACATCGGTCGTTTCATGAAGGGCGAGGAGCCGCCGCCGGTCGTCTTCGACAAGGCAGGCTTCGTCTTCCTGCTCTGCGAGGTGCATGAGCACATGCAGGGCAACCTGCTCGTGGTCGAGACGCCGCATTTCTGCATCAGTGCGCCCGATGGCTCGTTCGAACTCATGGGACTCCCCGCTGGCACGCACACCGTCACGCTCTGGCGCGGCCGCAAGGACGAGGAAACCCGCCAGATCACCATCAACGCGGGCCAGACGCTCGAGGTCGACTGGAGCAAGTAGCCCATGCGTTTCAGCCGACGCATCACGCTGAGCATCCTCGCGATCGTCGCGGGAACCAGCATCGTCGGCGCGGGCATCGCGCGCCAGCAGGTGCGCCGTGCCGAAGCCGACGGCGTCTCGGCCGTCTTCGGCCTCGAGGCGCGTGCGATCCGTGAACGACAGGCGCTCCGCTTGGAAGCGACCCGACAGGCCATCGGGCAGCTCGATACGAACTCATTCCTGTTCGGTGCGCTCGTCGAGGAGGACTGGGCCGATCTCTACGCCAACGCGGAATACGAGCTGCGGTCGCTTCGGGCGCTCGATGCCCACTTCCTCGATGCGGCAGGCAAGCCCGTGGCGCGCCCCGGCACCGAGACGACAGCGATCGCCCGTGCGATCGATGCGAGTGCCCTGCCCGTGCGCGACGAGCCGCTTGACCAGCCACCGCGCCCCATCTGCGTGCTGCACGATGGTGGCCTGGTCGAGGCGCTGCGCCAGCCCGTACTCGACGTGACGACCGGTGAAGCCGTCGGATGGATCGTCGCTGCGTGGCCCTGGACCTGGCCTGCGGGGGCGAACGATGCCACGAGCGCCGAAACGCTCTACGCGGTCGCGGTGAATGACCGCGTCGCCCTGCCGCCTGGCCAAGCGATGGCCGAGTGGCTCGCACGCGCGATCCCGCCCGCGCTCGGGGCTGACGGCATCGAGCTCGTGAGCCCGGACGGCGAACCCTTCCTCGTTCGCTCCTTCCCGATCGAGAGCGCGCTGCGCACGCCAGCGCGTTTCGTCGTGCTGCGCAGCCTGGCTGCCTCCCAGCAGGCCGAGCGACGGACCAACGCCTTCTTTCTCGGCACGGCCATCGTGGCGATCGCAGTCGGCGGAGCCATGAGCCAGTGGATGGGACGGAGCCTTTCGCGACCCGTGCAGCAACTTGGCGATGCCGCGCGCACGATCGGGCATGGCGACTATTCGATCCGTGTGTCGGTCTCGGGCGCCGATGAGTTCGAGTCGCTCGGCTCGACCTTCAATGACATGGCACAGGGCCTGGCCATGCGGGACCGCTACCGCAACGTGCTCGATGCCGTCGCGGACCCTGCGGTCGCCGAGGAGCTGGTCTCGAGCGAGCTTGACTTGAAGGGTCGGACCGTGGACGCAGGCATCCTCTTCTGCGACATCCGCGGCTTCACCGCCACCACGGAGTCGATGACGCCTGATGAGGTCATCACCATGCTGAACGCGCACATGAGCGCGATGTGCGAGGTGATCTATCGCCACGGCGGCATGGTCGACAAGTTCGTGGGCGACCTCGTCATGGCCGTCTGGGGTGCACCCAAGTCATCGCCCGACGATGCCCTGCGCATGGCACGATGCGCCCTCGCGATGCAAGCCGAGCGCGAACGGCTCGATGCAGCCGGTGGTCGCCCCATCCGCATCGGGATCGGCATCGCCTACGGGCCGGTCGTGGCGGGCTGCATGGGCTCGACGAGCCGAGTGAACTACACAGTGCTCGGTGCGCGCGTGAATCTGGCCAGTCGCCTGTGCAGTGCGGCCAAGGCCGGCGAGGTGGTGGCCGACGATGCGGTGCGTGCACGGCTCGATGGATCGATCGCAGCAATGGCGCTCGAGCCGTTCCCGGTCAAGGGTTTCAGCGAACCGGTCATCGCTCATGTGCTGCGCATGGCCTGAACCATGAGGAGGACGCATGCTCGCCACCACGACCCTGATCGCCTGCTCGCTCGCCCAGCTCCCCGCCGATGATCCGTCCTGGTTCGATGCCCTCTCGCAGTCGATGCAGGACCTCGGCGATGCACTCGTTGCTGGTGATCCGGATGGAGCATGGACCGTGGGCATCGATCCGTGGATCGACCAGACCGGTTGGTTCTTCACGCAGCCGCCGCCGGGGTTCATCCAGGCCGACGGTCATGCGCTGTATGCGCCCGTCATCAACCTGATGGGGACCGCAACCGCCGGCAAGGTGCTCGACTTCACCGTGTACGCCATGGCCTCGCGAGGCTTCGATCCGACCGAAGCGCCGATGGAGATGATCCTCAACGAGTACTTCGTCAATGTGCGACCGTTCGAGAACCAGCTGCTCACCCTGCGTGCCGGTGCGTTCGGCACGACCTTCGGCCAGTGGAACAGGCGCTACCTCTCGTTCGAGAACCCGCTCATCGATGCTCCCCTGCCGTACGGATGGATGACGAGCATCGGCGACGGGACGCAGCTGCCCGCGAATCCCGGCGCTGCCGCCCAGCTCGGCCGCAAGGACAAGGCCGACAACGTGCCGGACTGGAACCCCATCATCTGGGGACCGGCCTATGCAAGTGGATTCAGCGCCCTTGGCACATTCCCGGCATGGCAAGGGCCGCTCGTCGATTGGGCGGTCGAAGTCAAGAACGCCTCGCTGTCGTCGCGCCCCGAAGAGTGGGCGTGGTGGGATCGCAACATGGCGTCGCCCACGATCACCGGCCGAGTGGCCATTCGGCCCGACGCACGCTGGACGATCGGTGGCAGCGTGAGCCAGGGCAGCTACCTCATCGCGGATCCGACGGTCCGAACGGGGACCTCGATCGGCGACCCGGGTCAGTACGACCAGACGACCTGGGGCATCGACATCAGTTACGCCCATCGATGGGCGGAGATCTGGGCTGAGTTCATCTGGAACACGTTCGACCAGCCGGCGCTGGGTGATCTCACCAGCTTCAGCTGGTTCGTCGAGGGACGCATCAATGTGGCGGTCGACACCTGGGTCTCGGCCCGGTGGAACTCGCAGTTCTACGGCGACTTGAACGGGGAAAGCTGGGACAACGATGTGCAACGCTTCGACATCGGCGGTGGCACCCGACTGAGCGAGTCATTCACATTCAAGCTGCAGTTCAGCCACGCCAACGAATCAGGAAGCGTCGACCAGGGCCAGTGGTACGGAGCGACGCAGCTCATCATGGAGTTCTGATGGTGGCACGACCGACCGTGCAGCGCGCCGGTCGGCCGTCAGGCCAGGCTCAATCCGCGCGTGCCACGGGCTTCGGCGCATTGGGCTGGTCGGGTGCAACGCCCAGATACTGCAGCGCACCTTCCATGATGTCACGCGCAGCCGGGCCCGCGACCGAGCCACCGAAGTGCCTGATCTTGCGGTCAGGGTCGTCGATGACCACCAGCACGACCAATCGTGGCTGCTCGAACGGCGCCCCGACGATGAAGGAACTCACATAGCGATCGTCGTAGTAGCCCTTGCCCTGCCCTGCCGGTTTGGGCAGTTGCGCGGTGCCGGTCTTGCCGAACATGCGGTAGAGCGAACTCTTCGCGCCGCGGGCGGTGCCCTCGGTGAGCACGCCCTCCATCGCCGCGCGGGCCTCAAGTGCGATGCCCGGCGGGATCACCGGCAACTGCATCGACGACGAGGGATTCGTGCCAATCGCGACACGGACGCTCGGCAGCATGCCGTCGTCGCGACAGAAGACGCTGAAGGCACGCACCATCTGCACGGCCGTGACGCCGATCTCGTGACCCATCGACACAGAGGTCTGCGTGTACTTGCTCCACGCGCCGGGGCTCGTGACCAAGCCGCCGATCTCGCCGGGAACCCCGACGGAGGTGCTCGCTCCGAAGCCGAACGCACGCACGCAGTCCTGCATCTGCACATGCGAGAGCCGCTCCGCGGAGATGGCCATGCCGGCATTGAGGCTCTTGACGAGCACGGTGCGCCAATCCGCACGGGCCACAGGGTGCACATCACGCACAATCCGCCCGTACGGCGTCACATAGTGACCGGGCGGCGTGGCGAGACGATCCGTCGGCCTGAAGATGCCGTGCTTGGTCGCCCACGCCCAGACGAACTGCTTGAATGTCGAACCGGGTTCATACGGATCCGTCACGCATCGATTGCGTCCCAGTGACAGGTCCTTGAGGCGATTGGGATCGGTCGTGATCTCATTCCAGCCTCGGCGCGGACGGAGGATGTCCGCCATCGCGAGCACATCGCCGGTGTGCGGATCGAGGACGACGGCCCGGCCACCACCGGCGTTCACATCGCGCACGGCCTGGTCGAGCCGACGCTCGACCATGTCCTGCACCACGAGATCGATCGACAGGATCAGGTCGTGGCCGTCCCGACCGGGCTGGTACTTGCCCTCCTCGACGAAGAGCGTGTTGCGGTGCACATCGCGCAGGTAGGTCAGGTGACCCGCGATGGCCGCCAGCGACTTCTCATGGCGGAGTTCCATGCCTGAGAGTCCCGTCTGCTCACCACCGACACGCCCGACCAGCAGCGCGGCCGACTCACCCTGTGGATAGTGACGGACCAAGCGAGGCTCGAGGGCAACTCCATCGAGATCAAGCTGGCGGACCTGCTCGACCTGCCATGGCTCAAGACGCTTCGAGAGCACCACATAGCGGTCATCCGCGCGTTCACGCAGGGTGCCGAGCACCGACTGTGGATCGAACCCTGCCGTCGATCCAAGTGTCGTGGCGATGTCGCGGAACGGATCGCACTCGGCTTCGGTGTCGGGTTCGAGGGCCTTCGCCCGTTCGGCCGATTCCCAGCCACGCTCCCAGATCAGGGCCGGATCGGCGTACAGGCGGTAGCCAACGCTGCTCGTCGCGAGGATGCGACCCTTGCGATCGAGGATGCGCCCTCGCGCATTGAGTTCCGGGCTGGTACTCGTGCGCGATCCCATGGCCGGCGCAAGACGGCTGTCCGGAATCGACTTGAGCTGGGCCACACGGATCGCGACAGCACCAAGCATGAGCACCGTCGCGCCAAGCAGCACACGCGATGCCAACGAGATGCGGTCAGCGCCCGTTGGTCGCGGACCGTCGGGCTGGCCATCGGCACGGCTGTTCGTCATGGGATTCAGTGCCCGTTGGCGGCGCGGATGCGCCCGTCCTGTGCAGTCCGCGGGGTGTCCTTCTTGGCGATCGCCGTCTGTGGGCGCGGCTTGGTCATGCCCGGGGTGGCACGCAGGATCGGTGTCCACTCCTGGCCGCCACGCGCGATCGTCTCACGCAGGTCGCCCGGACGCGTCAGCGTCGCCACCGACGCACGACGATCCCACAGCGCACGCTCCCTGCGGTCGAGTTCACGCTTGACCAGCGACATGCGCTTGACGGTCTCGAAACGCTGCTGGCGCAGCGACAGCACGGACGCAGCCATGACGGCCCAGGCAAGGATGATCACGGCCAACTTGGCGACCATGCATCACTCCGGGATCACGAGGCTCATGCCGGGCTGGAGTTGCTTGGGATCACGAAGCACCTTCGAGTTCGCGGCCAGGAGGTCCTGCCATCGCTTCGTCGAGCCGAGCTGCGACTTGGCGATCGAACCCAGGTTGTCGCCGGGCTGGACGATGTATCGGCGGCCGGCCGGCTGGGTGACGGCACTTGGCTCCGGCAGCGCGGGCTGCACGGGTTCAGCCTTGGGCTGCCCGGAGAGGACCTCGATCGAGGGCAACTCGATCCGGGTACCGATCTTCATGGCCCGAGGATTGCCGATGGCAACACGGTTGTGCTCGTACAGCTTCTGGGCGAGGCCCTTGCTGCCGTACTCACGCTGGGCGATCGCGGCGAGTGTGTCGCCCTTGCCGATCACGAGGGTGCGGGTCGCCGAAGCGCCCGCCAAAGGCGTGCCCGGTTGGAGCGGTGTCGCGCCACTGGCGCCCCGGCCAAGATTGTCGAAGTCCTCGGTGAGCCCGTACGGGCGCTGGGCGATCACACCCTCGCGTACGGCGCTCACCGGTTGGATGCTGGATGGGCCTGGGCGGGCCGGCACATGGTCATTGGCCACGAGCATCGAACTCGCGGGAAGGTTGACAGCGGAGAAGTGGTCCGACAGAAGGATGCCCACGAAGAGGAGCAACCCGAATCCAAGGACCAACGCCAACTTGTGTTCACGGTTCATCGCAGCATCCATGCCCTGAGGGCTCTCGATCCAACCTCTGTTCGCGGCCTCTGCATCCTTGCATCGGCCCCAACCCGACACGACAAAGCCTCGAACGCCCGGTTGCTTGGTCAGCGGACCAGCTTGATGGCCCGCAACTTCGCCGACCGGGCCCGGGGATTCGCACCCACCTCGGCGGGCGACGCTTCCACGGGCTTGCGGGTGAGGGACTCTGCCCAGCCCGCTTCGATCATCTGGGCAAAGGCCCGCTTGACGATCCGGTCCTCCAGACTGTGGAAGGACATGATGGCCACTCGAGCACCCGCCGCCAGCCAGGTCGGTAACCCCGAGGCGGCAGCGTGCGCGGCATCGCGCACGGCCGCCACGAGTCCTTCGAGTGCTCCCAGCTCGTCGTTGACGGCGATCCGGAGCGCCATGAAGGTCCGCGTGGCTGGATGCAGCCGACTGGCCGCGGCGCGGGTGCCATAGGACTCCCGTACCAGGCTCGCAAGCTGATCCGTTGTCGATATCGGCATGCGGACGCGAGTCTGTGCAATGTTCCTGGCGATGCGCCGGGCAAAGGGATCCTCGCCGTACTGGAAGATGATGTCGGCCAGTTCGCGCTCGTCCAAGCGAGCCACCAGCTGGGCCGCCGTCTCGCCGCGCGTGGGGTCCAGTCGCATGTCGAGTGGGCCGTCATGCGAGAAGGCCAGGCCTCGGGCAGGATCATCGATCTGGGTCGAGGCAAAGCCAAGGTCGGCCAGGACCGCGTTGGCTGGCGGCCCACCCGCCGGCATCATGAGCGCCACTGAACGGAAGTCGGCATGAATCTGATGGACCCGGGGAGCACCAGGCATGGCGGCGATGCGCGCACCGGCATACGCGAGGTTGTCGGGATCACGATCAAGGAGCGTGAGCACCCCGCCCGCCCCGACCGATGCCCCCAGTGCTGCGGCGTGGCCACCTCGACCAGCCGTCAGGTCGATCACGCTCTCGCCGGGCACCGGCGCAAGCAGATCCATGACTTCACGGAGCAGTACCGGACGATGACCGTGCGGATCGGACGCCACCGGATACCGGACGGCGTCACGATCGCCACGCGAACCTGGGTTCAAGGTCATGCCTTGGCCGGACCGGCGGGCTTCGCGTCGTCCGCGGGTTCACCTGATAACGCCTCGGGAGCGGATTCCGCCCGCGGAGCGACACGCCACCGCTCAAGCAGGGCAGCCTTCAGTGCCACACAAATCAGTCCCGTGAACAGCACGAACACAATGCTGTAGATGACCAGGACGCGTGGGCGTTCGAAGAGTTGGAGCGCGGCCAGGCCAACCCCAAGCAGCGTGAAGGCTGCCGTCACGCCGTACAGCAGAAGGACCGCCTTGCGCACGGATCCGGTCAATCGCTTGGCCTGATGATGGATATGGTTGGCGTCCGCCGCCGACAGGGGCAGACCGGCCAGCTTGCGGCGAATGATGGCCACCAGCGTGTCGACGATGGGCAGCGCGAAAATGATCAGGCCGGCGAAGAAGAGACTGATGCTGTCTTCTTGCGCCTGCATCATGATGCAGACCGCGAGCAGATAACCGATGAGCATGCTGCCGCAGTCGCCCAGGAAGATGACCGCCGGACTGAAGTTCCACGGGAGGAACCCCAGCAGCGCACCCAGCAGCGCCAGCGCCAGTACCACGCGCGCGGCGACGAATTGTCCTTGCTCGACGCCGAACGGGAGCATGGCGGCGAGCAAGAGGCCAACCGCCAGGAAACCTGCGGCCATGATCGAGCTCGTACCGGCGAGCAAGCCATCCAGACCATCGATCAGGTTCGCGGCATTGCAGGCTCCCAGGATCATGACCGCCACGAGCACGATGCCTACCCAGTAGTAGATGACCTCCTCAGTCACGATGCCGGATGTCGACCCCGCGAGCCAATCGCCCACACCACCATGCAGGATCGGGTAGAGCAGCCCACGGGCGATCGGGGTGCCGAAGGCATTGTCGGGCGAGTAGCACAGGAGTGCGGCGGCAAGGAGCTGGCCGGCAACCTTGCCCCACGGGTGCATCGAGTCAAGATCGTCAAGGAACCCCACGACGGCAATGGCCGTCATGCCAGCGAGGATCTCCCACGGCACCGGCATGAAGTCGCGTTCGCCCAGGCCGACAAAGGCGTACGACACACCGAGCGCAGCGACCAGACCCAGGAACACGGCCAGGCCGCCGAGATAGGCGACTGGATACTTGTGCAACTTGCGCTGCTGGTCGGGCTTGTCGATGATGCCGGCCTGCACCGCCATCAATCGCACGACCGGCGTGGCCACCACCGTGACGAGGAACGCCACGAGGAAGACCGGCGCGGCCTCATTGAGGACCGACATCGCACCCACGAGGATGCCCTCGCCAGTTGCCGGTACGGCCGGCGCGAGGGAGGCGAGACTCGACTCCTGCTCGATCACCCCGCGACCTCGGTGGAGGCCACCGGCACTGCCGATGGCGAGGTCCCGTAGGCCGCGATCGTACGCAGATTGCGTTGCATATGGCCGCCCTGCACCTCAACGGGTCGATTGAGGACCAAGCCGATGACCTCGGCGCCCGTTTCACGAAGCTTGTTGGCGAAGCGGAACACGAGACCCTTGTCCTGGGTGATCGCATTCACCACAAGCACGACGCGATCCCCGACGCGGTCGGCCAGGAGCAGCGACTCGCCTGCCACGACCAGGGGCGGCGCATCCATCACCACCACGTCGTAGTTCATCTTGAGTTGCTCGATCACCCCGACGGTGTGGAGCGTGCAGAGCAGTTCGGGCAGTCGTGATGCCGAACTGCCAGCGCACACCACATCGATGCCTGGCACCGCCGGACGGATCACCTGCTCGGCCGTGATGCGGCCTTGCAGCAGTTCGCCCAGGCCGGGCGTTTCGGCAGGCAAGCCGACGAGTTCATGCATGCGCGGACGCCTGAAGTTGCAGTCGATGATCAGGACCCGCCGTGCGGCATGGGCAGCAGCGGCTGCGAAGTTCGTGACCAGGGTCGTCGTTCCGGCCGAAGGACCTGCCGATACGAACAGGATGCCCTTTCCAGATGGGCCAGCGGCTGGCGAGCCCCACACGCGTGACACTTCCATCGAAAATTGCCGCATGATCTCGCTGAACGATGCATTGGGGTGGTTCCAGAGCGCCCACTCAGGCTGCGTTGGACCGCCGACTTCGTCTGCGCGCTGCGGGATCACGCCCAGGATCTTGCCCGCACCGACAATGTCTGCCGGGTAGCGCACCCGCTGTTCGGTGACCTCTCGCAAAAACAGCAGACCGATGACCGCCAGTACGCCGAGTGCGGTACCACCCGGAAGCGTGATCTTGAGCCTGGGGAATGTGGGTTCGCGGGGCGGGACCGCATCTCGCATCAGGATCTGCTGGGCGTCGGCACGGTCGGCGCGGAGTTGGTTCGTGGCGATTCGCTCCTCAAGTTCCTGACGCTCTTCCTGCTTGCCTTCCTTCTCGCCCTTGAGACGCTCAATGCCGGCGACCACGGCGGCTCGATCAACCAGGATCCTTTCCGTCTCGTTGATCTCGCGGTCCAAGCCGGTCAGCGTCTGCCTGACGGCCGCGAGGTCGTCATCGAATTGCTTCTCATCGGCGAAGCGGTCCTGCTGGACCTGCTCGGCGATGCGGGACTTGAGTTGATGCTCGGCCTTTTCGAGCGCCTCCCTGGCTTCCTTCTCCTGGGGAGTACCTTCCTTGAATCGAGCTCGTATGGCGTCATAGTTGGCTTGCGTCCGGTTGCGATCGACCACGAGTGACTGGACCGTTGCATCGTTGCGCGCCTTGCGCACCTCTTCCTCGCTCCCCATCCCGGTGCCGCCCTTGCGAGCGCGAGCCGACTCAAGTCGCGACTGCGTGAGTTGGATCTGCTGAATCACCTCGGCGCGTCGCAGCAGGAGCGCATCGAGGGCACGCTGTCCCTTCTGGGGATCCTCGTCATAGGACTGGATACCGGCTCTGCGCAATTCGGACTTGATCTGCTCGTCGATCGCGTTGATCTCCAGCTCGATCGCCTTTGATCGGTTGCGCATCGAGGTGTTTCCTGACATGATGCGCCTGTTCTCATCCGCGGCGCGCAGGTTCATGTATGTCTCGCCGACCGTGTTGAGAATTGGGGCGATGTCCTCCTTCTTGGTCCACATGAAGTGGAGCACGAAAAGTTGGCTGCTGCGGGCGTAGGAAGCAGAGAGGTCCTCCTTGAGCTCGCGGATCGCATCGGTGTAGTTGGGCACGCCGTTCTCGAGGAAGAGCTGCCCATAGGATGTCTGCTGGAATGCCGGTGTGGCGATCACGGCCTCCAAGACGCGTTCAGACAGCATGAACCCGATCTCGGTGTTCGCGATGCGGATGACCTGCTCTTCCTGCGTGTAGTCCTGACCGATGGCCTCAGTCCCTTCGAGAATTCGATTACGGATCTCAAAGACCGCAGTGCCGCTGTAGAGCGGATAGACGGCACCCATGCCGTAGTTGAGGATGACGCCCAGTATCGCACCAACCACACCGCCAGCGGTGATGGCCCGCCAATTCTCGCGCAGCACGCGTACCGGATCGATGTTCACGGTCGGACGCGTTGCTGGACGACGGGCGTCGATTGCAGGTCGTGTCGGTGCTCGGGTCATGATGATGCTCCTCGGTTCATTTCAGGCTTGCCTCGAGTCGGGCTGCGATGGCGGCCTCGGATTCTGGGAAGGGTGTGTCCTTCGCCAGCACCATCGCGTTGGCCAGCGATGATCTGGCAGCGTCCTTGCGGCCCAGTGCATCCTGGACCATGGCCAGATGGAGCAACATGGTGGGTGTCTGGCGGATCTCCAGGCCACGGAGCAGCGTGGCTTCGGCGGCGACTGGATCGCCAGTCTTGAGCTGGGCAAGACCCAGCGTGTCGATGCCATCGACATTCAACGGATTGATCGCCGCTGCTCGACGCGCGAAACCGAGTGCCTTCTGTGGATCGCCGCAGGTCGCCTCGATATACGCCGCGTTGTTGAGCGATTCGAACTGGTTGGGGTAGGACTCCAGCACGGTCTCGAACTCCTTGGACGCGTTGGCGCAGTCGCCCATGCGGTAGAGCACATTGCCCAGGCTCATGTGGCTCATGGCCAAGGCGAGCGGATCCGTACCTGCCGCAGCGAGGGCCTGCTGCGCATAGTCGCGAGCCTTGGCCAGGACCTCGGGAGGAGCGTTGTAGAGCAAGGTCCACGCCGAAGCGAGCTGGCGCAGCGACTCGGGATCCTTCATGTCCGCCACCTGACGCACGAAGGCGTCATACGCCTCGAGTTCGGACTTGGACTGCTTCACCTTGAAGATGTCCAGCAGGATGTCGAACCAGCCTTGCACCGGCTGCCGGGCGGCACCTGCCGCAAGGTTGGCCTGATAGATGCTTCGCAGGTTGGCAAGGCCAGCATCGCGTGCACCGCTCAGGCACTCACCTGCCGAGCGAGCGCTCTGCAGGTACATCGATGTCCGCACCTGCTCCGGATACGCACGGATGAGCATGCTGAGGTTTCTCAGGTCCGGCGGATCCTTGGACAGGTACGCGCGTGCAGCAAGCTCGAGCGAACCGATGGAACGATCGGAGGCGAACGCGCGTTCATAACTCTGGCCTGCTTCGGCAAACTGACGCGACTCGGACTGAATCTGGGCAAGGCGTCGCAGCCAGACTGCGTTCAGCGCGGACTGCTGCACGGCCTCCTCCAGCACGACCCGAGCACCTGCCTGGTCACCCGCGCGGAGCAGCAGATCGACCAGTTCCATGCGGACACTCCCTTCCTTGGGCAGGACGGCAAGAATGCGCTTGGCTTCACTCGCGGCATCAGCCCTGTCACCCTTGGCTTCCAAAGCCGTCCAGCGCAGCCGTGCGATCGGCACGCTGAGCTGGTCGAGCTGCTGTGCCGACTCGAGCGCACTGAGGCAGATGTCAAGGTACGACTTGTCACCGGTCCGGCGGAACATCTGCATCGACATCTCGCCAAGCGACATGGCCGGGACAGAAGAACGCGGATCAAGCTTCGCTGCCTCATCAAGCCGCATGCGACTCTCGGCGAAACTGGCATCCATGCCGGCCCGGTCGCCCGCTTCCTGCTTGGCGATCACCTCCTGCAGGAATACCAGGCTCTGAACCAGCCGCGTCGCAAACTGCTCGCGCCGATCGGTGCCATCCTGCACCCTGGCCAGCAGTGCCTTGGCAGCGTCAGGCTTGCGGATCGACAGGTTCCATCGTGCCGCCTCACGAAGATCGTTGTTGGAGGGTTGGGCCGCAAGCAGGGGCTCGACGGTCTTGAGGGCGGCTTCCAGTTCGCCACGCCCCGCACGAACGCGGGCCACTGCCCGAATCGTGATGGCATCACCTGGTGCCGATTCGAGTGCACGAAGAAGCGCTTGCTCCGCCTGCTCCGGCTTGCTGATCCTGTAGTAGAAGTCCGCTTGCATGAGGAAGAGCATCGGACGGCCCCGCGTGACGCTCGCCTCGGCACCACGAAGCGCAGCCTCGGCCCCGTCGACGTCACCGAGTGCCGTCAGACCCAGCATCTCCACGTTCAGGGCATCAAGGTCGTTGGGATCTGCCGCTCGAATGGCCGAGAGAAATCCCTTTGCCTCGGCGACATTCGATTCGCGTGCACGGCGCACCGCGTCTTCGCGATTGGATACCCGCATGGCTTCCCATTGGCCGAGCGAGTATCGAGGACGCAACTGGTCGTCGAGGATCGTGGTCGGATCGGGAGCGATCTCAAGCAGCAATGCAGCAAGCGCACGCACGTTGGTGAGGTCATCCGGTGCTTGGCTGAGACGCCGCCGCCGCTCGACGAGCGCACGAGCGCGATCCCCGAAACGGGATTCCGCATTGAGCCATTGGTTGAAGAGTGCACCATCTGCGGGATTGGCCGCTGCAGCATCACCCAAGAGGGTGAGCGCCTTGCGGGAATCACCCACTGCCAGCAGGGCATCGGCGTAGATCCGACCGATGCCTGAATTGGTGGGCTGCCGCTCGAAGGCGCGCGCCAACACATCGACGGCCTTGTCGGGCGCGCCCACGGCGAGATACGCCTCGCCAAGTGCTCGTAGCCGGATCGCGTCAGCCGTGCCCGCGTCCGCATCCGCACGGAGGAGCTCGATGGCCTGAGTGGCATCACCACCTCGCAGCGCTGCGATGGCCTTGATGAGGTTCGGCAACTTTGGATCGCTCGATGATGCTGCGGCCTTCACGGCCTGGTCGACCAGGGCAGGATCCTTGCGGCGTGCGCCTCGCTCTGCGAGCAGGATCAGGAGGGTCTCGTTGCCGCGATTCGCTGCCAGTGCCTTCGGAAGCGTCTCGTCGATGCCCTTGCGAATCGATGCGAGTTCCTTGGTGATGCGCTCACGATCCACCGGGTCCGAACTGTCGAGGACTGCGCGCTCGAAGGCAGGCTCGCCGGCGAGCAGCGTGAAAATCTCATACAGCAGGCGTTCGGAATCGCTGCCCCCTCGTTGCGCGGCCATCATGCGCGCGCGCTCGACGGGATCGAGCGTTGACAGGTCGAGTTTGCGTGCCTTGAGCAAATCGTTGTCGGGGAACAGGGCAAGCGATTCATCAATCGCCTTCATGGCAGCCTCGCGGTCCCCCACTCGCATGATCGCCTCGACCCACATCAGCCGAGGACGGACATCCGTGGGGTTGGCGGTCATCAGCGGGACCGCTGCATCGCGCAAAGCGATCGGATTGCCTTTGGCATCCTGGAACGCCTTGCGAAGCTGTGCTTCGAGTTCGTCCTTCGCCGGTGCCATGCGTGCTGGATCCTTCGCCGCAGCGAGGATCGAGTTGGCCAAGGCATTGTCCGGCTCGATCGATTGCAGCCGCTCCGCGAGTGCGAGGGCTTCGTCACGACGGCCGGTCGTCTGGGACACTCGCAGCGCCCCCTCAACCACCCGTGGATTCTGGGGGTAGCGCGCGGCAGCACGTGCAGCCAGTTGCTGAGCCACGCCGAACTCTTCACGGCGTACCGCGCTGTCTATCGCCACGATCATCGACAGCGTGTCGGCGTCGGGCGCAGAGACGATGCGTTCGAGTCCGCGCAGCGCTGGCGCGTACTGGCCGCGTGCGAACTGCAAGAACGCCTCGCATCGGCCGATCAACTGCTCATTGCCCGCACCAGCCACGCGGCGCATCGCCTGAAGTGCCTGCTCCAGCGACGGCATCATCGCATCGCGGTCAGCCTGATCCGGTGCTTCGAGCAACCCGAGGAATTGCGTGTCGAACACGCTCTGTGCAGCGCGCACACGGAGCGAGTCCTGCGTCAGCGCCGCCTGCCCCGAAGGGAAGGTCTGCATGTCGCGAATGTGGGCACTCAGGACAATCGACTCGTCGCGATCGGCCTGGCGATCCGACTCCTGGAGCAGCGAGGCCAGCTCAGCCATGACCAGAGGCTCTGACGGATGCTGGTCAAGCCAGTCCTGTGCCAGCTCGATCGATTGATCGCGCTGCACCGGTCCAAGATTCCGTCCGATCCTGAGGAGGTTGGTGACATCAATGGACTCCAGGGATTGCACTTGCGGGGTCACGATGGTGAGCAATTCATTGAACGCCGCGGGTGCCTGCGCCTGGTCGACGGTCCGCCGCTGATCTCGATCGCTCCCGAGGAACTTGATGACCAGGGCCATGTGGAGCCGAGGTGAACGCGGGTGGGCGGCGATCGCCTGAGAGAGATAGCCGTCCAGCAACTCGGACCATCGTCTCGTGTCGGCGCTGATGCCTGCACGCTGTGCGACCTCCAGTCGAGCATTGGCGTACTCCACCAGCCCAAGCCATGGTTCCGTGCCTGACTCTGGTGCGCGTGCAAGGTCGAGCAGCTTGCGCTCTGCATCATCGATACCAGCACGCTTGGACTCCCACTGTCGGAGCGCAGCCGAGAGCGATGCCACCTCGATGATCGCCGTCTGCTTGGGGTGCTTCGCGTAGATCGGTGCAATGCGCGTGCAGGCCAGGGCCACATCTGCGGGGTTTGTGGCACTGAGCTGCTTGAGGTACTCCGTCAGTGCCTCGACATCAGTCGGGTCGGATTCAGCCAACTTGGCGCGGCCAGCGAGGAGTTGGAAGAAATTCTGCGTGCCGGACTGCGTTGTGTTGGTGGGCTGCTGCTCGAGGGCGCTGACATACTTCCTCCAGTACTCGGTTCGATCCGGACGCCTGTTGGCGGCACGGCCGTAACGCTCGACGGCTTCATTGAAGCGCCCGGACTTCAGCGCCGCATCACCCATCGCGATGTTGCGCTCGGGACCGGTCTGCATGCGCCAGACGGCAAGGCCCCCGACGCCCAGGACGGCAGCCAAAGTCACTCCGCCGACGATGATCACGAACTTCCGATTGAGCTTGCGTGCCATGTGTTGTCTCTCATTCTGCCTTGGGCGGGGACACGACGCTGCCCGAGCCGCCCTCCCAGGACGGCCAGTCGGGCAGGCACCGCATGATGTCGGGCATGGCCATGCGAACCAGATCGCCGGCCGCTTCAGCGAAAGCCTCGTTCGTGGCACCGTCAGACGACAGCACCATCGTGCATTGCACCTTGCAGTAATACGCGTGTTTGTCGGTGAGGTCAAACGCCAGATTGCGCACTTGGTATGGCGAACTCGTCATGCGACCATTGGCCACGAAGAAGTAGCCGCCCAGCACTCGATGCCTGGTGTCACCCTGCTCCTGGAACTCGGTCACGCTCGCCACCCAGCCGCCAATCGGCAGGTGCACGATCTGCTCCTTGCGGGTGACCGGATCGCGCACCGTTGCTGTCGGATACGGTTCGTCGGTGGCCCCATTGCGGGCTTGACCGAGAGACCAACCCGAAGCATCCACCTTCAGTGCCACATCGTGCGGTTGTTCGGTCATGATCATGCCGGCGGCACCCCAGCATCGCTCGGGTACATGGGGGACCGTGTCGATGAGGCCAGTGTAGTACGCGATGTGGAGCTGGACGCGTTGACGACCATCGCTTCCGGGGCGCTCGTAGTTCCGAAGCAGGTACTGCTTCGTGCCAAGCTCGGTCTCGACATCGACACCGTAGCGAATGTCCTCACCGGAACGTACCCAGTCGCCCAGGACCACCGGGATGCTGTCCAGCGACTCACGCAACGGTACGGCTTCCTTGCGCAGGTAGACATTGAGCTGCTCGATCGCCGCCCTGAAGCCAATGGCGCTGCCGGCCAGCGTCAGGCACACGGCCGCGTACGCGATGGTGCATCGTGGGTCAAACCGCACGAGGTCCACCCGGGTCATCGACCATGAGGTTGCTGATGATCCACTGCACGCCGAGGAAGAGCAGCAGACCAGGAAGCATCCACACCAGGCCCACGAAATGGTGGAACTCGCCGGCTGCGAAGTTCGCATCGGCCAGCGAGAGCACACCGAGCGTGACGATGCGGAGGATGTTGACCGCCACCGCAACAGGGATGGCCGAGAGGACCATGAGGGTCCGCTGCACGAGGCCGCGCATCTGGGTGTAGGCGAGGAAGGTGCCGAGTGCGGCGAAGGCCACCACCATGCGCATGCCGCTGCAGGCTTCGGCGATGTTGAGCGGGTGCGACACGCCCTCGCTGATCACGGTGATCGTGTTGCCGCTGCGGTCGGCATCCAGCCCCATCACCAGCAGCAGCCCGTACGCACCAAGAGCCGCAAGATCCTGCAGCAGGAACGTGACCTTCGAGAGCATTCGCTCGGAGAGCGTCTGGCTGAACACGCAGACATAGAGCAGCGGGAACCACAGCACACGCATGGCTCTCGTCCCCAGGATGGTCCAGACGGCTCCGAACAGCGCGAGCGTGATACCCGCCGCCTGAAGGTTGTGATGGAAGAGCGGCTTCGGTCCGATGACGCAGAGCGCGTACCAGCCCACCCCCACCAGCAGCATGGCGAGCGCCGGCCAAAAGGGGCGGAACGGCTCGATGAGGAGTTCATCGCGCCGCAGCCAGACCAGATACGCACCCACGGCCGGAATGATGAGGGTGTGACCCCAATCCGATGGCTGCGACACGGCGAAGGCCACCTGCTTCCGCAGGAAGTCGAGGAACACCGCCACGCCGAGGCCAAGGAGCAGCGCGACCATGCCGCACACGACCGGCGCGGGGGGCTCGGCAAGGCGGCGAGGCTGGGTGGCTGGGCTCGTCATGAGGAGTGCTCAAGTGGACTGTGACCACTGTACGACCGGGTGCAGGGCTGGGATCGCCTTCAGGTGACCGCTCGGTCACTGAACCGTCAGAGCCTCGGGCGGCGGCCCGAAGATGTCGGTGCCCCAGTTGCGATCGATGAGGAACCCGAAACCGTAGGTCATCCGGAAACCGTTCCGGATGACAGCCAAGGGCATCGCAAAGAAGTTCGTGCCGATGATCACATGGTCATCGCTCTTGAGCACGATGTCGGGCTCCGAGCGCTCACGGATCGCCGCGAGGTTCACACGGATGGTCGCTTCGCGATCGCCAATGCGACGGACCAGGTCGACGCGTTCGGGGATCGCCAAGGCCCCAAGGCCCCCGGCCGCCGCCACAAGTCGGCTCAAGGTCAACTGACCGGTGGCTGGAAGGTCGTACGGGCCGGGCCGAGCGATCTCGCCATCGATGTAGACCACGCCCGTCGGCGGTGGGACCACATTGATGAAGTCATCGGGCCGGACGATCACATTGAGCATTGACTTCCCGGCGATGAGGTCGCGATAGTCGATCTCAAGCAGGCGAGTCACGCGTCCGTCGAGGGCGCCGTCCTCGATGTCGCGCGCCGCGATGCGTTGGATGTCATCGACGGAATACTTCTCGCGGATTCCCTTGGGAATCAGGTCTTCATCGATCAGCGGTGCCATGGAACGCGGTGTGCCGGGCGCTGACGCAGTGAACTTTGACGACGGTGCCGGTGCGGGTACGGCTGCAGCGGGACGGGCAGGAACCCACTTGTCCAGCTTGGGATCGAAGACATAGCTCGTCGACATCACCGTGTCGACCTGGCTCGGCGCGACGATGGTTCGTGCGTCGGAGTCAGGTGACTCAAGCGTGGTCGGCGCCATGGTGTCGTCGAGCATGACCAACCGAAGCGATCCTGTCGCGACTGCAGCAGGCGCGGGTTCGGGTTCGCCTCGAGCCTGACGAAGCGAACGCTCAAGCCCGGTTCGACGGTCCGTGAGCGAGGCAATCGACTGCGTGAGGGAGCGGCGCTCTGACTCGCGGTTCAGGCGACCGATGTCCTCGATCAGGTTGGTGTGCTGGCGTTCGACCGCCGCGAGTGCCATGGCGGCGGTCGCGGCGGCCTCGGAGCCAGCGGGCGACGCATCGCGCTCCGCACGCAGCCGGGCCATGTCCGCCAGCAAGGGCTTGACTCGTGCATCGCTCTCGGCCTTGGCGCGCTCGGAGGCTGAGAGCGACATCGATGCATCGATGCGCTGCTTGAGATCATCCAACGAACGGTTTGATGCCACCAGTTCGGCGTTCACGCCATCGAGTTCCGACTGCAATGCGGCTTCGGAATCAGGGGCAGTACCGGGTGCCGAAGAAGGTGCAGGCTCAGGTGCAGGTTCCGGTGTCGGTGCAGGCTCAGGAGTCGGTGCAGGTGCCGGCGCAGGTTCAGGTGCCGGTGCAGGCTCAGGTGCCGGCGCAGGCTCAGGTGTCGGTGCAGGCTCAGGTGTCGGTGCGGGCTCAGGTGCCGGTGC
>VGYB01000029.1 GCA_016873115.1 Planctomycetota bacterium | reverse complement strand
CGCCCTCCTCGTCGACGCCGTCCGCAAGGCCCTTGGCTGCGGCGGGCCCTTTTTTTGCACACACTCCTCGTCGACGCCGTCCGCAAGGCCCTTGGCTGCGGCGGGCCCTTTTTTTGCACACACTCCTCGTCGACGCCGTCCGCAAGGCCCTTGGCTGCGGCGGGCTCGTCCATCCCGGCGATAGACTTCTTCCTTCCCATGACGATGTCCACCCGACTGCAGCCTCGATTCCGCTTCTGGATGACGCTCTACACATTCATGTGCCTCGCGTTCGGGGTCTGGGGGGGATACGACTACTGGGTCAGGTACCCCGCGCTGGAAGACTCTGCGCGCGAGTACACCCGACTCAAGAACCGTCAGGACGAACTCACCTCCGCGTCGCAGGATCGCGCGCTCTCGGACGATGAGACCGAGGAGTACGAGGCAGCCAAGGCCCGTCTGACCACCGAGTTTGCCAAGCCCCCGACTCCACCGTCCGGCTTCGACAAGCCCTTCCAACTCTGGGTGTATGTGATCGGGTGCGGCGTCATCGGCTTCCCGTGGTGCGCATGGATCCTGGTGGGTGCCAGCAGGAAGACGTGGACGCTGCACGAGGATGGCTCGCTCGACACCCCGGAAGGCCTGATCCCCGCTGAGCGCATCGCTGGCATCGACATGGATCGCTGGATGCGCAAGTCCATCGCGGTCGTCAAGGATGTCGACGGTCGCCAGTACCCGCTCGATGACTACAAGTGGAAGAACAGCGACAAGATCGTCGTCGAGCTCTGCCGTCGCTTCCATCCCGGCCAGTGGACCGATGAGGCGCGTCCGACCAACGAGGGGAAGGACTCCGGCGACGGCACTGAGGAGGTGCCCACGACCGAGGTCCCGCGATGAGCGTGAGGTCGCTCCAGGACCCAACGAGCGCCATCGAGAAGCGGGACCGATGTGGCGACCTGCCGCACCGTCCACGCGTGCTCCTGGGCAAGATGGGCCTCGATGGGCATGACCGGGGTGTCAAGCTCATTGCGCGTGTGCTCCGCGATGCTGGCATCCACGTGATCTACAGCGGGCTCTGGCAGACGCCCCGCAGCCTCGCCATCGGCGCCCGCGACGAGGATGCCGACGTGATCGCCTGCAGCATGATGAGCAACTCGCACCTGGTGCTCGTGCCCAAGCTGCTCGAGGAGTGCGGCAACCTCGGTCGCGCCGACATGCCTGTCAATGTCGGCGGCATCATCCCGCAGGAAGATGTCCCGACGCTGCTCTCCGCCGGCGTCCGCCGGATCTACCACACCGGAACCGGCATGGAGGAGATCATGCAGAGCGTGCGGGAGTGCGTGCGTGCCTACGCGCCGCTCCAATCGCCATCGACCCATGCCGTGCTGGCGCGGCAGATCAGCCTTGCGCACGCCGGTGGGCCGGCGCCCGGTGCTGCGCTCCGCCGCCCGGCGCGCGTCGTGGGCATCACCGGATCACCCGGTGCAGGCAAGAGCACGCTGGTTGCGGCCCTCGCCGCCGAGGCCGTTCGCAGGGGCGAACGCGTGGCCGTGGTTGCCTTCGACCCCATGAGCCCGATCACGGGTGGCGCGCTGCTCGGTGACCGCCTGCGCGTGGACTTCAACGCCGTCGACGAGAAGGTCTTCTACCGAAGCCTCGCCATCGTCGGCGAGGACTACAGGAGCCTGCCGCAGATCACGGGGCTCATCGGTGCGGCGGGCTTCGACACCCTGATCGTCGAGACCGTCGGCGCCGGGCAGAACGATGTGGCCATCCGTGAGCATGTGGATCGCACTGCGGTCGTGGTCGTGCCAGGCATGGGCGATGCCGTCCAGATGGACAAGGCTGGCATCCTCGAGATTGCCGATCTCTTCGTCGCCAACAAGGCCGACCATGCCGGCGAGGCCAAGCTCGTGCGTGAACTGCTCGACATCGCCTCGGGACGCCGCATCCTCGAGACGATCGCCACGCAAGGCAAGGGCATCGTCGAACTCTACGAAGCGCTGCTTGCGGCCTGAGCCGCCGACCTCAGCGGGGATGCAGTCATGCTGACCCCCCGTCAGCGTGGGCATCATCGCTGCGCGCCTGATCGATGTCTTGAGCAGTGTGGTGCGCACCATCGCGATCGTGCAGGGACAGAAGGGCCGCGCCTTCACTCTGGCCTTCATCGAGATGCTCGTCCGGGTGCTCGTGGTGAGCAAGGTCATCCTGACCGTGCAGGACCACCCGTGGTATGCGGTCCCCCATGCACTCGGCTTCGCGCTCGGGAACTGGCTCGTCATGGTCGTCGAGGACCGCCTCGCCAGCGACCACTCCGTGGTGCGTGACTTCACGCGCAAGAGCGATGACATGGCGGCGACCTTGCGGGACCACGGCATCACCGTCACGGTCTTCGACGGACGCGGTCGCGATGGCCCCGTGCAGACGCTCTTCATCGAGGCGCACCGCCGTGGTTCGAAGCGGGTTATCGAACTCGCACGAGGCATCGACCCGACCTGCCACCAGGTGGTCGCAGACATCAAGAGCACGAGCGCCGGCGCGCACTGATCGCAGCCGGCGCGGCGGCGCGGACCACCGGACGAGCGGACTCCCTCGTCAGCACCGTTACACTTCGTGGCCCATGTCCACCGTCGATCTGCCCCGGAACACGAACCAAGCCCTCGGCATCGGCCAGTATGCGATCGACTTCATGAAGTCGGGTGAGCCCACCGAATCGGTCCTCACACGCACCAAGCTCTTCCACGCCGATGCCGTGCTCTGCGGCCTGAGCGCCATCGCGCTGGGCACGAATGCACCGGTTCTCCTGCGCCAGGAAGCACTGCACTACAAGAACAGGGCGCACGGCGCGACGGTCTTCGGCAGCTCCACGCGCGTCCAGCCGGAGAAGGCGATCGTCGCCAACAGCGCCGCCGTGCGTGAGTGGGATTCCAACGGCACCAACTTCGGCTTCAACCCGGGCCTGGGCCATATCGCAGGCGAGTTCGGCCACAACGACTTCTATCCGGTACCGATCGCCGCAGCCCAGATCATGGGCCTCGATGGTGCCACCGCGCTGCGAGGCATGGTCTGCCTCGACGAGATCCGCGGCCGGCTCGCCGAGGTCTTCAGCCTCAAGACCTACAAGATCGACCATGTCGTGCACGGCGCGATCGCCAGCGCGGCGACCTACGGCGCCATGATGGGTGCGACCGCCGAGCAGATCGAGAGTGCCATCGGGATGTTCGTCGCTCACCACATCCCGTGGCGCGCGATCCGCGCGGGCAAGCAACTCAGCGACTCCAAGGGCGCGAGCGCCGCGATCAGCACCGAGGCTGCGATCGTCGGCATGCGTCGCAGCATGGAGGGGTTCCTCGGCCCACGCGACATCTTCCGCAACCCCGAGAGCATGTTCCGGCAGTTCATGACGACGCGGGGAGACAGCCCGTTCGACCTCGTGCTGGGCTTCTCCGGCGACGATTTCGCCGTCATGGGCATGCACTTCAAGCTCGGGCTCTACGAGCACCAGAGCGCGGGCGCCTTGCAGGCGATCATCGACCTCACCTTCGCCAATCGCGACATCCTGCAGAAGCCCGGCACCATCAAGGCGATCCGCATCGTGGCCTATGAGCCCGCCTTCGGCATCATCGGCGATCCTGCCAAGCGGGATCCCAAGACCCGCCAGAGTGCCGATCACAGCATGGTCTACATCGTCAGCACGCTGCTGCGGAAGGCCATCGAGGCCGCCGCGCAGGATGGCGCTGAGTCGATCGGTGAAGCCACCGACGACTGGTGGAAGCGGCTGATGCTGGGACCCCACGACTACTCAGCCGACGCGATCGCCAACGCGCGCACGCGCGAGCTCATGGCCAAGATCGATTTCGCCCACGGTGGCGAGGAGTACGACCGGCGCTACCCGGACGGCATCCCCACCTCGGTCGTGATCGAGACGACCGATGGCCGGACACTCGACAGCGGCCTGGTGATGTATCCAGCCGGCCACGCTCGCAACACGACCGCCGACCTGCGAGGGATCCTCAACGCGAAGTTCCGCCTCGTGGGATCACTCGGCCTCGCCAAGCCATCGCGCCTCGTCGAACGCCTCATGGCGATCGACACGCTGTCGGCCAAGCAGGTGGCGAAACTGCACAACTTCGACATCCTGGACCGCGGTCGGTTCGAGTGATCGCCACTCCTGCCCGGACCGTCGATCGATCGCCGCGCCGGATGATGCCGGACTCGTCTGCCGCGGCAGGCGATCGGTCCATCGCATGAGCCGGGTGCCTCAGCGCAACCCACGCAGCTTCAAGCCGCCCTGCTGTCGCTCGAACTCGATCGCATTGAACATGAACTGGCCATGCAACTGCGGCGTGAGCTGGAGCTCGATCGTCTTGGGGCCGGTGGCGCGCGTGATGACATCCGAGCTGAACATGCCATAGCTCGTCCTGTTGAGGAACTCCATCACGGCACTGCGCTGCTCGTCCATCCAGGCCGCGAAGGCTGGCTCCCCGCCGCGTGCCTCCCACTCCTTGCGCGCTTCCCTCGTGAGCATCTGCGAGTAGAACGGCGGGTACTCACGATTGCGGATCGCATGCTGCAGGTGCGCGATGACCTGCGCGGGCGTGATTGCACGCAACTCGACCGTGCCATCAGGGTGCTCGATGCGCAACTCCAGCGCCGGGCCGCTCACGCCGGTGGCACCCACGCCCTGCACGGACGCCTGATCCGTGGGTGCCACGACCTCGGTCGCGCCGAACTTGCCGGCCGTCACGGGCCGGGGGTCGCGATAGACCACCCGCGTCCCGTCGGGGAGCGTGTGATCGACTTCGTCCTTGGCGCGGTCGCTGAGCGGATTGCGGTCGCGATACTCAACGCGCTCGGGCGCACACGCCGCGGCGACCGCCACCAGAATCGGCAGGGCGCACCTCATCCTCGCGTCTCCAACGGGATCGGCAGGCGGTCCGGTCGATCCCTGCCGGGCGTCCATGCCAGCCTGACGCGCCAATCCGCCCCGGACGCCAGCGCATCGCTGCGCCAATGCGTGCCGCGGCTCTCGGTGCGCTCGAGCGCTGCGCGCGCCATCAGGTGGGCCACAGTCAGCAGGTTCTGGGCTTCCCAGCCCGAGGGCTGCTCGAACACGGCATGCAGTCCATAGCGCCCCCAGAACTCGATCATCTTCAGGACATCCGCGAGCCGTGCGGCGGATCGCTGCAGCCCGACATTGCGCCACATGGCGCTGCGCAGGCTCGCACGGATGTCAGCCACATCGAGGTCGCCGCGCTCGGGAACCTCGATCCGGCTGTCGGTGTGCACGGGCACAGGATCAGGCAACGCGTCCGCCGCGATGGCGTGGGCCACGCGTCGACCGAAGACGAGTCCATCGAGCAGGCTGTTGCTGGCAAGCCGGTTCGCGCCGTGCACACCGTTGGCGGCACTCTCGCCGCAGGCATACAGACCACGAAGGCTGGTCCGTCCGAAGAGGTCCGTGAGGACGCCTCCGATCGTGTAGTGCGCAGCAGGGTTCACCGGAATGAGCTCCCTCGACGCATCAAGCCCGAAGCCCGCGAGCATGCGATCAAGCGCCGGGAATCGCCGCGCCACGAAACCCGGCTCTCCACTGCCGAGATGACGGCAGTCCAGGAACGCATGGCTCTGCCCGATCCGCGCCAGGTGCTCGACGATGCCGCGGCTCACGATGTCACGCGGCGCAAGCTCCCCCATGGGATGCACGCCCTGCATGAACCGCGTGCCTGCGGCATCGACCAGCCATGCTCCCTCGCCACGCACCGCCTCGCTGATGAGGTGGCGCGGTGCGCCGGCGACATAGAGGCTCGTCGGGTGGAATTGCATGAATTCGAGGTCGGCCACCGTCGCACCCGCACGCCATGCCATCGCGATCGCATCGCCCGTGGCCACCTTCGGATTGGTGGTTTCGCGATAGACCTGTCCCGCACCGCCGCACGCGAGCACGATCGACCTGGCCCAGACGATCTGCAGGCCGAAGCGCGGATGCCATGTCAGCACGCCTGCCGCCCGGCGATCGGCACCACCGCCCTCGGTCAGCACGTCGAGCGCGAAGCAACGGTTGAAGAGCCGCACCGAACCGAGCGTGCGCACCTTGGCGATGAGCGCTGCGGCGAGCGCGGCACCGGTTGCGTCGCCATCGGCATGCACGATGCGATCCTGGCGGTGCCCGCCCTCGCGCCCAAGGCTCACCGTGCCATCGGCATCGCGGTCGACCCGCATCCCCCACTCGATCAACTGCTCGACTTCACCCGGCCCCTCGCGCACGAGCACCGACACGGCCTCCGGATCACAGAGCCCGGCACCGGCCTCGAGCGTGTCCTCTTCATGCTGCGCGATGCTGTCCTCCGCACTGCGGACCGTGGCGATGCCGCCCTGCGCCCAACTCGTGCTCGACAGGTCGAGCGACTCCTTCGCCAGCACGATCACATCCCCGTGCGACGAGGCCTCGATGGCGCAGCGAAGCCCGGCCACACCGCTGCCCACGATGAGGGTGTCCGTGAAGATCTGCGGCAGCAATGAACTGCGGAACGGGATCAGGTGCCGACGCTGGATCGGAAGCGCTGTCACGGCGTTCGGTCCGGAGCCGAGGCCCCATCCTTCGTCGGGGCAGGCTCGCCAGCAGGGATGTCGGCTCGAACCGGCTCGAAGGCAGTCGGCAACGCGAAGTCCGCCAACCACACCTGGCTCGTGTTCTCGGGGCCACGCTTGCTGGTCCAGATCATGCGTCGTCCATCGGCGCTGAAGGCTGGCAGGACATCGGCACCGGCTGCATGCGTGACGCGGACCTTCGTCGATCCATCGCGTTGCATGGACATGCCCGCGCCGGTCGTCCACCGCGCACTGTCGATCAGGAAGACCTCGTAGTTCTGGTGGCCGAGCTCGCTGGTGGCGTAGGCCATGGCCGTCGATGCCGGGTGCCAGAACGGTCCCCAGTTGACGGTGTCGCCCATCGTGAGTTGATGCACACGACTCACGCCAAGGATCCGGCCATCGATGGTGCGCTCGAGGTCGCCCACGAAGAGCTGCAGGTGGCCATCGCCGGTCCGGTCGCTGCGGAAGCAGATGCGCGTCGAGTCCGGGCTGAAGAACGGCCCTCCGTCGTATCCCGGCTCCCGCACGAGCGGTGTGGTCTCGCCCGTCCGGAGATCGAGCGAATGCAGATCGCCCTGCCCCGTCGCCAACGAGCAGTAGATGAGGTGGCGGCCATCAGCGCTCAGGTTGCCCTCGGCCACGTAGGCGCTGCCATCGCCCACGAGGGTCTTCAGGTCCGCTGGAACGATCTCACTGCCCTTGGCCCGTCCCTTGAGATCCAGCGACACGATGCGCATCTCGGGGGGGAAGCTCCAGCGATAGCGGCCCGTGCCACGCTGGTAGCCCGGCGAGTTGCTTGCCGTCGGCGGGACGAGCGTGGTCGCGTAGATGATCCGGTCCGGGTCCTTGGGATCGAACCAACCGCAGGTGTTGGCGCTGCCCTTGGGACTGATGATCCAACTGTTGGCCAGCGCCGGCTTGCCATCGGCACCCGTGACGAGGTCAGCGAGCACCATCGCGTAGTGGTCATCCGGTGCCTTGCCAGCCTCGGGCTGCGGCACACCCTGGAAGAGAACGCGCTTGCCCCGTGGGTCGATGTAGTTCTCGCCCGCGCGCACCCAATCGCGACCGAAGGTGAGTTGCACGGCGTTGGTCAAGATCGGTGCCTCGGCGGCGGCCCAGTCGGTTGGCGAGTCCAACGAGACCCTGGTCGAGGGGACATCGGCCGAGTTCGTGGAGCCGCCGTGCGCGACGACCGGCGCAGCAGAGCCCGTTGATTGGATCGATACGACCTCCCGCACGGACCCGGTGCTGGTGCCCACGCAGGCGGCAAGCAAGGCAGGTGCAAGAAGCATGATCGATCGGTTCATGGTGCAATGGGTGCCGTGGTGCAGCGCGCAAGTGTAGATCAGCCCCTTCCCGAAGGCATCGGCTTCCGTGTCCTTTGGCATGACCGCTGGCTGCTCGTGTTGGACAAGGACAGCGGCCTGCTCAGCGTGCCGGGCATCGGCTCGGACAAGGCCGATTGCCTTGCCAGCCGCGCAGCCCGGTGCTTCCCGGGGGTGCGCATCGTGCATCGGCTCGACCGCGACACCAGCGGCTGCATCGTCATGGCGCTCGATGCCCGGACGCACCGCGAACTCAGCGTGCAGTTCCAGGAACGGACGGTCGGCAAGGTCTACGAGGCCCTGGTCCACGGCATCGTGACCGGCGACGAGGGCCTGATCGACCTGCCGCTGCGCAAGGACCTCGTCAACGCACCACTGCAGGTCGTTGACCATGTGCACGGTCGGCCCGCGCAGACGGGCTGGCGCGTGCTGTCACGCGATGCTGCGCGCGACACCACGAGGCTGGAACTCCTGCCGCGCACCGGACGCAGCCATCAACTGCGCGTGCACTGCCGCGAGCTCGGTCACCCGATCCTCGGCGATGACCTCTACGCGCTGCCGGCGGTGCGCGCGATGGCACCGCGACTCTGCCTGCACGCACGCTCCGTGGGCTTCACGCACCCGGCCACCGGTGAGCGCATGCTGGTCGAGTGCCAGACGCCGTTCTGAACGCGACGGCTGGGCAGGACGCTCAGGTCGTTCGCCGGGGGCAGCACGGTCAACACGCGTCACGGAGTCCTGGCCACGCGGAATCCCACGGTGCCGGGGGAGTTCTCTGGGGCAAGGGCGGCCCGGTACGACGCGCGACAGGTGTTGGTGCTGTCGAATCGGGTTTCAAAGCATCCGCCCCGGACGACGCGTGTGGAGCCCTTGTCCGGCCCCGGGGGATTGTTCTGCGGACTGCTCCCGTAGTAGTTCATGTCGTACTGGTCACTCACCCACTCAATCACATTCCCCGACATGTCGTGCAGGCCGTAGCCGTTGCCGAACTTGCCACCCACCGGTCGGGTCTGGGTGCCCTCATTGGCCGCGTACCACGCGATGTTCACCAGTTGGCTGTCGTCGTTCGTACCGTTGAGACTGCCCGCGAATCCATGGAACGCCGTCGTGGTGCCCGCCCGGTACGCGTACTCCCACTCGGCTTCCGTGGGAAGCCGCATGCCAGGGGTGAGGAATCCCTGGATCATGTCCCAACTCACCCGCTCCACCGGGCGGTTGGGGACTTCGGTGGCAGACACCTCTTCGCTCACGCTCTGGAAGTAGCTCGGGTTCAATCCCATCCGCGCCTGCCACTGCGCCTGCGTCACTTCGTACCGGCCCATGTAGAACGCGTTGGTCAGGGTCACCGTGTGGACAGGGCTCTCATCAGGGTTGCAGGGGAACCACTGCGACGCGCTGCAGCCCATCTGGAACGAGCCCGGCGGAATCAGCACGAACTCGATCTGCGTGGCTGTGTCCTTCACGCGCCAGGCCAAGCCAGTCGCCGTGATGGCAGCTCGGAGGTTGGCATTGGTCACTACCGAAGGATCAGGCCACGCCTCGATGAGCGTGGCCCACGCTGGCGTGGTGACGCATGGCCCCCATGCACCAAGCATGGCCGCCAGATCCGCGCCCCCGACAACACCATCCCCGTTGATGTCCGATCCCGGCTGTTGCGAGCCGTCAGTTGCCCATGCCGCCATCAAGACGCTCAGGTCCATCCCGCCCACCATGCCGTCGTCCGTCAGGTCAGCCGGGCATTGGGCATGGGTTGCAGCGGTCAGGAGCAGGGCGCATGGAATCGTCACGAGTCCCGTCAGGATCCTGTGCACGACATGTTGTGGTTCAGTACGCATCGTCGGACCTCCGTTGTCCAAAAGGCTAATCGCGAGTTCTGAGTCGCCACACTCCGGATTGTGGAATTCGTCGAAATTGCCCCAGCCGGCGACCCCCGCAGCGACCGGACAAGCCGCGCAGCGCGCGACAACCTTCGGCGATGCACTTACGCCGCGCCGTGCGCGCGCACATAGCGGCCGAGGGCCATCAGGGGGAAGTACAGGCGATACAGGTGGTACCGCAGGTAGAAGACCCCCGGGAAGCCCGTGCCCGTGAACTCTCTCTCGCACCAACTGCCGGCGGGATCGCCATCGGGATTGGCCGCTGGATCGGCAGCCTGCTCGGGCGTGAGTTGCGTGCGCACCAGCCACGCGATCGCGCGGGCCAAGTCCGGATCGTCCGCTCCGTACATCTCGAGCAGGACCATCGCGCCCCACGCGGTCTGGCTCGCCGTGCTCGGGCCGGTGCCCATGAGCGAGGGATCCTCGTAGGTGTCGGCACTCTCACCGAAGCTGCCATCGGGCTTCTGCACCGACTTCATCCAAGCGCCGGCCCGGCGGAGCCACTCTGCCTCGCGCGGTTCACCGCAGCGGATCGGCCCGATGACCGCCTGCCAGGTGCCGTAGATGTAGTTCACCCCCCAGCGCCCGAAGAAGCACCCTTGCGGCAACTGGTGCGACTGGATGTAGCGGATCGCGCGATCGACAGCTGCGTCGCCGCAGCGCAGGCCATGCCAGGACAGGCACTCGAGCACCCGCCCGGTGATGTCCGGGCACGATGGGTCCTGCATGGCGTTGTGGTCGGCGAACGGCACATACTCCATCCACTGTCGATGCTCGCTGCGATCGAACGCGGCCCAGCCGCCGTCATCATTCTGCATCGCGAGGATCCAGCGCACCCCGCGATCGCCGGCGCCGCTCGAACCGCGTCGCGCACGATGGAGGGCCATCGCGACCATCGCCGTATCGTCGCAGTCGGGGTACCACGCGTTGGCGTACTCGAAGCACCATCCACCCGCACCGGTTCCCGGCGCGCAGTGGATGGCCCAGTCGCCCACATGCGTGACTTCCTTCGACTCAAGCCATGCACACGCCCGTCCCACACGGGCGTCGTTGTGATCGAAGCCTGCATCCGTCAAGGCATAGAGACCGATCCCCGTGTCCCACACCGGGCTGAAGCAGGGTTGCAAGCGAGTCCCCCGCGCGTCGCGGAGGAAGAAGGCATCAAGGTCACGCTCGGCGATCTGCACGCGCGGATCACTGCGCGGCATGCCAAGCGCCTTGAAGACGATCTGCAGGTAGACCATCGGAGGGAAGATCGCGCCGATACCCTCGGTGCGTGCGGGGCCATCCTGGCTTGCGCGCTGCATGAGCCAGTCGAAGGCGTCGCGGATCGCGTGGCGTCGCGGGGCGATGCCGATCAAGGCGCCGACTCCCTTCAAGCCGAGATCGACCGCGCGGAAGAAGGCGCGCCATGCAGCAGGCACCTCGCGCCGCATCGTGAGCCGGCGCAGCGCACCGTGGTCGCGGGTGATCGGGTCCAGCGCAAGCCCGACCCGCCGAGTGGGGCGCAGCGTGGCGACGATCGCCAGGGGCAGGATCATCGTGCGGCTCCACGCACTGATCTTCGAGAGATGGAACGGGAACCACCGCGGCAGCCACACCACCTCAGGCGGGATCGCGGGCACGGTCCTCCAAGGAATGAGCCCGAGTGCCGCGAGGTAGAAGTTCGTAAAGCTGTTGCAGGCTTCTGCACCGCCTCGCTCGAGGATCATGGCTCTGGCGCGCTGCAGGTGCGGCGCGTGCTCATCGTCGCCCATGAGCCGCAGGCAGACCCACGCCTTCACGCATGAACTGACATCAGCTGCGCTGCCCGGATACTGGCCCCAGCCGCCATCCGCCCGCTGCTGTGCACGAAGCGCCGCGGCAAGTTCCTGCATGACCTGCCAGCCATCGCGCCCATCGGCCATGGGCTCGCGCTCCTGGCCGAGGATGAACTTCATCAGCATGTACTCGCTCTCGAGGATGCTGTCTCCCTCGAGTTCGGCACGCCAGTGACCGTCGCTGCGCTGCAGCGAGAAGAGCGCATCGGCGGCTCGCCGCGCGGCCTCGCCGGCAGCACGGACACCCGCCACGACTGCCGTCTGCGCGGGGCGCTCAAGGGTCGCGACCGTCCGGTCCTGAAGGCTCGGATCCATGGGACGGGAAAGGTACCTCAGGCCAGTTCCTTCAGCGAAACCGGACGGCGCTCACGAGCGCTCATCACCGCGGCCTCGAGCACGCACTGGGTCTTCAGCGCATCCTCGAAGTCAGGCAGCGGTACGACCGGCTTGGAACCACCGAGCACCATCGCGATGTCGGCTGCCATGCTCACGAAGCCCTGCTCGTAGCCGATCAGGTGCGCCGGGGGCCAGTAGTTGCCCGCATACGGATGCACACCCTCGGTGCACATGATCGTGGTCCAGCCCTGGAGCGCCTTGGGGGCCGTGTTGTCCCACCACTGCAGTTCGTTCATGCGCTCGAAGTCGAACTTGATCGATCCCCGTTCGCCGTTCAACTCGATCTGGTTGCGGTTCTTGTTGCCGGTCGCCAGGCGAGTGGACTCGAAGCTGCCGATGGCTCCTCCGCTGAAGCGTGCCAGGAACAGCACCGCATCATCGACGGTGCTCCGGCCGGTGCGCTTGCTGCGCGCCTTCGCGCCCTTGCCGCTGATCGCACCGCCAGCCGAATCGACGATCGCCCGCTCCTTCACGAAGGTGTGCTCGATCGCACCGCTCACCTCGGTGAACTCCTGGCCGGTCACGAAGCGTGCCATGTCGATGATGTGGGCGTTCAGGTCACCGTGCGCGCCGCTGCCCGCCTGGTTCGCCTGGAAGCGCCACAGCAGCGGCGTGTCCGGACCGCCCCAATCCTGCAGGTAGCTCGCGCGCACATGGAAGAGCTTGCCCAGCCGCCCATCGCGGACGAGCTGGTGTGCCAGCGCCACGGCCGGGCAGCGCCGGTAGTTGAACCAGACGAAGGTTTTCTGGCCCTTGGCCCCCTTCGCCGCCTTCACCATGGCGCGTGCGTCGGCGAGCGTGCCGGCCAGCGGCTTCTCGCACGCCACGTGCTTGCCGGCTTCCAGGGCGGCGATCGACATGTCGGCATGCACATGGTTGGGCGTGCTCACATCGACCAGGTCGACCTCGGCATCGAGTACGGCCAACTGCCACTGCGCCACGCTCTTGCGCCAGCCCCAGCGCTTGCCGAACTCATGCGTCTCGGCCGGGTCGCGGCCCGCCACGGTCACCAGATCGATCGCCAGCGGCAGATCGAAGAACGGCCCGGCACTCGCCCACGCGTGCGAGTGGGCCTTGCCCATGAACTTCGTACCGATCAGCCCTACCCCGAGTCGTCCGGTCTTGCGTCGCGCCACGATGTTCTCCTTGGGTCCGCACAGCGGAGCCGGGGGCTATCCTAACCCTGACCCCTCTTCACGGAGATTCACCATGCACGACCTCGAAGCACGCCTGTCCGCCCTCGAAACGCACATCGAATCACTGGAGCGCGGTGCCCGGCGGTGGCGTCGTGTCGCCTTGGTCCTCGGCTCGGTCCTCGTGTCAACCTTCGTTCTGGCGGCCTCTGCGCTGAACAGCGACACGATCAAGGTACGCAAGCTCGAGATCGTCGACGGGGCCGGCAAGGTCGTCATGCTTGCCGACACCACCGAGGGCGCGGGCCGGCTCAGCCTGTGGTCGAGCTCGGGCGCGAATGTGGCGCGGTTGGGCGCCAACGAGCACGGTGGCGACTTCATCATGTGGAATGCGCAGGGTCGTGTGGTCGGCAGCCTCTACGCCACGCAGGAGGGTGCGCGCATCGAGGCCAATGCGGCCGACGGAAAGGGCAGCGCCGCACTCGACGCCGCCACCGGGCTCACCCAGATCGCACTCACCGATGCCGACAACAAGCCCATCGTGCGCGCCGCGTCCGAGCCGACCGGCGGCGTCCTGCAGGTCATCGCCTCCAGCGGCCAGCCCGCGGCATCGATCGGCTCGCGCGTGGGCGGCGGCTTCATCGTCGTGCAGAACCAGGCCGGATCGGAAGTGGCCTCGATGCTCGTCCGCGAGGACGGCACCGGCAAGCTGATGCTTGCCGATGGCAAGCAGGCCAATGTGCTGCTCGAGACCGGCGCTGACGGTGGCGGTGCGCTGCAGCTCCTGCACGCCACGCGCGTGATCGCCGGCATCGGCGGCACGGCAGCCGGCGGCCTGCTGAACCTCATCGGACCGGAAGGTCGCCCGGTCGTGATCCTCGGCCAGGCCAGCAACGCTCCCGGTGGTGCGCTCCTGATCCGTGACAAGGCAGGCGTGCGCGTCGCGCACGTCGGCATCGATCCCGACGGCTACGGCGAAATGGCGGTGTACGGAGAGGGTGCCACGCGCAAGAAGGCGCTCAACGCCCGCGACGAGTGACCGGCTGAGCGACGACGTGCTGCTGCTGATCGACAATTACGATTCCTTCACCTGGAATCTCGTCCAGCGCTTCGGCGAGCTCGATCCATCGCTGAAGATCGAAGTCATCCGCAACGATGCCATCGATGCCGACACGGCGTCCGCGATGTCGCTGACGCACTTGGTGATCTCGCCCGGCCCCTGTACCCCGAAGGAGTCCGGCGCCTGCCCGTCGATCATCGCTGCGCTGCGGGGCCGTGTGCCGATCCTCGGTGTGTGTCTGGGACACCAGACCATCGGTGGCCTCCACGGCATGGTGGTCGAGCGCAACGACATCCCGGTGCACGGCAAGACGAGCCAGGTCCATCATGATGGTCGAGGTGTCTTTGCGGGCCTGTCCAATCCTTTCGAGGCCACGCGCTACCACTCGCTCGTCGTGCGTCGCGACACCGTTCCGCCCGACTTCGAGGTCAGCGCGTGGACCGCGCGGGGCGAGGTCATGGGCCTGCGATGGAAGTCCCCCGCCGGTGCCGCACCGATGGAGGGTGTGCAGTTCCATCCCGAGAGCTTCCTCACGATCGAGGGCCCGAAGCTCCTGGGGAACTTCCTCGCGATGGGCTCGCACACCTGATCCGGCCGAACCACGCTGGGCCCGAAGCCACGGACCCGTGCTAGGCTTGGGCGACCATGAATCCCGTGCTGACCGACACCGCCCGCGTGCTCGTGACCGCGAACTCGTCCGACGGCGTCGTCGTGAAGGTCCCTGGCACGCAGTACCAGCTGTCGTTCCTTCCCCACTGCCCCACATGCTCCTTCGTCTCCGGCGAGCGCATGCACGCTCGCTTCCGGGCCACAGCCCTCAAGATGCACCATGCGAAGGCCGGTGGCATCTTCGTCGAGCCGAGCGAGGGGCACCCTCGCATCGTGCAAGGCCGCGTGATCGCGACCGATACACGCACCAACATGGTGCTCGCTGAGGTCGTGGTGCCGATGTGGATCACGGTGCCGCAGGGGCAGGCAGCGAGCGATTTCGCCACCGGAGACCTGGTGAACTTCTACGTCCAGAGCGGCTCGACCATCGAGCCCGTGCGCTGAGCGCTCACGCCGCCTCGGTGGTTCCGGCGACGCCGTCGCGCGTCACATAGAACAGGTTCCTCGTGATGGGGTACGGCAATCGACGGAAGTCCTCGTCGATGCGCCCCATGATGCGGTCGATGAACTGCCCCGGTCCACGGCTCATGGCCACGAAGATGTCGCGGGCAGGCGTGGCGACGAGGAAGTCACCCTTGAGTTCCGGTGCAAGCCGCTCGTGCAGGTGCGTGAGCAGGAGCCGCGCAGCGTCGTAGCCATCGCGCAGGCTCACCACCGCGGCCCTGCCGCCGTCCCCGGACTGCATGATCTGCACATTGAGCTCGGGCGCATACGAACCCAGGTTCACGCGCGCCACGTCCTCGAGCTCATCGGTCGTCAGGCCCCATCGCACGAGCTGTTCGGTGCTGATGCTCACGGTCATGTCAGGAAGGTCGATCACGAAGACGATCACGGTCCCGTTCACAAAGGGGATGTGCGCGATCTGCTCGCGATCGACCGAGTCGAAGATCGAATCCGGCTGCAGCCGTGGCATGATGCGCGGCTTGGCCACCGCCAGGGGCAGCGCGGCCGTGGCGAGAAGGTCGCCCTCGAAGACCTTCTGGAAGTAGGCACCGACGACCTCCGACGCACGCTCGGCATCCTGCATGACGAGGCGATAGAGGTTCTCCAGGCCCATGCGCCGTCCATCCACCAGCAGCTTGAGGGAATCGATGACCTCGACCCTGCGGTCGCGCCAGGTGGCCTTGATGTGCCGGGCGATGGCCTCGGTGAATGCCGCTGGTTCGTACGGGAATCGGTCCATCGCGCCTCCTTCGGGCTCCCTGGGCCCGCATCCAGATGGACGATCGGATTCCCGGGGGGATTCATCAAGGGAAAGTCCCGGAATCCCCCCAGAACGCACGCCGCGCGGCCTTGCGTCACAATGCCGGGGATGGGTACCGCCTACGCCAACAGCCTCCTTGATCCTGACCTTGCCTTCGGCCCCCGCCGCCCGCGCCCGCTCACGGTGATTGCCGGCCCGTGCGTGCTCGAGGATGACGAGACGAACCTCCGCATCGGCACGGTCATGCGCGACGCGTGCAGGAACCTCGGCTTCGCGTATGTCTTCAAGGCCAGCTTCGACAAGGCGAATCGCTCGAGTGCCTCGAGCCCGCGTGGCCCGGGTCTCGAGCGTGGCTGCGACATGATTGCTGCACTTCGGGATCGGCTCGGTGTGCCCTCGACGACCGACATCCACGAGCCGCAGCAGGCGGCACGCGCGGCGCGAGCCGTCGACATCCTCCAGATCCCGGCGTTCCTCTGCCGGCAGTCGGACCTCTTGCTGGCCGCCGCCGAGACCGGCCGTGCCATCAACGTGAAGAAGGGCCAGTTCATGGCCCCCGCCGAGATGCGCAACGCCCTGGACAAGGTGCGCGAGGGCGGAGCACGGCATGTCATGCTGACTGAGCGTGGCACCTTCTTCGGCTACCACCGTCTCGTGAATGACTTCCCGGGGCTGCAAGACATGGCCGACCTGGGCGTGCCGGTCTGCTTCGATGTCACCCACAGCACGCAACTGCCGGGTGCCGAAGGCACCGTGACCGGCGGCCGACCGGATCGCGCAGCCCTCCTGGCGCGTGCCGCCGTGGCCGCAGGCGTGGATGCAGTCTTCCTGGAGTGCCACCCCGATCCCACCCGGGCCCTCAGCGACAAGGCCACCTGCCAACCGCTGGCCGCTGCAGTGAAACTCCTTGAAGAACTTGCACGGATCCGCGCCGTCGTGGTCGATGCTTACACTTCGTGACGATGAAGTGCGACCAGTGCAACAAGCCAGCGGTCGTGCATGAGACGGTGATCACCGCCGGCGTGCAGACGACCGTGCATCTTTGCGCCGAGCACGCCATGATGCAGTTGCACCATGTCCCTGCCAGCGCCCCCATCGCCGAGCTCTTGGCTGCCCACCTGACCGGTTCGCGCCACCAACCCGCCTGCGGCGGATGCGGCATGACGCTCGCGGAGTTCCGCAAGCACAACCTGGCCGGCTGCTCGGCCTGCTTCGATGCCCTGTCACCAGCCATCGACCAGGCCATCCAACGCGCCCAAGGTGGCGCCGCAGCGCACTGCGGCCGTGCGCCTGCCCGCCGGGATGATGCAGAGGCCCGCCAGGCCTATCGCGCCCGCCTGCTGAACGACCTTGAGCAGGCCGTGGCCGCCGAACGGTACGAAGTCGCCGCACAGGTCCGCAACGCGTTGCGTGATGTGGACGGCATCGCAGGACAGCAGGCATGAAGCCGATCGAGAACGGCGGGCCCTGGCTCGGACCGCTCGGCCGCGATGCCGATGTGGTCGTGGCCAGCCGTGTGCGGCTCGCACGCAACCTCGCGGGCTTCCCCTTCACCAACCGCGCCAACACCGCCCAGCGCCGCGAGGTCGTGTCGATGATCCGCGATCGTTCGCAAGGCGCGGCGTGGGGCCGCATGCTGGGTTGGGTGGATTTCCAGGCGTGCCAAGCCGAGCAGCGCACGCAGATGGTCGAGCGCCACCTGGTCAGCAAGCAATTCGCGGCCTCGGATGCGCCGCGTGCCGTCGGCGTCTCGGCTGACGAGACGCTCTCGGTCATGGTCAACGAGGAGGACCACCTCCGCATCCAGGCGATGTACTCCGGCCTGCGCATCGATGAGTGCTTCGCTGCGGCCTCTGCCTTCGACCGCGGGGCCGAGTCGGCGCTCGACTATGCCTGGCACCATCGCTGGGGCTACCTCACCGCCTGCCCCACCAATGTGGGCTGTGGCATCCGCGTGAGCGTCATGCTCCATCTGCCGGCGCTGCGACTGACCTCGGAGCTCGATCGCGTGCGCCGGGCCGCCAAGGAACTGCACCTGGCGCTGCGCGGCTTCCATGGCGAGGGCTCGGAGCCGATGGGTGACTTCTACCAACTCAGCAACCAGATCACGCTGGGCCTGCGCGACGAGGAAGTCGTGGGTGAACTCCGGGACCGCATCATTCCGCAAGTGATCCGCTACGAACGCCTCGCTCGCGAGACCTATCGGGCGAAGGCCCCTGGCGCCGCGCGCGATCGGTTCATCCGAGCTGCAGCGCTGCTCACGCACGCCCGGCTCATGCCGCTGGACGAAGCGATGAAACTCCTCGGGCGGCTGCGGCTGGGGATCGCGAGTGGCCTGACCGAGGCGATCGACTCCACGCTCGTGCATCGGCTGCTCCTGCAGGTCCAACCGGCCCACCTGGCGCTCGCGCGACCGGGCGATCCGCTGGAGACGCTCGAACAGCAGTCGGCGGCCCGAGCGACGCTCTTGCGTGACGCTCTTGCACCACTGCGCGCCTCGATCGGCTGAACCGGTTGACCCGACCCTGAAGCCTGTTGCCCCGGCCAGGCGCTCGCGAAGCCGGCCTCCGTCAGGCCTTCTTGAGCAGGGCCGATGCCGCATCCGCGTGGACCGCGAAGTCGGCATCCTTCACCGAGATCCCGCCGACATCATGGGTGGACAGGCTCAAGGTGACCTTCGACCAGCGCACGAGGATGTCCGGGTGGTGCTGCACCCGCTCGGCATGTTCCGCGATGCCGTTCACGAAGGCCATCGACTGCACGAAGTTGGCGAACATGAAGGTCCGCTGGATGCACTCTCCCACGCGCGACCAATCGGGAAGGCGGCTGAGCGCTGCGTCGATCTCGGCGTCGGAGTAGCGGTGCATGCGAGGACTATATTCGCCACCGATGGCACCCACCGTCACGCGCCTGGCACCGAGCCCCACCGGCCACCTGCATCTGGGACACGCCTGGAGCTTCCTGTGCACCTGGGCGCTGGCGCGTGCGAATGGCTGGTCCATCAGGCTGCGCCTGGAGGACCTCGATGCCTCACGGTCCTCGGTCGATGCGCGGCTCGATGCCCTGTGGTGCCTGGCCTGGCTCGGCGTGGACTGGGACGGCGAGCCGGAATTGCAGTCGGCACACGCCGATCGCCACCGTCGCGCCATGGACGACCTCGCTGCGCGCGGTCTCCTGTTCCAAGCTCCCCAGTCGCGCGCCCAAGTGCGGGCCGCCAGAGCAGGCACTCCCGAACCGAGTGAAGCCAATGCGCCCAACGAAGGCGACGCCATTCTTCGATTTCCCGCCTCGCTTCGCCCACCACCGGGTGCGGCGTGGGGCTTCCGTGACCGTGCGTGCAATCATCGCCTGGCCTGCCCCCCGGGCGCACGAACGATCCATGACGAGCTGCACGGTGACCGCACGCTCGATCCCTCGATGGTCTGGGGCGATCCCCTCATCTGGATGAAGGCAGGCGTGCCGAGCTACCAGCTCGCGGTCGTGGTCGACGATCTGGCCGCCGGCGTGACCGATGTGGTGCGTGGCGAGGACCTTCTGGACAGTGCGGTGCTGCAATCGGTCGTGATCGAGGCCCTGGGCGGCACGCGCCCCCGTTGGTGGCACCTTCCGCTGGTCGTGGACGAGGCCGATCGGCGTCTGGCCAAGCGCCACGATGCGCTCTCGCTGCGTTCGCTCTCCGCAGCAGGTGCGACACCGGGGCGGGTGCGTCGCCTCGTGCTGCATTGGTGCGGCATGGGCAATCTTGACGGGGAGTCATCGCTGGACGGACTTGCGAGAGGGGTGACGCCCCACGCCCTTCGCTCGCTGGTCACGACGAAGACGCGCCTCTGCGTGACGCCGGATATCGTCCGCTGGCTATGCCAAGGCTCATGACGCCCATCGTGCTGGCCCTCTCCACGCTGCTCGCCGCCTGCGGCGGCTCGGATCCCGGGCGGATCGAGATCAAGGGCGAAGCCTTCACCCTGACGATCTCGGCTGACGATGCGACGCGCGCCCGCGGCCTTGGGGGCGTGGCCGAGATCCCCGACCATGGGGGCATGATCTTCGCCTTCAGGGCGCCGGCACCGCAGGGATTCTGGATGCGCGACTGCATCACCGACATGGACATCCTGTATGTCGATCCACAGGGGTTCGTGGTGAGTGTCTACGAGATGGTGGCCGAGGCACCCCGTGCCGAGGGCGAGAGCGAGCAGGTGTACTTGAACCGCCTTCGTCGCTATCCAAGCGGCAAACCCGCCCAGTTCGTCATCGAACTCAAGGCAGGCACCATCGATCGGCTGGGCATCGTGCCTGGCACGAAGGTCACACTCGATGCCAAAGCCTTGAAGGAACTCGCCAAGTGAGGCCGCGCGCCGTCACGGTGCTCGCGGCACGAGATGGCACGACTGCAGCCGCAGTCGCCCGCGCTCTGGCCGAGATGGGTCCCTTCACCTGCGAAGGCGGCGATGCCTACGCGGCGCAGGCCGGCAGCCGCGTGCGACGCGCCGAGGCGGTGCTCGTCCTGGGCTCCGCGCGTGCCGACCCTCAAGTGCGCGGCCTGGTCGAGGATGCCCTCACGCGCCATGTGCCCGTGCTCTGCCTGGGGGCCGATGACGCCGGCGAACCGATCGTGGCGCGTGCACCAGCCGATGCACCGCCGGAGTTCGTGGCGGGCATGCTGCTGGGGCTTCTTGAGCGCCAAGCCGACCTGGATCGCATGCGCCGCGAGACGATCGCGGCCAACGCCAGCAGCGGCGACCTGCGCGCCGAGGTGAACAGGATCACCGACGAACTGCAACTGGCCTCGAGCGTGCAGCGGGACTTCCTCCCGCGTTCGCTGCCCGCACTCGGCTCGATCCGGTTGGGAGCGCTCTGGAAGCCGGCGGAGTTCGTCAGCGGCGACCTCTACAACGTCATGCGGCTCGATGAGCGTCGCCTGGGCATCTTCATCACCGATGCGGTCGGTCATGGCGTGCCGGCGGCACTGATGACCCTCGTCATCGGCCGGGCACTGCCGACGAAGGACATCGCCGGCAACGCCTATCGACTGCTGAGCCCGGCCGAGAGTCTGGAGCGGCTCAACGCCGAGATGCTCGCTCGGTCCGAGCATGCCTCGCGCTTCGCCACGGCGGTGTATGCCGTGATCGATGTGCAGACCGGCCATGTGCGCTTCAGCTGTGCAGGCCATCCGCCGGTCTTGCTCGCGCGCGCTGGCGGCGGCTTCGAGCCCCATGGCACGACCGGCGGACTGCTCGGAGTCTTCGAGGGGACGACCTTCGGCGAGGCGGAGTTCGAACTCGCGCCCGGCGATCGTCTGCTGCTGCACTCGGACGGTTTCGAGCAGGCGTTCCCCGATGCTGCCGTGTTGCAGCAGAAGCATCGGCTCCCCAATGATCGCTACCTGCAGTCGTTCGCCCGCCATCGCACCCTGGCCGAGGCGCAGGCGTTCTGCGATGCCATTGCACGCGATGCGGATGAGGCCTGCGCGGGCACCCCGCTGCACGACGATGTCACGCTCGTCTGCATCGATCGGCAGTGATCAACCGTCACGACCGGTCCGTGCCGGACGAAGGGCCAGCTGCCGCGCCACTTCATGCGCGATGAGCTTGGACAGGTGATCCGCCTCGAGGTTGACGGCATCACCCACCGCCAGCGCCGCGAGCGTCGTGCGCTCCAGCGTTTCGGGGATCAGCGCGATCTCGAACCAGGCACCATCCGAGGCCGCATCAGCCACGGTCAGCGAGACGCCATCGACCGTGATCGATCCTTGCGCCACGATGAAGCGCGCGACCGCCTCGGGTGGCGCGATGCGCACTCGCCACTGGCCGCTGGTCTGGACCCCCGCGACGCGGCCCAAGCCATCGATGTGTCCCTGCACGATGTGGCCGCCCATGGGTGTCGAGGCGAGCACCGCATGCTCGAGGTTGACCCGGCGCTGGGTCACCGCCGTGCCGAGCGTGGTCCGCGAGAGCGTCTGCGGAACGACATCGAAGCTCCACGCGGCGCTCTGCGCGTCGACGACCGTCAGGCAAGTTCCCGAGACGGCGATGGAATCGCCGCGTGCGGGCCGGTGGGACCAGCCGCAGGGATCAAGCGTGAGCCGCACGCCGGCAGCGCCGGGGGTGGCGGCCGTGATGCGGCCCACGTGCTGGACGATGCCGGTGAACATGCAGGGTCGATGCCGTGTGCCGCGGTGCTGGCTGCGCGCGCTACCACGCGCGCACGCACCGGGCCTCTGGATAGTAGCGCTCGAGGATCTGCTGCCAGCTCTTGCCGGCCTTCGCCGTCGCCTGGGCACCATGCTGGCACATGCCGACACCATGACCGAAGCCACGGCCCGTGAAGACGAAGCCCTTGGGCGTCGAGGCCACCGTGAAGTCATCGCTCTTGAGCGTGCGCGAACCGCCCTCGCCGGGGATGCCGCCGTTGATCGCCTCGCGAAGCCGCGAGGCCGGGATCATGACGGGGTTGCGCTCCTTGAAGCTCAGGCGGTACTCGACCGGTCGGCCGTTCGACGCGGTCTCTGACGCCTTGATCGCGACCGGCAGATCGATGCCGGCCCAGGTTGGGAAGCCGTTGCGCTGGCCGTAGCCGCGGATCGCCTGCTGCACCGTGGCCGCCGTGAGCGTGGCGCTCCACCGATAGTGCGCCGAGGCCTTGAACGACGACGACTCGCAGCAGCCCGTCCGCGCAGGCTGGTCGCCCGAGCGCACCGGTGCGATGTCGTGGTTGGGATTCGAGGTCACGCTCCCGAGCGCGTTGGCGCCACGGCCGCCGCACGAACTCGAGTAGAAGGCCGGCACCACGCCGCCCTCGAAGACAAGCACCATGCCGCGCGTGGCGGCGACGGCTTCGCGTGCGCGCGGGTTGCGCGTGTGGCCGACCCACGCCTGGCTCGACTCGCCGCTCGTGACGTCGTAGTGGCGCCGACCCTCCCAGCGCGATTCCTCGACCAGCACCCAACTGCGCGCGGCGACCGCCTGCGCGCGGAAGGCATCCTCGTCCCAGTGCGGATAGAGCTCCTTGGCGAGGACGCCCGGCAGGTACTCCTCGACGCCGACCTCCATCACCACATCCACGCCTTCGGGCAGCGGGACGAGCGTGGCGACGCCAGGCCAGCCAGCACCATCCCACTCGAGCGATGCCTTGCCGATCGGCCGCAGCTCCAGTGGCCCCACAGCGAAGGAGCGCGGGCCTCCCTTGGCCGTCACCTGCCATCCGGTTGCCGTGGCGGCCACGCGCAGCGGCGCCGCAGCGGTCCAGCGCTCGGTACCCATCGAGACCATGAAGTCACCCGACAGGCAGGTGAACGACTGAGGCTGGCGCAATCGGGTCCCCACGCGCACCCGGACCGTCGGTTCGACCTTCGGCGGCGCGGGTCGTGGTGGATCGAACCGGGGTGCGAAGGCCGGCACCGGGGCAGGCTTGGCGGGTTCGGGCGATGGCGCCTCGGCGACCTCCACGGGCGTGGTGGGTGGGTGGCGATCGACGCTCACTGGCGGTGCTGGCTTCGTCGGCGCGGGCGTGGGCGGCGACGAGCATGAAGCCACCGCGACCCCTCCGCATGCCGCGACCAGGATCCGCCGCGCCCACGCGCCCATGCCCTCGCTGCCCGCCATGCAACACCTCCGTGCGACACCGGCGTGCCGCTAGGCAGGGATCGACAGGCAGCAGGAAGCCGCTTGAGAATCGCGGACTCGCGGAGCGATCAGCCCTCGAGCGTGCGCAGGCCGAGGCCGTGGTCGGCCAGGCGCTCACGGATCTCGTCGAGGCTGGTCTGGCCGAAGTTCTTCACGCCCATCAGCTCGGCCTCGGTGCGGCTGGCCAGGTCACCCAGCGTCTGCACGCCGAGCATCTGGAGCGCCTTGCGGCAGCGCACGCTGAACTCGAGCGACGCGACGGACTTCTCGAGCACCTCGGCGCCGACCTGCTCCTTGAGCCGCTCGTAGATCTCGTTGCGCACGCGGGCGTAGCCGGCACCCTCAAGGCCCTGGCCCAGGCGCAGGCCCTTGGCCGAAAGCATCTGCTTGATCTCGATCAGGCTGGTCTCGCCGAAGTTCTTGTACGCCAGGAGCTCGCTCTCGGTGATCTTGAGGAGGTCACCGAGCGTGCGGATCTGCATCTTCTTGAGGCAGTTGCGCGCGCGCACCGAGAGTTCGAAATCGGTGACGGGCTGGTCGAGCATCTGGTTGCGCTTGGCATCGTCACGCGCCTGGTCCTCGTCGTAGAGGCAGTCGCGGCTGGCCAGCACGTCCTTCAGGAACAAGCGCGCACGCTCGTGGGCGGGATCGGACTCGAGCACCTTGCGCAGGCAACGCTCGGCACGCAGGTAATCGCCCGCATCCTCGTACATGATCGCCAGGTTCACCAGCGCATTCAATGGAGGCGCAGGCAGGCGGCAGACACGCTCGAGGAGCGAGATGGCCTCTTCATCCTCGCCGATCGACTCCAGCAGGAACGCCAGACGAACGGCCAGCGCGCCATCCTCGCCGGTGGTGGCGATCGGGCGGAGCAGGTCGATGGCCTTCATGCGATGGCCGTTCTTCAGGAACTGCTCCGCCTGTTCGGCGATCACAGGATGGTTGGTGGCGGCCACGGTGGTGGTGGTCATGGGTCGGCGCTCCTCAGGATGGCTCATGCGGCGCCGGGCGTCCGGGGCCGAGCCCGGGGATGATAGCGGGACCCAAGCCACGCTCAAGAACCACTGCCGACGCTGCCGGAACCACCCGGCTCGAACCCTGGTGCGGGCTCCGGGGCCCGGCCGAGCAGCCGGATCGACCGCCAGTGGCCATTCTCAAAGCGCCAAGCCATGAACAGGCCATAGATCACGATGTAGGCGGTGACCGCGAGCCAGGGTCCGGTGCTCTCCCACTCGGGGAACCGCCCCACGAGTGCCATCCCCCCACCCACGATCAATCCCCAGCTCAGGGTCACGGTGGCGATGCCGGGAACGAGCGTGTCGCCGGCGCCACGCAATGCACCGGTGTAGATGATGCCCAGGGCATCGAAGGTCTGGAAGACGGCCGCGCAGATCATCAGCGTGCCTCCGATCGCGATGATGCGCGTGACCTGCTCGTCCGGCACATCGCCCGAGTCCACGAAGATCCCGACCAGCTCATGCCGCCACACGAACATGACGATGCCCCACAGGGTCATGTACGCGAGCGAGACCGCCAGCGCTGCGTGCGTCTGGCGCACCGCATCGTCGGGCCGGCCGGCACCGATCGACTTCCCGACGAGGCTCGCCGTCGCCACGCTGAAGCCCACCGCGGGCATGAACGACATGTGCATGAAGCGCAGGACGCTCCATCCCGCAGCCAGGTGATCCGTCCCGAATCGTCCCACGAGCGCACTCATGAAGATCGCCCAGCAGATCATCTCGTTGCTGAACTGGATGCCATTGGGGACGCCGGTCCGGACGAGCCCCGCGAGCATGTTCCGGTTCGGTTTCCAGGCAGAACGCGTGCCGAACTCCTGATGCAGCTTCGGACCGAGGAACACCACGAAGGGAATGAGGAACTCGACGAAGGTGCCGATCACGGTCGCGATCGCGGCGCCGACGACGCCATACGCCGGCGTACCGGGGATCCCGGGCAGACCCATGGATGGCAGGCCGCGTTCACCGTAGATGAGGATGAAGTTCCCGACCACATTCACCACATTGCCCACGATCGCCGCGACCGTGACGATCTTCGGACGGTGGATGCCGAAGAAGAAGTTCGACATCGCCTTGCCGGCCAGCGTGACGAGGCCGGCGCCGACCAGGATCCCCGCATACTGGGTCTCGAGTTCCTGCACGCGCGGCTCGTGGCCCATGGCAGCGAAGAGCGCTGGAAGTCCCAAGAGCGCCAGCGGCACGAGCAGCACCAGCCAACTGATGACGGCGATCCAGAGCCCGCTCCAGGCGTAGGTGGCCGCGTCGTGCAATCGCTTGGCACCCAGCGACTGGCTCACGAAGGTGTTGACGAGCGTGATCACCCCGACCAGGAACGACATCGGGGCCCAGCTCCAGACGCCGCCGTTGCCCTGCGCCGCCAGTTCCACCATGCCGACCTGCGCCACCATCAGGCTGTCGACGAACTGCATCATGGTGTACGAGGTCATCGTGAGGACCGTCGGCCACGCAAGGAACCAGACCTCGCGGACATCGGACAGCCGCGCGGCGATGCCGCGACCGCGGGATGGGTTCATCGGATCCATCGGGAAGCCGGCGGCATCAGAGCGCCACCAGTTCCATGTCGGCCTGGACGGTCGAGAGCTTGGTCACCGGATCGATGTCCGCTGCGAACGCCTCGAGCCCCTTGGTCCGTGCCATCTCGGCGCGGACCACGGCCACCGAGAACGCAGCACCGCGCGCATGCCGGCGGTGGGAGTCGAGCTCGAGCGCCACCTGTGCCTCGCTGCGCGCGAAGTCCATCGGCGCGATCGCGGCCTTGAAGCCCTGCAGCAGCCCTTTGGCGTTGACGAAGGAGCCAGGCTTCTCGACCCATGTGCACGACGGCAGCACGATGTCGGCCGCATTGGTCAGCCGGTCCGGCAGTGTGTCGATGAGGATCAGCGCGCGGCCGCTCACGGTGCGCACGAGCTCATCGGTCTGCCACGCGCTGGGGTAGTTGCCGGTGACGACGCAGGCCTTGGCGCCCGCCGATTGCACCGCGGCGCACCACGAAGCCGCATCGTGCACGGCTGCAGCAGGGCGGCCTGCGAACGAGGCGGCCACGGCCTCGAGTGCCATGCGCACGCCGCGCGCGTTGGGTGCCTTCTCGGCGCGCACCACGAAGCCGTTGGGGAAGGTCTTGTCCTTTCCGTCGACCGGGATCGGTCCGACGCCGAGCACCGCGTTGGCATCATGCGCGAGCACGGCGTGCGCGAGGAGGTACGCATCCTCGCAGGAGAGCATCGGGCTCACGAGCAGCGCCAGGCGCCCCGCAGCGGCACCCGAGGCGAGCAGGGAACCCGCCGCCTCGATGGCCTTCGTCCACGCCTGTGCGGCGTGCGCGGCATCGCCGGTGGGCTGGCCCTTGAGCATGGGCAGCGAGAGCCGATCCTCGCGGTGCACGAACTTCCAGCCGTAGCGCACCTCGTCGGTGATCCACCACTGGTTCACGGCAGCGTTGCAGCGCGGCTTGATGCGGTACACGCGGCCGTCGTTGTGCTCGACGCTGATGTTGTCGCCGCTCGAGGTGATGCCGTCGATCGATGGCGTCTTGGTGAGGAACCACACGCGCTGCTGGAAGAGGAAGTCCTTGTCGAGCAGGGCGCCCACCGGGCAGAGGTCGATGACGTTGCTGGCGAGTTCGTTGTCGAGCGCCATGCCCGGGAACACATCGATCATCTCGGTGCCGCCCCGGCCTTCGACCATGAGCTCGTTGGTCTGGGTGACCTCGCGCGTGAAGCGCACGCAGCGCGTGCACATGATGCACCGGTCGCTGTAGAGCAGGATGTTCGGGCCAACCTGCTTCTTGGGGTTCTTGATCTTCTCCTCGACGAAACGGCTCTCCCCACGCCCGTACTCATGCGAGTAGTCCTGCAGCCCGCACTCCCCTGCCTGGTCGCAGATCGCGCAGTCAACCGGGTGGTTGATGAGCAGGTACTCCATCACGGCCTTCTGGTTGGCCTTGGCCTTGTCGCTGTCGGTGTAGACGACCATGCCCTCGGCCGCATGGGTGTGGCAGGTCGGGCTCAGGCGACCGGCCGACTCAAGCTTGCCCGTCTTGGGGTTGGGCTGCCAGATCTCGGCGAGGCAGATGCGGCAATTGGCGGGGATCGACAGCGAGTCGTGGTAGCAGTAGTGCGGGATCTCCTCCTCGTTCGCCAAGGCGACCTGCAGGATGGTCTGGCCCTTCTGGAACTCCATCGGCTTCCCGTTGATCGTGATCTTCGGCATGGGTCCTGAAGTCTAGCGGCGAGGTGGATCGCCCGACTCGGTCACGGCACCGCAGGATCGGTGCGGCATTGCACGACGATGGTGCCGTCCTGGAAGGCAAGGTCCAGCAAGCGAACCGTTCGACCATCGGCGAGGGTCATGGGGGGCAGGCCGCCGCCCAAGCGAGCAAGGTCCCCCGCCAGTCCACCCGCAACCAGCACCGGCAACGGCAACGCACCGGCACCGACCCCCGTGACCTCAAGCCCGACGGAACCCCTCTCGCCGACGACCTCGAGCCTGCACCAGTCGACCCGCCCCTGCCGGGACAGCATGACCAGCAGCGATCCCTCGTCCTCGATGGCCACTGCCACCTGCTCGAGCGGCTGGCCGCGAAGGTCATCGGGGATCGAGTCGCGCGCGAATTCCGCCCACGGTCGCCAGCGCTGGGCGAACCAGCCGTTGAGCTCATCCGGCCCGATCGCGATCGCCCACGGTTCGGGGCCACGCACCTGGTGGATCGCTGCGGCGAGCGCCTTCTCGAAGCCCGCGGCGCGTGCATCGGCTTCCGGCAAGACCGCCGACGCCCGAGCGCGCGACCACGCCTTTGGCTTCATCTGGGCCAGGACGACGGCACCGGCACCCCCAGCGAGCACCGCCACGCCGCCGGCCATGAGCAGCAGGCCGCGGCGGCGCGAGGACCGGCTCACGCGCCCCGCCACCGCGTCACGATGACGGTGTCGTTCTGTCCACCGAAGCCGAACGAATTGCTCAGGCAGGTGTCAATCTTGGCCGCGCGCGCCGTGTTGGGCACGTAGTCCAGATCGAGCTCCGGATCGGGATTCGCGTAGTTGATCGTCGGCGGCAGCATGCCGTGGCGGATCGATTGCACGCAGGTGATGAACTCGACCGCGCCGGCCGCTGCGATGAGGTGACCCATCATGCTCTTGATGGAACTCATCGGGATCGACGGGGCGAGTTCGCCGAAGACGCGCTTGACGCCGATCGTCTCGATCGAGTCGTTCTCCTTGGTCCCGGTGCCGTGCGCACTGATGTACTGGATCGGGGGACGCCCATCGTCCAGGCGCTTGAGCGGATCGATCCCCGCCTGCGCGAGCGCCTGCGTCATGGCGGCGGCGGCGCCGCGACCGTCGGGCTGGATGTCGGTGATGCGGAAGGCATCGGCGCTCGAGCCGTAACCGATGAGCTCGGCCAATGGGGTCGCACCGCGCGCCATCGCATGCTCGAGCGTCTCGAGCACGACCATGCCGCTGCCCTCGCCCATCACGAAGCCATCTCGGCCGATGTCGAACGGCCGGCTGGCCTTCGTCGGGTCGCCCTTGAAGGTGCTGAGCGCGGTCAGGCGGTTGAACCCCGTGATGCCGAGCGGATGGATCATGGTGTGCGTGCCGCCGGCCAGCATCGCATCCGCATCGCCGCGGCGCAGGATGCTGCACGCTTCGCCGATCGCCTGCGTGCTCGCGGCACAGGCGGTCAGGCAGTTGTAGCTCGGTCCCCTGATGCCGAACTCCCGCGCCAGGTGGGCGAGCGGCATGTGGGGCTCCTGCTCGACCTCGCGTGCGCGATCGAGCAAGCGCTGTGCGGCGTCGAACCACGAACCTCCGACGCGACTCGATGCCGCCTCCCAGCCCGCCACATTCGCGCTGAAGTAGTTGGCGGTATCGATGACGCCTTCGCCCGCACCCAGGTACATGCCCACGCGGCGCAGGCTCGGCGCCGGACGCTCATCGAGCCCGGCCTGCGCCCACGCCTGGCGTGCAGCGCCGAGCGCATACTTGCTGTTGAGACCGGCGGTCGCATGCGCCTGCGGATGCTTCACGAACGCGTTGACGTCGTAGTCACGCACCTCCGCGGCGAAGGTGGTGGGGAAGGTGCGCGCATCGAACCGAGTGATCGGCGCCATGCCGCATTCGGATCGCATCATGCGGCCCCAGACGCCCTCGAGATCATGGCCGAGCGGCGTGACCCAGCCCATGCCGGTGACGACGATGCGCACGCTCATGATGCCCTCCGCATGATGATCGCGGCGTTCTGGCCGCCAAGGCTCGCGGTCAAGACCAGCACGGTGCGCAGCGCAGCCGGGCGCGACGGCGATGCCGCGGCATCGAGTCCGGGCGTGGCGGTGGCGTTCAGTCGCGCGGGAATCGTCTGGGTGGCCAGCATCTGCACACCGGCGCAGGCTGCGAGCGCACCGGTCCCAGCGCCGCAGAGGCCCGCGTTGGGCACCACGGTCGCGGTCGGCAGCGTGGCGAGCCTGGCACCGAAGATGCGCTCAAGTGCGACGCGTTCGCCGGCATCGACATCAGGCACGGCGCATCCGGTCGGCACGATCGCGTCAATGTCACCAGCCTTCATGCCCGCATCGTCGAGCGCCGACTCGATCGCAGCCGCGATGTCCTCGCCGTTCTGCGACAGATCCATGCCCAGGGTGTCGGTGCAAACCGACTGGCTGGCACCGAAGCCCACCAGGTGCGCCAAGGGTGCCTTGCCGCGACGCGCTGCGGAGTCGGCGGATTCGACGACCAGGATCCCTCCGCCTTCACCGAGCACCGAGCCAGAGGCTTGGTCATCGAATGGGCGAACGAGTTCGGGGCCCTGCCCAGCTGCGGGCATGGCGCGCAGACGGCCGCTGTACCAGTAGCGCATCAGTCCCATCTGGTTCACGCGGCTCTCCGCGCCACCCGACAGGCACGCGTCCGCATCGCCTCGGCCGATCACGCGCATGCTCTCGCCAAGCGACAGCAGCGCGCTGGATTCGCCGCAGGTGATCGTGTTCGATGGCCCCTGGCAGTCGTGGATGATCGTCACATGGCACGCCAGCATGTTGGGCAGGTACTTGAGGAGCCAGAGCGGCGTCAGGTTGTTCATGCCCCCGCTGCCCCATGCGCCCAGATCGACCGTACCGTCGGTGTTCGTGCTGG
>VGYB01000028.1 GCA_016873115.1 Planctomycetota bacterium | reverse complement strand
TCCATCTGCCACTTCACCTCGAGCAGCGTGCGCGGGCCGATGAGCTTGAGCACGCGGCGACTGCCGATGAGCCGCGCGCCGAAGTGCCGGCACATCCAGACCCAGCCGACATCGCCGACGATGATGCCCGCCCACGCCGCGATGCCGTACTCGGCGAAGAGCGGCCAGTCGACGGTGCCGGCCGCCGAGACCGTGCCGATCCCCGCGGGGATGAGGATGAAGTCCTCGCTCAGGTGCAGGCCGATGCCGCAGAGGACGAAGGCGATGAAGATGGCGAGTGCGCCGTGGTTCGCGAGCCACGCACCGGCCTCGCGCAGCATGCCGCCCGACGCGGCGTCGGCCTCGGGGAGGACGGCGCAGGCAAGGGCGACAAGCAGGGCAGCACGCACGGAAGGAGTATAGGGATGGGGCGTTCAGCAGAAGGGAACGAAGGCCGCCCGTGGGGGCGGCCTTCGAGGTCAGGCAGGTTGGTCCGTTGCGATCACTTCGCGCCGGTCGGGATGCGCATGCCGTAGAAGCTGCGCCACACGAAGAAGCAGGCGATCAGGCTGCAGCCCACGCCGATCCACATCTTGGCGGGGTGATCCTTCATCGCGATCGCGATCTCGACGGCGAGCAGGCCGAAGAGGGTCGTGAACTTGATGACCGGGTTCAGCGCCACCGAGCTGGTGTCCTTGAAGGGGTCGCCGACGGTGTCGCCGACGACGGTCGCCGCGTGCAGGTCGGTGCCCTTGGCGCGCAGGTTCACTTCGACGATCTTCTTGGCGTTGTCCCAGGCGCCACCGGCGTTGGCCATGAAGATGGCCTGGTAGAGCCCGAAGAACGCCATTGCGACGAGGTAGCCGATGAAGAAGTAGGGGTTGAAGAACGGCAGGCCCAGCGCGAAGAAGAAGACGACCATGAAGATGTTCGTCATGCCCTTCTGCGCGTAGACGGTGCAGATCTCGACGACCTTCTTGGCGTCATCGATGCTCGCTTCGGCCTTGTCGAGGTTGATGTTCTCCTTGATGAACACCACCGCGCGGTAGGCACCCGTGACGACGGCCTGCGTGGCCGCGCCGGTGAACCAGTAGATCACGGCACCACCGATGAGGAGGCCCAGGAGGATCTCAGGGGTCACGATCGAGAGCTTGCCGATCACGAAGGTCGACGCTTCCTTGAGCTGGGCGACCGTGGCATCCACCGGGGCCACCGACTTGATCAGCGCCAGGATGATGCCGAACACCATCGTGGTCGCACCGACGACGGCTGTGCCGATGAGCACGGGCTTCGCGGTGGCCTTGAAGGTGTTGCCGGCGCCGTCGCCCTTCTCGAGCGTGTGCTTGGCGCTCTCGAAGTCAGGCGTGAAGCCGAAGTCGCGCTTGATTTCGTCCTTGATGCCGGGCTGCGCCTCGATGCGGCTGAGTTCGTACACCGACTGGGCGTTGTCGGTCACCGGGCCGAAGCTGTCGACCGCGATGGTGACGGGGCCCATGCCGAGGAAGCCGAAGGCGATGAGGCCGAAGGCGAAGATCGGGCCGGCGAACGAGTACGCCTCGGGCATGAGCGCCGCGACATCCTTGTTCGTCGAGAAGTACCAGCCGATCGCCATGAGGCCGGCGATGACGAGGCCCTTCCAGAACGCCGAGAAGTTGCCCGCGACGAAGCCCGACAGGATGTTGAGCGACGCGCCGCCTTGCTTGCTGGCGTTGACGACTTCATCGACATGGCCCGAGGTCGTCGAGGTGAAGACCTTGGTGAACTCAGGGATCAGCGCGCCGGCGACGGTGCCGCAGCTGATGATCATGCTGAGCGCCCACCAGAGGTTCTCCAGCTTCTGACCGTTGTACTCAATGCCACCGAGGAGCCACTTGCTGGCGACGAAGGTCACGATGATCGAGATGATCGAGGTGATCCAGACGAGCCAGGTGAGCGGCGCTTCCTCGTGGAAGTCCTTCAGGGTGGCGTAGCGGGCCTTGCTGATCGCCTCGTTGATGTAGTAGCTCGCGAGCGAGGTGACGATCATGAGCGCGCGCATGGCGAAGAGCCACACGATGAGCTTGCCGCACATCTCGCCGGCGTTGCCGATGTTGCCCAGCGAGTAGGCGAGGAAGGCGATCAGGGCCACGCCGGTCACGCCGTAGGTTTCGAAGCCGTCGGCGGTCGGGCCGACCGAGTCGCCCGCGTTGTCGCCGGTGCAGTCGGCGATCACGCCGGGGTTCTTCGGATCGTCCTCGGGGAGCTTGAAGACGATCTTCATGAGGTCGGCGCCGATGTCGGCGATCTTGGTGAAGATGCCGCCGCAGATGCGCAGGGCCGAAGCGCCGAGCGATTCGCCGATGGCGAAGCCAATGAAGGACGGCCCCACGAGCTCTGGCGGGAGGAAGCAGAGGATGCAGATCATGAAGAAGAGCTCGACCGACACGAGCAGCATGCCGATTGACATGCCCGACTTGAGCGGGATGCCCAGCACGGGCAGCGGGTAGCCCTTGAGGCTGGCGAACGCGGCGCGGCTGTTGGCCTGCGTGTTGATGCGGATGCCGAACCACGCGACGCCGTAGCTGCCGAGGATGCCGAGCACAGACGCCGCCAAGATCACGGCCACATCACGGAATCCCTTGTGCTCGAGGTAGCCAAAGTAGAAGATGATCGCCCCGGCGATCAGGATCCACAGCACCGCCAGATACTTGCCCTGCTGGATGATGTAGCTCTTGCAGGTCTCCCAGATGATGTTGGAGACCGAGAGCATGCTCTTGTGGGAAGGCAGCGCGACGGTCTGCCTGTACTGGACGAGTCCGAAGAGGGAACCCAGGACCGCGACCAGGAGGCCACCCATCATGAGCTGCTTGCCGGTCACGTCGCCACCGAAGGTCACGGTGTTGACAACCGGCAGTTTGAGGTCGGCCTCGCCGGCCATGGCCGAGGCAGTGGCAGCGAGGGCCGCCAAGGCGGGAACGATGATCGATGAGAGCTTCATTGGTTCGTGATTTCCGGGTTCGGGGCGGGTGGCGGACCCACGGGGTGCCGCATTTTTGAGGGGGGGAGTGTAACGGGATCCAACGCATCGGGAAGGAAGGACGGGGTTCGTGACGATTGGCACGAACCCGCATGGTGGTGGGGGCTGATGACTTGGGGAAAGTTTCGAGGAGTGAAGTGAGTAGATTATAGGACGGTGACATCGGGCCCGCGTGGGGCGATCTGGAGGTCGACCACTTGTGCACTCGGGGAGGGCTGGCGAGGGTGCCAGCAATCCTTGATGCGGGCGGCGGGGTGGGCATCCTTCGCGACCAGCAGCATGAAGCCGACCGTTCGCCCGAGCGCCACGGTCGAGGGCATGAGGTCGCGCTGGACCGGCGCGATGATGACCCGTCTGGATACCGGAGCCACGCCAACGGGTGCATGGTGCAGCCATCACTACGCTGCCCGCATGCCGACCTTCGCGCAGTGCATTGATTTGGTGGATGACGCTGCACGCATCGCCGAGTACCGGCGGCTGCATGAGCGCATCTGGCCCGAGGTGGCGGCAGGATTGCGGGGACTCGGTCTGTGCAACATGCGCATCTGGATCAGTGGTACCAGGCTCTTCATGACATACGACGCGCCCGAGGGATTCGATCCTGCGCGCGACTACCAGCGCTATGCATCGCAGCCGCGCGTGCAGGAGTGGGAGGCACTCATGCGCACCTTCCAGCGTCGTGCGCCGGCGGCACGCGACGGGGAGTGGTGGTCGGCGATGGAGTGCGTGTTCGATTTGGATGCCCAGGCCTGAGCGGGCGGATCATCCGTCAACCCCTGTGTGGCTGGGCCGTGAAGCCGTTCCAAGCATCCGGTGCCGCTGGTGCGCGGGTTCACCCACGACCGCGCATGAGCAGCCAACCCAGCACGCTCACCGCGCCGAAGAGCGTGAACCCCACGAGTGCGCCCAGGGCGACGGCGGCAAAGACCAGGTCGGTCCGTGCCTCGCGCATCGAGGAAAGGACCACGACACCCAGCGGTGCATCGGCACCGGCGTAACCGCTGACGAACTCGCCCACGATCGCGCCGATCACCGCGAGGCCGCTGGCGATGCGCAGTCCGGTGACGATGTTGGGTACCGCCCACGGCAGCGCGAGCTTCCACCAGGTGGTGGATCGGCTGGCGCCGTACAGCCTGAAGAGTTCACGCAGGTTGGGATCGGTCGAGCGAAGGCCGTCGACGGTGTTGGCGATGATCGGGAAGACGCTGACGATCGCCGCGCTGGCCAGCGCGCTCTTCACCCCATAGCCGAACCAGATGACGAGCAGCGGCGCGATGGCGACCAGCGGCACCATCTGCAGCAGCGTGGCGATCGGGTAGGCGCCACGGTAGAGCAGTCGGCTGCTGGCCACGATGCTGCCGACGACCGTGCCTGCGATCGCAGCGACGACCAGCCCGCCCACCGCGGCCAGTGCCGTCAGCCCGAGCGAGCGCGAGAGCGAGTCGGCGTTCTCGATGAGCGCGCGCAGCACCGCCGAGGGCGCGGGAAGCAGGAACGAGCGGATCTGGAAGACGAGGATCAGCAGTTCCCATGCAAGCAGCAGCGCGGCGACGAGTGCCAACGGTGGCCAAAGCGAGTGGATCACGCGCTTCATGGCTCGCCCCCGGCGTACTTGGCGAGGCTGCTCGGCGCGATCCCACCGGGGGGGCGTGGCAGCGTCATGTCGCGGTAGATCGACTGCAATGCCCGCGCGAATTCGACGGTGGTGCGTACCTCGGGTTGGCGACTGGGAAGGTGGATCCCGTGAACGCTCACCACGCGACCAGGGCGACCCGTCATGACCACGACCTGGCGTCCCAGGTAGACCGCCTCGGCGAGCGAGTGCGTCACGAGCACCACGGTCATGCCGAGTTCCTTCCAGAGGTCGGCCAGAAGTTCGTTGATCGTCTCTCGGGTGATCTCATCGAGCGCGCTGCAGGGTTCATCGAGGAGCAGCGCCGGTGGGCGTTCGATCAGGGCGCGCGCCAGTCCCACCCGCATGCGCATCCCGCCGGAGAGCTGGCTTGGCATGCGGTTCCAGGCATCGCCCATGCCGACCATGCGGAGCATCTCGATGCCGCGGTCCTGGCACTCGTCGGGGCTGGCCCCGGCCAGCTCGAGCGGAAGCGTGACATTGTCCATCGCATTGCGCCAGGGCAGGAGCCGAGGATCCTGGAAGCACATGCCGGGTCGTGCCCCGCCAAGGTCAACGGAGCCCTCGCTTGGTGTGAGCAGCCCTGCAGCGATGCGCAGCAGCGTGGTCTTGCCGCAACCCGAGGTGCCGACGATGCTCACGAAGGAACCAGCCTTGATGTCGATCGAGACCGGCTCGAAGGCCCGCAGTCCCGCGAAGGTCATGCTCGCTCCCTTGAAGGAGATGCCTGCGGCAGGAGGGCACCCGATGTTGGCCATGCTTGGGATGCTATACCGTTGCTTGACCGCCATGCTCGCCAACCGGCTCGAGAAGCGCTTCCGTCACCTGCGCAAATGGGCGCGGCGATTCGATGTGGAGTGCTTCCGTGTCTATGAGCGCGATATCCCAGAGTTCCCGCTGATCGTTGACTGGTACGACGGCGATGTGGTCGCGTGGTTCTACGACCGCACCAAGGATGACACGCACGAGAAGCGCGGTGCATTCGAGGCGCTCGCCACGCAGGAGATCCTCGAGGGCCTGGCGATCCCACCCGATCGATTGCACAGCAAGTTCCGGCGGAGGCAGAAGGGGCTCGATCAGTACGAGCGCTTCGACGAGGCAGCATCGGTGCGCACGGTGCGCGAGCAGGGCTTGCTCTTCGAGGTGAACCTGAGCGACTATCTGGATGTCGGCCTGTTCCTGGACCACCGGCAGACGCGCCACTCCATCCGCGAGCGAGCGCAGGGGAAGTCGCTCTTGAACCTGTTCGCCTACACGGGGTCGTTCAGTTGCTACGCGGCCGCGGGTGGTGCGCGGCGCACACTCACGGTCGACATGAGCCGCACCTACCAAGAGTGGACCGCGCGCAACCTGCGGCTGAACGGGTTCCAGGTCGGGGCTGCGCATGGGCTGATCCACGAGGACTGCCTGCAGTTCCTGGCGCGGCCCACTGGGGAGCGGTTCGATCTGGTGGTGTGCGACCCGCCGACCTTCAGCAACAGCAAGCGCATGCAGGTTGACTCCTTCAGCGTGGACCGGGACTGGCCGGAACTCTTCCGGCTGATCGAGCCCTGGCTCGCACCCGAGGGCGAACTCTGGTTCAGCACGAACTCCAAGCGCTTCGAACTCGATGCGGCGCAGATTCCCGCAGGACTGCACGCGCTTGAGGTCACCGCCCGGACGACGAGCGAGGACTTCAAGGACAAGTGGAGCCACCGCTGCTGGATCGTGGGCCGGTCACCACCGCGGATGCCGAGAGTCCGTCAGTGAGTGCACGCTGAACTGCGCTTGGGCGGGGGCTGGCGCTGCGGAGCGATCACTGGGTCGAGATTGGGGCGGTCAGTGCTGCCGCGCGATCATGGCGCTGGCATCGACGCGGCAGGTGCCGCTGGCTCGAGGTTGCGGAATGCGGCATGGATGTCCTGCGGCTCCGACAGCTGCTTCGTCTCGATGAGGGCATCGAGCACGGCTTGCCAGCGGACGGCATCCATGCGTCCGAGCGACTCGCTGCCACCGGGCGCGATGAGCGGACGCTCGAGTTCCGCTGCCACATTCATCGCTTCGACGGTCATGCTCGGATTGAGGGCGGCGATCGCGGGGTTGTACTTGGCCGGCTCGGCGAGGTAGCGTGCCCAGCCTTCACGGAGTGCGCCGACGAAGGCGCGCAGGTCGGCTTCACGCGAGGCAAGGGTCGACTCGGTGGTGGCGTAGACCGCGACATAGGGGTTGTAGATCTCGCGCAGGCTGAAACTCTTGCACGGAACACCCTTGAGCTTCATGGTCACCGGCTCGGCCGTGGCGAAGCACTGCGTGGCGGCCGTCGGATCAGACTCGAAGAGCGAGAGCGATCCGTTGTAGGTGACGAACTTCGCCTTGTCCTGCCCGTACTTCGCCTGCAGGAGCCGCACGTAGGGAAGCCCCGGCTCGACGGCGATCGTGCCACCGCCGGTCCAGAGCTGCTCGAGGCTCTGGGCGGGATTCGCCTCATGCGCCATCAGTGCATAGGGCGTGTCGATGAAGGTGGCGTAGAAGCCCACGAGCGCGCCGTCGCGCGCGCGCAACAGCAGCAGTTGGTCGGCACTCATCAGGCCGATGTCGCAGACGCCGTCGGCGGTGAGCTGGGGCGTGGGCGTACCGGCGCCGCCCTTGATGATCTCCACGGTGAGCCCTGCGGCGGCGAACAGGCCATCCTGCTGCGCGGCATAGAGGCCACCGAACTCGGGTTCAGGAACCCAGTCGAGTTGGACGCGCAGCAGCTTGGATCCCGGCGTCCTTGAGGGAGCATCGCCGCATGCGGTGCACAGCAGGAGGGCGACGACGGCGAGCAAACGGGGCATCATGGTGGCACGGTACTCTCGCGGCAGTTTCGTCGACCGCATGCCTTGGGATTCGTCGATCTGTTTGCAGCGATCTGGGGACGGAAGCAGGAGCCTGACATGAAAAAGGGCGCCCGGCCTGTGCCGAGCGCCCTGGTTCATGGTCAGCCCCCCGCAGTTCTGGGCCCGAGCGTGGGCCTCAGGCGTCTCGCCGGCGCGAGCGCCGGCCGCCCAGGCCGAGCAGCCCAGTCAGCGCCACCGCACCGGGTGCAGGGATGGAATTGCTGACCCACTCGATTGCGGCGTCGTGATCCTCCTCGGACATGCCGAGGTTCCAGACGATGTAGAAGACCTCGCTCGACTGCAGCCCGGCAGAATCGAAGACGAACGACGAGAGGTAGATGCCGTTGGCCGGATCGGCGCCACCTGAGCCAAAGAGCGTGAAGCCGGCATGCAGGTCGAGTCCCTGCGTCACCGAGAAGTCGAAGGCCCCACCGAGGAGCGAGTTAAAGCTGGTGCCGCCGTACTCGACGGTCAAGCCCTGGCTTGAGGTGCTGAAGCCGTTTCCATTCCATGCGCCAAGTCCCGAGAGCATGCGGAAGCTGATGGTGGACCCGATGAGATCTGACCCGATGCCCGGCTCGTCGATGCTGAAGGGGAAGTCGGGGTCTTCGCCCATATCTGCCTTGAAGACGCGCAGGAACGGCGAGGTGATCTCGCCAGTGTCATGGTCCCATCCGCCGGTGTAGAGCATGCCGTTTGATGAACTGACCCAGATGTCCTCGTGCTCTTCTTCGGCCAGCACGGGCATGGCAAATGTCGCCGAAGCGACGGTGGTGATCAACAGTGAACGAAACATGATGACTCCTTGAAAAGAATTGGGGAGAAAGGGAAGACCCCTAGAGGGGACGGGATGGCACTGGAGATGCCAATGATCGTTGGTGCAGGGTGAGCGGCTCACGGACAGACCCCCCACGCGCTGAGCAGCGTGCCGAGGTCAGCGCCGTCGACGATGCCACTGAGGTCGAGATCGGCGGGCCCGCTCGAACCCCAACTGCTGAGAAGAGCTCCGAGATCGGCGCCATCGACGGTGCCACTCGCATCGATGTCGCCGATGCACGGCGGATCCATGGCATCCATGGCCGCGCTGAGCGCTGCAGCGAACGAGGCCGCATCGCTGCCGCCGTTCAGGACGAGCCAGAATTCCTTGGAGGCCGTGATTCCCTCTGCGGTTGAATAGAGCTGCAGCGGGACGAGGTAGGTGCCGGCCTCAGGCGCAGACGCACCCGGCGCGGCGAGCAGCGTCATGTTGAGGTGACGGTGCCAGCCCCCATCGGACTGCACAGCCAGGTCGAAGCCGGGAGCGGGACCATCGCCGCTGGTGGCGTTCGCCGTGAGGAACGAGAGCCGAAGTCGCTCGCCCGCCAACGCGCCCGAGGGCGAGGTGAGTTCGAAGGAGTCGCCGTCCCAGACCCGGATCGGCCCCATGAAGCGGACGCCCAGGCGAGTGCCGACGGGGAACTCACCCGAAGGTGCGTCGTAGCCCGGATTGGCGGTGAACCATGGCACGCCGGTGTCCGCGAAGGCACCCGGGAAGACTCGCAGCGGTTCCGCAAGCCCCGAGGCCGTGATGGCGCGGGTCGTGATCTCGCCGGCATCGAGGGTGAGACCGATGTCGCCGGCGTGCTGTGCCGCAGCCGATCCAACGATCATGCTGGAGAGCAGGGTCGCGAGGAGCAGCAGTCGCGGAGTCACGCTCGGGGATTGAGGTGAGGATCGGAGTTGGGTGGTCATGGTGGTGGTCACTGAAGGCCCGACTGCATCGAAGTCGAGATCGCGGGATCGAACCTGTTGGAGGTGGATGTCTCGAAGAGGCGTCCGAACTCGATGGCTTGGACGCGGCCGTCGACGAACGACCAGGTGCTGCGGCTTGACTCGCTCGGCTTGCCTTGGTCGATCGAGTTCACCTGCACCTGGGATGCGGCGACCGATGGGCTGTCAGCACTTGAAGATGGATCAGGATCCCACTCCTCGACATGGGGGTGGTCACTGCTGGCGTAGAGTCCCCGATCGACCATGCGGAGGAAGCAGATGGTCGACTCCGGGCTGCGCACGCGGCTGAGCGCGTCGGCTCCGGCACCGGCTCCCTCGAGCGCGGCCAACGGCGAGAAGGTGCGCGAGAGATAGTTGTTCATGCCGTAGCTCGTCAGCCGGTACAGCGGCGTCGGGCCGGTGTTGATGGGCTCGCCCTCGCCCCCGAGATCGGCCGGCCAGTGCGGGCTCGTGTCGAGTGGGCTTCTGAACATGAGCGGCTCGTCGCTGTAGGGCTTGAGCGTGTTCACGAATGAACGCTCAGGCGTACCGAGCGAGCCATGCGGCAGCCCGACATCCGCAAAGCGCTCCTTGTGCACCGTCATGTAGGACAGGTGCGCGATGGAGATCTGGCGGAGGTTGGACAGGCAGGACGAGGCGAGCGACTCACGGCGGACCGAGGCGAGTCCCGGCAGGAGGATGCCGAGCAGGATCACGATGACGCCGATGACGACGAGCACCTCGACCAGCGTGAAGGCTCGGGGGCCGACACGGGGTCGTTGCATGGAATGAACCGTGCTGACTGGGGAAGGACGGTGCCGGGGTCCTGCACGGACCGGACACCACGCGGGGTCAGGCGGCGTGGTGCGGGGGCGGGCGGGCCCCGAGTGCGGCGTGGGCCGGGGCGAGCGTCGGCTCTTGCGCGAGCGACGGTGCATCCTGGTCAGGGGTCAGATCGATCACCGCGATGATCGAGAGGTTGGGCAGATCGGCGTGGAGCACTGCCATGGCAGCGCAGAGTTCGCACTCGGAATCGCCGCCGTGGCGATCGGGGGTCCGTTCCGACGGCGTGACCGGCTCGTCGCCATGGTCATGCTCGCAGCACGCGTGGACGACCTGTGCGTCAGCGCACCCCCGGTGAGCGCCAAGCGCGTGTGCCGCCCAGTGCGTGGGCTGGAGGGTGGCCAACGCAAGCACGGTGCAGAGGGCAAGGATGGATCGCACGCGCGTCACGGCTCGGGGAGTCTAGGCCGGAATCGGCCCAAGTCAAAGGACAGGACTGGCCGAGCGGCTAGCCTGATGCCATGCGACGCCCTCCGCTTCGGGTCATGACGACCACGCTCTGGGAGTATCCGAGCCAGCACTACGACGCCCGCGACGGCTCGCGGATGCAGGGCGATAAGGATTATCTGGGTGCAACGCCCTCGTGGGTGATCTGGCAGGTCCTGACGCGCTACACACGCGAGGGCGACTCGGTGCTTGATCCCATGTGCGGTTCGGGGACCACGCTCGATGTCTGCCGCGACCTTGGCCGGCAGGGGATCGGGTTCGACCTGGCGCCGTCGCGCCCTGACATTCGGCAGGGCGATGCTCGCGCGATTGGACTTCCCGATGCAAGCGTCGACTTCATCTTCATCGATCCGCCGTACTCCACGCATGTGGACTACAGCGACGACCCGCGCTGCATCGGCAAGCTCGGCGCTGCGGGCGATGACGGCGGGCGGGCGTACTACGGCGCGATGGAGCGAGTGCTCGGCGAGTGCTTCAGGGTCCTGCGCAACCGTCGCTACCTGGCGCTGTATGTCAGCGACTCCTGGAAGAAGCGCAAGGGCGGACCCAAGGGCAGCGGGGCGGGGACCTTCATGCCCATCGGGTTCGAGCTCTTCTCCATCATGCGACGCACCTTCGAGGCAGTCGACATCGTGACCGTGGTCCGCCAGAACGCCAAGCTCGGCAAGGGCAACTGGCACAAGGTCGCCCAGGAGGAGAACTTCTTCCTCCGGGGCTTCAACTACCTCTTCATCATGAAGAAGGTCATCGACCGCCCGGGTGCGCCGCGCGCTCAAGCCACTCCCGAAGCGCCGCGCGGTCGGGGTGGGATGGATCGAGCGCCGCGTCGCGCACCGCGCGGTCGGTCGTGACCGTGCGCGCCCACACGGCACCGAAGAGCGGTGGATCGCGCCGAAGAATCGCCGCCCAATCCCCCTCCGGATCGAAGAATGGCATGCCTGGGTGCCACGGTGTGCGACCCGACTGGGCATCGATGCGCTCGAGCTCACGCTCGATTGCCGCATCGAGCGGTTCTGCTTGGAACGTCGCGGGCAGCATGGTGCGCGCGCTGATGAGTCGCTGCTGATCGATGGGATCGGCGCCGCGGGGCGCGAAGAACTCGGGCCAGGCCAGCGCGCGAAGTTCGTCGCGCATCGGTCGCGCCAGCTCAGGCACCGCGTTCGCGCACGCTCGCGCAAGCTCGATCTGCGATGCCACGAAGCGGTTGGACATGTCGGCGCTCGAAGCGAGTGCTGCGCGCGGCTGCGTGGGATTGAGCGCAAGCGGATCGCGCTGCACCACGACGAGGGCTTCGAAGACGGACTTCCACGCGGCGAGCCGCGCCCGGTCCAGTTCACGGGTGAGCGCGATCCGGTCGGCAGCCGACTCGGCCATCGTGCGCAGCACGGCATGGCGTTGGTGCGCCGTGGCCACGGTGAGTGCCGCGAGCTCGACGAGCGCGCGGTCGCGCCTGCAGGCGCCCATGCCGAAGGCGCGGGCCAGGCCAGTGCCCGGCGCATCGCTCGGGCGGGGCGGTGCGGCACGCATGGTGCGCCACCACGCGATGACCTCGGGTGAGCCGCCGTCACCGAGCGCTGCGAACAACTGGTCATCGGCATAGGACTCGGCCTGCTGCACATCGCGGATCGCGGACTCGAGTGCACCGTGGACGCGCTGCGCGAGTTGGCGCGGGGAGCCGCTCGATGGATCCTCTGCGGAAGCCTGGGCACGGTCAATCTCGAACTTGGCGAACTCGGCGATGGGTTGGGCCGCCGCGGTCCATGTTGATTCCCATGCCGTGCGCAGCGGCGAGATCGCACCCTGCTCGATCGACGCGGCGTTGGCGAGCGCGGTCCACTCCGCATCGGTCGGCGGAGGCGGCAGGAAGAGGGTCACGATGCCGGCATCGTCGGGATAGCGGGCACCATTGGGACCCTTCGGTGCAGGCGGGGAGGACACGATGCCCTTGAGGCGCTCCTCCATCGCTGTGCGCCAGGCAGGGTCATCCGAAGCCCGGAGCGCGCGCGCAGTGCACTCGGCCCCCAGTGCACGCATGCGTTCGCTGAAGGATTGGTCGATCGGGTCCTTGCCCGGTGAACCATCGGGATTCGGTGCAGGTGCAGGCGCGAGCCGGCGATCGAGCGGTCGCACGAGCAGGGCATCGTTCAGCGAGGCGAGTCGCGGAGCGAGCCATGCGCGTTCATCATCGGCCCAAGCACTGATGCGGGCTGCATCCCACCCTGGCGGTGGCAGCGCGGTCATGGCCTCGATGGCATTGGGTGGCGAACCGAAGCCGGCCTGGTCGAGCAGATCGAGCTCGCGTTCGACGCGGCGTCGCAGGCTCCAACGCTCTGCGACTTCGGCGTCGATCACACCTGTCGCGGCCAGGTCTGCCCAGAGGGAGGCGTCGGCGGCATCGAGATCGGCTCGGGTGGCGCGGGCATCGGCGATCCAGCGGCGCAAGGCCTCGGGATCGACCGAGCGGGCGTCGATGTCCCGGACGGCATTCGCAAGCTCAGCCAGTCGCTTCATGCGTACCGCGAGGATCGCAGCTCCGTAGCGGTCATGGTCGTGATCGAGGATGGTGAGTGCCTTGGGCGTGAGCCCTGCGGATTCAGGCTGTGCGGCGACCCATGCTGGACGGACAGGCGCCGGGACGCGATCGAGCACATGTGTTGGTGGACCGCAGCCCGCGGCACCCAGGATGGCCAGAAGTGCTGCGATGGCTGCGCGGCGGATCATGCGTGCGCATCCGCGGCGTTGGTTTCGGGGAACTCCGCGCGCGCCGCGTCGAGTTCATCGAGCAGGCCGATGGCGAGCTCGACCAGTTCTGGGTCGAAGTGCTCGCCCGCCTGCTGACGAAGGTAGTCCACCGTCTCGCTGCGACTCCACGCGCGCTTGTAGCGGCGTGAGCTCAGCAGGGCGTCGTACACATCGGCGATGGCCACGATGCGGGCCGAAAGCGGGATCTGCTCGCCGCACAGCGGAGCGACCGAGCCATCCGGCTGGGCGACCTGCGGATAGCCGCGTCCGTTCCAACGCTGGTGATGGTGCAGCACGATGTCGTGCGCGATGCGGTCGAACGGCGTGCGGTGTCCGCTGAACAGCGCGGCACCCTCGATCGTGTGCCCCCTCATGGTCTCGTGCTCGTCGGGGGTGAGCGACACTGGCTTCTTGAGGATACCGTCAGGGATGGCGACCTTGCCGACATCGTGGAGCATGGCCCCGGTGCGCAGGAGGTCGCCCTCCCGCTGGCGGCGCTCCACCGGGATCGCGTGCCGGTCGCACCAGGCGTTGAAGAGGACCAGCGACATGCCGGCAACGCGATTGGTGTGTGAGAAGGTCTCGCTCGGATCGCGCATGCTGGCCATGCGGATCATGCGCTCGATGTTCGTTCGCGTCAGTGCAGTGCGCTGCAGGGCACCTTCCAGGATGGCGGCAAGGCTCGCCACGGCGTTCTCATCCTCGCGGGCGAACGGGCTCGAACGGCCACGCATGAGCAGGACGACGGCCTGCACCTCGCCGTCGGGATCGACCATCGGAGCGCCGAGCGCGGGGACCCCCGTGCCCGTGCCGAACGGCTTGCAGGTTTCCGTGAGCACGGAGTGGCCGTGCGCGATTCGTGCGAGGATGGTCTGGCCGTCGATCGGCAGTTCCTCGGGCATCTCTGCAGCACTGGGCACCGCGTACTGCCGGCGGAGCACATCGCCATCGACGCGGTAGAGCACGATGCTCGTGGCCTGCATGGCGACCATGCCCCCGAGGAGGAGATCCTGCATCACGATGTCCTGGTCGATGCCCTTGGAAGCGCGGTCACCGAGCACCGCCATGCTGTGGAGCCGCTGCCGTGCGGTGTCGCGCGACCGACGATCCATGTCGGCTTCGCGCTCGAGGTCCCCGAACATCTGGGCGAGTTCGCGATTGGCGACTTCGAGCCGGGTGCGCGCCACTTCGAGCCGCGAGGCAAGCGTGCGGTTGCGATCGGCGATCCGCTTGGCACGAAGCTGCGATTCCACGCGCGCCAGCACCACTGGGAAATCCAGCGGCTTGGCGACGAAGTCATTGGCGCCGGCTTCCATCGCCTCGACGAGAAAGCTCGTCTCGTGCAGTGCCGTGGCGACCACGATGGGGAGTTCCGTGGGATCGACGGTGCGGCGGACCTCGCGCAGCACATCGAGCCCCGACATGCCGGGCATGAGGAGGTCCAGAAGCACCAAATCAGGCCGCTTCGTCTGGATCTGGGTCAGCGCATCGGTTCCGTCACTGGCGGTGGCGACCTCGTAGCCGGCCTTGCCAAGCCGGCGGCTCAGCATGTCGCGGTTCAGCGGCTCGTCGTCCACGAGCAGGATCGAGCGCGGCCGGTCGAGGATTTGATCGCCCAGTGGTGTGGACACCAACAGAGTGTACGGCAGGAGGTTGCGCTACCATCCCTGCTCACCCGCACGCGTAGCTCAACGGATAGAGCATCGGTCTTCGGAACCGAGGGTTGGGGGTTCGAATCCCTCCGCGTGCGCTTCACCCCAAGCCAAGGAGCCATCCCGATGGGTTTCATGCAGGGCAAGCGCGGCCTCGTTACCGGCATCGCCAACGACCACTCGTACGCCTGGTACATCTCGCAGAGCCTGGTGCGCGAGGGTGCGCAGTGCCTGTTCACCCACCTTCCGGGCGAGAAGATGGAGCGGCGCTGCCGCATGGCCGTCGATGAGCTGGGCGTGAAGGATCCCTGGCTCGCCCCGATGGACGCAGCAAGCGATGCCGACCTCGACGCGGTCTTCAATCGCATCAAGGCCGAGTTCGGCACGATCGACTTCCTGGTGCACTCGATCGCCTACGCCGACAAGAGCTGGCTGCGCATGGACCAGGGGGTCTTCACGGGTACGCCTCGGCAGGTCTTCACGCAAGCCATGGACATCAGCGCATTCACCTACATGGCCATGGCCAATCGATGCGTCGATCTGATGCCCAATGGCGGCAGCATGATCGCGCTCTCCTACTACGGCGCCGAGAAGGCCGTGCCCGGCTACAACGTCATGGGCGTGGCGAAGGCCGCGCTCGAAGCGACCACGCGGTATCTCGCGATGGATCTTGGCCCCCGCAACGTGCGCGTGAACTGCATCAGCGGCGGTCCACTGCGCACGCTGAGCGCGATGGCGGTCGGTGGGTTCACCGACATCCTCGACCACATGGAGCGAAAGGCCCCGCTGCGCCGCAACATCACCGGCGGTCAGGTCGGCGACTGCGCTGCGTTCCTCCTGAGCGAGCTCGGCGCGGGCATGACCGGCCAGGTCGTGTATGTCGATGCTGGCTACTCGACGATCGGACTCTGATCGCCGTCGAATGCCCACGCGCGGGGGTCATCGAGGTCATCGTCACTGACGAGCGCCCTGCGGATCGCGAGCGCGAGTTCGCCGAGGCCGATGGACTGCTGCGCGCTGCAGGTGATCAGCGCCTGTCCGCGCTCGATGCATGTTGCGGCCTCAGGGCGATCGTCCTGCAGCAGAATGCGCACGACGGTGGAGTGGGTGGGGGATGCCAGCACGGGCCAGCCACGCCCGGGCGCGGTGGCGAGCACGATCACACGCGCGGTGGCCGCGATGCGTGAGGCGATGGCGGCAGCCGAGGCATCGATGGCGCTCGGTCGATCGAGCGAACCCGGGAGGTCGATCCAGTCGACGGTCACGCCGTCCAGGTCCAGGCGCACCGGTACCGGATCGCGCGTGGTGCCGGCCGAGCCGTCGGTGACCGAGACCGTGCGGCGGGCCAGCGCATTGGTGAGCGTGCTCTTGCCCACATTGGAGGGACCGGCGATGACGACGGTGGGTGGATCGACCAGGACCCGCAGTCGTTCTGCTCGCGCCCGGTCGCGAGCGGTCATCGGACCTGATCGTTCGACTCGCGCGGCGTGATCGCGCAGGAGTCCGAGGGCGCGCCGGCTGGCACAGCGACCGGCCATGCGCGCGGCGGCGGCGGCATGCCGATCGCCAGACTCCGGAAAGAGCGCGTGATCGGGGAGCGGGTCCTCGATGGCGCCATGGGAGCGCAGCCACGCTTGGAGGCGCTGGGCGATGCGGACCCCGCCGTGGGGCATGAGCATGGCCGTCGTGGACGAGGCACGGACGGCGACCCCGTCGTCGATCGTGCCGAGCGGGTCAGCGAAGTGACATCGTGCCGTGGCACCATCCGCGGGAACGCGGCGGCAGCAGTTGGCGAGCAGGGCATCGAGCGCAGCAGGCTCGCCATGGATCGTGACGAGCGCGATGGCGCCCGGCTGCATCGGCGTGGACCAGGCCCATCGCAGCCGGCTCATGCGTCGTCGTGCTTGGCGTGGCAGCCGCAGCCGTCACCGCAGCCACCGGGGCGGACATCGGCCGTGGCGCGTTGCACCGCAGGGCGGCTCGGCTCCGACTCTGCTTCGTGCGCGGCGCGCCATGACTCGTGGATGCCATGCAGCGTGAGGTCGGGCACGATCGCGTTGACCAGTTCGTCGTTGGCGAAGAGCGTGGCTGCATCCCCGCCGGTGGCCAGCACGACCGGGAACGCGCCGTACTGCATCGCATACTGCTCGACGAGCTTCCAGACGAGAGCCTGCAGTCCCACATGCACGCCCTGGAGCATGGCCTGCTCGGTGTTCTTGCCGAAGCTGCCCGCTTCAGGCGCTCGGTAGTCGATCGAGGGAAGTGCTGCGGTGTGCTCGTGCATGGCGCGCAGGGCCATCTGCGCGCCTGGTGCGATCGCGCCACCCTGGAAGGTGCCCACGCCATCGACGAAGTCCACGGTGACAGCGGTGCCGGCATCCACGACGACGCAGGCCTGCTTCACGCACGACCACGCGGCGGCGGCGTTGAGCAGCCGGTCCTCGCCGGTCTTGGCACGCGCATCGAGGTGTGTGCCGATGGCCGGTGCGACATCGGTACCGATGCGCAGGACCTCGGCGCCGGTACGGGCCTCGATCTCGTCGGCGATCCGGCTCGCGACCGGGTCGTTCGTCGAGGCGATCACGATGGGAGCCCCGGCGCCGTCGAGCATCTTCCAGGCGCTCACTGCGGCGGCGGCGACCGCCATGGGGTCGGTGTTGTCGAGGCGGGTGACCGCGGTCAGCTCGCTCGCGGTGAACGAGCCGATGGCGGTGCGGGTGTTGCCGACGCTGAGGGCAAGGAGGGTGGGCACGGGACGAGTCTAGCCGGGCGGGAGCCCGCACTCGCGTCGGATGCGTGCGGCCAGGAGCGCGAAGGCACGCTTCGTGACCGGCCCGATCGCGCCGTTGCCGACCTGGCGTCCGTCGATCGCAAGGATGGGCGTGACGAGCCGACGGCTGGCAGCGATGAAGACCTCGCTCGCGGCGGCGAGTTCATCGAGGCCCATCGGCCTGACCGCAGTGGGAATCCCCGCACGCGACGCTTCCTCGAGGAGCTGCCATCGCGTGATGCCGTGCAGGATCGGTGGGTCGTCGTCCACCGGCGGGGTCACGAGCGTGCCGCCGAGGTTGGCGAAGATGTTGCTGTAGGCACCTTCGCCAACGAGGCCGTGGCGCGTGAGCAGCACTTCGTCGGCGCGTGCATCCTGCGCATCGAGGAGGACGAGGATGTTGCCGAGGAGGCTCGTCGTCTTGATCTCGCAGCGCGACCAGCGCGGATCGGCGCAGGCGATCGCCGTGCCGGCGTGCAGCGTGGCGAGTTCGTCGATCGATCCGCACGCGCTCGCACACGCGAAGACCGTGGGAGCGAGGCCGTGCGTGGGCATGTGCGCTCGCGGCTGCTGCACGCCACGCGTGACTTGCAGGTAGACCGCAGCGTCCCGCAGACCATTCGCGGCGAGCAGGTCGCCGCAGAGCGTGGGGAAGGTCCGCGCATCGAAGCCGCCGATGCGCGTGAGGGCCAGGCTGCGCTCGAGCCGGGCGACATGCGCATCGATCCCGACACCGACCCCGTTGAAGAACCGCACGAGTTCGTAGATGCCGTCGCCGAAGAGGAAACCCCGGTCGAAGGGGCTCAGCGTGGCCTCGTGGGCAGGAAGGATGCGTCCGTTCAGCCAGACCTGCATGGGTGCCTGATCGTAGGCCTTCCTCAGCGGATTGCGTTGCGCGCGGCAACCATGGCGCGCACGCGCTCGGGGCAGAGTTCGTTCGACCAGAGCCCATCCTGCTTGATCGAACTGCCCACGATGACCGCATGGGCGTGGGCGAAGAGAGCCGGCAGCGAATGGGGCGTGGCGCCACTGCCCACGAACACCGGCAACGGGGATGCCGCGCGGGCGGCTGCGAGCTCCGCCCCGTCCACGGGCTTGCCGGTGGCGGTCCCGGTCACGATCACGCCGTCGGCGCCGAAGAAGTGCGCGGCCTCGACCCAGTCGGCCATCGACAGGTCGGCGGTGATCGCATGGCTCGAGTGCTTCTTGCGCAGATCGGCGTAGATGCGGACGCCGGTCGCCCCCAGGCGCACACGGTCCCGCAGCAGTTGCCCGGCACAGGCATCCTTCAGGAGTCCCTCGTCGCTGACGCTGGCGAAGACGAAGCCTTCGACGCGGATGAAGCCGGCTCCCGCGGCATGCGCCACGGCCAGCGTGGCCGTGGCTGCGTGCGAGAGGATTTGCACGCCCACCGGGATGCGCACGGCCCGCACGACCTCGGCGGTGACGAAGGTCATGGCCGCCACGACTTCGGGCACCGAGGCATCCCGCAGGTAGGGGGCGTCGTGCATGTTCTCGACGATCAAGGCATCGAAGCCCGCGGACTCAAGGGTGCGGGCCTCGCTGACGGCGATCTCGGCGATGCGCGCGACGGGGAGCGCAGCGCGCGGCGAACCGGGCAGGGCGCGCGCATGGACCATGCCCACCAGGGCCCGGGGATGCTTGAACGCGGTCATTCCCCCAAGCGTACCGCCGCGGCGCGGCGCGCTCGCCGAGGGTGCTATCCTTCCCGCCCGTCGGCGGCCGCTTTTGGCACGCCCTGTGGGGATCCAAGGAGCACCCATGGCCATTCGCCTCGGCATCAACGGTTTCGGTCGGATCGGTCGCCTCGTGTGCCGCATCGCCACCTCGCGCGGCATGGAGGTCACCGGGATCAACGATCTTGTTCCTGCGGACAACCTGGCGTACCTGCTGCGCTACGACACCATGCACGGCCGCTTCGATGCCAAGGTCGAGGCTGACGAGACCTCGATCACGATCAACGGCAAGCGCACGGCCTGCAGTGCCCTGAAGGATCCCGCGGCGCTGCCGTGGAAGCAGCTTGGCTGCGACTATGTGCTTGAGTCGACCGGGCTGTTCACGACGCTCGAGGATGCCGGCAAGCATCTGGCCGCCGGTGCGCGCCGCGTCTTGATCAGTGCGCCGACCAAGAGCGAGAAGGAGGTTCCGACCTTCGTGTACGGCGTCAACTGCAGCGCGTACGACCCGCAGAAGCACACGGTCCTGAGCAATGCGAGCTGCACCACCAACTGCCTCGTGCCGTTGGTGAAGGTGCTTCTGGACACCTGTGGCCTCGAGGAGGGCCTGATGACCACCGTGCACGCCGCCACCGCGACACAGCCGACGCAGGATGGGCCGAGCAAGAAGGACTGGCGCGGTGGGCGCAACGCGTACATGAACATCATCCCCGCCTCGACCGGCGCCGCGAAGGCTGCGGCCCTCGTGCTCCCCGAGGTCAAGGGCAAGCTGACCGGCATGAGCTTCCGTGTACCCACGGCCGATGTGAGCTGCGTGGACCTGACCTTCCGCAGCGTGAAGCCGACCTCGCTGGAGGCGATCAATGCCGCCATGAAGGCAGCGTCCGCCGGCCCGATGAAGGGTGTGCTCGGCTTCACCGACGAGGAGGTCGTGAGCAGTGACTTCGTGAGCGATCCGCACAGCTCGATCTTCGACGCCAAGGCCGGCATCCAGCTCAACGACCGCTTCTTCAAGGTCGTCGCCTGGTACGACAACGAGTTCGGCTACGCCAGCCGCTGCGTGGACATGCTGGCGATGATGGCCAAGAAGGACGGCGTGGCCTGAGCGCGACGCCGGTCGGGAGTGCGGGCGGAGGACCGCAGGCAAGCCCGTATCCTCCGTGCGATGTCCGCGCAGCGCAGCCCAAGGATCTTGGTCAAGTCATCCTCGGCCGGAAGCGGCGTGTGGTGCGATGAGGGCATCCCATCGGGCTGCGTCGTGCTCTGGTTCGATGGTGTCGTGCGTCACGCCCCAACGCGCTACAGCGTGCAGGTCGGCATCGACCGGCACATCCATCCTGACGACGACGCGGCGGATGGAGCGGAGCCGACGCGATCCCAGTGGCGCTTCCTGAACCACTCGTGTGCGCCGACCTGTCGCGTGGTGGGTCGAGCGTCGGCGGAGCTGGATTGCCGGGCATCTCGTCGAGCGCCTGGGCCATGAAGACACTTGATGCGATCTTTGCCGCATCGGTCGCGGCGCATGGCGACCGCACGGCGATCGAGGTGCCTGCGGGGCGAGGCCGTCCAGCCGTCCGGGTGACCTATGCGGAACTCGACGCTCGTGCGACGGGGGCAAGCCTGGCGATCGATGCCGTGGCCGGTCCCTCGCCCAGATGCAGCGGTGCAGGCCAGCAGATCGTGGTCTGCGTCCTGCCGCGCGACGGCATCGAGGTGTACGCGGCACAGTTGGGGATCGTCCGCAGCGGGCGTGCGTGGTGCTGCCTGGACCCCAGTCATCCTGATGGGCATCTGGCCTCGGCGATTGCCAATGTGTCGCCGGTCCTGATCATCACCGACCAGCGACATGGTGCCAGATTGCGGGCGTTGGCAGGAGCGATCCCCGTACTCGAGGCGCAGGCGATCGAACCACGGGATGGCGCGGTCACCGTGGCCGGATCGGAACCCGATGGCCTGGCCTACCTGATCTCGACGAGTGGAACGACGGGCGCGCCGAAGGGCGTCTTGGTGCGTCATGCCTCGATCGCCGCCCTCGTCGAGGCCGATCGCGCTCGACTCGGTCTTGGCCCCGGCGATCGCGTGGCACAGTGCTCAAGCAACGCCTACGACAGCTCCATCGAGGAGACCTGGCTGGCGCTCGCGGTGGGCGCCACGCTCGTGCCGGTCGATGACGAGGTCGTACGGTCCGGGCCCGATCTTCCCGCGTGGCTTCGTGAGCAGGCGATCACGGTCTTTTGCCCGCCGCCGACCTTGCTGCGTGCGATGGGGGTCGAGGATCCCGCGCGAGAACTGCCGGCGCTTCGTTTCGTCTATGTGGGAGGCGAACCGTTGCCGCAGGATCTCAGTGACCTGTGGAGCGCCACGCTCTGGCTCGAGAATGGCTACGGCCCGACCGAGTGCACGGTCACCTGCACCCGAGGGCGGATGCAGCCCGGTGTGCCGGTTCATCTTGGCGATGCAGTTCCCGGGAGCCGGGCGATCATCGTGCGGGACGACGGCACCGAGACGAACGATGGCGAGGAGGGCGAACTCTGGATGTCCGGGATGTGCCTTGCCGAGGGCTATCTGGGACAGCCAGCCCTGACCGCGCAGCGTTTCGTCACCCATCCGCGCCATGGCCGCGTGTACCGCACCGGGGACCTCGTGCGTCGGTCGCGTGGCGCGATCGAGTACCTCGGTCGCATCGATGCACAGGTCAAGGTGCGCGGCCACCGTGTCGAACTCGGTGCCGTCGAGGCGTGCCTGGTCCGTGTGCTCGGGGTGCGCGAGGCTGCGTGTGCGCTCGTGGGTGAAGGCAGTGGTGCGCGGCTGGGCGCGGTCGTGGTCGGGGAGGCCATCGACATGGATGCGGTGCTCGCCCACGCGAGGCTCCAGCTCCCGCCGGCGATGCTTCCCTCTTTCCTGTGCAAGGCTGCTTCGCTGCCGAGGATGGTGAGCGGCAAGATCGATCGTCGTGCAGTCGCCGACATGCTCGCGCAGGGATCGGTCGATGCCTCGCGTTGGGATGACCACGCGCGCGATCCATCGCGGTCGATCGCCGAGCGCGTGGCAGCCTGCGCGGCCGCTGCGGTCGCTGCGCGCGAGCTGCCCAGTGGTCGACACCACTTCTTCGAGGATCTCGGCGGCGACTCGCTTCGAGCGGTGGACCTGGTGCTCCGCATCCGTCGGTCCATCGGCCTGGAGGCGACGGTGCGCATGGTGTACGACGATCCGACCATGGCGGGCCTGGCTCGGAGGGTGCAGGGTGCTGTGGCGGCCAGGCGGGCCGAGCCGCCGATGGCCGCGATCGCGCCGATGCGACGCAAGCTCGTGGCGTGGTTGGTTCAGGCAGGATCGCTCGGTCTTGGTGTGGTGCTTGCAAGCACCGTGGTGTCATGGCTTGCCTTCCGGGGCGCGCCCTCGGCCATCGAGTCGATCGGCGTGCTTGGCGCGGCCCTGATGGCGCCGGTCGCTTGGGGCTTGACGCGCCTGATGTGGTTCCCTGCATCGATCGCGTGCACCGTGATCATCAAGCGCGTCCTCATCGGTCGCTACCAACCCGGTTGGGTACCCGTGTGGAGCAGTCGCCATGTTCGCGAGTGGATGGTCGAGCAGGTCGGCAGCACCATCCCATGGTCAATCGTCGATGGCACCGCCGCGACCTCGTGGGGATTGCGTCGACTGGGCGCACGCGTGGGGAATCGCGTGCACCTGCATCGTGGCGTGAATGTCCTGCGCAGCGGATGGGATCTCCTGGAACTCGGCGATGGGGTGACGCTCTGCCAGGACGCGGCGGTCCTGGTGTCGAGGATCGATCGCGGGGGCATCGAGCATGGTCGCATCTGCATCGGCGAGGGTGCGACGATCGGCGTGCGAGCCACCGTCGAACCGGGGGTGTCGATCGGGGCGGGTGCAGACCTTGCGCCGCTCGCGACGGTGCGTGCTGGCGCCAGCGTGCCGGCTGGTGCGCGATGGGACGGCGTCCCGGGCGGCGTGGCCGGCTCTGCGTCCTCGAACCCGCATGAGGTGCGTGACGACCTGGGGCCGGTCGGCCACGCGGCTGTCTCATGCGCTGCCCGGATGCTCGTCTATGTTGGGATGGGCGCGATCGCGGCGCTCTCGTGCATCGTGGTGGATCGCGCGCTCGGTGGTGCACTGGCCGCTTGGCTTCGATCGCCGTCCGGCTCATGGTCGCTGCTGGCCGCTGCCTGCGGTGCGGTCGTGCTGGCCGTGCCACTCTGGCTGCTCGCGGCTGCGTTGGCGCTGCGCTGCACCGGCACCATCATGCCCGGGACCTACGCCATCTTCAGCGTGACGGCGCTTCGGATCTGGTGGCGCACGGGCATGGTCGAATCCGCAGGGCGGTGGATCAGCGGCACGCTGTTCTGGCCGATGTGGCTCCGTCTCGCGGGCATGAGGATCGGGCGTGATACCGAGTTGAGCTCGATCATCGATGTGCTGCCCGAGACCGTCTCGATCGGCAAGGGGTGTTTCTTCGCCGATGGGATCTACTTCGCGAGCCCCGAGTGGTCGCGTGGCGTGGTGACGGTGGCCCACACGGGCTTGGGTGACGAAACCTTCGTGGGCAACCATGCCGTCGTGCCGGCGGGTCGTGCCTATCCCGACCGACTGTTCATCGGCGTCTCGACCGTGGCACCGTCGGGTTCGCATGACGGCGACGGTTGGTTCGGCATCCCGCCGATGCGCTTGACGCGTCGCGAGGTCGTGTCGGTCGATCGGCGCCTGACGCATGAGCCGGGTGTGCTGCAGCGCATCAACCGCTGGTCGTGGGAGTCCGCGCGTTGCCTCGCTGTGGTGCCTGCGATCGTTGGGGTCGCCATCTGGCTGGGTCTCGCCGCACAAGGGGATGGCACCATGGCCTCGATGGCGTGGTGGGGAACGCTCGCGGCCGTCGCTGCGTGGGCGTGGCTCGTGGCCTTCGGGATCACGGCCAAGTGGATCCTGCTCGGTCGCGTGCAACCAGGACAGCACGGGTTGTGGAGCTGTTGGTGCAGTCGATGGGACTATCTCTACGTGCTCTGGTGGTTCAGTGCGCGTGTGGCGCTTGGGCGCGTGGATGGCACGCCGGTCCTGGCGTGGTGCCTTCGCGCAGCAGGTACGCGCATCGGTCGTGATGTGATGCTCGGCCCCGGTGCGACGCAGATCGTGGATCCTGACATGCTCTCCTACGGTGATCGTTCGGCAGTCGCCTGCCATCCGCAGGCACACACCTTCGAGGATCGCGTCCTCAAGATCGATCATGTTCGGATCGAGCACGACGCGAGCGCCGGCGAGAACGCCGTGACCTTCTACGGCTCGGTGATCGAGCATGATGCGCGGCTTGAGCCTGGCAGCGTGCTCATGAAGGGTGGCGTGGTCGCTGCAGGGACGGTCGCGTGCGGTGCGCCGGTGGGATGACGCCTCGTGATGTAGCGCGTGGTACGGGCTGAATGAACAAGGCCCCCGCTCGAGGCGGGGGCCTTGGAGTGATGCGAGCCTTCGCGCGTGTTACGGGCAGTTGCCCCACGCGCCAAGCATGATGCCGAGATCGCTGCCGTCGACGAGGCCATTGCCGTCAAGGTCGGCGCTGGCCGTGCCCCAGGCGCCGAGCAGCACGCCGAGGTCGGCGCCGCCGACGATGCCGTCGCCATCGAGATCGGCCGGGCACTGCGGGGTCTCGACGCAGGAGTAGACCAACTGACCGGTGCCGCTCGCTGCAATCGGAGATCCGATGCGGATGTAGTAGACCGATCCGGTGTTGGCCTGCCAGATCACCTGCGAACCGCTGCCTGCACAACCCACGGTGTTGTCATCGCACCCGACAGGGACGGACGACGCAGTCGGGCAGGTGAACCCTTGGTAGACCGCCACGCGCGTGTCGAAGGATGCGCCGCAGGTCGACGCCGTCGCCGTGCCCGTGCACTGCGAGTAGACGCGGTACCAGATGTCCCGCTGCATGCTCGTGCCCGAGCCGTCGTCGCAACTGGTCGGGATGGTGCCGGTCGTGCTGTTGGTGGCGCCCACGGTCGAGAAGGCGACCGATCCCGTGATGTCGATGGCCGCCGCGCACTCGTCGTTGGCCGGGGCCGGCGGAGCAGACGTCGAGACCGTGAGCGAGTAATCGTTGCGGGTATCGCTGCCGAGGAACACGCGGAGGAACAGCGTGCTGCTCCCGCTCGTGTTCGTGTAGTTGATCGACCCGTTGTTGACGTTGCCCAGATCGCTCGCCAGGGCCGTCCCACCGCAGGCGCTGAACAGTTCCATGTCGATGTCGCCATTGGCGTGGGTGTATGTCGCACTGACCGAGACGACCGTTTCCGGCGCACTCGTGAGTTGGTACCAGTCTTCATCGAGACGCTTGACCACGAGGCTGGTGAAGGTGCCGTTGGCCAAGACGCGCGGTGCCGCGCAGGAGTCGTTGGGTTCCTGCGCATCGTCGGAGCCGGCCGCGAGCGGCGTTGCGAAGCCGCCGCTGCTGATCGCCACATCGAGGCGTCCGTAGCCGTCGTCGGCGGAGGTGTTGGTGCACGAACTGCTTCCGCAGGTCAGCACGCCGTACATGCGTCGGTCCGTGTTGCGGTAGATCGCGCTTCCCGACGAGCCACCCTCGGTCACGCCAATCGAGGTCACGCCGTACTGGGTCGCGGAGTTCCAAGAGAGACTCGACCAGTTCGACTGCGGGCTGCCGCAGGGGAACGAGGTGGCGTTCTTCGTGCCGAACGAGATGCGCTGGTAGCTGCCGTCGGGGTGATGCAGGCAGGTCGAAGCCGTGCTGGTCGAGACATTGTTGTTGGTCCAGCCGACCCAACCGACATTGGCCGGAAGCGTCGGGCGGATCATGAGCAGCGAGCAGTCGCTTGCGCTGTACGTGACGACCAGGTCGCCGCCGCTGATGTTCGTGCCCGCCGAGGCCGTCGCCGAGGCAGCGCAGGTGTTGCGGCGATAGAAGAAGTTGAACTGGCAGCTGTTGGCGACGGACTGCGTCGAGATGCAGTGGTTCGCCGTCGTGACGTACGGCGTCTCGTCCAGGGCGGTGGTTGCCGTCAACTGGCCCGAGCAGAGTGCGCCAGAGAAGATGAGGCGGATGGTGCCGTTGGACTCGGTCGACCAGGTGGGGAAGCAGATCGGGTCAAGGTGGCAGGAGCCGACCGCGAGCCCGCCGTCGCTGCCTTCTTCATCGAGCTTCCAGATCTGGCGGTACCCGTGGTAGTAGTCGGCATCGGCAAACGGAAGTTGCTTGGCAGTCGATCCATTCGGGACGAACCACTCGAGCAGAACCTCGGCGGTCGGCAGCGAAAGGCTCCACGCCTCGCCGGTGCCGAACTCACCAACGCCTTCGATCGGCCCGATGACCGAGTCGGCCCAGCCCGGGGCGGACATGCGCAGTTGCTGGCCCGCTGGCAGGTCGATGCCCTTGAGGTGAAGGCGTGCGGTCGTGGCGTTGGCCGACGCGATGCGGGTTCGCCACAGGCGTCCGCCCTCCACATCGATCCACTCGCCGCTGCCGAGTTCGAGGCCGGCAGGGGTCGGGATCGCGAATCGCAATGGGTTTGGTCCGTTGCCGTTGCCGAGGATCACATCCTCGGTCATGAAGAACTCGTTGTCCTGCGGCGGCAGCGCGTGAAGGGGGATCGGCACGAACTCCATGCCGTAGACCTCGCTCAAGCTCGGCGTCGGCTCCTGCGCAGGCTGCTGCACTCCGATGGCCGAGTGGCCATCGACACCATCGTCGGCGGCGAGGGCGGTGGGGGCACCGAGCACACAGGCAACGAGGGTGAGTGAAGCCGGAATGGCGAGTCGTGACATGGTGTTGATTCTCCGCGGGGCGTGGTCTGTTGGCGGCGAGGAAACAGCCCAAGTGGGGATGACGCTCTGCCGCATGACGGACTTTAGCCCCATAATGGGTTAGATCAAGCCCGAACTGTGGTTGCACGAGCCAAGTTTGCCTTGTGTCCCTCAAGCAAGGCTCTGCGGACGGTCCGGGGCTTGGCCCAGTCCAAAGGAGCATCGGTTGAATCCCGTCCTTGAAGTTCCCATTGAGACCCTCGAGGGCGCCCTGCGTTCATTGGCGTTTGCCGACCGGCTGGAGGTCTGCGATGACCTTTCCACCGAAGGCTGGACACCGCTGCCGGAGCTTGTGCGCGGCGTGCGGGCTGCGAGGGACCAGGATGGCCGCACTGGAGCGCGTGTCGTGGCCATGATCCGGCCTCGGGTCGCCGGAGCCGTCGTCGCGCCAGTGCTCGAGGCCTTCATCGCCACGCCGACCGTCGTCGAAGCGTGCATGCGGGAGATCGAGTCCATGGCGAAGGCAGGCGCGCACGATGTGGCAATCGGGTTGTTGCGCAAGGACGCCTCGGTTGATGTCGAGGCCATGCAGCGGCTTGCCGGTGCAGCCCGTGCGGCGGGCATGGGCGTGGCCTTCCTGCGTAGCCTCGACCTGGTTCGGAACAGGGATCAGGCGATGCGTGATCTCGTGGATCTGGGCATGGAGCGTGTGGTGACGGCAGGGGTGCTGGGCTGGGATGCCTCGGTCGCAACGATCGATGTGCGGGTCGAGCGCCTGATGCGCGATGCGCAGATCGCGAATGAATACGCTGCCTCACGAGGCCTGCATACGGTGACGATCGTGCCCGGGGGCGGCGTTCGCTCCAGCAATGCCCGCGAATTCATGCGCGTGTCGAGCGATCTGCACTCAAGTTGCCGCGTGGGCGGCGTGCTCGATGCTGAGGAAGGGTGCGCGCTGCGCGCCGTCCTCGATGCTCAGTACAGGTGAAGCAGGATCGGAATCGCGCCGCGATCGTGCGCGAACTCGATGCCCTGCGCCGCGAGATAGACCAATGGGATGAGCAACGCTTCGCGGAGGATCCTGTTGAACGCCGCAGTGCCCACGCTGTGGAACGGCTCGGAGTGGTAGAGCGAAGGCCGCGGGATCAGTCGCGGGACCCGAGCCTGGTACGCATCGAACGCCGCACCGAATCGCTCGCGCAACACCCGCTCTTCCAGGTGGACCGTCCGCCAGTGCGTGAGGAAAAAGACCGCGCCGAAGATCGCGGCGAGCGAGATGCACTCAAAACTCAGGCCGACGCCAATGAAGCCCAGCAACGAAAAGAAGTAGAGCGGATTGCGGCAGATGGAGTAGGGGCCGTCGGTCACCAGTTCGACGGTCTTGCGGCCTGCGATGTGGACGCCGCACCAGATCCGACCGGCCATCGCGATGACCAGCAAGCCGAAGCCCGTGGCGGCGAGCGCTTGATCCACCCAGCCGAGTTCGGTCCAGGAGTGGCCAGTGACGAGCGCAAGACCGAACACCGAACAGGAGAGGATCTTGGCAAGCGGCAACCGAGTTCCCATGCCAAGAGACTATCGATCGCGCGCGAACCCCGCAGGTTCCGTCTCGGAGCACGATCGGTCGAACGGGGTCTGCGCTGACGGCGACCTTGTGCACAACGGGTGAGGCATCGTGTGGTGATCAGAGCCGGCGCGCAACGACTTCAAGCAGGGTCGGGCACATGAGCACGCTCGATGAATCTCGCTCCGCAGCGCTGAGTTCAGCAAGCGTGGACTCGAGCCATTCGTGGTCGGAGTAGCCGAGCTCGACCAGGCGCGGCGCGTAGGTCCGCACGAATCCTGCGGGCCACTGCCACAGTGCATCGCTCGGCCGTGCGACGCGCGCGATGGGTCGAACCTGCACGAGCTCGAAGCCGTGCTTGGTGAGCAGCGCTGGCAAGCGTCGAGCCACGTTGGCATCGCCGCCACTCTTTCTGAAACTTGCCATGGCGTGCTGCACGAACTCGGCGATGCGGGGACCGCCGTCGAGCAGCCCGTAGGTGGAATAGTGGATGTACTCGTGGATCGCGATCATGCCGCCAGGTCGGAGCGCTTGGTGAGCGAGTGAGAGCACGCGCCCGGGATCCGGCAAGAACATGAGGAGCCAGCGAATCCACGCGGCGTCGAAGCAGGTGCGCAGGTCGCGGGGGAGTTGGGATGCGGACAGATCGACCTCCTCGATCGCGACGGCACTGCCGAAGCGCGCGCAGCGGGCTCGAGCTTGAGCAGCGAACGCGGGCGAGAGTTCGATGCCAACGGCGCGTCCACTCGGACCGACGCGCGCAGCAAGTGCCTCGGTGACGAGTCCCGGTCCGCAGCCCAGATCGATCACGCGTGCGCCGGAAGTCACGCCGATCGCGTCCCACGCGCGCGAGGCCTCGTCGAGCCAGAGTTCGTGCTGCACACGCAGGCGATCGGCTTCGGGATCGTGTGTGCCGAGGACATAATCGGTTGGGCCGCTCACGAGGGAACGGTAGTGGCGAATCCGATCGTGAATGGCCAGGAACGCGTGGATCCGTTCGAGTTCGAGGTCACGATCGCGATGCCATTGCGTTGATGCGGGGTGCGCGCTATGATGCGCCCCTTCAGCCGGTGAACCAGCGCGAGCGATCCACGCTTGCGAACCTCTGGGACTGCGCCGGCAACGCCATGAATCGCAACGGAAGCGGTGGGTGGCGTCGCTCTTGGCCTTTCCCGTTTCCGCGCCCGCCGGCCATGGCCGGAGCGCCCCCGGAATCGCGAACAAGCCTCATCCCGGTTGCAGCATCCGTGCTCAGGCTGCAATCAGACTTGGTTATCTCTTTTGACTGAATCGACCCATTCGACCGTGCCTGCGACTGCAGGCTTCACCCAGCTCGGACTCCACCCCATGATCCTGAAGGCCGTCGAGGCCGAGGGGTACTCCGTTCCCACGCCAATCCAGACGCAGACGATCCCCATCGGGATGACTGGCCGCGATCTGCTCGGCATCGCGCAGACAGGCACTGGCAAGACCGCCGCGTTCGCGCTGCCCATCTTGCACCGCATGAAGTCGGGCGAGCAGGGCGAACTGCGCACGGGCCGTCGCCCGCGTGCGCTCATCCTTGCGCCCACGCGCGAACTCGCCGCCCAGATCGGCGAGAGCTTCGCCACCTACGGCAAGCACCTGGCGCTGCGCCATGCCGTGATCTTCGGTGGCGTCGGCCAGAACCCCCAGGTCAACGCGCTCAAGGCCGGCGTTGATGTTCTTGTCGCCACGCCGGGCCGCCTGATCGACCTGATGGACCAGGGCTTCGTGCACCTGGATCGCGTGAGCATCTTCGTGCTCGACGAGGCCGACCGCATGCTCGACATGGGCTTCATCAAGCCGATCCAGCGGATCGCCGCGAAGGTGCCCAAGGATCGCCAGACGATGCTCTTCAGTGCGACGATGCCCAGCGAGATCCAGCACCTGGCCAACCAGTTGCTGCGCGATCCCGCCAAGGTCGCCGTCACCCCGGTGGCCACCACCGTCGAGAAGATCACCCAGTCGCTCATCCACGTGCCCAAGGCGCACAAGGTGGCGCTGCTCGTGCACCTGCTCAGGGATCCGGGCATGGAGCGCGTGGTCGCCTTCACGAAGATGAAGCACGGTGCCGACCGCGTCATGAAGCGCCTGCGCGCGCACGGCATCAAGAGCGAGGCGATCCACGGCAACAAGGGCCAGAACCAGCGCATCCGCGCACTCGAGGCGTTCCGCGAGGGCCGCGTGCGCGTGCTCGTGGCGACGGACATCGCTGCGCGCGGGCTCGACATCGATGGCATCACGCATGTCGTGAACGTGGACCTGCCCATGGAAGCCGAGGCGTATGTGCACCGCATCGGCCGCACGGCGCGCGCCGGTGCGAGCGGCGCGGCAATCAGTTTCTGCGACGGCGAGGAGCGCGGGCTCCTGCGCGACATCGAGAAGCTCACGCGCCAGCAGATCCCGGTGCAGCCGCTCCCGAACGACCTGTCGCTGGCCGAACCGCCGGCGAGCGCGGCGGTCCAAGGCGAATCCGCGCAGCAGCCGGCGACCGGCAGCAGCGAAGGCCGTGGCGGACGTGGCAAGCGTGGTGGGCGCGGTCGATCGCGTGGCGAGTCATCGTCGCGCGGTGGCGAGCGCGCGGGTCAGGCCGGCAAGCGCGGCGACAAGCGGGGCGAACAGCGGGGGCAGAAGCAGGGCGAGCAGGCGCGTGAGCGTCGCCCGGAACCTCGTGGTGATCGTTCAAGCACCCGCAGTCATGGCACGCCACATGCATCGCCGAAGGGTCACCAGCGCGATGCTGCCGCGTTCGAGTCGGCGCATCGACCCGGTGCGCAGGCTGGCGGTGCGACGAGCACAACCGGCGGTGCGCCGAGC
>VGYB01000027.1 GCA_016873115.1 Planctomycetota bacterium | reverse complement strand
CGCACCATCGACGACTCTCCGGACTCGACTGACCTGCGGAGCGGGGTCACTTGGGGTTCGCGCTTGCAGGCTCACGCGGCTTGGCCGCATCCGTCGCGGGATCCGGCTCGACGGGCTTGGGCTGCCGTTCACGCTGCTGCGCCATGGTCACGAGCTCATCCTGCAGTTCGACCCTCCGCTTCCCCCACGCATCCCCCGCGATGATCTGCCGCGCAAGTGCCGTGCCAAGCTGCTCGGCGGCGCGGACATCGGAGGGATAGTTCACGCCGCCGAGGGTGCGCGCAAAGCCGACCTCCCGGGCCCGCTCCATGAGCGCATCCTTGCGGTCCTCGACCAGATTCGCCAGGAGCACCGCGAAGACGGTGGCACGCAAGGCCGGCCCGCTGGGATAGCCGTTGGCAAGCGTGACCTTGCCGCTGACGGTGATCGCATCCTCGCGGGGAAGGCATGGCAGGATGGCAGGGTTCGTGTGAGGACGATCGCGCTTGAAGGACTCGGGCAGATCCAAGAGCAGCAGGCTCACGTCATTGCGGATCTCGTTGAAGGTCTTGAAGAGCGCCGGATACCACGTGCTGTCGAGCCGTACATCGAGCGCTTCGTCGAACCAGGTGAGGTCGAAGCTGAGGCTGCGCCATGCGCGCGATTCGTCCTCGCTCGTGCGGCGGTCCTGAAGCCAGAGCAGGATGGCCTCATCCTTCGCGTGCTCAGCCGATGCTGGCTTGGGCGGCTCCTCCACGAGCGCAGTGAGGTCGACGGATTCAGGACAGAGGAACTTGCACTCTGACTGCTTGGGCTTCGCAGGTTCGCGAAGTGCCTCCTTCGCGGGTTCCTTCGCCGCATCCCCCGTGGCTTCGGTGGGAGGTCCGGGCTGGGGCGCCGCTTCGCGGGCCGGTGGTTGCGGGGTGGCCGGGACCGCCGCCTGCCGTGCCGCTGGAGCGGGTGCCTGACAGCCTGCGGCCGCACCGACCAGGATCGCGAGGAGGATCGAGTGCATAGGTGCACCGTAACCAACGACGGCCGATCGTGCCACGCGTTATCACGGGCGGAGCGCGATGGAAATCGACGCCCTTGTTCTTGGACCAACGCCGGCCTGGGGTCACAATCCTCCAACCAGGAGCCATCATGCACGCCATAGCCCTCATCGTCCACGCGCTTGCAGCCTCGGCCGTGGCTCTTCCGCCGGCCAACGACGCGTGCACAAGCGCAGAGCCGATCGCGGACCTCGGCTCGTTCGCGTTCTCCACCGTCGATGCCACGACGGACGGACCGATCAATGCCCCGTGCAACTTCTTCGGCCAAGCACAGGTCTGGAAGGATGTCTGGTTCTGCTGGACCCCATCCGCGTCAGGCTTGGTCGCCTTCGCGACCTGCGGGGGCGCGACCTGGGACACCAAGCTCGCCGTCTATGCAGGCTGTGACTGCGCCGCCACCGGGACCTCGATCCTGGCCTGCAGCGATGACACCTGCGGCACACAGTCACGCGTGACGATCGCGGCAACTGCAGGCCAGCAGTACCTGGTCCGCCTCGGCGGCTACGGCGCAAGCGAAGCCGGCGCGGCCAGCGGTTCTGGCACGCTGATGGTCACCAACGGCGCACTCTTCGAGGTCACGCGCCCCGAGACCGGCAAGCGCTATGTGGCGTACTCAGCGACCACATGGGCAGCGGCCGAGGCCACGGCCGTCCAACTGGGTGGGCACCTCGTCTCGATCGACGATGCAGCGGAGAACGAATGGGTCCGCGCCAATGTCGCCAACTTCGGTGGCGTGGACCGGCGCCTCTGGATCGGCTTCAACGATGTCCAGGTCGAGGGCCAATTCGTCTGGACCGACGGTACATCGACCGGTTACACGAATTGGAATCAGGGGGAGCCCAACAACAGTGGCGGTGTCGAGGACTTCACGGAACTTCTTGGGTCGAATGGGAAGTGGAACGACCAGGATGCCGACGGCAACGGCCAGCAGATTGGTGTGGTCGAGCTGGGTGATGCGGCTCCTGCGTGCCCGTCCGACCTGGATCGCGATGGCGCGGTCGGCGGCAGTGATCTTGGCATCCTGCTGACGGCGTGGGGCACCACGAACTCGGCGGCGGACCTTGATGGTGATGGCTTCGTCGGTGGTGCCGACCTGGGCATCATGCTGGTCGCATGGGGTCTATGCCCCCCCTGATCGTTGTACGCTCACGGCATGGGCATCTCGACGATCCTGCTGCTGTGCTCGCTCCTGGCACAGGCTGATGACCAACCGGCCGTTCAGGCACCACCCGATCCGCCGCCGCTCATCCCCATCACGCTGCAGCTCAACTGGGTTGCCGAGCCTGAGTTCGGTGGGCTGTTCGCCGCGCTCGACGACGGCATCTTCGAGCGCGCCGGGTACATGGTCACGCTGCTCCAGGGCGCCGGCGGCACGCCGACCTGCACGCTCGTGGCTGCGGGCACCTGCGACTACTCCGTCGCGCAGGCCGACCAGATCCTGCTGGCGCGCGCGAGCGGGCAGGACATCGTGGGACTGTTCGCCACCTTCCAGCACGCGCCCACGGCGATCATGCTGCACGACTCGAACCCGGCGCAGACGCTTGCGCAGGCATGGACCGGCGGCCTGACGATCGAGATCGAGCCTGGCCTGCCGTTCGTGCGGCACATGAACGACATGCTTGGCGACCAGGGCGTGACGCTCGTGAGCCGATCGCCCGGTGTGGCCATGTTCGAGCGCGACCCGAAGCTCGGGGTGGTCTGCTGGTGCAGCAGCGAGCCGATCACGCTCCTGCGCAACGGCATCCAGACCAAGTGCCTGATGATCAGCGACTGTGGCTTTGACCCATACTCGACCGTCCTGATCACGACGACCAAGCGTGTGGATGCCGACCCCAACGGCGTGAAGGCCTTCGTCGACTGCGTGCGAGAAGGGTGGACCGCGTACCTGTCCAATCCGGTCCCCTACCACGCGCGCATGATGAAGCTCAATCGCGCCATGGATGGGCAGGCCATGGAGCTCTGCTCCAAGGCGCAGCGACCGCTCATCATGCCCGAGGGCATGACGCCGACGCAGGTGGGCCGTATGAACGCGCGCCGCTGGCAGTCGCTGACCGACCAAATGGTCGAGTCGGGCATCCTGCGGCCGGAGTTCGATGCGAGCGGCTCCTGGGTCGAGTGGGAGACCGCACCCGAGGACACCGTGATGATCGAGGAGAACTCCGAGGAAATCGTGATTCCCGGTGAAGAGACCCCCTCGGCGCAGCCGAACGAGGCAGGGACCCCATGAACCAGACGCTGAGAACGATGCTTGCGGTGGCGTGCTGCGCGCTAGCCGTGCAGGTTTCGACCGTGGCCCAGGATGCCTCGACGGCAGCTGATGCCGCGCCCATGCTCCCAGCGCAGGCCAAGGTCAAGTCCTCGACACCAAGCCAGGTCAGCCAGGCTGCTCGATCACTGCGGCGCAGCATGGCCTGTGAGGCCTGCGGCGGCGACGGCGTGGTCGTACGACAACGAACGCGCAAGGCTGAGAGGCTCTTCACCAAGGGGCAGATCTATCACGAGCAGGATGAGTGCTCGACCTGCAAGGGAACGGGTTCGGCAAAGCCCGAACTCATCATGCAGCGCTTCGACGCCTTGGTGCTGGCGATGGCGGGCTGCCCGGATGAGCTCGCCACGAGTGCCCCTGCCACCAAGATCCTGGCCGAGGTCTTCGACTCGATCACGAGCTATGCCCGCACCAGCAGCGCCGAGGCCATCGACAAGGCGGCACAGCGGCTTGCGGGAGGGTTCGGTGATCAGCCCGGCGCACCGCTGGTCGCGATCGGTGTCCTGAAGCCCTCGGTGGATCTGGGACTCGGCGTACCGAGCATGGTGATGGAACTGCCCAGTGGTGCCCTCATCGCGATCGACGATGCCCAGTACCACGGCGCCAAATCAGGCGACCGTGCGCTCGGCGCCGGCGTCGTGCGTGGGCGCACCGTGATCGGCGAGAATGACTATCTCGTCATCGACCGTGGCTTCGTGCTGATGGTGACGAGCGAGAAGGACCTCAAGATCCAGGAAGAGGACGAGGAAGCCGCGCGCAAGGCGGCCCGCGAGCCAGCGCCCAACCGCGAACCCAGCATCCCGCCGCACGATCCCGATGACGACAAGATGCCGGAGCGCTGACAGCCCCGGAACTCAGACCGTGCCGCTGACGACCTGCATCGCCTTGCGGCGAAGCTTCTGCGACATGTTGGTGCCCAGCGCCGCGTGGAAGCCGCGCTGGATCTCGGGTTCGTCAGCGAGCATCCCGTCCAGGCGCCGTGCGTCCCAGACCAAGAGCGTGCTTGGCACGCGCGCGCGCACCGTGGCCGAAGCAGCGACACGGTCGATGAATGCCATCTCGCCCACGAAGTCACCGGGGATGCATGTGGCGACGCATCGGCCATCCACGACGACCTCGAGCTCACCATCCTGGACCAGCCACAACGCTTCCACCGCCTGACCGCGCTCGACGAGCGCCGGGTCCCCGGGCTCCACGCGAGCGAGCACCGCCAGCCGGACGAGGGTCGCGAACTTGTGTGCAGGCATCCAGGGGAAGATCCGCTCACGGAGCGCGGCTTCGGTCGGCGTGAGCTGGCCACGCACGCGCTCGCGCACGAGCAACGCGATCTGCACCGCATTGACCACGACATAGACCACATTCCATGACGCGGCTTCCCAGTTGGGCGCATCGAGCATCATGAAGTAGGCGATGAAGCACCCGCTCGCCACGACCGCCGCCACCCGCAGCAGCAGGATGTCGCGCACGAGGTAGCACCCCAGGAGCAGGAGATTCGCCAGATGGATCAGCACGGATCCGGATGCTAAGCGCGCCGGCGTAGCACGAGCGCACCCACGCCCCAGATCAGCGCTGCGGCCGCGAACCCCAACGGCACAAGGTCAAGACCCTTGGCAAGCGAGCCTGTGGCATCGCTCACCTTGCCCACCAGCCATGGGCTCGGTACATCACCCAGCAGGTGGATCATGAGTGTGCTCATGCCGATCGCGAAGGCGCGCGCATCGGATGCCACACTGTTCAGGATTGCGGCATTGATGGGAGCCTGCGAGACGAACACCAGGAAGCAGCCGACGCCCATGGCCGAAGTGCAGACCGTGCGGTCTGGGGTACCGATGGCCAGCATCAGCAACGGAACCGCCACGAGTGCCGTGATGGCACAGAGCACGAGGCTTGGGACCGCGCGACCACGGGCAAGGCGCGCGTCCACCGCCCCTCCAGCGATCGTGCCGAGGAACCCTGTGACCACCACGATGCCGCTGAAGGTGATGACCGCGGATTCCGCCGACCAGCCGCGTTCGCGCTGCATGAACGCAGGCATCCAGACTGCCAGCGCACCGAGCGAGAATGTGTACGCGGTGTAGCCCGCCACCGACCACATCCACTGCGCATTCGTGGCGAGTGTCCAGAGTGCCTCGCGTCGACCGCTGCGTCCGGGGGCCGGCGTTGACGCGGATGCCGCATCCGACTCCACCCGGCTCGGCACCGCCGGCTTGTCCATCGCTCCACGCACCGGTTCGGTCAGCCGAAGGCAGAGGAGTCCAAGCACGAGGCCGGGGCCGCCCGCGATCCAGAACGCCGCCCGCCAGCCGAGCGACTCGCTCACGAGGCCGCCGAGGAGGTACCCGAGTGCACTGCCGACGGGAATGGCCGCATAGAAGATGGCCAGCACGGTGCTGCGGCGCTCGGGCGGGAACCAGTCGCCCAGGATCGACGGGCCAACGGTGGCATAGGCAGCCTCGCCCACGCCGATGATGGCGCGGCTGGCCAGGAGGGGCCCGAATCCACCGGCGAATCCGGCTGCCACGGTGGCCACGCTCCACACGATCACGCCTGCACCCAGGATCGCCGTGCGGCGCAGCGAACGCGCCATGGCCCCGAAGAGCGGGCTCGCGAACATGTACGACACCAGGAACACGCTCGTGAGCAGCCCGATGTCGGCGTCATCCGCGCTGAAGGCCTTCTTCAGTGGCTCGACCATGCCCGCGACCACGAAGCGGTCGAGGTAGTTCAGCAGATTCAGCGCCGTCAGCGCGATGACCGCGCTGGTGGCGGGCTTCATCCAAGCCCCTTGACCTTCCACCCATCGCGATAGGTGCGGCGCACCATCGCGGTGGCTGCGGCATCATCGAAGGTCTGCTTCGCCGAGTCGTAGCGCAGCGTCTTGCCGTGGACCACGCCGCCGATCACGCCGCACAGCACGCCCTCGGTGAGTGGGCCGGCAAACTCGAGCGGAGCGCTCGTGGCGCCCTTGCCCATGCAGGCATCGACCCACTGGTGCCAGTGGTTGTACTCAGGCAGTTCAGGAAGCTTGACGCCATCAGCCAGCGAACCTGGGAAGAGGTGCACATCGCCGGGGTGGCAGACGATCATCGTGCCGCGCTCGCCGATCACGATCGTGGCGCCGTCGCGCGAGCGCTTGGCCATGTTGAAGTCAGCCGGCACGCCGGGCAGAATCGAGGTCGACGGCATGCGGCCGCCGTCGTACCAGGTCAGGGTCAGCGCCTTGCCGCCCGCGGCGGCAACGCCCTCGAAGGTCAATTCAACGACTTCGCTCGATGGATACTGCTCTGCCGTCAGGCCTTCGCTCTCGCCGCGGATCAGCGTTGGGTAGCCAAGGCCGAGCGCCTTGTACGGCACATCGAAGAAGTGGCACGCCATGTCACCGAGGGCACCGGTGCCGAAGTCGCGCACGCCACGCCACTTGAACGGCGCGTAGGCATCGTTCTTGAATGGGCGCTCTGGGGCAACGTTAAGCCACGATGCCCAGTCGAGGTTCGCAGGCACGGGATCGCTCCCGGCCGGTCGATCGCCGCCCTGCGGCCACCAACCCGCAGCGCGATTGGTCCAGATGTGGACCGCCTTGACCTGACCGAGTACGCCGGCCTTGAGCAGTTCCATCGACTTGCGACGGCCGGGGTTCGCGGTGTTCTGGATGCCCATCTGCGTGACGACCTTCTTGGCGGTCGCGGTCTGGGCGATCACGCGGGCCTCGTGCAGCGAGTGCGTGAGCGGTTTCTGCACATAGGCGTGCTTGCCCATGCGCATGGCCTGCACGGCGACGGGTGCGTGCGAGTGGTCGGGCGTGCTCACGATGACGGCATCGATCATGCCGTCAGCCTTGGCGAGAAACTCGCGGTAGTCCGTGAAGCGACTTTCGTTGGGTACGGCATAGGTCTCGCCCTGCTTGGCGAGCGTGTCGCGGTTGACATCGCACAGCGCCGCGATCGAGACGCCCGGATGGCTCGCCACCTGGGCGAGGTCGGCTGCACCCATGCCGCCGCACCCGACACACGCCACGCGCAGCTTGCTCGATGCGCCCTGCGCTGCGGCACGGCGCACCCACCATGGCAGCTGCGTCGCGGCACCCGCTGCAGCAGCGGTGAGGATGAATTGGCGGCGGCCAGTGGAGAACGATGACGGGTCAATGCGCATGGCGGCTCCTTCAGGGGCAGGTCCCGCAGGCGCGGGCGGTGCAGTGTCGCGCCGTCCGGCCACGGATGCAACCACCCGAGGCACCGGCATGTGGATTACTGGCCAGCCATGCGCCGCCGCCGATCGAGCCGGGCACGAGGTACCATTTGAGGGTTTCGTCATCTCCGATGGCTGAAACCGCCTCCCATCACCCGACCGACGGCCACTCGCCCGCCGGCACCGCCGCGAAGCTGGCCCTGACCATGCTCGCCCTGGGCGTGGTGTTCGGGGACATCGGCACCAGTCCCCTCTACGCGATCAAGGAGTCACTGTCGGCCCACCATGGCATGCCGAGGGATCCCTCGACCGTGCTGGGCGTGCTGAGCCTCTTCTTCTGGTCACTCACGACCGTCATCGCCATCAAGTACGCCTGGCTCGTGCTGCAGGCCGACAACCGCGGCGAAGGTGGCATCTTCTCACTGCTTTCGCTGCTGCCCGAGCGGGGCAAGGGCCTGAAGTCGCTGCCGCTGCCCTTCTTGGTCATGGGGATCCTCGGCGCATCGCTGCTGTATGCCGAGGGCGTCATCACACCGAGCCTCTCGGTGCTCAGCGCGATCGAGGGACTCGAGGTCATTTCTCCGGACCTGACCAAGTTCGTCATCCCGGTCACCTGCGTCATCTTGGTCGTGCTGTTCAGCGTCCAGCGCTTCGGGACCGCGGCGCTGGGTTCGTGGCTCGGCCCGCTGATGCTCGCGTGGTTCACCGTGATCGCGCTGCTGGGCATTCGGGGCATCCTCATCGAGCCGAGCGTGCTCTCGGCCGTCAATCCCGTGTACGCGCTTGATCTGGCCCGCAACCACCCGCGCGAGTGCTTCATCGCCCTCGGCAGCGTCATGCTCTGCGTCACCGGCGGCGAGGCGCTCTACGCCGATCTTGGTCACTTTGGCCGATTCCCCATCCGTACAGCCTGGTACGGACTCGTCATGCCGAGCCTGCTGCTGAACTACTTCGGACAGGGCGCGATGTACCTGCAGAACATGGCGATCGAGCAGCCGTTCTTCAGGCTGGCACCGTCGTGGGGCCTGATCCCGCTGGTCATCCTGGCGACGCTGGCAACCTGCATTGCGAGCCAATCGATCCTGACGGGGCTGTTCAGCCTCACGCACCAGGCCGTGCAGTTGGGCCTGCTGCCGCGACTGCGCATCCTGCATACGGGTGACCATCAGGGTCACATCTTCGTGCCGCTCCTGAACCTGATCATGATGATCGGGTGCGTGCTGCTGGTGCTCATCTTCCGCCGCAGCATGGCGCTGGCGGATGCCTACGGTCTCAGCGTCTCGATGCTGATGCTGATTACGACGATCCTCTTCACCGTCTACAAGTCCAACAGTGGGTGGGGACCGATCCGGTGTGGCTTGTTCCTGATCGTCATGGGCAGCGTCGACCTGCTGTTCCTCGGAGCGAACATGCTGAAGATCCCCAGCGGCGGCTGGCTCACGCTGACGATCGCTGGCAGCATGCTCACGCTCATGTGGACCTGGCACCGTGGCCGACAGGTCCTGAGCGCCAAGTTCGACAAGCAAGTGCTCTCTTTCGATGCCCTGCTCAACTCGCTCAGCACGCACCCCGTGCTCCGCGTGCAGGGTACGGCGATCTTCCTGACGCACCATGGTGACGGCGTGCCGCCCACGCTGCTGCACCACCTCAAGCACAACAAGGTCCTGCACCAGCATGTGGCGATCATGAGCATCCGCACCGTACCGATGCCGCGGGTGCCCGAGGAGGAGCAAGTGGAGGTCGAGGAGTTGCGCGATGGCTTCTTCCGTGTGCGCTGCCAGCACGGCTTCAACCAGTCAGTCGATGTGCCTCATCTGACCAAGCTCGCCGCGCAGCAAGGACTCGAATCGCGCGAAGGCTCCACGACCTACTACATCGGCCGCACGATCCTCACGCCGCGTGGACACAGCGAACTCGCAGGCTGGCAGAAGCGGCTCTTCTGCACCATGTCCCAGGCCGGTGCGAACAACCCGCTGTACTTCTCGATCCCGCCCGGCCGCATGGTCGAGCTCGGCATCCAGATCGACCTCTGAACGCACCTACACTGCGCCGCCCATGATCGCCCCCGACGAGATCACGACGCCGGCTGCGGCCGTTCCGCTACAGGTCCCCCTGTGGGTCTGGGGTGCATTCATCGTGGGTGTCACGCTGGCGATCATCACCGACCTCAAGATCGTCCACCGCACCACGCACGAGATCACCATGCGCGGGGCACTGCGCATGGTGGCGTTCTGGGTGACGCTGGGCATGCTGGTCGGGGCGGGCATCTGGGTCACGCTAGGGGCCGATGCGGGTGCGCAGTACCTGGCCGGCTACCTGGTCGAGCAGTCGCTCTCGATCGACAATGTCTTCGTGTTCGCGCTCATCTTCGATCGTTTCAAGGTCTCGCGCGAGATCCAGCCACGCGTGCTCTTCTGGGGAATCCTCGGCGCCGTCCTGATGCGCGGCGCGTGCATCGCCGGCGGGCTCGCGCTCCTCAAGCTGTTCGCATGGACCATGTATGTCTTCGGTGCCATCCTGCTGTTCACGAGCGTGAAAATGCTCCGCAGCGGTGAGAGCGAGCCGGACATGGATCCGTCACGCAGCCGCGTCCTGCGGATCATGCGTCGCATCATCCCCATCAGCGAGTCGTACGACGGCGAGCGGTTCTTCACGCGCCAGGCCGGGCGACTGATGGCCACGCCGCTCCTGGCCGTGCTGCTCATCGTCGAGGTCAGCGATCTCGTCTTCGCGGTCGACTCGATCCCCGCCGTGTTCGGGATCACGCAGGATCCATTCCTCGTCTTCAGCTCGAACATCATGGCGATCATCGGGCTGCGTGCGCTGTACTTCGCGGTGGCGAGCCTGCTCCGAGCGTTCCGCTTCCTGAAGGCTGGCCTCGCGATCCTGATCGCGTTGATCGGCGTCAAGCTGATCCTGCAACCGATGGGCTACCACGCCCCGCCGTTCGTCACGTTGTCGGTCATCGCCGCATTCCTCGGAGGCACCATCGGCCTGAGCCTGCTCTTCCCGGCACGCACGGCCACCGAGTCCGGCACGACATCAAGGAACGAACCGGAGCAGGATTGATCCGGCAGCGGTTCCCGATAGACTTCGGGAAGTGCCTGCTTCCCGCCGCACAATCGTGGCTGCCGCCACCGGTGTTGCCGTCGCCACGGCGGCCACGGTGATCATCATCACCATCAGTGGCCGCCAGACGCCGGCCCAGATGCTGGCGGACGGGCAGGCGTACCTGACTGGTGACGGCGTGGACCGCAATGTGACCAAGGCGCTGGCCTTGCTCGAGCGGGCCGCGCTCTCCGAGGACCGCGTCAACGCGCGCGAGGCCGCGCTCGAACTGGTGAGCCACTTCGAGGACCTCAGCAGCGATGCGAGCAGCCAGGCCAGTGCGCAGCGCTGGCGCATGCGTGCCGCCGAGTCCGGTCACCGCGAGTCGGCTGAGGTCCTGCTGGTCGATCTGCTGGGGCAGGTCCCCATGCCCGAGCAGACCGAACGCGTGGCCCGCGCTGGTGCCAAGGCCGGAAGCCCCTACTGCATGCTGGTGCTGGGCGATCTGCTCACGCAGGGACGAGGCACCGTGAAGCAGGATCTGCACGGCGCGCGAGAGTGGTATCGCAAAGCCGACGACGCAGGCGAAGCCCGTGGCAACTCGCGGCTGGCACTCATGCTGCTCGAGGACCCGACGCAGCAGGCCGATTGCCTGCAGCGTCTCATTCGCGCGGGGAAGGCCGGTGATGCTGAGTGTGCCCATCATGCGGCGATGCGTCTCTTGGGCAACCATGGCATCGAGCCTGACGTGAAGGCGGCCGTCGAGATGTTCGAGCGTGCAATCGCTGCGGGGTATGCCACATCGTGCTTCGAGCTGGGGCGCCTGCTCGAGGATGGCGTTCGCGTGCCACAGGATCTGCCCAGGGCCCGTGCGCTGCAGCAGGTCGCAGCACGCGAGGACCCCAGAGCATGCTTTGCGTATGCGCAGATGTGCGAACTCGGGATCGGCGGACCGATCGATGTGCACACTGCCATGGCGCACTACACGCTTGCCGCGCAATCGGGATTCTTCGTGGCGCATGTGCGCATGGGTGTGCTCTGCCAGGAAGGCCGTCCGGGCTTCGAGCCCAACCCTGCCGAGGCCGAACGGCACCTCCGTCTGGCCGCGGATTCCGGTGACTCGACGGCGCAGTGGCGACTCTCGCGCGTCCTCGTGGAGACCGGCCGCGGCGGCGAGGATGCCGCCGAACTCTCGGCCCAGGCAGCCAAGGCTGCGGTGCCGGGCGCGCTCTACGACCAGTATTGGTTCCTGCTCAAGGGCAGCGCGAACCAGCCGGCCAACCGCATTGCCGCGATCGAGTCGCTCGATGCAGCGGTCGAGGCGAACTTCCCCGAGGCGCTCTATCGCCGCGGCATCTTGCTCTCTGACGGTGGTCAAGGCGTGATCGGCAACATCAAGGATGCAGCCGATGCGTTCGACAAGGCCGTCGAACTGGATGTGCCCATGGGCGCGCTGCAACTCGGTGCGCTCTATCAGCAGGGTCTCGATGCCCCGCCGGACAACACGCTGGCCGCTGAGCAGTACCGATTCGCTGCCGAACGGGGTATCACCGAGGCGCAGTTCCGCTTGGGGCTGATGTACGAATTCGGTGACGGCTTGCCGGCCGACGAGCGCGAGGCGTACCGCTGGTATCACCTGGCTTCGGCCGAGGGCGATGGCCGGGCGATCGGCCGTCGTGCGCACCTTCGAACCAGGCTTCTCCAGCAGGATTGGCAGGCGCTCGAGGACACTGCCCCCGCACTGCTGATGGTCGAACCGGCGAAGGCCAAGTTCTATCGCGAACAGACCTGGTCACCGCTCGATCGCCGCAGCGGTCGTGGCACTCCGACCAAGGGCGAGGGCTTTGCGGGCCGCGACATCGTGATCCCAACGGATCGGGCAGGCGCTAGGGGACGCGTTGGCGGCCAGAGGCCAAAGTCCAATCGCGGGAAGTGACTTGGCCGCGGGAAGCACGCCGTCGTTGCGGCGGCCTCGCAGGGCCGTTCGTGTCCACTGGAGTGTTGCGGATCCTCGTTCATCACGTGAATGGGGCATCATGGTGTCTGAACCCCTCGGAGTTTCGACTCGCGTGCAGCGACGAAACACAGCGAGCCAGCCCAAGGGCTGGCTCGCTGGAATGAGTGAGGTTGATCAGGCTGGATCAGCCGTCGTAGCCACCACGGCCACGGCCACCGCCGCCACCGTAGCCGCCACGGCCACCACCGCCGCCACCACCGTAGCCGCCGCGGCCGCCGCCGCCGCCACCACCGTAGCCGCCGCGGCCGCCGCCGCCACCGTAGCCACCACGACCGCCACCACCACCGCCGCCACCCTGCGCGGGCGGACGAGCTTCGTTCACGGTCAATGTTCGACCGTCAAACTGGGTGCCATTGGTCTTCTCAATGGCTTCGTTGCCCTGGGCAGCGTCGCCCATGGTGACGAAACCGAAGCCGCGGCTGCGACCGGTGTCGCGATCCTTGGCGATGAACACATCGACGACGGTGCCAAACTGCTCGAAGAAGGAGCGAAGGTCGTCTTCCGTAGTACCGAACGGCAGATTGCCGATATAGAGCTTCACGAGGCTTTCCTTTCAATGCGGGACAACAAGGCCGATGATTCGAGATCCCACATTGACGAAAGCTGGCTCGAAACTCGGACGAGGCACGCTAGTGTGACGGCAACGCGCCGCACCTAGCGCTGCGGAGTGTATCGGATCGGCTCAGGACCACCAACTTCTGCAGACTAAGATCCGCATGGCCACCCCAACCCTGCCGTTCCACCAACGCATTGCTGGGCGCATCATCCTGCTTGGCGTGGTGCCAGCCATGCTCTTATTGGGCATCATCACCACCATGGCGATTCGTGGCAACTGTCGCCAAGCTGTCGAGGCGGCGGAAATCCGCCTCCAACGCGTGGCTGCGCAGATCGCTGCGCGACTCGACACACAGAACCGGGTGGCGTGCGATTTCGTGCAGACGATGGCCTTGCAGCGGGCGGGGCGCATGCTCGAGCACACCACGCAGCTGCAAGGCTCGCCGCACGACGCCGACGATGTGAGTGCGATCGAGATCGAGGTGCGCTGAGGCATGTCAACCGGGGAGCAATGGTCGCTCTTCGGGGGTTCGGCCGAGGAACCTGCCGTCGATGGCGCCGTGTCGCCATGCGCACCTGATCCTGCGCTCGCAGCGCTCGGCGCCTCGTTGCCCGCATCCGTCAGGCTCGGCACGAGCTCGTGGAGCTTTCCCGGCTGGAAGGGCCTGGTCTATGCGGGTCGGTACAGCGAGTCGGCGCTCGCACGGGATGGCCTGCGTGCGTACGGGCAGCACCCGCTCCTGCGCACCGTCGGGGTGGACAAGACCTACTACCGCCCTGCACCGCTGGAGGAGTTCATGCGCCTGGCCGCGCAGGTCCCGCATGACTTCCGCTTCCTGGTGAAGGCGCATGAGTCGATCATGCAGCCCACGCAGCCACTCGATGGCTGGCGGCCCGCACCGGGCGCACCGCACCGCCCGTCGCGCTGGCTCGATGCCGCCTTCGCCACGGACGAGATGGTGGCACCGTGCGTCGGCGGTCTGGCCGAGCGCTGCGGACCGATCCTCTTCCAGTTCTCGCATCTTGGGGTCCGCCACGACAGCGAGGCCGAACACATCATCGATGAGGTCGGCGAGTTCCTCGCTCGCCTGCCTCCGGGGCCACTCTACGCCATCGAGTGGCGGGACCGCCGCATGCTCAGGCCGTCGTACCTGCGGATGCTGCGATCGACGGGTGCGAGCCACTGCTACTCGGTGCACCCATCGATGCCGGACCCCATGGCCCAGGCCGAGCAGGTTCCCGTGGACGCCAACAGAGTCCTGTGCTGCAGGTGGATGCTGCACAGCGGGCTGTCCTACGAGGAAGCCAAGGAGCGCTACGCCCCCTTCGACTGCATCGTCGATCCCGACCCCGCAGGGCTTGCGGCATGGGTCCGCCTGAACCGCAGCGCGGCGACGGCAGGCATCGCGGGATTCGTCATCGTGAACAACAAGGCCGAGGGCAGCTCACCCAGATCCGTCGAGCGCCTCGCTCGTGCCTTGCACGATGATGGTATGACGCGCACATGAGCACACCCATCAACCGTCGTGATGCCCTTGCCGCAACCGCCGGACTTGCACTGGCACCGCTCCTGGGCCGTTCGCGCGCGCATGCCGTGGCCGCACCGATCCAGGACGCCGCTGCATCGAAGCCCTTCCGGCTGATCCACATGACCGACATCCATGTGCAGCCCGAGCGCCAAGCCGAGCGCGGAGCGGCACAGGCCTGGTCACGCGCGCAGGAACTCAAGCCCGATCTCATCATCACCGGAGGCGACACGGTGATGGATGTGTTCGACGCCAAGCGCGACCGGGCCATCGTGATGCGCGGATGCTTCGAGCGCATGATGAAGAATGTCTCCGTGCCCGTGCTGCACACGACCGGCAACCACGACATCCTGGGATGGAACCGCTCGCGCACCGACGTCCCGCTCGATGCAGCGGACTGGGGCAAGGCGTGGGCATGCGAGACCTTCGCCCAGCCGCGCACCTGGTTCTCGAGCGACCGCGGCGGATGGCGGTTCATCCTCCTCGACAGCGTGCAGCCCGATGGCAACGGCTACAAGGGATTCCTCGATCCCGAGCAACGAGCCTGGTTCGAGGCCGAACTGAAGGCGACACCTGACGGGATGCCGGTCTGCGTCGTGAGCCACATCCCGATCATCGCGATCACCGCGATCACCTACGGCAAGCCGCCGGCGCGTGGCCCGGACACCATCGTCTCGGGTGCCGAGATGCATACCGACTGCGCGGAACTGCACGAACTGATGCGGGCAAGCCGCAAGGTCAGGCTCTGCCTGAGCGGGCATGTCCACCTGCGCGACCGCTGCGAGACCGATGGCATCACCTACATCAATGATGGTGCGGTCAGCGGCTCATGGTGGAAGGGTGCGCTCGAGGGCGTGCCCGAGGGCTTCGGTGTGCTCGACCTGCGTCCCGACGGGACCTTCGACCACCGATACCAGACCTACGGCTGGGCGGCGCAGGGCTGAGCCGGGGGCTCACGGCTTGCGCGTCGGGACGAAGGCCTGCGCGACGACGCTCAGCATCGTCGCCAGGTAGCCGATGCCCGAAACCATCAGGATGGCACCGCAGATGCGCCCCTCGGTGGTGACCGGGAACCGGTCGCCGTAGCCCACGGTCGTGACGGTGGTCATCGCCCACCAGAGCACATCGGCGGCACTGCGGATGTTGCCATCGGGCGCATCATGCTCGACCTTGAGCACGATGATGCAGATCAAGATGAAGAGCACCTGGATGGAGAAGGTCGCTGCCGCCATGACGATGCTGCGGGGCTCGGTCCGTGCCGACTCGATCAGGATGCGTACCGCGCGCGCGAGCATGAGCAGGCGGAAGAGGCGCGCCAACCTGAGCCAGCGCGTCTGCGCCACGAATGGAACACAACTCAGGAGGTCAATGATCCCCCAGCCGCGCAGGTACTGCAGCTTCGACGGTGCCATCCAGAGGTGGCGCAGGAAGTCAAAGAAGAAGACGAGGCAGAGGACAAAGTCAACCACCGTGAGCACGCCGACCACATCGGGCTCGGTCGGCGAGGCGAGCAGACCCACCGAGACCAAGATCGCCAGCATGGCGAGCGCGGCCATGTAGATGTGGTAGACCGAGTCGCGCATCTCGGCGAGGGATCCCTGCTGGGGGGACCGCACATGCGCCGGGGTGGCCACCGGCGCGATCGCACGGGCGGTCCGCCGCGGCCGTCGTGGAGGGCTCGCGCTGGGCATGCAGGGAAGGTAGCGATCTCTTCCACCGGTGTGGATCGCCCAGTTTGAGCGCCTCGTCGCCCGCGGCACCTGGACGCTGGGCAACGGACACGAGCTCCATGCCGGCGGTACCCGGATGCCGATGCTCCACCCGATCGGCGGCATCGAGATCGTGAACATCCCCGGCGGTGCAGGGAATCCGCCTGTCTCGAGCTTCCGCTTCCTTGCGCCCTTCACGCCGCCGCCCGCCTGCCCTGCCGGCCTTGATGGCGACGGCCCCGTCGACGGCATCCGACCTGGGCGTGATGCTCAACGCGTGGGGCTCCTGCTGAACCCCTAGGATGCGTGCGTGCAGCACGCGTTCCGGCACATCGTCTCGCTCGCCGACACCGACGCCGCCGGTGTGGTCTTCACGGCGCGGTCGATCGAGATCGCGCACCGCGGCTTCGAGCACTGGCTCGCAGCCTGTGGTGTGCCCATCAGCGACATGCTCACCGGACGGCTCCCGGCCATGCCCATCGTGAGGGTCGAGGCCGATCTTCATGTCCCGCTGCGCGTTGGCGATGCGGTCGAGGTGCATTCGTCCATGACCGCGTGCGGCGAGCGATCGGTGACGACGCTCCACGAACTCATGCTCGGCTCCCGATGCGCGGCGCGCATCACGCTCGTGCATGCGTGCGTCGGGCGTGACGGGGCATCAGTCGCCGTGCCCGACGCCGTCCGCCGACTCGACGGCCGCTGAACGCTCGGGTACGGACTTGCTCCACAGGACCCGCGCCGAGGGCAGTGCCGCATGGCACTGCGCCAACGACGCCTTGTGCGGCAGATCGGCCGGCCACTCGATGATCGAGTCCGGCAGCGCATGGCGCGGCAGGCGCTCGGCGAGCGAGGCGATGAGGGCATCCCAGTCGACCGGGCTGCCGTCGCTGCGCACGAAGGCAGCAGGACGCATGCCCCAACGATCGTCCGGCACACCGATCACGCGCGCACCGAGCAGTGCGGCGTGGTGCAGGAGCTGGGCCTCGAGCTCGACCGGATCCACATTCTCGCCGCCGGAGATGAAGACGCGGTCGCTTCGGCCAGTGATGATGACCGCACCCTGCTCGAAGCGGCCCTGGTCATTCGTAAGCAGCCAGCCGCCAGCCTCGACGATCGGCTCGATCTGTCCATCGCGCCAGGCACCAAGCGCCATCGTCGGCGAACGCACGAACAGATCTGCATCGATCCGCTTGGCCACGACACCATCGAGCCAGCGCCCCGACCAGCCATCAGCCGACTCCGGCGTCGGTCGACCGGCTGCCACCATCGCTCCGGTCTCGGTCATGCCGTAGGTCATCACCAGCGGCCAGCCGGCCTCGAGCGCGCGGTTGCGCCAGTCGACCGGGCACGCTGCGCCCCCGACGACCAGCGCCTTCATGGCACGGATGCGGTCATGGAGGCTCGGATCGTGTTGGGCGGCGTGCAGGAGGCCGGCCAGTTGCGTCGGCACGATCGAGGCGTGCGTGACCGACGGTGCCGCGAGCAGGAACGCCTGCAGGTCGACCGATGATTCGCCGCGCACCATCGCCACGCGCGCACCCACGAGCGCCGCGCGCATCAGGATGCCGAGTCCGCCGACATGGTGCCAAGGGATGGTGAGCCCCCAACAATCATCGGTGGCGAACGAGCAGGCCTTCGACGCACGCGCGGCAGCCTCGATGAGCGTCGCGGCCGAATGCACGATCAGACGGGGCTCACCGCTCGAACCGCTCGTGGGCACGATCACCGTGGGTCGCGATGGATCAGGATGGGCGCCGGGGACGGTGCAGCTGGGTGCGCTCGGCGCGGGCAGGCTCGCCGCGCCCGCCTGCACGCAGACGGCGGTGCGCCGAGCCTCGGGATCGCGTGGATTCAGGAGCACTGCGCAGGCACCGCGGCGCACCACGGCGAAGAGCGCGCTGATCGCCTCGGCATCGAGCGACGCGCGAACACCAACGCGTCCACCCGTACCCAGGCCCTCGGCCCAGAGCGAGTGCTCGTATGCAACACGCACGCCCTGCCAGTGTGGATCGGCGATGCCGCCTGGACCCATCTGGAGGGTGATCACCTCCATGGAACGGCTGCCTCCTTGAGCGGTACGAAATCAAGCCTCGGAATCGGGAGTGCGGGCGCGATCTCCATGCGGCCTTCCCGAACGGGTGCCTGCTCCACGAGATCGAATTCGAAGAGACCCGCTGAAGCCAGCCCGTGGTCACGACCGCCGGTCGAGGTGACTGATGCAAGCCTCGCGAGCAGGGCCAGCGTGTAGGAGGACTCAAGGCAGCTCGAGAGCACGGTATCCATGCCGTGGATGCGGCCACGCGTCACCGCGTGCTCGACTTCCTCGAGGGCGCCAAGCAGGCTCGGCTTGAGGACCTGCACCTCGATGCCTGGTGCGCCCACGAGCGCCTCGCGGTGCGCGGGTTCGTGCAGCGACTCGTCGATGGCCATGGCGATCCCGGTGCGGCGGCTGAGCTCGGGCATGTCGAGCGGGTTGCGCAGCGGCTCCTCCATGTACTCGATGCGCTCCGCGTCGAGCCGCTTCATCAAGCGCACGGCCGCGGTCATCGTGAGCCGACGATTCCCATCGAGCCGCAGGCGGACCGAGGGATCAAGCCCTTCCAGCATCACGCCGATCAGCGCGGCATCGTCGGCGACCTTGCCCCGGCCGACTTTCACCTTCACCGTGCGATAGCCGTCGAACTCCCCGCGCTCGATCGCGGCGCGCGCGGCCACAGCATCGCCGGAGAAGACGGCGTTGACGCCGATGGCGCTGTGCTCGATGCGCCCGAAGCCGTAGCGACGGTCATGCACCCATGTCGCGTGCGCACAGGAGAGCGCAAAGGAGGCGCTCGGCGCCATGGGCATCGAGCCGCTCTGCGTGGCTTCCAGCAACCCCTCGAGGGCGTCCTGCAGCGACTCACGATGCAGTCCGGCGAGTGGTGCCAGCTCGCCGTAGCCGGTCCGGTCGCCATCTTCCATGCGCAGGATCGCCCCGCGCCGCGTACGAACCATCTCCCCGCCCGCTGGAAACGGCGCGCGAATGGGAAGTTCGTACCAAGCAACGCTGAAGGACTGCATCAGGAACGGGTCACGACGAGGGCGAACAGCACTGCCGTCACCAGCAGAGCCGATCCCGTGGAGGCTAGCACGCCATTCAACGGTCGACCGTCCAGCCCGCGCAGCACGCGTACGACCTGCACGACCAGCAGCATGGATGGCAGGCATGGCAGATAAGCCAGCGGATCCTGCCCTGCGGCGAACCATGCGAAGCACGCCAGCGCACCAGCCACGCAGGCCGCGTACTCCAGCCGGGCGAAGCGTTCGCCCAGGCGCACGGCGAGCGTCAACTTGCGCGCCCGAGCATCGCCCTCTCGATCACGGAGATTGTTGACCGCAAGGATGGCGGTCGAAAGCAACCCGCAACCCACGCCCGCCGTGACGAGCGGCGCACCGAGGTCCGCACCGAGTGCAAGCCCCGTGGCGACCACGGCCACGACACCGAAGAAGGCGAGCACGAAGAGATCGCCCAGCCCCACATAGGCCAGCGGAACCGGTCCGCCCGTATAGGCGAGCGCGAGCACGCCACTGATCAGGCCGAGGAACGCGTAGCCGATGCTCACCTCGATGGAGAGCCACGCGGCGGCCACGCCTGCGATGGCAAGCGCGATGGCCGTCCCCATCCACATGCGTGCGGGTGCGATGAGCCCCGCCGCCACGGCTCGCGTGGGACCGAGCCGATCCAGCGTGTCGGCCCCCTTGTGGGAGTCGAGGCACTCATTGGCGAAGTTCGTGGCGACCTGCACCCCGAGCGCGCCGAGTGCGCACGCCGCGAAGAGACCCCACTCACGGGCCTCCCATGGCGCAGCGCTCTGTGCACGGGCGATCGCCGCACCGACGACCACTGGAGCGAGGCCTGCCGGCAGGGTCTTGGGCCGCATGGCCGCGATCCAGATGGCAAGTCCGGCACGCTGCGGCGCCGGGATGTGCGCGGCATCGCTCACGGGCGGCGCGTGATCGTGTCCCATGCCGGCGGGCGGCGCTCACGCCACGCGCGCGAACCCTCCTGTGCCTCGTCGGTCATGTAGTAGAGCATCGTGGCGCAGCCGGCCAGTTCCTGCAGCCCCGCCTGGCCATCGCAATCGGCATTCATCGCGGCCTTCAGGCAGCGCAGGGCCGTGGGCGAGCACGCGAGCATCTCGCGGCACCACTGCAGCGTTTCGCGCTCGAGGTCGGCCAGCGGCACCACCGTGTTGACGAGACCCATGTCGAGTGCCTGCTTCGCGGAATACTGCCTGCAGAGGAACCACATCTCGCGCGCCTTCTTCTGGCCGATGATGCGCGCCATGTAGGCGCTCCCGTATCCGCCATCGAACGAGCCGACCTTGGGACCGATCTGTCCGAACGTGGCGTTGTCGGCTGCGATCGTGAGATCGCACATCATGTGCAGGACATGGCCGCCACCGATCGCGAAGCCCGCGACCATCGCCACGATGGGCTTGGGGCATGTCCGGATCTCGCGCTGGAAATCAAGCACATTGAGGCGATGGACGCCGGACTCGTCGACATAGCCCGCCTCCCCACGCACGCTGTGGTCGCCACCGGCGCAGAATGCATCAGGACCCTCGCCGCACAGGATGACGACGCCGATCGAGGCATCCTCGCGCGCCAGCTGCAGCGCGCGACGCATCTCCATCACCGTCTCGGGCCGGAAGGCATTGCGCTTCTGCGGACGGTTGATCGTGATCTTCGCGATGCCCTCGGGCAGCGTGTGGTAGCGGATGTCGGTCCACTCGCCGATGGCGGTCCAGGCCGGTGAAGTGCTGGTCGTGGTCATGGTGCGCAAGCGTAGTCCAGGACCTGCGCCACGGCCGCGGGCGCCTCGACAAGCAGCGCATGCGTGGTCGGGTGACCATCGCCGGCATCGGCCGTGGTGACCTCGAGGTGCCGGCCCACGCGCAGGCTGCGCAGGCGCTCGCCCTCCGCCACATACACCGTGTCATCCTTGCCGGCGATGAAGGCACAGCGCGTCGCACGGGCGAGATCCGGTGCGGCGAGCGACCTGCCCGGCGAGAGTTCGCGCAGGATCCGGATCCAGCTCGGTGTGTTCGCGACCCGGGACGCGGCCACCGTGCCGGAGATCCCGCGCGCCACGAGGCCCGCGAACATCGATCGCTCGTGCCACGATCGCATGAAGGCCTGCATGCCATCGCGGGCGAGTGCGGCGGCATGTGCCGCATCGGTCCGCTGCCGCTCGATCGCCTGCATCGGAGGGAGGGGGTGCACCCGTGCGCTCACCAGGACGAGCGCATCGGGCGCAAGCGCAGCCGTGGCGGCGGCGGCGAGCCGGCCACCGAAGCTGTAGCCCGCCAGCACGAGCGGTGCGCGCGGCCGCTGTGCGCGGATGGACCGCACGGTACGAGCAACCATCGCCGCGGCATGCGGCATGTCGAGCACGGCACACTGCGCCAGCGGTGCCAGCGCGACCGCATGGAACGATGCCTGTCCACCGAGTCGCGCGGTCACGAGCTTCCAGTCACGCGGCTCACCGAACGATCCGTGCAGGGCGACGATGCACGGCTGGTCACCCTCCGCACCACGCAGGTCGAGCCAGGGCAGGATCGATCGATCGATGTGCTGCAACGGTTGCACCGCGGGGGGCCCAGCACCATCGTGGATCCGAGCACGCATGATGTCGCTCATCCACCCATGGCGGCATCGACCGCCTGCATGACAGCGGCCTGCAGGGCACGGTGACGGTCGAGATTCCCAGAACGCGGCGTGACGAGCTCGACGATCGCGGGAGCGTCGTGCGACCAGGCTCGCTTCAAGGCTTGCGCTGCCTCCGTGCGCGTGCTGGCACGCGCATACGGCAGCGAGAACATGGAGGCCGCACCCTCGAAGGAACAGCCATGCGGCGTGCCGAAAAGAGCCTCGAAGGGCACAGCTTGCTGGGCCACGGGCAGGAAGTGGAAGATGCCGCCGCCATCGTTGTTCACGATGGCCAGCGTGCAACGGCCCGGTGTACGGCGCAGGAGCTCAAGGCTCGAGAGATCGTGCAAGGCACTGACATCACCGATGAGCGCGGTGGTCGGTGCCCCGCTGCGCGCGATGCCGCTTGCGGTGGCGATCAGGCCATCGATGCCGCTCACGCCGCGCTGCCCGAGCACGACCAGATCGTGGCGCAGGGGCGCATGCATGTCCAGGTCGCGCACGGGCATGCTGTTGCCTGCCAGGAGCACACCGGCAGGCGTGTGCTGCGCGATCCACCGGGCGATCCATGGTTCGCTGAGATCGTCGGTCGACTCCATCCACGCTTCGATCGCCGCGGCGGCCGCAAGGTCGGCGTGCACGAAGGGATCGGTCAGTGCGCTGGGCACCGCCGGCAGTGCCTCGGGCTGGCCGTTCACGAGATCCCGCGCCAGCGCGGCCAGGTCCACATCGAGCGAGAACGCCGCGGTATGCGATGGATCCTGACGCTGTGCATGCCGGCCGATCAGCACCGGACGAACGCGCGAGGCATCCATCCATTGGGCCACGGCCTTGCTCGTGAGCGCGCCGCCCACGCGCAGGATCGCGTCGGGCGTGAGTGCCCGCTGCGCGGGATCGCTGCGCAGCAGCAGGTCGCCATGCGCGATCACGCGCGCGAGGGCCGACGGCACGCCCCGAAGCCCGCTGGTGATGTCGGCCACCACCGGCCAACCAAGCCTGGCGGCGAGGATGAGCACGGCATCGCGCTCAGCCTCGTCCCGCAGGGCCCCCGCCACGATCACGCCACGCGAACTGCCGCGCGTGACCGCTCGCAATGCAGCGAGCAACCCCGGGCCGCCACCGAAGCACGCTTCGGCACGCCACGGCGCGGTCGAACCGATCCAGGCACGGACCGAGTCCAGCGTCGCGCGATTCCAGGCAGACTCCTGCACACCCAGTGGTTCACGGAACGGGCAGTTCACCTGCACGGCACCGCACGGCACGGTGTGTGCACGATTCCAGGCTTCAGCCGCGGTCGAGAGCACGACGCGCGCATCCACCTCATCGGTCGGGCAACCCAGATCGACGCTCCACCGCGCGAAGCGACCGAGCACATCGCGCTGGGGAATCGCCTGGTTCGCTCCGCACTCCAGGAGTTCCGGCGGCCGGTCGGCGGTGAGCAGGATCATCGGGATGCCGCTCGCCCATGCCTCGACCGCTGCGGGAAGGAGGTTGGCGACGGCCGTACCGCTGGTCGTGATCACCGGTGCCGCGCAGCCGGTCGCCTTGGCGATGCCCAGCGCGTGGAACGCCGCACTGCGCTCATCGAGCGCCACCACGACATCCAGCCCACTCGCCTGTGCAGCCAGGACCAGCGGCGTGCTGCGCGAACCGGGAGAAACCACGACATGACGCGCGCCCGAGCGCACGAACTCGGCCACGACCAGGCGCGCCCACAGGGCATTCAGGTTCGGGGCATCGTCGAAGGTGATCATGCGTGTGCGGGCTCAGGAGACGGCGTCGAACGACTCCATCTTGCGGGCCGTCTCGAGCCATTCGGCATCGGCCTCGCTTCCCCGCACGATACCCGCGCCACCGAACGCCACGGCTTGGTCGCCGTGGACCAGCGCACTGCGGATGCCCACCGCAAAATCGCTGCGACTCGCGCTGACGAGTCCAACCACGCCGGCATACAGGCCGCGATGGTCTCCTTCGTGCGCCGCGATGAAGGCGCGCGCCGCTTCCGTCGGGGTGCCGCACACCGCCGGCGTCGGATGCAGCGCGGCCAGCAGCGCGCTGTCGCGAACATCATCGGACATCCGCGCGCTGACACTGGTCATCAGGTGCTGCACATGCGCCAGGCGCACGATCCCCGGCGTCGGCTCGGCATCGAGCTGGTCGCTCCACGGCACGAGCACGGCCTTGATGCGCTCCAGCACGAGATCGTGTTCCAGCCGGTTCTTCGCGCTGGCCAGCAGACGGCTCGCCAGCCACGCATCCGCGGCCATGTCCGGCCCGCGCGGGCAGGTGCCGGCGATCGCCTCGGTGTGCACCACGCGACCCTTGCGCTTGAACAGGCGCTCGGGCGTGATCGACACGAAGCTGGAGCCGGGTGCCGCCTCGACCGCGATCTGGAAGACATCGTTCGCCGCCGAGCGGAGCGACATCAGGAGCGCCATGGGATCGATCGCATTGACGGCGCGATAGCGTCGTGTCCGCGCCACGACGACCTTGTCGAGCCTTCGGGACACGATCGCATCGAGTGCCGCATCCACCATGCGGGCCCAGTGCGACGGATCGCTGTCGGATTCAAGCCGAAGCGCCACGCGCTGCACGGATGTGGGCTGGCGCAGCGCACGCAGCGCGTCGAGCGATCGCGATGGATCGCCGTTCACGTGCACCGCAAGGGTGGTCACGGTGCGCATGCGGCGCACCTCGATCAGGGGCAGCGAGACACGCATGGCGCCGAAGGCCGACCAGACACCGGTGATCGGCGCATCGGCATCGAAGACGCACGAGGTCACCAGGAATGGCGACGCTGGCTCGTGCATGCGTGGAAAGATCGGGGGCTCCTGCTCAAGCAGGCGCTGCACGCGGGCATCCTCGAGCGATGGCGCTGCGAACAGGCAGCCGAGGCTGGCCATCTCCAGGCTTCCCTCGCGGTTGCGGAACATGGTGCGCTGACCGGGCTGCTGGCTCGCGACCCATGCCATGATGTCGAGCGGCTCGATCTCCATCTCGATGCGGTCCAGCGCATCGCTCGAACGGGTGCCAAAGGTCTCGACGGCTGCGGCCAGATGCTGCACGGCTCGCGCGAGCGAGGCGACGCCCGGAAGGCGCCGCACATGCAGGGTCATGGTGTCGGCCGAGGCCATGAGTCCGGAAGTCTAGGAATCATGAAGGGTGTCACGGAGCCTCAAAGTCGCCCTGCGGTCCCCTTGGTTTATTGGACCACCAGCCGAGCCGCATGCTCCCGACCCCCGTACATTCCGACCTTCGTGAACTTCCGCCGCCGCAAGCGCTCGATTCACCACGCCGAGGCCCACGCTGACGAGGCGCCCTCGAGGATCCGGGTCATGGAGCACCCGCTGGTGCCCCAGGGCCACGCGCCGGTCATACGAACCCAGACCGAGTTGGCGGAATTGGTCGACCACCTCCGCGCTGCCCGCACCTTCGCCTACGACACCGAGTTCATCGGCGAAGAAACCTTTCACCCACGCATCTGCCTGGTGCAGGTTGCCACCACCGAGCGCGTGGCGATCATCGATCCCACGCAGACACCTGACCTCTCCGGCATCTGGTCCGCCGTCTGCGACGAGCGACTGGTCACGCTGGTGCATGCCGGCGGCCAGGATGTGAACGCGGCCCAGCGCGCCGCCGGGGTGCTGGCGCGCAATGTGATCGATACCCAGATCGGCGCGGCGCTCATGGGCATGCCATGGCCGGCCAGCCTGGCGAACACGGTCGAGTCGCTCACGGGGCATCACCTGTCCAAGGGCCACACCTTCACGGATTGGGACGCACGGCCGCTCACCGCAAGCCAAGTCAGTTACGCGGCCGACGATGTGCGCTACCTCCCGCTGGTCTGGCAGCGGATGCACGAACGCCTTGCAGAGCTGGGGCGGGTCGAGTGGGCCCGGCATGAGTGCGAACTCGAGATCAAGGCCAGCGAGTCATTCGATCCCGAGAGCCAGGTCCGTCGCGCCTGCCGCGGCATGAACCTGCGTCCGCGCGTGATGACGATCCTTCGCGAACTGGTGGTCCTGCGCTATGAACTCGCGCGGACCAAGGATGTGCCGCCCCGCACACTCTTGGCCGACGCTCCCCTTCTCGATGTGGCCCGCGCCAAGCCTGAGTCGGTGCGCGAACTCGATGATGTCCGCGGGCTGCCGCGGCCGGTCGTCCAGGAGTCCGGCGAGGCGATCATCAACTGCATCGCGCGCGCCAAGGAACTCCCGATCGACCGCGATCGGATCTGGACTCCGCCCGACGAGAACGCCGACGACCGCATGAAGATCGATGCCCTCTGGTCGATCGTCAACATGCGTTGCATCGGCATGCATCTGGCACCGACGATGGTGCTCACGCGCCAGCAGCTCAGCCGTTGGTACCTGGCCCGGCAGAAGGATCCGGAGGCACGCCTCTTTGAGGACAGCGACTGGCGCCATGCCGCCATCGGGGTCTGGCTGGACTCGTTCATGGCCGGCAAGGAGCGCCTGGAACTTGAATGGGGCCCACAGGGGCCTCAGTCGGCGGGCTGAGGTCGCCGGGGCGGCGTGCAGACCGCGCGTGGAGTGCTCGCCATCGGGCTGCCGACCGCATCGGCGCCCCGGAAAATCACCAGAATTCTCGTTGGAAGTTGAATGGTTGCCACTACCTTCGTCACCCTCCGGAGGTTCCAACATGAGCACCACCATCCAAGGCACCCCGACCCGGAAGCCCAGCCCAACCAAGCCCCGCCCGCTGCCGCAGTGGAAAGTGCTGGTCCACAACGATGATGTGAACACCTATGCGCATGTCATCCGCAGTTTCATGGACATCCTGCGCATGGAAGTCACCATGGCGCTGATCAAGACGACCGAGGTCGATCGCACCGGCGCCGCCGTGGTGTGCGTGACGCATCGCGAGCACGCCGAACTCGTCCAGGGCCAGTTGCAGTCGAAGTCGCTGACGGTCTCCATCGAACCCGACGCGTGAAGCCCGCAAGCGGCGCGGGTCAGGTGATCGGCGCGGGTCACGCGATCCAATCCGTGATCACGCGGCCGTGCACATCGGTCAGGCGCATGTCGCGGCCGCCGAACATGAAGGTCAGTCGCTCGTGGTCGATGCCCATCAGATGGAGCATCGTCGCATGCAGGTCATGGATGTCGACGCGGCGGTCCACGGCCTTGTAGCCGTACTCGTCGGTCGAGCCATACACGCTGCCGCCGCGCACACCGCCGCCGGCCATCCAGATGCTGAAACCGAATGGATTGTGGTCGCGCCCCGCCGTGCCCTGCGCGAACGGCGTGCGTCCGAACTCGCCGGCCCAGACCACGAGCGTCTCGTCGAGCAGGCCACGCTGGCGCAGGTCCTTGAGCAACGCGGCGATCGGCTGGTCGACCGTGCGTGCATTGTCCTCGTGGCCACCGACGAGGTTTTCGTGCTGGTCCCAGCGGTCGTTGTTGGCGGTGTAGGGAATCGTGAGCTCGACGAACCGCACGCCGCGCTCGACCAGGCGCCGCGCGAGCAGGCACTGCGCCGCGAAGATCCGCGTGGGCTCGTACGCGTGGTCCATGCCGTACATCGACTGCGTGGCCGCGCTCTCGCGCGAGACCTCCATCAGTTCCGGCATCGCCCACTGCATGCGGAAGGCCAGCTCCCAGTTGGCGATCGCCGCCTCGACCGCACCGCATGACGGCGCACTCCCATCGAGCGCAGCGACCAGGGCCTGCTTGCGCCGCTGTGCATCGGCTCCCTCGCGCGGGCGCACATTGGCCAGGCCGTCACCGCGCGGCAGCACCACGCTGCCCTGGTGCGTCGCCGGCAGGAATCCGTTGCCGAAGCACTCGAGCCCGCCCGGCGGCACGAGCCCGCCATTGAGCACCACGAAGCCAGGAAGGTCGGCGCTCTCGCTGCCCAGGCCGTAGCTCGCCCACGCGCCCATGCTCGGCCGGCCTGCGAGGCCGGCACCGGTGTGCAGGAAGTAGTTCGCGTTCGTGTGCTCGCTGAACTGGCTCGTCATGCTGCGGATCACCAGCAGCTCGTCGGCCATGGCTCGCACATGCGGGAAGAGATCGCTCACCGGAGTGCCGCATGAGCCACCCGGACGGAACGCCCACGGGCTGCCGAGCGTGCTGCCGTTGTTGTTGAACTGCGTGGGCTCCATCGCCAGGCCGAAGGGCTGGCCATTCTCCTTGGCCAGCCGCGGCTTGGGATCGAAGGTGTCCATGCTGCTCGGACCGCCGTCCATGTAGAGGAAGATCACATTGCGCGCGCGGGCCCGCAGCGGACGCGGTGCGAGCGAACCCTCGACGAGTCCGGCCATCGCCCTGGGTCCCATCATGCCCGCCGCGGCCACCATGCCGAAACCACTCATGCACTGCCGCAACATGTCGCGGCGCGTGAGGGCCAGTGGCGAGAAGGATCGGCAGTGATGGCCCATGGTTCAGTCGATGAAGAGGAACTGCTTGGTGTTCAGGATCGCGTGCGCGAGCGCCGACCACGCGGCGGGACTCGGTCCGCCCTCGGTCTGCAGGAACGCCACGCACTGATCGACCTGCGCGGTCGTCGGCGCACGGCCCCAGGCGTCGTGCAGCATGCCTGAGGCGACCCGCGCCATGGACCCAGGGGATCCATCGCACGATGCACCCGCCCGCTCACCCCAGCGCGCAGCAAGGTCATGGACGAGTGGCGCATTCATCATCGCCAAGGCCTGCGCCGGGACATTGCTCTCATGGCGTCGACCGACGGTCGTGGTCGGGACGGGCAGGTCGAACATGGCCAGGAACGGATCCGCAAAGTTGCGCCGCACCTCCAGGTACACGCTGCGACGACCGTTCCCATCAAGCGGGCCTGACTGGCCCGGTCGCCCGCGACCGGTCATGAACTCCGTCAGGTGCGTCGGGACGCCGGGTCCGCCCATCGAGCGATCGAGACGACCGGACAGAGCGAGCATCGCATCGCGAACGCTCTCGGCGTCCAGTCGTCGGATGAACGCGCGGTGCAGGAGTGCGTTGGCGGGATCGATCGCTTCGGCCTGCTCGCTCGCGATGCCTGACTGCGCAAAGGTCGCGCTCAGCGCGATCTGCCGAACGAGACGCTTGATGTCCCAGTCGCGCATGAAGTCGACGGCCAACCAATCGAGAAGTTCCGGATGCGTTGGCGCCGAGCCCAATGCACCGAAGTCATCGGGCGTGGGGACGAGTCCGCGGCCCATCACATGCTGCCAGATCCGGTTGACGATCACACGCGCCACCAGCGGATGCGAGCCATCGACGAGCGTTCGTGCGAGTTCGAGCCGCCCCGAACCGACCATGCCGGGCGCAGGCATGCCGGTCGCCAGCACGCCCATGGCCCCACGCGTGACCGAGTCACCGAGTCGACGCGCGCTGCCTCGCACATGCACGCTGTCATCCCAGACGCCGGCCTCGGCCAGGATCAGCGCTTCGACGGAGTCCGGCAGTGCACGGGCATCGATCGCCGACAACCCATCTGCCATGGCAGGATCGGCCGGAACCGAGGCGGGCATGGGCTTGAGTTCCGCAGCGGGCACGAAGGCAAGCCACGCCACATCCATCGCGCCGCCGCCATCATCGATGTACTCGATGTGCGCCCGTCGCCCCTGGAATCGACGCAGGTCATGCACCACAGCGGCCCATGCGCCACCGGTATCGGGTGACTGCGTCATGCCATCGAAGAGCAGCGCATTCTGGTCATCCAGGAAGTAGCCGTCGATCACGCACCGGATGCGCACGCCGGCGCCGCGCACCGCGTGCGCCAGGTACGGACCATCGATCGTGAAGGAGGAACTGCGCAGCCAGCCCTTCAGGGCGTGCCCACCGACATCGCTGGTGGCGATGTCGCGCTCGAGCGCCACGACCGCCGTGCCACGCTGTCCGATCGTCGGGCGCTCCCCGGATGTCCTGGCGAAGGCCGCACCACCCACGGTCCACCCCTCTGGCACGGGCTGGTCGAAGGTGGCCAGCACGCGCAGTGCATCGGCGGGAGGAGTGGGCGTGGTGGGTGATGTCGTGCTGCCTTCGTCCGCGCGCTTGCCTTGGGCGAGCGCAGCATGCGCCGCGAGTTCCAGCCGCGCAGCGACGCGCGCCGTTCGCTCCTGTTCCATGCGCCCATCATCGAGCCAGGCTGGCGTACGGGCACTGCTCTTGAGCGATCCGCTGAGGGCGTAATAGTCCCGCTGCGCGATCGGATCGAACTTGTGGTCGTGGCATCGCGCACAGGCCACGGTGCTGCCCAGGAAGGTCCGGGTCATCACATCGACCTGGTTCGCGATGCGCTCGGCCTCGTCGGCGGCGACATCGACCGGCGCGTGCGTGCCTTGGGCCAGCAGCCAGAAGCCCGTGCCGATCGCACTGACATCGGCGTTCCAGGCCGGATCCATGCGGGGCGTGTCGAGTGCGTCGCCGGCCAGGTGCTCGAGCACGAAGCGGTCGTACGGCACATTCGCGTTGAAGGCGCGGATCACATAGTCGCGGTAGCGCCATGCATGCGGGATCGGATAGTCGAACTCGTGACCGTAGGTCTCGGCATAGCGCACCAGGTCGAGCCAATGCCGACCGAAACGCTCACCGAAGTGCGGTGACGCCAGGAGCAGATCGACGGCAGCCTGCGGAGTCGTGGCTCCCTCGAGCCCATCGATCGCCATGGGTGGCAGGCCAGTCAGGGCGAAGGACCATCGACGCACCAGGGTGTCATGATCGGCGGGCGAGGCAGGAGCCATCCCAATTCGCTCGAGCCCAGCGAGCACGAAGTGATCCAGTTCGCCTCGCGGCCAGGTCCCATCGCGCACGCCGGGCACGGCCGGATGTCTCACGGGCTCCCACGACCAATGCGCCGCATAGGCCGCGCCCTGCTCGATCCACGCCTTGATCGTGTCGCGCTCGGCAGCGGTGAGTGGCGGCCCCTTGGGCGGCATGCGCTCATCGGGATCATCGCTCAGGAGCCTGCGCCAGACCTCGCTCGCACCAGGATCACCAGCCACGATCGCCGCGTGGCCATCGCGGTCAGCCTTGGCCACATGCGGATCATCCAGTCGAAGACCCACCTTGCGGCTCTCGGCATCGGGCCCGTGGCAGACGAAGCAACGAGCCGCGAGGATCGGCCGTACCTCACGGTTGAAGTCGATGGTGCGCTCCCCCGCATCCCCGGCAGCCATGCAGAGCAGCGTGATGATCGCGGGGAGCATGCCGGAAGTAGAGCCCGGACCCTGCGTGGGAGCAAGCCTTGGGCCCTGCGATCGTCGAGGATCCTTGGGCCGCACGCTCGATTCAGTTGCGCTGGATGCGGAACACGGCCATCCGGGCATGCAGGCAACCGGCGGTGGCCAGTGCCTCATCGCCAGCACCCAGATAAAGATCAATCCGGCCCGCACCGGTGATCGCGCCGCCGCAGTCAGCGGCATAGACCAGGCGTGGTGCAGCGAGATCGTGCTGCACTCCGGGCTGATCCGGTTCAGGCACCAGCAGCAGCAGGCTCCCGATCGGGATCACCCGTGCATCAACCGCGACCGCCTGTCCGGCAAGCAGCGTGAGACCGAACGGCGACTGAGGCCATCGCTCGCACGGAACCTCGCGCCACCAGACGAAGCGATCGTTGCGGTCGCACGCTGTGCGCACGAGCGCAGGCTCGCGCTGCCAGAGCGCGCGCAGGCCATCGAGCGTGGCCGCTTGTGGATCGAGCGCCCCATCAGCCACGAGCATCCTGGCGAGGCTTGAGTAGGGACGCTCGTTCGTGCCATCATGCACCAGGCACCGCAGCGAACCGTCGGCGCGCTCAAGCTGCACGCTGCCATTCACCGCTGCCACATAGACGCTGAACTCGTCCGGACCATGAGCGATCACCGCGTGCGTACCCGGGTCATTCGCCGCAGCCGCCAGCCACTGGGCTCGCGTCGGGCCCTCGCCGCCTGAAGGCAGCCCTGTCGGGCGGGCGAAGAACGCCGTGCGTGCATCGCCACTGGCCGACTCACGCAAGCGCGGCGAGGCATACGCGGTCACCAACGCGGGCTCGGCATCGACTGGATGCAGCGACAGTCTTGAAAGCGATGCATCAGTGCCGCCCACGAGCGCATGAAGCACATCGATCGTCGGGATCGTGGGTGCGCGCGAACCCACCAAGGAGCCCGCCGTCGGTGCCGGCTGCTCACCGGACATGAGCCAGGGT
>VGYB01000026.1 GCA_016873115.1 Planctomycetota bacterium | reverse complement strand
CTGATCGCGGCGAAGCCAGCACGCCGTGACCATGCCCACGCCAGAACGCGATCGAGGGATCGATCCCACGACGGTGGTCTCCCCTGAGGACCCGATGAGCCCCGTCTCGGCGGTGATCGAGGCGGAGACCGCGCTGGATGACGAGGGCACGATCCGCAGCGGAAAGCTTGCGGGACTCACGATCAACCGCGCAATTTGGGTGCTCTCGTGGCCGGTGCTCCTGCAGCAGGTCATGGCGGCCTGCGTCGGACTGGTCGACAAGATGGTCGCCGGCAGCCTGCCCGACGGCGTGGCCACGCCCGCCCTCGACGGCATCGGGATTGGCGCCTATGTGGGCTGGTTCATCGGCATCGCGCTCATGGGGGTGGGCGTCGGCGCGCAGGCGATCATCGCGCGCGCCATGGGCGCCGGCAATCCCCGCGAGGCCCAGGTGGTCGCCGGACGCGGCCTTGCGCTCGGCCTGGCCTGGGGCTCGATCGTCGGCGTCGTGCTCTGGTTCGCGGTCGTGCCCTTGGCGGAACTGTGCGAGCTGCACGGTCGCAGCGCGGAATTCTGCATCCAATACACGCGCATCAACGCAGTCGCGATGCCGTTCCTCTCGGTCATGAGCATCGGCTCGATGATCCTGCACGGCGCGGGCGAGACGACCAGGCCCTCGATCATCTCGGCCTGGGTCAACATCGTGAACATGGTGCTCAGCATCCTGCTCTCGGGCGTGGAGATGCGGCTGGGCGGTGTGCGTCTGCCCAACCTCCTGGGGATCGATGCAAGCGAGTGGGGTGTCTCGGGCATCGCGATCGGCACCGCGATCGGCTATGCCATCGGGGCCTTCATGACCTGGCGCGTGCTCAGCCGCGGCGTCAAGGACCTTCGCCTGGAACGGCACGATGTACGGCTGGACCGTGCCACGACCTGGCGGATCGCGCGTGTGGGCATCCCCAACTTCTTCGAGGGCGTGACGCTGTGGGCCGTGAACCTCTTCGTCATGGCGTTCATCGGCATGATCAGCCTGGCCGAGGGGACCGATGGCGTGCCGCGCCAGGGCCTGGTCGGCGCGCACATGATCGCCGTGCAGTGGGAGGCCTTCAGCTTCCTGCCGGGCTTCGCCATGGGCACGGCCGCGGGTGCGCTCGCCGGTCAGTTCCTCGGTGCAGGCAGCGCCTCCAAGGCACGCGCCGCGATCTGGCGATGCAATGTGGTGGGCATGGCGATCATGGGCGGGTTCGGCATCGCGTTCATGACCCTCGGTGAACCGCTCACGCGCATCATCAGCGAGGATCCGGTGCACCTGCGCGAGGTGCCCTCGCTGCTCTTCATCTGCGGGCTGATCCAGGTCTTCTTCGCGATGGCGATGGTGATCCGCAACGGCATCCGCGGTGCGGGCGACACCACATGGGTGCTCGCGATCACCTTCGTCTCCTGCTACGGGCTCAGGTTGCCGCTCGCGTGGCTCCTGGGCGTGAAGCTGGGCAAGGGGCTGACGGGCATCTGGATCGGGCTCTGCACCGAGCTCGCCGTGCGCGGGCTCCTGTTCCTGGCGCGCTTCCTGCACGGAGGCTGGGCGCGAGCGAAGGTGTGAACGCGGACGATCAGCGTTCAGCGCTGCACAAACAGGCTCAGAAACAACAGCGCGAGCGCAGCGAGCGTCAAGGCGATGCACACGGTGTAGATGACCTTCGCCATGCGCGGCGTCATCAGGCCTGCGCCCTCCAGCTGCGCCAGGAGGATGCGCGGCCCGAGGATCAGGATCAGTGGCGTGGCACAGGCGCCGATGCAGGGAAGCGCACCAAGCACGGTCACACCGCTCGCGTAGCACCAGCAGGCCACGATGCGCCGTGCATCGAACGCGCGCGGGTTCATCACGCGCAGGATGATGGCGATGATCAAGGCGATGAGTCCCAGGTACACGATCGAGCCGATGACGGCGGCACCCATGGCGGCGCCAACGACGAGCTGCAAATCGCTGCTGCGCATCGACAGCACATCGATCGAACCGACCGTGATCAGGTTGTACGCGGTGGTCACGACGGCTGGTGCAAGCGCTGCCCCCACACCGACGCCTGCGATCAGGCCGGCAAAGAGGCCAGCCTGCGCCAGATCCGGCCGAGGTGGCAACGCCCGCCCGAGCCGGACGGGATCGCTCGTCGCCATCGACAGCGTGTCCCATGTGCGGCGCAACAGCCCCTTCGGCGAGCCCTCGAACGGATGCAGGTCTTGGCGGATCTCGCGCCCCTCCTGCCCGGGTGCCGGACGCAGCACCATCTCCTCCAGTCGCACGATGCCCGAACAGCGCGCGCATGCAAACTCCGGCGGATCGGGCAGGCCATCCTTGCCATTGCCCCAGTAGGCCTCGCCGCAGTGCGGGCAGCAGAAGTGCGCGCTGTAGCGCTCGAAGATGGCGGTGCGCGGATTGAACGGCTCACCGCATTCCGGGCACGGGCCCGGGCGAACATTCCAGAGTTCGTGCTGGCAGCTGCGGCAGCGCATGAGAGGTCAATCCTCCGGCGCGCCAGTCGCCACGCGACGGCGGAACTCTGCCATGAGCCGCGCGGTGACCGGACCACCGCGACCCGTGCCGATCGCACGGTCACCGACCGCATTCACGCCGATGACCTCCGCTGCGGTCCCGGTCAGGAAGACCTCGTCGGCGGCGTAGACATCATCAAGCACCATGTGCCGTTCCGTGCAGGGAATGCCCAGTGCGGGACACAGCGTCTCGATCACGAAGCGACGCGTGACGCCGTTCAGCAGCCCTGCGTCGGGCGGGGGCGTCGTGATCGCACCATCCTTCACCACGAAGATGTTGTCACCGGTGCACTCGGCGACCTGGCCATCGGTGTTGAGCATGATGGCCTCGAGCACGCCGGCATCGATCGACTCGATCTTGGCGAGGATGTTGTTGAGGTAGTTCAGGCTCTTGATCGCCGGATCGAGGCACGCCACCGGGATGCGCGGCCGCTTGGCGACGATCACCTTCATGCCGGTGTCGTAGAGCTGCGGCGGAAAGAGCTGGATCGAGTCGCAGATGATGAACACATGCGGCATCGGGCAGGTGAACGGGTTCAGGCCCAGCGTGCCCACGCCGCGGGTGACGACCAGGCGGATGTAGGCATCGGGCTTGCCGCTCGTGCGCACCGTGTCACGCAGCGCCTGCTCGAGCTCGGCGAGCGTGTACGGGACCGACAGCCGGATGCGCTCGGCGCTCTCGTACAGCCGTCGCAGGTGTGACTGCATCTTGAAGACGCGGCCGCCGTAGACACGGATCCCCTCAAAGACGCCGTCGCCGTAGAGCAGGCCGTGGTCATAGACGGAGACCTTGGCCTCGTGCGGCGGAACGATGGAACCGTCGAACCAGATGGTGGCCATGTGGAGAGAGGCTATCGATTCAGGTAGCCGGATGCGCCCGACGCAGGCGTGCCGGAGGGATCCCCAGCTGCTCGCGGTACTTGACCACCGTGCGGCGCGCCAGCGTGATCCCCTCGGCCTTGAGGGCCTTGGCGATCGCCTCATCCGACAGCGGCTTCGCACGGTCCTCGGCAGCGACCACCTCGCGCAGGCGCTCCTTGATCGCATCCCATGACACGGCCCCCTGCTCGGTGTGCGTGCCGCCGGTGAAGAACCTGCGAAGTTCGACGACGCCGCGCGGCGTCTGGAGCCACTTTCCCGCCACGGCGCGACTGACCGTGCTCACGTTCATGCCGATGTCGGCGGCGACCTCGACCATCGGGAGCGGCTTCAGGTGGCCCGGGCCGAACTCGAACCAGCCGCGCTGGCGATCGAGCACGCGCTCGACCACGCGCAGCAGCGTCACGCCGCGCTGGCCCAGCGCCTCGATGAACCACTTGCCTCGCTGCATGTTGGCCTTGATGAGATCACGCGTGGCCTTGTCGACCTTGGGGTCACGGCTCATGCGCACATACTCCTCGGCCAGCCGCACGCTCGGCTCGCTGCCATCGGCCAGGTGCGCGCTCCAACGATCGCTCGCGGCGTCGTGGGTCACGATCACATCGGGACGGATCCCCGGCACCGGCCGCGAGGTGAGGCCGGACGCTGGCGATGGATCCAGGAGCTGCAGCATGGAACGCGCTGCATCGAGTTGGGCAGTGGTCATGCCCGTCCGCTCCTGAATGCGAGGGATCCGGTTCGCCTCGAGGTCATCGAGGTAGTGCTCGATGAGCAGACGCGCATCATGCCAAGCCCGGTCATGCTCGCCCAGGCGGCCGCGCATGACATCGAGCTGGGAGAGCAGGCTCTCGCGCACATCCGGCGCACCCATGCCCGGCGGCTCGAGCAGGAGTTGGAACAGCCGGGACGCCTCGCGGACCTCGGCCAGAGTCGCCGGAGGATCGACGACCGGCGCGGCGGCCGCCGCGATCGACTCGATGGGCGTGTGCAGCAGCCCGTCATCACCGACGAAACCTGCCAGCACGCGCCCGATCGCCATCATGCGCGGGCTGGCATCGACGAGCATCCACTGCTCGAGGAGCTGTTCCTCGAGGCTCGCCGTGCGCGCCGGCGTGTTGGCCATGGCCTCGCTGCGTCCATCGGGCTCGCCGTCGAGCCGACGCGACTCGCGCCACGAATCGCTGTCGAGATCCTCGCCGTAGCGGCGCTCGAAGCGATCGAGCCTGTCGAAGTCCGCCGCACCGCCGTCCTCAACGATGAGCGCGCGATCATCGGCGCCATCCCCAGCCTCCTGGCCATCCGCGCGGGCATCGACAGGATCCATCGACGAACCGTCGGGCTCGGTGCGCTCGAGCGCGATGTTCTCCTGCAGTTCCTGCTCGACGCGCTCCTCGAGCTCGCCCAAGGGCAGCTGCAACACGCTCATGGTCGTGAGCATGCGGGGTGAGAGCTTCAGGTTCTGCCCGAGTCGAGCGCCTTGCGAGAGGTTGAAGCCCATCCCTGACATCGTTCAGAGCCGCTGCCGGTGGCTGATCGCATCCGCGAGCGCGGCACGATTGGCGAACTCGATGTGCGAACCACTCGGCAATCCGCGCGCGAGGCGGCTCACGGCGACGCCAGTCCCTTCAAGTGCCTGCGCGACGAACAGCCCCGTGCTGTCGCCCTCGAGGTCGGGGTTCAGGCCCAGGATGACTTCACGCACCGCCACGCCACGGGCGTTGCGCGCGGGATCTTTCACGCGCGACACGAGGTCGGCGATGGTGAGGGCATCGGGACCCACGCCATCGAGCGGGTCCAGCCGTCCCATGAGCACGTGATAGGCGCCGCGGTGGCGACCGGTCGACTCGAGGCTGATCAGGTCCTTGGGCTGCTCGACGACGAGCACGACCGACTGGTCCCGCTGCGGATCGGAGCACATCGCGCACGGGTCGCTGTCGGCCAGGTTCCAGCAGATGCTGCAGTGACGCACCGTGCGCTTGACATCCTCGATCGCCTGCGCCAGGCCGAGCGCCTGCCCCGCATCGGCCTTGAGCACCCAGAAGGCGAGGCGCTCCGCGGTCCGACGGCCGATGCCCGGCAGGTTCGCGAACTCCGCGACCAGTCGGTTCACGCTCTCGGGATACGGCCCCTTGGTCGGCTCGAGCATCGATCACTCCCCCTCGTCCTGCGCCGGTGCGGGACGAGCGCGCCGCGGCACCACGCGTTGCACCGGTGCGTCGAGGATGTCGGTCACCTGCCGTACGAGCGGTTCGGCGCGCAAGCGATCGGCAACGGCCGGATCGATGGCTCGACCCGCGGCATTGCGCACGACGGCAGGGCCATCGGAAGCCTCCGCGCGCGACTGGTCACCGCGCTCGGCAGCAAGCGGCGAAGGCGTTGGCGACATGCGGTCGGCAGGCGGATGCACGGCGTCGACATGGCGCGGCGCATCCGGCGCACGCGGAGCAGTGATCCGCGCAGGCTGCGCGACCGCATCTGGCGCTGGCGCTGCACGCGTTGCGACCGGTCGAGGCGTGGCAGTCGGCAGCGCGCGGGCCTCGGCCGCGGGCACTGCCGCCGTCATTTTTTTGGCGGCGCCGCTCCCGTCGACCCGAATCGCTCCGCCAGCGCGAGTCGCGCAAGGAGTGCATCGAAGACCACGCGCGGGATCGAGCTGCTGCGACAGGTCCGACTCGCGGCGTCCGCGAGCGCGATCGCGTGCACGAGGTCGGCACCCTGCATCGAGCGTGCCAACTCGGCGAGTTGTTCCTTGGCCTCGCTCGGCAGCTCGACCATCTCCGTCTGGGGACCGCACGCTCCAACGACCATCACATCGCGGAGCCGTGCCGCCAGGCACTCGAGCGCATGGTCAGCGCTGAATCCACGCTCGATCAGCGCACCGCCCGCACCGATCGCGCCAGCAGCGTCGCCCCCTGCGATTGCACGCACGATGGCGTCGAGCGCCTCGTCATCGGGCAGGCCGAGCACATCGCGTGCCACATCGTGCGTGAGCGCACCATCGCTGGCCGCCGCCAGGCGGTCGAGCAGGCTCAAGCCATCGCGCATGGAGCCGTTGGCCAGCCGTGCCACCTGGAGCACCACAGCCTCGTCCGCGGCGATGCCCTCCTTGGCGAGGACATCGTTGAGGTGCCCGGCGATCCGCTGGACGCTGATGTTGCGGAAGTCGAAGCGCTGGCAACGGCTCTGGATCGTGGCCGGCACCTTGTGCGGCTCGGTCGTGCAGAGGATGAACTTCACGTGCGACGGCGGCTCCTCCATGGTCTTGAGCAGCGCGTTGAATGCCGGCTGCGTCAGCATGTGGACTTCGTCGATGATGTAGATCTTGTACGGGCTGCGCGTGGGCGCGATGCCTGCACCAGCGATCAGGTCACGCGCGTCGTCGACGCCGCGATTGCTCGCGCCGTCGATCTCGATGACATCCATGTCCTGGCCCCGCATGATCGCTTCCTCGATCTGGGTGCGCTCGGTGAGCTGTTCGGTCGCGTTCAGCGCGCGGGCGAAGATGCGCGCCATGCTGGTCTTGCCGACGCCGCGGGTGCCGCAGAAGAGGTACGCGTGGGCGGTGCGCCCGAGCCGGATCGCGTTCTGCAGGGTCCGGGCGATCGGCTCCTGCCCCACCACCTCGCCGAAGTCGCGGCTGCGGTAGCGACGCGCCAGGACGACATAGCCTGATCCGCCGGCGGCCGGCGCCTCCTGCTCGCTTCTCGCCTTCCTTGCCACGGTCGTGCCCTCGTGCGCGGTGCTCCGGTGCCGCGCACGTCGCGCGGCTGGTTCCGGTGGGTGTCGCCGAGGACGGCCAGGTTGCCGAAGGCCCGAACGCCTTCGCTTATGGCTGCTGCCGTCAAGCCCTGACCAGGTTCACGGGACGCCCGTCCCTCGGGCCCGGCCGTCCTCGGCGACACCGAGCCAAATGGTAGCGACCCCACCACGCCCCCGTACACTCCAACCATGGAGCCGGGATCGGACATGGACGCTGCTAACCGCCCTGTGGCCCCTGCGCCACGCCGTGAGCGATCGTCGCCCGTGCTGCTGGCGACTCGCCTGCTCTTCGTGGTGCTCCTGGTCGTCAGCGTGATGCTGACCTTGGCCAGCACATCGAAGGCGAACGAGTTCTCCTTCGCGACCGTCGTGGGCATCATCGTGGCCGCCGGCGGCTTCGGCCTGCTGGTGCTGGTGCTCGATGCGCTGACCCCCAACAAGCGCATCACGAGCGTGGCGGCGGTCTATTTCGGACTCTGCCTGGGTCTGGTCGCCGCACTGTCCTTCGGCTCGCTGCTCGACACGATCGCGGACTCATGGGAACTGGGCAAGGAAGGTCCGGGTGCGCTCTACCTCGGCCTGGCGAAGATGACCCTCGGCCTGACCCTGTGCTACCTGTCGGTGAGCATGGTCATCACCACGAAGGATGACTTCCGGCTGGTCATCCCCTACATCGAGTTCAGCAAGCAGCGACGCGGCGAGCAGCCGTACCTGCTCGACACGAGCGCCCTCATCGACGGCCGTGTCCTGGACCTGGCCTCGTCACGGCTCATGGATGCGCCGATCATCGTGCCGGGCTTCGTGATGGATGAGTTGCAGACGCTCTCGGACAGCGACGATCGCGGCAAGCGCGCACGCGGGCGGCGCGGCCTCGACACCCTCACGCGGCTCCAGAATGTGCTGCTCGTCGAGGTCCAGATCGACGGCACGCGCACGCCGGACGGCGGCGGCGTTGATGCGGCCTTGATCGAGGCAGCGCAGCGCGACGGCGGCCGGATCCTGACGACCGATGCGGGGCTGCACAAGGTCGCACAGATCCGGGGCGTGGCGAGCATCAACCTGAACGACCTCGCTACCTCGATGCGTGGCACGGGCGCGAGTGGCGAGCGCCTTCGCGTGCATCTCGAGAAGGCAGGTGAGCAGCGCCAACAGGCGGTCGGCTGGCTCGAGGACGGAACGATGGTCGTCGTCGAGGATGCGCAGCACCTGATCGGTCAGGACATCTGGGCCGCGGTCACGAACACGCTCCAGACCGCGGCCGGGAGACTGGTCTTTGCACGGCACGACCCCGATCCGGGCTCCGTGCAGTCGCTGGCGGATGCCGCCACCGGCCAGGAGCGCGTGGTCACCGAGAGTGCGCCCCACCGGGAACCCGCCGGCCCGAGCGGACGCAACCCCCGTCGGGGTGGCCGCGCGTGAACGCCTCAGCACCGAGTTTCGCCCAGCATGTCGTGTTGGCGGTCGATGACGGCTCTCCCGAGTCTGCATCCCCTGCCGCCCTGATCGCCGAGGCCCACGACACGACGGTGCACCGCTGTTCGCGCGGCTATGACGCGTATGACCACGCCATGCGCGTGGCACCCACCGCGATCGTGCTCGATCTTGAGCGGCGCGAGGAGGCGCATGCGGTGCTCGAGCGGTTCCGCCGCGCACCCGAGACCGAAGGCGTACCGGTGCTCATGGTCGGCAGCGACCTCGACACCGACCGCGCCGATGCGTTCCGCCTGGGTGCCAGCGACTACATCGAGCGCCCGGTGCAACCAGCGGAACTGCGCACGCGTTGCCTGCTGCACTCAAGGGCCTATCTGGCCAGCGTCGAGCGCCACCATGCGCTCGCCGCCCTGCAGCGCGTGCAGGTCCAACTGCGCCAGGCGCTGCGCGAGAACGAGGACCTGCGGGCTCGCGCGGCGCGCGACGCAGGCGACAAGACACCGGTCGAACGCTGGCGTACCCGCATGAGCGGGCTGCTGCAGGTGGGCATCGAACTCAATCAGGTCCAGGACTTCCACTCGTTGATGGACCGGATCCTCGACGAGAGCCGGCACCTGCTCAATGCGGATGCCGGCACGATCTTCGTGCGCGAGGGCGACCGGCTGCGCTTTGCCTTCTTCCAGAACGAGACGCTCGCCCGGCGCACCCGCAGTGGCGAGACGCCGCCCATGCAGACCTTCCGCATCCCCATCAACGAGCGGAGCATCGCCGGCTGGGTGGCGCTCACCGGCCAGCCTGTGAACATCACCGACACGGACCGGCTCGATCCGAGCCTGCCCTTCCGCTTCGATCACTCGTTCGACCAACTGCTGGACTATCGCACGCAGAGCATGCTCGCGATGCCGCTGAAGAACCGGCTCGGCCGTGTGCTCGGCGTGATCGAACTCATCAACGCCCGCGATGACCAGGGACGACCGCGCGATGGTGGCTTCACCGACGAGGACCAGGGATTGATCGAGCACTTCGCGAGCATCGCGACCGTGGCACTCGAGCGCACGCACCTGACCGAGAGCATCATCATGCGCATGATCCGCATGGCCGAGGTGCACGACCCGAGCGAGACCACGCCGCATGTCGAGCGCGTCTCCGGCTATGCGGCGGTCCTCTTCGAGGAATGGGCGCGTCGACGCGGGCTCGAGGGCGCAAACCTCGAGCGTCAGCGCGACCGCCTGCGGATCGCGGCCAAGCTGCACGATGTTGGCAAGGTCGGCGTGAGTGACCGCGTCCTCAAGAAGCCAGGGCTCCTCGATGAGCACGAGCGCGGCGAGATCGAGCGTCATGTGATCATCGGCGGCGATCTCTTCGACGACATGCCCACCGACTACGACGAGGCCGCACGCGAGGTGGCGCTCATGCACCACGAGCGCTGGGACGGCACGGGCTACCCCGGCATCCTCGAGGGCGGGCAGCGGCGCGGCCGACGCGGCGAGGAGATCCCCGTCTTCGCGCGCATCGTGGCGATTTGTGATGTCTTCGATGCCCTCTCGAGCGTGCGCTGCTACAAGCCTGCCTGGCCCGAGGAGCGCGTGCTGGACCAGATGCGCTCCGAACGCGGCCGGGCCTTCGACCCCGAACTCATCGACATCCTGTTCGACCGCTTGGCGGAGTTGCGGGCCATCCGCGCGGCCAGCCCCGAAGAGCCGGACTGAGCGATGCCTGGGCACGGGCGCGGACGCGTGATCGGCCGGGGCGTGCGCCACGGCACTGCCGATGATCGGCCCGGCACCCTCCCGCTCATGGTCACCCCGGTGCAAGGAGCGCTCGTCGCCCTCGCTCTCGCCGGATGCGTTGCATCCACCCAGACCGACCATTCGCGGATCGAGGTCGACTCCTTCGCCGAAGTCGCGATGGGCGTCGATGTCGGCATCAAGGTGGCTGGCCCGGAGGCCGGAACCCGGCTGGCCGCTGGCAGGCTCGCGATGGCTGAGGTCCGCGCCTGCGATGAGGCCCTCAGCGACTGGCAGGACTCCAGTGAACGCAGCCGCCTGCCGCGAACTGGAGGCATGGCTGCGGCCGTCAGCGAGCGGCTCTTCGACATCACGGCCCAGTCGATCGAGATCGCGCGCAAGACCGAGGGCCGATTCGATCCGACCATCGCGCCGATCGTGCAGGCCTGGCGCACCGCCCGTGCAGACGGAACGCTTCCTGACCCCGCCGCGCTCGATGCTGCGCTTGCCTGCGTCGGCTGGCAGGACGCGATGCTCGACCCTCGAGCGCGAACGATCACCTTCGGGCGAGACGGCATGGCACTCGACTTTGGCGGCATCGGCAAGGGATTCGCCGCCCAACGCGCCAGCGGCGTCCTGGTTGCATCCGGCCACCCCATCCATCTTGTCGCGGTGGCGGGTGACCTGGTCGCCGGCCCGATGCCGCCGCCCGGCAAGCCCGGCTGGATCATCCGCAAGGAAGACGGGCTCGGCCCGCCATTCGAGCTCATGCTGCTCGGCGAGGCCGTCTCCACCAGCGGCGACCTCGAGCAGTTCATCGAGCTCGACGGCGTGCGCCACTCGCACATCGTCGATCCGCGCACGGGCCGCGCGCTGCGCAACCGCACGGCCGCATGCGTCCGTGGTCCTCTCGGTGCAACCTGCGATGCGCTGGCGACGGCGCTCTGCGTTGCTGGCGTGCGCGATGCTGCCAGCCTCATGCGACGGTTCCCCGGCTACCGGGCCAGCGTGACCACGGCCGAGGACGATGTGCTGCGGACTTGGTCCACGACTCCCGGGCCCGAGGGTTCGCCGTGCCCTGCCGACGCGGTCACCGTCCCTGACGCTGCGACCCGGCAGCACCCCTGAGCACGGGGTCTGCTGTCGTCAGGCTCCAGAACCGGGAATCGCCACGGGTGCCTGCGGATTCGGACCGAACTCAAGCACCTTCGGCATCAGGTCCTCGGAGTCGTCCATCGCCTGCGCCCAGGTGATCTCCTTGCCGCGATACGCCGACATGCGGATCATGATCGCGCAGAGCGTGCTCTCGGCGATGCGCTTGCCCTCGTTGAGGTAGGCGCCGCCGCGGATGCTCGTCTGCAGGTCGATGTGCTCCTGCACGTAGGGATTGCGCTGCTTGCCGGCGAACTTCCACGCCTTGGCACCGACGATCGCCGCGCTGCCGGATGACAGTTCGGCCACGCCATCGCTGCCGTGGATGAACTCCTGCACGCGGCCGTCGGTCCCCTCCTGCTGGCGCGCCATCGAGAGCGCGAAGCGGTCGCCGGGATAGGTGAAGTCGCAGGCGAAGTGGTCGTAGATGTGGCCGTACTTGGACTGCGTGCGCGACTGGCGGCCGCCGGTGGCGACGCAGCGCTCGGGCACCGCCTGGAGGGCCCAGTTCACCACATCGATGTTGTGCACATGCTGCTCGACGACATGGTCGCCCGAGAGCCACGCGTGGTAGAGCCAGTTGCGGACCTGGTTCTCCATCTCGCTGCGGTCGGCGCGCGGCTCGACATCCCACAGCCCCTGCTGGTTCCAGAAGCACCGTGCACCGACGACCTTGCCCAGGTCGCCACGGTGGATGCGCTCCATCGCCTCGAGGTAGCACTGCTCGTGGCGGCGCTGCGTGCCGGCGACCACGCTGAGCTTGCGACGCTCGGCATCGGCCGCAGCGGAAAGCACCCTGCGCACACCGGGCGCATCGACGGCGACCGGCTTCTCCATGAAGACATGCTTGCCGGCATCGACTGCCGCCTTGAAGTGGCTCGGTCGGAACCCCGGTGGCGTCGCCAGGATCACGACATCGCAGTCGGTCGCGATCACGCCCTTGTAGGCATCGAAGCCGGTGAAGCAGTTCTGCTTGGGGACCGCGCCCATCTCGCCCTTCTCGGCCAGGCCCTTGCGTGCACCCTCGACGCGCTCGGCAAAGAGATCACCAAGCGCCACGATGCGCACGGCGCCCTTGGTGGCATCGCCGGCTTCGAGCGCATTGAAGGCGGCGCCCGTGCCGCGCCCGCCGCAGCCGATCACGCCCACGCGCAGCGCCTCCGCGCGACGGCCCGCAGCGAGCACGCCCGGCGCAGCCATGACGGCAGCACTCGCAGCCACACCCTGGATGAAGGTTCGACGGTCAACGGCGGCATGTTCGATCATGGCAATCTCCTCGGTAGTTCGGTTGGATCGGACCTGTCACTGGTCACACACGATGCGGAAGCCTGCCCATGGTCCGTCGGCAAGCCACCAGATGCTCTTGGGGAACTGTGGATCGCTGGCGTTCCAGTCCTCCGTGTCGGCCAGCGCCGTGTCGCAGGTGATCGAGGCGGCCGGATCCTCGTATCCGCCGCCCATCAGCACGCCCGTGCCATCGGACGCCACGCACCACTCGCGCACATTGCCGTAGAGATCGAAGAGCCCGAGCGCGTCGGGCTTGAGCGAGCCGGCCTTGCGCGTGGCGTCCTTCGCGTTCTCGAAGGTCCATGCGTGGTCCTTCATCGACTCGGCGGTGATCCCCGACCGCTCGCACAGGTGCCTGCGCTCGGCCACGGTCGGCAGGCGGTATCGACGCCCGGTCTTGGCGCTCAGCCACTCGCAGAACGCCTTCGCGTTGCCGAAGCTGATGCTGACGGCTGGGAAGCCGCCGTGGCCGAAGCCGCGGTCGGCCGCGGTGTAGGGCTTCGTAGGGCGCGTACACGCATCCGCGGATGCGTTGCCCGATGTTCCGCCCTTCTGGTCGCGCTTGTAGATGCAGATGTCCTGCCAGTCCCAGAGCGTTTCGGTCCGCGCGACCCACATCGGCTTGACGCTCCCGTCCGCGCTGCCGGGGACCCTCGCGAACTCGATCTCGAGCGTGGTGCCGGCGATCGGTTCCTTGCGGGCTTCGGGTGCCACACCGGCCTTGGCCGCGGCTTCATCCGTGACGACCGCCGAGTGCGACGGACCGCCAAACCCCCAGGCAACGCAGGCAAGACCCATCGACACAAGCAGCACGATCCGCATGCGCTTGAGTGTACGGCGAGCGCGGGGCGCGTGAACGATCCGAGGCGCTGAAACCGAGGGACAACGGTCCCCTGTGGGTCAACCCCAGTCGGCGACGAGCAGGCCCAGGTCCGCCCCATCGATGATCCCGTTGCCATCGATGTCGCCAGCACTCGAACCGCCCCAGTTGCCCAGGAGCACCGCCAGGTCGGCACCATCCACGACGCCGTCGCCGTTCAGGTCGCCCGGGCGCGGTGCAGTGCAGTCATACCCATAGAGCCTGACATCATCGACGCCGGCTTCGACGACCGAGCCACTGAAAAGGTCGCTTGCGCGGAAGCGGATCCGCATGGTTGATGTGGGTGACACGACATCCGCGATGCGGAAGGTCTTCTGGACCCACATGCCAGCGTTCTCCGTCACGAGTTCCAACTGGGACCATGTTGAGCCTCCGTTGTTGGAAATCTCGACCGGCATGCTGTCCTCGTTGGGAGCCGCACCGGCATTGTTCGAGTACCACCGCCAGTAATTGATGTACGGCGTGTCGACGATCGTCGCATCGAAGACCGGCGAGGTCAGCGAGGTCTGGCCACCGTCGATGTCGGCCGCACCGACACCGCCACCGACGACGCCATTGCCGGTGATCCAGCAATTCACGCCGTTGACGGTGTGGTCATCCTCTGGCTGCGCCGTGGTGCCGACCGGGTCGGCCCGGAGCCAGATGCCTGCGGTGGCCGTATCGCCGGTACCACCGACCGTCCAGCCCTGGTTGATCTCCATCTCATCGGTGAACCCGGTCGCCACCCCGAAGGCCGCCGTGGCCGGCAGGAACCCGGTGGACGGGAGGCGGTACATCTCCGTCGCCGTCGTGAACTCGATCGCAAAGCCAACCGCGCTTCCACAGGCGACCGCGGGCAACGCCGCCGAGAACGTATCGGAATCCACCTCGATGACCGGCAGTGCCTGTGTACCGCTCGGCGTGTTGTAGTAGAAGCGCTTGTTGGTCACGGTGACGCCTGGCTGCACCACGGCATCGAAGGTGACCGTCTGCCCGGCGGGCGAGACGATTTCGGGAGCACCGCCCGGGAACGAAAGCTGAACGCCCACTTCCCCGAGGCGGAGGACGAACATGCCACGCTCGAGGTCGCTGCCGATGATCGTGCCGCTGGGCAGGTACGGATAGCAGGACCACAGGCCGTTGAACTGCGGCGCGTCCGATCCGGGGTAGGTATCGAAGTACGCGATTTCCGTCACGGTCGACGGAGTGCCGGCGTTGCTCACATCGAAGACTCGGAGCCCGCTGCGGTAATTGGCCGCGAACATCTTCCCTTGGTGCGTGTAGCAGTTGTGCGTGATGGCCGGCGTGCTGTTTCCGAACTGCCCCCGGTAGATCAGCGATGCGAGATTCTGCACATCGATGACATAGGTCGTGGTGAGCGGCTGGGTGGCCCCCTCATCGAGCTCGTCACCGAGCAGGAAGTACTTCCGGTCTTCCGTGAGCCAGCCTTGGTGGCTGTACCGCGCGTTGGGATAGAGGATCCGGCTCAGGAGCACAGGCGCCGACTTGTTGGTGACATCGACCACATACAGGCCGGTCTCGACATTCCCGCCGTTGAGTCCGGCGCAGCAGAAGGCGATCTCCTTGCCGGCGTAGGGTCCGCTGGTGTAGGTCACGACCTGGGCATCGTGGACGTAGTAGGCCGCCCACTCACCCACATACTGGGGCGAGCCCGGGGTCACGTTCAGGTTGTAGATGCGCAGGCCACTCGACCCGCCGCCGCAGCGGTACAGGTAGCCGCTCTGCGTGTTGAGCGCGACATTGTGGGTTGCCAGACCGCCCGACCCTGCGGTGACCGTGCTCTCGAGCGAGATCGATCCGCCGTCAACATTCGACAGGTTGATCGTCTGGATGCCCACGCCACCCTCGGTGACGACATACGCGCGGTTCCCGAAGACCTTCGCGTCGCGCCAGAGGCTCTGCGCACCCGGGATGAAGCCGAGCTTCACCGGCGCAGCGGGGTTGGTCACCTCATACACCGCGGTGCCGTTGCTCACGCACATGATGGCGTACTCGCGGCCCGAGGGACTGACATAGCCCCAGCAGTCGTTGCCGCTCGTCGCGCCCGAATCGATCGACGCGAGGGGGAACCAGGCCTTCAGCAGGATGCCACTCGAGGCGAAGTCGTCGCCAGCAAGTCCGCCGTCGGCCGCGCGCCAAGCCGGCGCGATGACCGCCGGCTCACGATCGCGGACCTTGCCATCGTCCTCATGGGCCAGCGCGGTCAGCACCACGCCAGAGAGCAGGCTGCAAGCAACGAGGGTCGCCGTCGTGGAAGTGCGCATGGGATCTCCTTGGTGATCGGGCAGCGTCAGACGAAACATACCCCAAGTCGGACAACGGATCAAGAACTCTGGGGATTACCGGGCGGAATCCGGAAGGCGTGGCATCGACTCGGGGCTGAGCGCCACGAGGAACGCCTCGAGATCTGCCCGCTCATCGCCCGTCAACCCGAGCGGCTGCAAGACGGCTTCGCGATGGTGATCGAGTGCGATGGCTCCTTCGAGCGTGTCGTAGAACGCGATCACATCCGCCAAGGTGGCGAAGCGGCCGTCGTGCATGTACGGCGCGGTGAGCGCCACCCCACGCAGGCTCGGCGTGCGGAACTGGCCCCATGTCTCCGGATCATCCTTGAGGGATCGGACGAGCCGAGCCTCGGCGCCATCGCGATCATCACTGAACTCCCCGGCGCTGGAAAAGGGATCCGCCTTGAGCCGGGCGATCGCATCGCGCCGCCCCGGATCGCCGCCGAGCCGACCATCGGGACCCGGAAGCCCGAGATTGTGGAACTCGCCGTCGGTGAACTCGCGGCCACCATGGCATTGGATGCAGTTGGCCTTGCCTGAGAAGAGCAGCCAACCGCGGCGAGCCGCCGGCGTGATGATCCCCCCCGCCTCGGCGTCATCGATCGACACACTGCCCCGCCCAACCGCATCGGCCCAGCGATCGAATGCCGACAGCGGCATGTCAAGCGTTCGCTGGTACGCACCGAGTGCCTTCATCGAGGCGCTGAACACGCGATTGATCGCTGCCCGTTGCTCTGCGGGCAGCGTCGACCAGTTGGCGACCGGCGCCGCGCCAGGACCTTCCCCCGCGAGTGCAGGTCGGGCGGCGAGCCCCACCGGCACGGCTTCGAGCGCTTTCGGCAACGATCCGCACGCCGCCTCCCAGAGCCGGCGGATGCCCGGATCGTCGCGAATGGCCACGGCAAACCGTGTGCGGTCGAACCCATGCTCGACAGGCTGCTCGATCGGCTCTGCAGCCTGTGACCAGATCGTGTCGGCACGGCCGTCCCAGGTGAACCATCGCCGTCGCGCCGCGCCGAGGATGGTTGGCGTGTTGCGCGTACCGGGGCCCTCGCCACGAGCCACCCGCTCTCCATCGGTGAACGCACGCTCGGGATCGTGGCAGGTTGCGCAGCTCACGGTACCGCTGGCCGAGAACGACTCGTCGAAGAAGAGCCGCTCGCCGAGCGCTACGGTCCGGGCGTCATCGGCGAACCGGTTGGTTGGATCAGGCGGGATGGGCGCCCGCGCCTGCGTGTGCACGGCGAGCGCCCTTGGCAGGTCAGCTGCCGGCGAGGGCCCGGACGCCAAGCCACTCGTTTGGCCCTGCTCCAGGGTGCGCCATGACCACCATGCCAGACCAAGCATGGCCGCCAGCGTGAAGAGGCCGAGCCGGCGTTGCCCGGTCACGGCGCCTCCACGGTGCACTGCGCACGCCGCCACTGCACGCCATCGGGATCACCAAGATCGAATGCGAGTTCCCAGCGCCCGCTCATGTGCAGGAGGACACCCTTGACGACGAAACGCCCCGGGCCGAGCCGCTCGACCACAGGACGGACATTCATGCCATGGCCGTGGTGGGGCATCTCGGCATCGAGTTCCAGCGCCACATCGGCCGGCGCACCGTGTGCGTCATCGACATGAACCTCGATGTCGAAGGGGTCGCTGTCGGGCAAGGCGTCGCGCTCACCGGCTACGCGCCACCAGACGGTGAGCGATCCATCCTCGGTCACGGCCTTGCGCACAAACACCCTGTCGGACGGCTGCGGCAGGCAGGCCTGGAACGCAAGGACCGCCGTGCCGATCATGATCAGGACGGCGCCCCGCAGCGAACGAGTCATGAGTCTCCCTCCGTCGGTGCCTTGGGAGCAGGAACGACCGAGGGCAACTCATTCTGCCGGACCTGCGTGCGCTTGCGGGTGTAGAACTTGCCCAGCGATCCGGTGAAGCGCCATGCGCCATCGATGCCGAAGGCCTGGAACCGGTGATTGCCGCGATCGACGACGAGCACACCGTCGCGCATCGCCGTCACGCCCTGCGGGAGCCAGAACTCCTGATCCAGGATCCCCCGGGCCGCCGTGGACGACACCAGGGTCGTGGTGTGATCGGGCCCCCATTGGACGACATGGAATGCATCGGCCGACTCATCCGTGACGACGAGCGAGCCATCGTCGGCAATCGCCACGCCGAAGGGACGAACGAGTTTCACGCGCGCATCACCCTGGCCGAGCCCGGCGATGCGGACCCACGCCCCATCCTCACGGCCCCGCCAGATGGCGCCGCCGGCCCGGTCAGCCACCACGAGTTCGCCCCGCGATGCGGCAAGCTGCACCGGCTCACGCATGCCCTCGGGCAGGTCGGTCCGTTTGGGCTCACCCGTCGAGTAGCGCACCGGCGCACCCTGGCGATCGAAGCGCCAGATGCATCGATTGGCTGCATCGAGCGCAAGCAACGCAGATCCATCCCAGGCAAGGTCCTCGACCAACGGAGGCTTGCCGCCGATTGGCCGCACCATGGCGACGAGATCCGTCGACCGCACCAGCCGCGGCAGGAATGGGTCGAACGCGACCGGCTTGGATCGATCCGGCGATGCGGAGACGACATCGAGCCGAGCATTCGCTTGGTCGGCCACGGCGACGCGCTCACCGGGCAGCACGCAGACCGAGGCGATCGACGGATAGCGACCCGGCAGCGCCCCGCTGCCGCCGAAGGTGGCGATGTGCGCGGGGGCCGGCGATGCTCCCATCAGGTTGAAGATCATGACGGATCCCGTCTCGGGTTCGGTCATGGCCATGATCGGGCCGAGCGCGCTGGCGTCGGAGCCGAAGTGGCTGCTGACCGAATCGCGTGGTACGGAAAGCCCATCGTTGATCGGGGCCGGTCCACCGGGTGCGAGGACCTGCACTCGATCCTCGAACCCTTCGCAGACGAACGCTCGTGCACCATCCGGTGTGAACGCGAGTGCATCCGGATAGTGGATGCGCCCCTTCCCCTGGCGCGGGATCACCGCATGCATCCCCCACCACCCGGCCATGCGCCCGGTGACCTCATCCAGCACGGCAATGCGATGATTCAGGTGATCGCAGACATACACGCACCCATCACGGCACACGATGCCCGTGGGTTGGGTCAACTGGCCCGGGAACGCGCCACGCTCCCCAAAGGCATCTCCCGGTCCGGGTTCGGTGATCACCCAACGATGCACGCGGTGCGCAGCGGCATCGGTCCACCACACCCGGCCCTCGGCATCGAAGGCCACTCCAGCGGGTGACAGCCCATCGGCGCGAGCCACCACGGCGTTGGCAGGAGCGGCACGATCGAAGACGAGCACCTGTCGCAGCGCAGCGTCCGCCACGGCGACCCGTGTGCCGCGTGCCGCGACCGCCACCGGTTCCCGGAGGATTGCATCGCCGATGAAGCTCGTCATGCCCCCATGCACGATGCGAATCCGTGGCGGCACCCGCTCAACGATCAGGAGCGCCTCGTCGTCAGCAGCCACGGCGACCGGAGCACGCAACGGCGGTGTCAGGGCGAGTTCCGCACCCACTCCAGACTCCCCGACCACACGCAGGACGCCGCGCTCACCTTCGAGCACGATCATGCCCTCGACACCATCAGGAATCCCGAGTGACTGTGCCAACGCAGTCTTGACGAACGCCACGCTGCACGCGCCGCGGAGGTCCTCGACCTGCGCCACGGGCTGGGCATGCGGTGGGCAATCGACGGCCATGCGGGAAGCCTAGCGCGTAGCCCAATCGCAGCACTGACTATCCTCACGCCATGAGCCACACTCCCCATCACCGGGGACCATCGACCCTGGTCCGTGCGATGGCGGTCATCGCTTGTCTCGCGATCGTGGCTGCGCTCATGGGTAGCCTGCTCGGTCAACACGACGGCGCGCACGCGGCACCGGCTCTGCCGGGGTCGTGGGCCCTGGGTGCCGCACCGTTCGCCTTCCTGCTCTTGGCGATCGCCGTCCTCCCACTGATCCCCGCGATCGCCGGCTGGTGGCACAGCAATGTGAGCCGGCTCGCCGTCGCCGCAACCTGCGGCGTGGCCACGCTGGCGTGGATCACGGCCACCATGGGCGCACATCACGCGGCCACCCTGACCCGCCACGCGGTGCTCGATGAGTACATCCCCTTCATGGCGCTGCTCTTCTCGCTCTATGTGATCTCCGGTGGCATCGCGATCCGCGGGAACCTGCCTGCCCACCCGGGTACCAATGCGGCGATCCTGGCGATCGGCACGGTGCTCGCGAGCGCGATCGGCACCACCGGCGCCAGCATGGTGCTCATTCGCTTCCTGCTCTCGGTGAACAAGGAGCGCCACAAGGTCGCGCACACCGTGATCTTCTTCATCTTCCTCGTGAGCAACTGCGGCGGCCTGCTGTTGCCGATCGGCGATCCTCCGCTCTTCCTGGGCTACCTGAAGGGCGTGCCGTTCCTCTGGACCACCTCGCTCTGGCGCGAGTGGCTGCTCGTCAACGGCATCCTGCTGGCGCTCTACTTCCTGTGGGATCGCCACGAATGGAAGGCCGAGCGGCGCAAGGACATCTCGCGCGACGAGCATGCGCAGCGCAGGATCTCGATCGACGGACGCCTGAACATCCTCTGGCTCCTCCTGGTGGTGCTCGTCGTGGCCACCGTGGATCCAAGCCGGCCGCTGCCGGGCACGGAGTGGAAGCCCTTCCCCTACCTGCGCGAACTGCTCATGCTCGGCCTCTGCGCGCTCAGCATGTCCTTCACGAAGGATGCCGTGCGCAAGGCGAACGAGTTCGACTTCGGCGCGATCGCCGAGGTCGCCGCGCTCTTCATCGGCATCTTCGTCACGATGCAGGTGCCGCTCCTGGTGCTGAAGGAGAAGGGTGCCGCACTGGGCCTCACCACGCCGATGGAGTACTTCTGGGCGACCGGCAGCCTGAGCGCCATCCTCGACAACGCACCGACCTATCTCGTCTTCCTGCAGACCGCCGTCGCCACACCCATCCAGGGTGCACCCCTGATTCCCGTCGGCGACCTGGGGCAGGTCTCCGAGCCCTTGCTCACGGCCGTGAGCCTCGGCGCGGTCCTCATGGGCGCGATGACCTACATCGGCAACGGTCCGAACTTCATGGTCAAGGCGATCGCGGAGCAGCGCGGGGTGCGCATGCCAAGCTTCTTTGGGTATCTCGGCTGGTCCTGCCTGGTGCTCCTGCCCACGCTCTGCCTGGCCTCGCGGCTCTTCGTCGCGGCACCGTGACTCCTTCGAGCCACGCGGACCTTCCTGCGGAACCCCTCGCCACGCTCGGGCTCAGTTGGTCGCGTCGGTCGTGTCGTCGCGCTTCATCATGGCGTAGATCACGCTCTGCACGATCACGCTCTCACCCACGAGGCGACCGACCCGGGTGCTCGCGGCCTTGAGGTCGCGGAACTTTCCCTCGTCGAGTTCGCGTTCGAAGTCCGAGAGCGAGTTCTCGATGCCCAGCATCATGCTCGCCAGGATCGCCCACTCTTCGCGCGTGTCGGGGAAGTACTCGTTCGATCGCAGGAGATCGACCGGCACCACGAACCGCCAGCCGCCCGGGCGTTCCTCGATCGCGATCACACCGCCCCAGAGCGGCTCGTCCTTCCAGAGCAGCGCCGCCGTGCCATCGCCAAGGTCTTCTGCCTTCAGGTTCGCGCGCTCGCGCTGCAACTCGCCGAAGGGGTCAGCGAAGAACCGTGCGAAGCCCTCGCGGAAGTCCTTGGGAACGAGTTCGGACTGCGCGGCCACGAGTTCCTTGGAGACCTGCCCCGGGAATCGGTTGCGCAGCTTGACCGTGACGCGCCAGAGCTGGGCCAGCATCTCCTTGAGCTTGCCCCGCACATCCTCCACGGCGCTCGCCTCGGTCACGCCGTCGTCGAACTCGACCTCACGCACGGGGACATCGATGAGATCGGGCAGGATCTCGGGACGGCCATCCTCGACCGCGACCCGGACCGCCTCGAGCAGGGCGTCTGGGGTGCTGGTGTCGATCGCCGGCTTGCTGCAGCCGGCGAGCATGACACACGAGATGAGCATGATGGAGGCGTGTCGCACGGCACTAGGATAGGTGGGATGCTCGTGACCGTGAACGGACAGTCGATGGAACTCCCCGACGGCGAGCGCGTGACCGACCTGCTTGGCCGCCTCGGCCTCGAGCGCTCGGCCTGCGCCGTCGAGGTGAATCGCGCCCTGGTGCCCAAGCGGCTGCACGGGGAGACGCTGCTTCGGGAGGATGACCGGATCGAGGTCGTGACCCTGGTCGGTGGAGGCTGACGCCATGCACGCAACGACCATGATCCCACCCCCGCTCACCGTCGGATCGTTCTCCTTGCGCAGCCGGCTCGTCACCGGCACCGGCAAGTATCCCGACCATGCCACGATGAACGCAGCGCTCGAGGCGAGTGGCTGCAGTGCCGTGACGGTGGCGGTGCGCCGGGAACGGCTCGTCGATGCGAGCGGCAGGTCGCTGCTCGATGCGCTCGACACCGACCGCTACACCATCCTCCCCAACACCGCCGGGTGCTTCAGTGCGAACGATGCCATCCGCGTCGCCCGCCTGGGCCGCGAACTGCTGGAGCAACTGGACCATGCCGGTGCGCGCTGGGTCAAGCTCGAGGTGCTCGGCGACCGGACCACGCTCCTGCCTGATCCCGTGGGCACGCTCGAAGCCTGCCGCGAGCTGGTCAAGGATGGGTTCGAGGTGCTGTGCTACTCAAGCGACGACCCGATCATGGCGGTGCGGCTGCGCGATGCGGGCGCCACGAGCGTGATGCCCGCAGGCAGTCCCATCGGCTCGGGGCGCGGCATCGCCAATCCCAGCGCGATCGCGATCATCCTCGAACTCCTGAAGGATCCGTCGCACGGCGGATCGCCTGACTATCCCGTCATCGTGGATGCCGGCGTGGGCACGCCGAGCGACATCACGATCGCCATGGAGCTCGGTGCTGACGGCGTGCTGCTCAACACCGGCATTGCGCAGGCGAAGGACCCCGTGCGCATGGCGCATGCCATGCGCCTTGCGCTGGAGGCTGGCTGGCACGGTGCGCGCAGCGGCCGCATCCCGCGCCGGAAATTCGCCACCGCCAGCAGCCCCTGGGAAGGCGTGATCACGCACATCCCGGGCGAGTGAACCGGACTGGAGACCGGGCGACCGAGGGAGTCGACCGGCCGGGACGGCGGATCGATGCACCATGTGCTGATCAGGCCGGACGCTGCCGACCCAGCACCCGCTCGATCGTCGCACGCGTGATGGGGTGCGCTGCCGGCCGCAGCTCGCTCGGCTCGTCGGCGTCCAGCGACCGCAGCGGCGACGAGGTCGGTTCGGTGTGCGCCACGACCAGTCGGTGCAGGGCATCGAGCGCCACACCGGGCGTGGCCCAGCGCGCCAGCCAGCCATCGATCTCCGAACTGGTGATCGCGGGCTCGAACAGTGCATCGAGCGAGGGTGGCGCCACCGGTCGATCAACACATCGGTCAAGACGCGACTGGATCAGGCGTCGCAGGGCCGGTACCGGCCAGTCGAGCACCACGCGCGAGCACGGCACGCGCACATCCTCCACCGCCGACGGTGGCGCAGCCAGCACCACCGATGTTCCCGATCGCTGCACGATGCGTTCGTCGAGCAACGCCTTGATCGCTCGCCGCGAATCCACATCGTCATCGACACCATCGACGACCACGGCAATCGAGTTCCATCCGAGCAGCCGAACGATCCGTTCGAGGCGATCGAGCAATTCAAGCCTCGGCCCGATCGCGCCCCGTCGGGGCACGCGCCGCAAGTCCACGGGGCGCAACTCGTTCAGGCAGGTCGCAAGGTCCTCCGCGTCGCGGTCGGTCACCAGGATCGATCGCATGGCCCGGCGGACACGGCTTCGTGCCAGGAGTCCAGCGACCGCCCAGCGCCCAAGCAGGCCAAGGCTCGCACTGAGCACCAGACCCAGCCCGATCCAAGGCAGTGCCCGGGCCCACTCGGGCGCGACGGACGGCAGCGAGCGCTCGAGCGCGGCATCGAGGCGATCACCGAACACAACGAGCACGATCCCGAGGACCGCACTCGAGCCAAGGAGCACCAACCCCCACGATCGCGACGCCTCCGCCAACACGCCGCCGCTGAGCGCGAAGCGATCCCGCAGGAGCATCGTCCTGCTCGGTGTGCCGTCGGCGCGGTCGTAGAGCGTCTGGAGCACCAACAGGTCGCGGCATGCCGAGGGTCCTGCCGACTCGATCGCCGCAGCAGCGTCGGCCACCGGCATGCGCGGTCGCGTGCCGTCGTTGGCGTGGCCGAGCACCTCGTCCACGATCTCCGGCACGATGCGGTGCAGGATGAGATCCAGCGCCTCGCACGCGGTGATCGCGCTGCCCCGGCGCTGCTCGACCTCCCTTGACACCTCGGTGAATCGATCGATCGGCACGACGCGACGGCCCAGCCCCGGCCGCTGCAGCGCGGCGTGCTCATCCTCGGCCACCAGTTGCATGCACAGCGCCGTCCGGCCGCTCCCGGTGACGCCCTCGATCAGGCAGGAGTGCGGCACCTCGGTCGCGCCATGCACTTCGGCGTATCGCACATGCAGCATGCCCATCGGCTCGAGTGCCAAGACCTCGTCACGGCGCGCGTCGGGAGCCTCGAAGGGATCGCGCCTGAGACCGAATGACCTGAGCCAGGCCACACGCTCCATCAGTGATCCACGCGATGGCCCAGGATCGGCTCGAGCTCCGCCAGGGCGGCGGCGACGGCGGCCGCGTCGCGTGCCTCCAGGTTCAGTCGCAACAGCGGCTCCGTATTCGAGCGGCGGATGTTCGCCCACCATCCGCCCGTATCGAGCGAGAGCCCATCGAGTTCCTTCATGGTGGCCGTGGCGTAGCGAGCCTTGATCCGTTCGAGCGTGCCCGCGGTGTCGGCGTTCTCGAAGTTGATCTCGCCGGACTGGGCGTAGCGCCGGAACGGAGCGACGCAGGCCGAGAGCGTGCGCCCGCCCGAGGCAAGCAGGTTCAGCACCTCGATGAAGGCGCGGACCCCACTGTCGGTGTTCCACAGGTCGGCGAAGTAGAAGTGGCCGCTGAGTTCGCCGCCGATCGGCGCGGCGGTCTGCGCGAGAGCGGCCTTCATGAAGACATGGCCGACGCGGCTCTCGACGGGTTCACCGCCGGCCTCGCGGATCGCCTCGGGGACGCTGCGCGAGGAGCGGAGGTCATAGACCACCGCCGCGCCGGGGTTGGACTTCAGCGCCCGACCGACCATCGCTGCGAGCATCAGGTCGCAGCCGACCGGGGTGCCGTGCTCATCGATCACCATGCAGCGGTCGGCATCACCGTCGAAGCAGACACCGAAGTCGGCCTTGCCCCGTACGACGGCCTCACGCACCTGCGCGAGATTCGCCTCGACGAGCGGATTGGGTTCGTGCACGAAGTCGCCGCGCGAGGTGTCGAAGTTGATCGCCTCGATCTCAAGGCCGGGCAGGCCATGGAAGAGCTTGGGCACAGCGACGCCCGCCATGCCGTTGCTGGCATCGATCGCGATCCGGACCTTGCGCGAGCCATCCTGGTAACAGGGATCGAGCAACCGCAGGAGATGCGATCGATAGGCCTGCCAGATGTCGCGCTCGGAGCGCATGCCGCCCTCGTGCTCCCCGGCCGCACGCGAGACGGCAACCGCGCCCTGCTTGATCCGTTCCAAGCCCGTACCTTGGCCAACCGGCCGTGCCTTGACTTGACTGACCTTGAAGCCGTTGTACTGCGCAGGATTGTGGCTGGCGGTGACCTGCACTCCACCCCCTGCGCCGAAGTGGTTGATCGCGAAGTACACCGCCGGCGTGTCGACGAGCCCGATGTCGATCACATTGACACCGAAGTCGAGGATGCCGTCCATGAGCGCACGCGAGAGCGATGGACTGCTGCGCCGCATGTCGTGGCCGACCACGATATGACGCATGCCGGGGCTGTCGAGCCCCTGCTCCTGCGCTCGCTCGGTGACGAACTTCGCCGTGGCGTAGCCGACGGACCAGGCGCCATCCTCGTTCAGCGGCTCGGGGTATGTCGCTCGGACATCGTAAGCCTTGAAGCATTGATCGAGCATGAAGGCAGATCCTATCGGCCATTGCGGCCATAAACCGCCGCCGCGATGCTTGCCGCGGCACCGCGGTCCCGGTAGCCTCCCCCCTCTGGCCCGGGTGGGACGGCGGACACGCGTCCTCCCCTGCTCGCGACAGCGCGGTGCGCACGATGGGCGCGCGGCGAACGCAACCGCCTCGTTGGGCAGTCCGCCCACCCCCGAAGCGCCCTTGTGGCGGCAAGGCGACCATCGCGCCAGGCCGCCGGTGTCGCTGTTCGAAAGGAATCGTCCATGTCATCGCTCGTCAACGAACTCATCGAAGCAGGCATCCACTTCGGCCAGCGTCGCAGCAACTGGAACCCGAAGATGGGCCCGTACATCCACGGGACCAAGAACCAGATCCACATCATCGACATCAAGGAAACCATCAAGGGGATCCTGCTCGCGAAGAAGTTCATCGCGAAGTGCGTGTCGGAGAACAAGGATGTCGTCTTCGTCGGCACCAAGCGCCAGGCACGCGCGGCAATCGAAACCCACTGTAGTGCCTCCGGCATGCCCTATGTGACCGAGCGCTGGCTCGGCGGCACGCTCACGAACTTCCGCACCGTGCGTGAGCGCCTGAAGCGACTGGAGGAGCTTGAGCGCCTGGTCGAGAGCGGCGAAATCAAGAACTATTCCAAGAAGATGGAAGCGCAGCTCGCCCGCGAACACAAGAAGATCTACCGCAACCTCAACGGGCTGCGTTCGATGACCCGCCTGCCCGGCGCGCTCGTCGTGATCGACACGCAGCGCGAGATCAACGCGCTCCGCGAAGCCAAGAACCTCGGCATCCCGACGATCTGCCTCATCGACACCGATGGCAATCCCGACCTGGCCGACATCCCGATCCCGGGCAACGACGACAGCATGCGCTCGATCGACATCGTCGTACGCGAGCTGTGCGCCGCCGCCACCGAAGGCAAGGGCAACCGCGCGTCGGCACCGGCGGCCGCGGAAGGTGATGCACCCGCCGCCGAGGTCGATGCCCAGGCCCCGCGCCGCCGCAGCGCACGCAGCCGCTTCCGCATGGATGACGGACACGGCGCAGCGGCAACGCCCGCAGCCGGCGCCTGAGTCCTCCATCAGCACACCCACGGAGCACCACCATGAGCACCGCCGCCATCGATCCCAAGACCGTGTTGAAGCTGCGCCAGAAGACCGGACTTGGCATGGGTGCCTGCAAGGATGCCCTCGTCGAGGCCCATGGCGACTTCGATGCCGCCGAGAAACTCCTGCGCGAGCGCATGAAGGACAAGATGGATGGCCGCACCGATCGCCCGGCCGGCGAAGGCTGCCTGTCCATCGCGACAGGCAACGGCAAGATCGCCATCGTCGAGATCCGCAGCGAGACCGACTTCACCGCCAAGAACGCGGAGTTCCGCGCGATGGCGGCCGATGTCGCGACGATGGCCCTCGAAGCGGCTGCCGGTACCGTCACCGCCACCGCCGCAATCATCGCGCGCGTGGATGATGTTCGCCTCAAGACCGGCGAGAATGTCCAGTTCGCGCGCGGCCAGGTCATGTCGGGCAAGTCCTACGCCTCATACCTGCACCATGACCACAAGCAGGGCGCGCTCCTGGAGTACACCGGAACCCTCGATGCCGAGACCGGCGCCGCGATCTGCCAGCACATCGTGGCCTCGCCCGTGACCCCGCAGGCGATCGACCAGACCGGCCTCCCCGCCGACCAACTTGCGCAGAAGCGCGCCGAGGCCACCGCTGAGGCGACCGCCAGCGGCAAGCCGGCCCAGATCGCCGAGAAGATGGCCGAAGGCAAGATGCGCAAGTGGTTCGAGGAAGTCACGCTCCTTGGCCAGGCGTTCGTCTTCGACGAGAAGAAGAAGATCAAGGACCTGCTGCCCGCGGGCACCACGCTGACGGGATTCCGTCGCATGGTTGTCGGCGGCAGTTGAGCCGGGCCGGCCCGCCCTGATCCATCCGACGCGATCGGAATCGAGTCGAGGCGTCCTTCGGGGCGCCTCGACTCGCTTTTGCGCCGCGGCTCCGTACACTCCGCCCCCATGAAGTTGGACCTTCGCCACGGATGGGCGACGGTCGCGGTCGTGGCGCTCATCGGCACCTCCGCGGCCCTGCTCCTGCCAGCCGGCCAGCGTGCCAGCGCACGCAATTCCGCCTGGCCGCAGCCCCCTGCCGTCGCCACGAAGACCCAGTCGACCGCAGCAGCCACCAAGTCGATCGATGCTGCGATCACCAAGCGGATCAGCGCGGCGATCGCCACGAGCGGGTTGGGTCCGAAGGTCACCGCCGTCGTGGCCGATCTTGACCGCGATGCCGTGATCGTCGATCTCGGCGGCTCGCGCCCGATGCGGCCGGCCAGCAACCAGAAGGCGATCAGCACGGGCATGGCGATGATGGTGCTGGGCGAGGGATTCTCCTTCGGCACGAAGCTCCTTCTGGCAGGTGATCGCTTGACGATCGTGGGCGACGGCGACCCTTCGCTTGGTGATCCCGAACTGCTGTCAGGAACGGTGTGGAAGGATGCCCAGGGCGTCATGCACACGGGGCTCACGCCCGAGCAGCTCATCGACCAATGGGCGCGTGCCGTCGAGCGCCTGCGCATTCCGCGCATCCGCGAGGTCATCGTCGATGACCGGATCTTCGCACGCGAGGGCGCGCACCCTGACTGGCCTCGCGACCAGCTCGATGCGACCTACTGCGTGGCGTGCTGGGGCATCAACTTCCACTTCAACTCGCTGCGGTTCTGGCTCACCCCCAAGGATGGCAAGGTCGCGTGGCGCACGCAGCCGTCCGCACCGTGGCTCACCGTGGTGAACGATGCGACCGCCAAGCAGGGCAAGGATGCCAAGCAGTCTGCCGGCATCGCCCGTGCGCAGGGCACGGATGCCTACGCCATCAGGGGCAACCTGACGAAGGCCGATGGTCCATACATCGTCACCTTGCAGGATCCCCCGCTCTTCCTGGGCCACCTGCTTGCCTCGCGCCTGCGTACCAACGGCATCGATGTGGGGGCGGTCCGCATCGCCACCGCAGCCGATGCCCCAGCCACCGGGACCGCCGTCGGCCCGACGCTGAGCACTCCCTTGGCCAGCGTTGTCGCGCGGGCGAACACCGACAGCGAGAACCTGTATGCCGAGGCACTGCTCAAGCGTGCGGCCGCCAAGGCCACCGGCCGGGCGGGATCGTGGGCCGATGGCCAGGACCTGATGCGCACCACATTGCGTGCCGTGATCGGCAACGAGGTTGAGTCCTTCGCGATCCGTGACGGCAGCGGCATGAGCAAGGAGAACCGGGTCACGGCCATGGGCATGACCAGGTGGCTGCTGGCCATGCCGCGCATGCTGCCGGACTTCGACGCCTACCTGCGCAGCTTCGCCGAGGGCGGCAGCAGCGGCACGCTCAAGACGCGCATGGATGAAGTTCCCGATTCGCTCGCCAAGGTCTGGTGCAAGACCGGCTACATCGCCGGGACCAGTTGCCTGTCGGGTTACGTGATCTGCACGAACGGGCGGCGCTTCGCGATGAGCGTGCTCTGCAACGACCTCAAGGAAAGCGAGGTCAGCAAGGCCAAGGATCTGCAGGACGCCGTGGCCGCGATCCTCGCGCGCCAGCCTGGCGGATGAAGGCGTCAACCCTGCGGCGGCACGGCGGCTTCGGGAGCCGCGGCAGCGAGGGCGATCTCGATGGCATCGTCCGGGCGCTCCTGGCGGACCGCCACCCTCTGGTTGCGCGCCAGTTCGAGGAGCGCGAGAAACAGTCCGATGGCTTCGCCGCGGGTCCGGCCACGGAAGATCTCATGGAGGGTCAGCGATCGGCCCTCGGCACGCTCCAGCCGATCGATGATGTCGTCCTGGTGCAGGCCGATCGGCGTGTCGTCGTACTCGACCTTGTGGTCACCCAGGCGCGTCATGTCCACCGACTGCATGATGCGCTCGAACGCACCGAAGAGATCGAGGATGTGGGCATCCTCCAGTTCGATCGCATCGTCGGCGGCCTGCGGCTCGGTGCCCGCCCCAACGCCACCGATGGGGTGGCGCTTGGCAAAGTCCCGACGCAGCCGGTCGAGCGTGTCCGCCGCCGTGCGGAACCGCTGGTAGGCAACGAGCTGCTGCACGAGTTCGAATCGCGGGTCGGTCGGGTCAAGGCCCTCCACGGCGGCATCCTCGCCATCGCTCGTCTCGCGTGGGGCGAGCGTGCGGCTCTTGATCTCGACGAGCGTGGCAGCCATCACGAGGAACTCGCCCGCCAGGTCGATGTCGACCTGGCCAAGCTGCCTCAGGAACGCGAAGTACTGGTTGGCGATCTGCGCCACCGGGATGTCATTGATGTCCACCTCGGCACGGCGGATCAGGTAGAGCAACAGGTCCATGGGACCTTGGAAGGCATCCAGCCGAACCTCGTAATCGTCCTGAAGAGGCATGGCACGGAGGGTAGCGCAGGAACGCCCAACCACGAAGGCCCGAGGTAGCCTCTACGCCATGCCAGGGATGGACGAAGCGGAATTCATTGCCAGCGCCCTTGCCGCCGAGGTGCACGCGCTCGAGTCGCTGCGTCGTTCGGCTTTGGGCCGGGAGCGCACGAGCTGGAGCGCGGCCCTTGATCTCCTTGAAGCCTGCCGCGGCCACGTGGTGGTCAGTGGCATGGGAAAGAGCGGGCTGATTGGCGCCAAGATCGCCGCCACGCTCAGCAGCCTCGGCCAGCCATCGCATGTGGTGCACCCTTCCGAGGCGGTCCACGGCGATCTTGGGAGGATCCGTTCCGGCGATGTCGTCATGCTGCTCTCGTTCAGCGGCGAAACGGCAGAGGTTGTCGACCTGGCGTTGATCCTGAAGGCCGACGGCATCCGGCTGGTGGGCATCTCGAAGTCCCATGACAGCAGCCTGGGCAGGGTCTGCGACGCCCACATCGAGCTCGGCGATCTCGCCGAGGCGTGCCCCCACGACCTGGCACCAACGGCAAGCACCACCGCGATGCTTGCCGTGGGGGATGCGCTTGCCCTCGCGCTGTCACGCCGCCGGAACTTCACCGCGGACGATTTCCACAAGCACCATCCAGGCGGCATGCTGGGCGCCGGGCTCAGGCCCGTTGCCGAGGTGCTGCGATTCAAGGTCGGCGAAAACCTGCTGTGCGTGAACGAGTCAACGACCGTCGGTGCATCGCTCGCCCAGGGAACCACGGGGCGGCGCGCGGGCGCAGTGCTCGTGGTGGATGGCTCCGGCACCCTCTCGGGGATCTTCACCGACGGCGACCTGCGCCGTCTGCTGCATGAGCGCGGTGCGTCCACGCTCGAGCTTCCCATGGGTTCCGTGATGACACGGAACCCTCGCACCCTGCCGATCGACTCGCTGGTGCGCGATGCGGTGCGGCTGGTCCGGGAGCGTCGGATCGACGAAATCCCGGTGGTTGATGCGCTTGGCCGGCCCACCGGGCTGGTCGATGTGCAGGACCTGATTGCGCTGCGGGTTATCAGCGAGTGAGGCTGCCCGGGGGCCCTCGAGCCAGGCCATCCTCGCGTCGAGGCCTCAAGCCCCGGAAGGGTCACGCCCCCAAAGGCCAGTGAGGCAGAGAAGTTCCAAGAGATATTGGCTTTGAGTTGGCCTGCCGGCCGATCCGCGCTACGGTGTGGCTAGATGCGCCTTGGCGCGTCGGGGCGAACGGAACATAGGGATCGCGGCGAACGCATCGCCGCAACGAGGGGTGGACAAGGGAGTTGTCCTCCCGGCTCTGCTGTTGAGCCGGATTCCTCGGAGATCCTCGTTCCCGGAGTCCACCGTGCAGTCAGTTCGACTCTTCCTTGGTGCCGTGGCGTGCACTGCCTTCGCGTCGACCGCGCAGGCGGCGTTCATCACCTTCGGCAACCAAACCCTCTGGAGCCAATTTGTCACCGGCATTGGTTGGCAAGTCGCCACCGAGACCTTCAACGGCGTGTCCGACGGGTTCTACGCCAACTCGTACAGCGGATCAGTCAGCGGCGTGAACTGGACCGGCTCGGCCACCCACGGCATCTACACCCAAGGCGGTCTCTTCAGCACGAATGTCCCGGAAACCCTCACGTTCACCTTCAGTCCCGGTGTGCAGGGCGTGGGTGGGAACATCTTCGGCACTGACATCAGCTTCAATGTCACGCCGTGCATCATTCAGGTCAGCCTGGCCGATGGCACCGCGTATGTGGACTACGCGACCACAGTCGCTGACTTCGTGGGCTTCTACTCGACTGGTGCCGCGATCGCGAGCATCTCGATCCAATCCACAGCAATAGGCTCCAGCGCTGTCTACTCCACGGTCGACAACCTGTACTTCACCGTGGTGCCCGCTCCGGGCGCGCTTGCGCTGCTGGTCGCCGCCGGACTCGCCTCGTCGGCGCGCCGCCGCCGCTGACTGCCGGGACGCAAACAGGATCAGGAACATTCCCAGCGGGCCCCTCGGGGCCCGCTGTTGTCTTTGGTGCCCTCGGGACGAAGGCACGCGGAATCCCGTTCCGCGTGCCGAGCGTCCCGACGATGCCCTCGGGACGAAGGCACGCGGAATCCCGTCCCGCGTGCCGAGCGTCCCGACGATGCCCTCGGGACGAAGGCACGCGGAATCCCGTTCCGCGTGAGGAGCGTCCCGACGATGCCCTCGGGACGAAGGCACGCGGAATCCCGTCCCGCGTGCCGAGCGTCCCGACGATGCCCTCGGGACGAAGGCACGCGGAATCCCGTCCCGCGTGCCGAGCGTCCCGACGATGCCCTCGGGACGAAGGCACGCGGAATCCCGTCC
>VGYB01000025.1 GCA_016873115.1 Planctomycetota bacterium | reverse complement strand
CGCGACTCAGCCCGCGGCCGGAGGGCTGCGACTCAGCCCGCGGCCGAAGGGCCGCGCTCGCCACCCGTCGATCCGCGATGCCTTGCTCGCGGCCGAAGGGCCGCGACTCAGCCCGCGGCCGGAGGGCCGCGCTCGCCACCCGTCGATCCGCGATGCCTTGCTCGCGGCCGAAGGGCCGCGACTCAGAATGCGCCGGAAAGGAATCGAACCTTCGACCTCACCCTTATCAGGGGTGTGCTCTAGCCAACTGAGCTACCGGCGCGGGGCGTTCGAGCATAGCACGGATCAACGGCAGCTACCACCCCGAGAGCCGCCCGACGATGGGCTGCACCAAGTCACGCAGCGCCACGATTCCCTGCGGCCGGCCATCGGTTCCTCGGATCACTGCCAGAGTGGAGCGAGCCTTTCGCATGGCTGCGATCGCATCCCCGACGGCCGCGTCAGGCGCGAGCACGAGCGCTGGCCGCATGAGGCCCGATGTCGGGCGCACGGGATCGATCAGCACATCGAGCGCGTGCAGCACGCCGAGCACCTGGCCATCGGCACTCGTCACGGGGAACCGGCTGAAGGCATACTCACGGAGCGCGCGCTCACGCAGGCCACGATCAGCATCCATGCGGATGGCCACGACCTTGCGCCACGGCACGGCGTGATTGATGATGGGGCGGCCGCGCATGCCAAGCGCACGATCCACGACCGCCAGTTGCTCCTCGCCCAGGACACCACTGCCGGCCCCCTCGCGGATCAGCGTGCCCACGCGGTCCCGCTGGGTCGCCAGATCCTGGGGCCTGACGCCGAGCATCCAGAGCACGAATTCACCGGTCGCGCGGACCAAGGGCACGAGCGGGATGATCGAGAAGACGACCCGCAGGATCCGCACCCACCAGACCGTTGCGTACACCAATCGATCCGTGTGCGCTCGGTACAGGTCCTTGGGCAGCAACTCCCCGAGCAGGAACACCATCGGGGTGAGCACCACGGCGTTGGCGATCGTCATCTGCGTCGGCGTCCACTGCATGGTCTCCAGGAAGACGGTCGCCCCGGCACTCTGGATGTAGTGCGCCACATTGTTCCCCACCAAGATGGTCGCGAGCATACGGTTGGGCCGAAGCAGTTCTTCGCGGATCCGCAGTGCAGCCCGGTCGCCGCGACCGACGCGCACGGCCAGCCTCACGCGATTGATCGTGTAGAGGCCCGTCTCGATGCCGCTGCACAGCGCGGAGGCCCCGAGCCCGATGAGCAGCAAGGCAAGGCCGGTCATCAACTCAGGCGACATGGCCAGCCTCCCGCTTGCGTACCAGCACGGAGCGCACCGTGCCATGCTCGACGGCCAGCACCTCGATCTCCATGCCATCGCACAGCAGCCGACGGCCCACCTTGGGTACGCCGCCCGCGAGCTCCACGGCCAGACCCCCGATCGTGGAAGCATGCACATCAGGGACATCCGTACCCAGTGCCTGCGACACGGCGACCACGGTCACATCGCCACGCGCACTCCATGCGCCCGGCTCGACCTCGCGTGGCGCCTCGACCGAACGCTCACCCGGAGCGGGGATGTCGCCCACGATCTCCTCGACCGCATCCTCGACCGCCACGACGCCCGCAAGCCCGCCGTACTCATCGACCACGATCGCCAGGTCGACGGACTCGGCCCGGAAGAAGCTCCCAAGCTGCTCGAGCGTGGCGACCTCGGGCACGAAACTCGGTCGCTGCAGGTGCGGCTCCATCGGAGCCTGATCGCCACGAACATCAAGCAGGTAGCCCCGCACATCGAGCAGCCCGAGCACATCATCGGTGCGCGCACCGTGCACGACAAGCCGCTTGACGCGATGCCCCCGGCAGGCCTCGACGACGGCAGCGCGACCGGACGCCCGGGACACCATGGCCAGCTCGACACGCGGCGTCATCACATCACGCACTCGGACGCGGCGGTAGCGGATCAGGCGCTGGATGAACTCCCGCTCCACGCTACCGATCTCGCCCTGCCGAGCCGACAGGTCCACCAGTGCGTCAAGATCGCTCTCAGTCACCTGCTGGACGCGATCCGCGCGCGTGAGCCTCGCCACCGGCTCGGCCACGCTCCGCGTGATGGCCCAGCGCGCAGGCTTCAGGAAGACATGCAGCGCAAAGAGCATCGGGGCCAGCACCAGCACCAGTTTGCCTCGGAAGGCGTTGGCCGCCATCTTCGGGATCACCTCGCCAACCAGCACGATGGTCACGAGCAGCGCGATACTGATGCCAACCTGCCACGCAGGATCCGGCTCATGCAGCGCGATGACGCTCGCTGCGGCGAAGTAGGTGCCGTTGATCGTGATGTTCGCGAGCAGGATCGTCGTGAGCAGGCCGGCGGGTTCACCGAGCATCGAGTCGACGATGCCTGCGATCCGCGGGTGCGATTCCTTCAGGTGAATCCGGTCTGCTTGCGAGAGCCCGAACAGCACCGTCTCGCTCGCGCTGCACAGCCCACTGGCCACGATCAAGGGTGGCAGCGCTGCAACCAGCGAGACATAGGCAGGGTCGAGGGCCATCGATCATCCTTGGCGCACGATGCCGGCATCCGTCATGCGGGCCAACGCCCGGAGCCGAGCGATCACCCGACGCGCCTCCGACCATGCACCGGACGCGCGACCGTCGACCAACGCGGCGCCGAACTTCGACACCAACGATGCACGCTCGCTCGCTGCCCAAGCACGGGCTTCGGCCCTTGCGTCGGCATTGCCACCGATCCGCTCGTCGAACCACTCACGACGCTCAAGCAGCTCTGCCAACTCCATGGGCGGAAGCGGCAGCTCGGTCGCGTCGATCGCGGCGGCGCGGAGCAAGGCCCCTGCAGCAAGGACTGGATCCAACAGCTGCTCGGCAGCCCGGTTCGCCGATCCCATGCGCACCTCGAAGTCCAGACGCTCAACCGCATTGCCGGCACGATCCGGATGGAACCGCGCCGCCGCCCCAAGCCGTGCCCGACGCACACTCGCGGCATCGACGGGCCATGATGGCACGAGGCCCAGAGTCGCAAACGGACACTCGTCGCTCATCCCGTGCCTGCCACGCGGTCGATCTCCTCGACATTCGTCTCGCCGGCAGCCACGAGTTGCCAACCGAACTGCTGCAAGCTCGCGAAGAGCCCGGTCGAGAGGACCGCCTTCATGTCGGTGATCGTGGGACGCTTCAGCACCACATCGCGGAGTGCATCGTTGAACTCGAGCACCTCGAACAATGCACGGCGGCCGTGGTAGCCCGTGCGCAGGCAGGCCGGGCAACCGACTGGCGTGAAGACCTTCGACATGCCCTTCACATGCGCCCCCATCTTGAGCGTCTGTGCCGGCGTTGGTGCGACCGGGCGCCGGCAGTCGTGGCACAGCACGCGGACCAGACGCTGCGCGATGATCAATGACAGGGCGTTGGCCACCAGGTAGGACTCCACGCCGAGGTCGAGCAGGCGGAACACCGCGCCGATCGTGTCCTTCGAGTGGACGGTGCTGTAGACAAGGTGGCCCGTCATGGCCGCCTGCATCCCCACCGTGGCCGTCTCGATGTCGCGGATCTCGCCCACGAAGATCACATCGGGATCCTGCCGAAGCACGCTGCGCAGGATCTGCCCGAAGGAGTTGCCCTGCTTGTGGTCGATGGGGATCTGCGTGCAGCCATCGAGGTAGTACTCGACCGGATCCTCGATCGTGAGCACATTGCGCGTCTCGAAGTCGATCTCGCGCAGGCAACTGTAGGTCGTGGTGGTCTTGCCGCTGCCGGTCGGTCCGCACGTGAGCACCATGCCGCTGTCGCGGCGCGCCACATCACGCACCTTGCCGTACATCCAGGGCAGCATGCCCAGGTCGCTCAGGCGCGCGGGAGCGTTGGATTGGTCCAGTACGCGGATCACGAGCTTCTGCCCGTGCATGCTCGGCGTCAGGCTGACGCGGTAGTCGACCCGGCGCCCCTGCACCATCACGCCGAAGTGGCCTTCCTGCACGATGCCCCGCTGCGTGATGTCGATCTCGCAGAGGATCTTGACCACGCCCAGCACACGCTTGGCCAGTGATGGGTGCAGGTCGCACGCGGGCACCATGACGCCATCGACGCGCAGTCGGATCGCCGATCGATCCTGCTTGGGCTCCATGTGCAGGTCGGTGGCACGCGCGCGGAAGCACGCAAGCAGCAGCAACTTGAACAGGCGAATGCTCTCGGAATCCTCGTCCTTCGCACGACGGACACCGGCAGCCGAGGCGCCGTGGATCGTGGTGCCCTTGCAGTCCATGAGCGCGATCTCGCGGTCCGTGAAGGTCTTGTTCGGCGCACCATCGATGATGCGCCCCAGCTGCTGGGCATATGAGGTGTCGCTGGTGATCGAGTCCGGGTCGAAGTCGATCGTTCCTTGTGCGGCAAGTGCCGGGGCATCGAAGTCCGGCTTGCGCGCCACCCTCACCGGATCGTCCTCGGCGATCGGCTCAAGCGGTGCCACGGCATCGATGTCGACAAAGCGGAAGTCGGTTGAACCAACGCGAAGCACATCATCGTGCACCAGGGTCTGGTCGATGACGCGCGCGCCATTCACACGCACGCCATTGCGGGACTGGAGATCGCGCACGAGCCATGTCCCGATCGTCGTCCCCGGCTCGACCACGCAGTGTTTGCGGCTCATCGCCTCGTCGTGCGGCATCGAGATCACGTTGTCGGGATGACGGCCAATGGTCACACCAGCCTCATGCACCTCGACCTTCTGCTGGCCGGTCAGCGACCTGAACTCAAGCGATGGCATCGTGTACAGCCCCCTGAGCGTTAGGAGGACCCGCTCTGGGATCCATCCGACGCCTGCTTGGGCTCGTCAGGGCGATCCTTCAGCGGTCCCGCGGGACCAACACCGCCCTCACCGCGACCGGCCGAATGAGGGGTGCCGCCGGGTCGATCTTGCTGACCAGATCGCGATCGCGGGCCAAGGGGGCCACCCTCGCCACTGCCGGAAGAGCCACCAAGGCGTGGTGAACCTGCCGAGGGTCCACTTGGGAGCGATGTGCCAGAACCGGGCCGATCACCACTGGGTCGATTGCCTGATGCTCCTGGACTGCGCCGCGGATTGCGGCTGAAACCGCCTGACCCGCCTTCTCGGTCGCCCCGAGGGCCGCCTTCGCCCCGAGGCGCACCCGAGCCGCGTTCAGCTCCGCCGGGGCCGCGTGGTCCACCAAGCCCGCGTGAGGCACCGCCAAGCCCGCGTGAGGCACCGCCAAGCCCGCGTGAGGCACCGCCAAGGCCGCGCGGACCACCCGGACCACGCCCCGCGCCGCCCGGCCCCCTTGGGCCGAAGGGGCCGCGGGCAGCGGGCTTCTCCGCCGCACCGCCCTTGGGCTTCTTCTGGACCTCGTTGATGACGAGTTCGCGGCCGTGCATCTTCTTGCCGAGCAGGACTTCGATGGCCAGCTGACCGCGCTGCTTGTCACGGAACATGACGATCGCGAAGCAGCGGCTGTTGCCTTCCTTGTCAGTCGCCAGGGCAATGTCCTCGACATCGGGGAAAGCCACGAAGAGCGTGCGAACATCGTCCGCGGTCGCCTTGCGATCCAGATTCCCGACATAGACCTTGAACATGCCCATCGTGACGCTCCTGGGTGGCGCGAACCAAACGAGTGAACGTTGGCGAGTGTGGGTACGCCCCTGCCCGCCACATGGTATCGGAAGGGCTCTGGGCCGAGGAGCACGTCAAAAACGAAAAGGGCCCCCCTGGCGTTCACCAAGAGGGCCCATGAAGTCGGCGATGACCTACTTTCCCGCTGAGCAGTATCATCGGCGCCAAGGTCTTAACTGCTGTGTTCGGGATGGGAACAGGTGTGACCCCTTGGCTATCGTCACCGACAAACCCCAGACACGCCTGTCGGCGAGCCTGGAGAGATGACTAGGAAACGGGTGTCGTGCCCGGCCCATTGGCCGAGACACTCGAGCCTTAAACACGAGACGCTTGAAGGCTTGGAGCCTGGACACCAGACCGTCTGACGACGGTGGCTGGTAGACAAGGCCAAGCAATCGACCGTTAGTACCGCTTCGCTGAACGCATTACTGCGCTTGCACGTGCGGCCTATCAACCCGGTGGTCTACCGGGGGTCTCTCGTCTTGCGACATGGAATACTTATCTCCGGGTGGGCTTCTCGCTTAGATGCTTTCAGCGATTATCCCTGCCGTACTTAGCTACCCAGCTGTGGACCGAGCGGTCCAACTGGCACACCAGGGGTACGTCCATCCCAATCCTCTCGTACTAAAGATGTATCCCGTCAGTATTCCTGCGCCCATGACAGATAGGGACCGACCTGGCTCACGCCGGTCTGAACCCAGCTCGCGTTCCGCTTTAATGGGCGAACAGCCCAACCCTTGGGACCGCCTTCAGCCCCAGGATGCGAAGAGCCGACATCGAGGTGCCAAACCGCTCCGCCGCTATGGACGCTCGGGAGCGATCAGCCTGTTATCCCCGGGGTACCTTTTATCCGTTGAGCGACGACCCTTCCACACGGGATCGCCGGGTCACTAGAGCCCACTTTCGTGAGTGCTGGTCCTGTATGACTCGCACTAAAGCTGGCTTGTGCTCTTGCACTCTGTGCGCGGTTTCCAACCGCGCTGAGCCAACCTTTGCACTCCTCCGTTAATGTTTGGGAGGAGACCGCCCCAGTCAAACTGCCCGGCATGCAGTGTCCCTGGCCCGGCTTCACGGGTATCCAGGTTAGGCCACGAATCCAAACAGGGTGGTATTTCACCAATGACTCCATCCCAACCGAGATTGGGACTTCAAAGTCTCCCACCTATCCTACGCAGTTCAAATCCATGACCACTGCAAGCGTACAGTAAAGGTCCACGGGGTCTTTCCGTCTTGCCACGGGTAGGCGGCATCTTCACCGCCACTACTATTTCACCGAGTCGGTCGTGGAGACAGTGCTCCAGTGATTACGCCATTGATGCGCGTCGGAACTTACCCGACAAGGAATTTCGCTACCTTAGGACCGTCAGAGTTACGGCCGCCGTTTACTGGCGCTTCAGTCGCTAGCTTTGCTTGCGCTAACCAGCTTCTTTGACGTTCCAGCACCGGGCAGGCGTCACACAGTATACATCCTCTTACGAGTTAGCACTGTGCTGTGTTTTTGATAAACAGTTCCCAGAGCCTTTTCTCTGCGCCCTCTCTTGCGAGGAGGGCCCCCTTATTGCGAACGTACGGGGTCAATTTGCCTAGTTCCTTCACGACCGTTTTCTCGAGCGCCTGAGGTTATTCACCACACCCACCTGTGTCAGTTTTGGTACGGACCTTGCATTCGTAGCGTTGCGGTTTTTCTTGGAACCGCGCCATCCAACCTGGACACTTCACAGTCTGGTTGAACTTTGCGATCCGTCACGCACGCATCGAACCTCATGCAAGGGGGCCGGAATGTTGACCGGCTGTCCATCGACTACGCCTTTCGGCCTTGCCTTAGGATCCGCCTAACCCCGGGCGGATTGACCTTGCCCGGGAACCCTTGGGTATTCGGCGATGGAGATTCTCACTCCATTAATCGTTACTCAAGCTGGCATATTCACTTGCTATCGCTCGACCAACCCTTGCCGGGAAAGCTTCAACGCTGATAGCGACGCTCCTCTACCACTCTTGCGAGTCCACTGATTCGGCACGACACTTATTCCCGATAATTATCGGCGCCAGATTCCTCGACCAGTAAGCTGTTACGCACTTTTTAAATGGTGGCTGCTTCTAAGCCAACATCCTGGCTGTCACAGCAATCTGACTACCTTAGTAACTGAGTGTCGTTTAGGGGCCTTATCAGATGGTCTGGGTTGTTTCCCTTTTGACCACGGACATTATCGCCCGCAGACTTACTCCCAGCGCTTCAGACACGGTATTCGGAGTTTAATTGGACTGAGTAGCCGGGAAGGCCCTCGAATCCATTCAGTAGCTCTACCCCCGTGTCCTGTTTAGCTGAGGCTAGTCCCAAAACTATTTCGAGGAGAACGAGATATCTCCGGTTATGATTGCACTGTAAGCCCTCCCCACAGGTCATGCCAGAACTTTTCAACGTTCACGGCTTCGGTCCTCCAGGCGGTGTTACCCGCCCTTCAACCTGCCCATGGGTAGATCAACCGGTTTCGCGCCTACCCCCTGCGACTTTTCGCCCTTGTCAGACTCGGTTTCCCTTCGGCTGCGCCGCGTAACGGCTTAGCCTTGCCGCAAAGAGTAACTCGCCAGCTCATTATGCAAAAGGCACGCCACAACCCTGACGGGCCGTGACCGCTGTGTAAGCACATGGTTTCAGGTACTTTTCACTCTCCTTATCGGAGTGCTTTTCACCGTTCAGTCGCCTTACTGGTTCACTATCGGTTGTCAAGGAGTACTCAGGCTTGGAGGGTGGTCCCCCCATGTTCAGGCCAGGTTTCTCGAGCCTGACCCTACTCTAGGCCATTCACAGTCACGTCGATACAGGACTATCACCTTCTGTGGTCCACCATTCAAGTGGTTCACAACGCTTCTGCTGAGATCCGCGTTCGCTCGGCGCTACTTGCGGAGTCGCTGTTGCTTTCCTTTCCTGCAGCTACTGAGATGTTTCAGTTCGCTGCGTTCGCTCTGCATGCCCTATGCATTCAGGCATGAGTGACCCTTGCGGGCCGGGTTGCCCCATTCGGAGATCCCAAGATCACAGTTCGGTTACCAACTCCCTTGGGCTTATCGCAGGTTCCAACGTCCTTCATCGCCTCTTGACACCAAGGCATCCACCATGTGCCCTTTCTAGCTTGGCCACGTCAACCACACACCGTCGTTGACGCACCAGGACGGCCGGCATATGCGACCATCCGCTTCGGCTAGGCGCCGAAGCAGCCCTCAAGCTGCTCGTGTTTCTAATTCACTCGGTGTTGCTGCACCTCCGCTTCGCACGGCTCGCATGAACCGTGCGCGCGCTTGGTCAGCACACGACACCTACGTTTCCTGATTGTCAATGAAATCAGCCCTGATTTGCAAGGCTGCCACACATCGCAGAAACGATGGGCGGAGGGTCGATGATACTGAAGCCACGCCCTCTGTCAAGACACGGCGATGGTGTACGGCCCTACGCCGGTGGACCACCAATCGCTCATAAAAACGCCCGGCATCGGGCCGGGCGTTGGATCTTCAATGGAGGAAGGGTCAGGCTCCCGGTCCGCCCGCGGGCCCCGTTGGTGCACCCCCCGAGGGCGGCGCATCGACTGCGGGATTCACGGTTGCGCCCGCCTTGGCTTGCTCCACTTCGCTCTTCAGGGTCGCGCGCGCAGCGCTGCCCCTGTCCACCCGAGGCGCCCGGTACTCCAACAACTTGCCACGGAGATCCTGAATGACCACGACGATCCGGTCACTGGGGTCAGCCTCGTCATCGGGTTTCGGATTGACGACCTTCGCATCAACGAAGATGTCGACGAGGAACCAATCGGTCGTGTAGTCCACGCCAGCACTCTCGCTCTTGGATGACGCGACCTGACCGATGCGATCGCCGGGGCTGACCGTGAAGCTCTCCATCCGACGCTGCCCGTCATGCAGGCGGTAGACCTCGAGGGTTGCCTGACCGCGCCCGCGCGGGTTCGCCCCCGTCACGAAGATGGCGAGCTCACGTGGAACGGTGTAGGAAGCGCTCCAGACGCTGGTGGCCGAGGCGATCGATGAGACCTTGGCCAGAGGCTGCTGGGCCGCCGTCAGCACGGATCCCTTGCCCAGGAACGGGTTCAGGAGCTTCACCGAACAGCGGTATCGGTACGTTCCCCCTGGCTTCACCTTGACATCATGCGTCCAGACGCGGACTGAAGGGGCCTTGGCCAAGTCGAGTTCATTCGCCTCCTTCTCGGGTTCCTTTGGTGTGCCACCCAACGCAATGACTTGCTTCTTCTTGGCCTCGATGTCCTTGACGACCTGATCCAGCAACTTGGTCTTTTGGATGCGCTTCTTGTCCTTCTCGGCATCCTTGCCTGCATTCGGGTCGCGACGACCACTCATGCCGCCACCGCCCATGCCACCGCCCATGCCACCACCACCATCACCACCGGCACCCGACGACTTGTTGTCCTTGTCCTTCTTCTTGTCGTCGCCCGCGGGAGCATCGAGCCGCCCGCCGAGTTCCTTGAGTTCAGCCTCGAGGCGCACGCGCTGCGCTTCAAGCTTCTTCAGGGCATCTTGCGCCTTGTTGAGTTCTCGAAGCTTGCGGAGTTCCTCATCAGAGAGCCCAACCGGCGCCGCTGGTGCCGCATCACTGGGTTCAAGCCAGCGGCCGTGCTTGGTTTCATAGAACTCGGGGCGCAGCACGAGCTGCTGCTCAGTGTGTTGCTTCAAGGTTTCGACAATCGTGCCGCGAAGTTCAGGAGGCGCCGGGCTGGCCTCGAGCTCCTTGCGGAACGAGAGCTCCGCAGCCAACTGGGTGCCGACCGGATCAACCACGGTGGCTGGGCCCCACGAACCGTCTTCGCGAAGTTCCTGGCGCTCGAACACCACATCCGCGATCAGGAGCGTGTTTCCCCACCAGCGCGTGGGTATGGCCTTGGAGTCGCCGCCCCCCGAGGACCCGAGTTCGGTGCGCATGGCCTCAAGATCGATCAGTGCGGAGGGCGTAACCCAGGTGATGTCGGCGACACCATCCGGAAGAACCGGGTCGAGGAACTCCTTGAAGGTGGACCTGGCCTCGTCGGTCACCGCATCCGAGGTCGACTGCACGAGGAGCGAGGTCGGCGCACCGAACATGGGCGCGTGATAGGTGACATCCTTCGACAAGCCATCCTTCACCAGGACCGCGGCCAGGTTCGGTCCGTTCGCCGGGATCGATGCGTCTGCTCCTGATCCCTGCTGCAGACGCTCCGCGAAGAGCACACTGGTGGCCCGCTTCAGCTCCGGGAACGCAACGCCGGGCTCGGCCTCATCGCGCAATCTGCTCTGCAGACTCTGCGCTTCCCTGTCCAACTCGCCGTCGATGGTGGCGATGGGGACCTTCTTGCCACCAAAGGTGACCGTCGATTCGTTGACGCCGAACTCCCACGCACCAACGGCGATGACTCCCAGGACCGCGATGCCAAGCACGAATTTCTCGACATGCTGCTCGAAGGGGTTGATCTTGCTTCCCATGTCTGCTCTCCGTTGATCGGGGTGTTGAGATTGCCTCTGGTCAATCAGCCTTGCGGTGCATCCGCCGCTGCGGCGGCCGGATCGGTTCCATCGGTCGGCGCATCTGCTGCCGCGGCACCGGCACCAAGCAGCATGCCCGAAGTATTGAGACGAGTCCGAAGGTCATCCGGCATGAATGGGCCGGTCCACTCGCGCAGCCAGACGGTCTCGAGCTTGAGAGACACGGCCGAGACCGGTGCCGCACCGTACATGAAGCCCTCTTCGGCGGCCGCAAAGGAATCAACCGGCCGGAGCTTGACATCGGTGACCGTGATGAAGTTCCGCCGGGCCAGTTGGTCCATGACCTGCGGAATGGACGACGTCTCGACGATCAGTCGTACTTCACAGGTGACGATGTCGAAGAGTTGGTTGGTCGAGCGCCCCGTGAAGGACTTCGAGTAGTCCGCCGCGGGCAGCGGTGCTTCGGGATTGACGGGCTCGCCAGTGGATCCGGCGACGACGGCGGCATCGCCACCGGCTGCCGCGGCACCCGATCCATCGTCGACAGGCGGAGGAGGAGGTTCGGCACCATCGCCGGCAGCAGCGCCATCGGCCGGGGCTGCGGCCACCGAGGGTGCCTGCAGCGTCGACGACAGGGCAAGGATGCGCTTGACCGGGCCCTGCAGCACATCCCTCTCGCCGTTGGCCGCCTTCAGCGCCGCGAGCACATCCTCGGCGACCCAGTAGTTCCACTGCATGAGGAACAGGGTGAAGGGCTTGAGCTTGGTGGTGCGGAGCGACTTGTCTGGCGCGCCGATCGAAGCCGCATCGGCATAGAACGAGATTTGGCGCGCGTGCTCGCAGTAGCGCGCGAGGCGCTCGTCGGCCAGCTTCGTGCCGAGCGATGTCCGCTCCTCGGGAGTGAGTTCGCCCTCGGCCTTCGCGCCGAACTCGGCATCGATGACTTGCGAGCGGCGGCGCGAGAGTTCCGCGACCATGTCGACTTCGGGGAAGGGATCTCCGGCCCCCATCGAGGCCAACAACTGCACATACTCCTTCTCCAGACGATCGAAGACGAGGAGGGGCAGTTCCTTCAGCGCAGGGTCGCCCATGGCGAGGCGCATGCCCACGAACGGCTCGCGGTCCTTGCGATTGTGCTTCACCGCGAGTTCGCGAGTGGCCACGCTCTGCTTGGACACGGAGTCCAAGCGTTGCTTGTACTGGTCGATCAACTTCTGGTTGATCACCAAGCCCTGCTGCGAGAACGGTTCCTGGCCGGGCAGCGCCAGCGACACCTCGGCCGTGCGAATCGCCTTGAGGTCGTTGAACTTGTCGGCACGGGCTGCGGCATCGGCGGCCAACGTGCCGTTCATGCCATCCGCTGCGATGTACGCGGCGACCGGAGCCGCGATCAGCACGATGCCGCCAACGATCACCAAGCCGTACTTCCCCGCGAGCACCTTGACCTTCTGCGGGTTGAGTTTGATCCCCTTCAGGTCGAACTTGATGTTCGGCTTCGCCATCACTGGGTTCCCTCGGCAGGCACCGCTGCGGAAGCGCCCCGGGGATCGCGGAGTTCGACCTCGAAGGTCACATCGCCGACATAGAACACCTCGCCTGCCTGATAGGTGCTCGGGGCCTCGCCGATGCGAGCCTCGTCAAGGACCTTGATCGCCTCGGCTTCGGCACCCGTGGCTGCACCACCGGTCCTGCGACGGCTCCGGCTGCCACCATCCGTGCCGTCGGACCAACTCCCGCCACCACCGGTCGACCCATCTCCGGAACCATCCCCGGCACCCTCGCCACTACCGCTCAGGCCTAGGCCCTGTCCCATGCCAGGCATCTGGCCGCCACCTGCAGGCGGCTTGCGACGGCCCTGGAATCCCCCGGCGCCCTTGTTGTTTTCGCCGGACTTGGGTGGGTCATCCGGGGACGGTGAATTGAAGTCGGACTTGCCGCCGCTAAAAGCAGGCGCATCGGGCTTCTGGCGTGCGCCTTTGCCGACCTCGATCTCCGTCCAGTCATCGGGGATCTTGATGCTGTCGGCGACGATCACGTACGGCACATCGGCGCGATCCGCGTTCGCACGAAGCCAGCCGGCAACACTCCGTTCCTTGTTGAGGAAGACACCCGGGTCAGCATGCGAGAGGCTGATCTTCATCGACACCCTGATGCGGCGCTTGCCGTCGGCACCGGGCACCACATAGGTGCTGCCGAGCTCATCGAGCGTCACGAGACGTCGCTCGGCCACAGGGATGGCCTTCATCTCTTCCAGATTGCCGCCGAGCAGCGCAGCCTGCGGCTGGGCGGCGGCGAGCGCGGCGTACACATCGTGGACCAAGTGCGGCCAGACATTGCGGTAGTCGGTCAGCGACAGCATGTTCTGCGCGGCGCCACCTTGGGAGCCAGCACCAGAAAGCTCGTCGTACTGGGCCTTGAACCGCTTGCCCTGACTGATGGTCGACTCGACCGAAGCGGGTGGCGAGTTGCCAAGGCCACTGCGCCCGGAAATCGGGCGGATGAACAGCATGGCGCTGATGAGCAAGCCCAGGCCCGCTGCTGCGGCAAACCACTTGCCCTTGGCCATCCAAGCGCGCTCACGCCGCACGGCGATCGGCACCAGATTGATGTTGATCGAACCGAGACCAACCCCCTGGAGCGCAAGACCATACGCGACGACCATCCCCATGGCATTCGCAGCGAAATCGGCCGCCTGGTCACCCTCAACCTGGAGGCGCTTGAATTCGTCAAGACGCTCGACCTCGGTCCCGATCTGCTGCGTGATGAACTTCCTGAGTCCAGGAATCTTGAGCGTCGAGCCGGTGCCGAGAATCTTCTCGATTGTGGCGCCCGGGTGGGTGCTCTCGTAATAGTCCTTCGACTTGCGGATCTCGCTGATCAGGTTGTCGAAGGTGTCCTTCATACGCTGCATGACCTGCTTGGCATGCTTGCTGGCCGCCCCCTCGAGCTTGAGTCTCTCGGCCTTCTTGTACGGGATGTCGAAGCCACCGGAGATGGCTTCCGTGAAGGAATGCCCACCAAGCGGGAAGCTGCGCATCCAGCCGATGCCGCGCTCGGCCACGACGATGTCCGTGGCGTTGGTCCCCACATCCACCACCATGACCGGACCGTCCGAAGGGCTGAGGGCCAGGTCGTAGGTCACGGCGTTGAAGACCGCATTGGGCGCGATCGTGATGACATCGGGATTGAGACCACACTCGCGATAGAGCGTGAGCAGTTCGCCGATGCGGTCCTTGGTGATGGCGAAGATCCCGACATCGACCTCGATGTTGTCCTCGCGCTTGAAAGCCTGATAGTCCCACTCAACCTGATCTATTGGGAAGGGAATCTGTTGCTTCGACTCGAAATCAACGAGCTTCGGGAGGTTCTTCAGGTTTCCACCTATCGGCAACTTGGCGAAGCGTGCAAAGGCGTCGCGCCCGGCCACGCTGACCACCACACGGTCGGACTTGAGCTTCTCGGCATTGGTCGCAAGGAATTGACCAAGCGTGTACCGGACCATGGCGGCCGGATCGACATCCGGGGCGGAGAGCACCTGCTGGTGGGGGATGACCGTGAAATCGGTGACGACGACCGAACTGCCCTCGCGGACGAGTCGGATGGCTTTCAGGGCCGATGCGCCGATCTCAATGCCCCAAGCGGACTTGGCGGTTGCCATTCGTGGTACTGCTCCTCTGCGCCAGGGTGAGCCGAACTGAGCCCGGAACGCCCGCAGGGCGCCGGGAGGGTGGATGATCGATCATACGGCGAGACGGGCGCGGCGTCCGCCAGCATGTCGATACGGGGCGGTTGCCCGGGCGGTTTCGCCGTTCGGCTGCTTCCGGCAGGAACGGCCGCCTGTAGCATCCTCGACCCGGTGCCCAACGAAGGCCCGGATCGCCCACCCCTACCCCGTTCATCATGTCCGACGACCAGTCGCCGTCCACACCCCACCCCACTCCCGCCACCAGCCGCCTCGACGCGGGGCTCGAGGCCGAGATCGCCGAGGCGCTCGGCGGCAAGAGCGTGGATGAACTGATGTCGGCCCCAAGCCGTGCCGCGGTGCCGAAACCCGGCGGCCGGCAGATGCGCACCGGGCGGGTGGTCCAAGTGCACGGCGGGGATGTCTTCGTGGAGTTCGGCCCCAAGAGCCAAGGCGTCTGCCCGATCGCTCATTTCGAGGACCTTCCGGCGCTCGGCGAGAGCTTCGACTTCATCGTTGAGCGGCTCGATCCCTTCGAGAACATCCTGATCCTGGCCCGACCTGGTCAAGTGACGAAGGCTGCCTTCGGCGATGTCGAGGTCGGCCAGTTGATCGAAGCCCGCTGCACCGGCATGAACCGCGGCGGCCTTGAGATGGAGTTCGCGCACCACAAGGCGTTCATGCCGGCGGCACATGTCGATCTGCGCCACCTCGAGGACATCTCGGTGTTCATCGGCCAGAAGTTCGCCTGCGAGATCATTGAGCTCAAGAAGGAAAGGGGCCGAATGGTCCTCTCCCGCCGCAAGGTGCTTGAGCGCGACAAGGCGGAGAAGCGCGAGCAACTCATGGCCGTGCTCGACATCGGACAGCAGCGCCCCGCCACGATCGTGAGCGTGCAGCCCTACGGTGCCTTTGCCGATCTGGGCGGCGCCGACGGCCTGATCCCGATCTCCGAGCTCGCCCACGAGCGCCTGCGCCATGCGAAGGATGCCGTGAAGGAAGGCGACATCGTCGAGGTCAAGGTCATCCGTGTCGAGCGTCGGGGCAAGGACATCAAGATCACCCTGAGCCGCAAGGCCGTGATGGCCGACCCGGTCGCGACGGCCATGAAGGACCTTCAGGAAGGCGCGACCGTGACTGGTCGCGTGACCAACCTCACGGAGTTCGGCGCGTTCGTGGAACTGGCACCCGGCGTCGAGGGCCTGGTGCACATCAGCGAAATCACGCATGAGCGCCTGCCCAACCCGGTGGCCACGCTGCGCAAGGATGAGGTCGTCACCATCAAGATCCTCTCGATCGATGGAAGGAAGAAGCGCATCGCGCTCTCGATCAAGGCGCTGAAGGATGCCCCGCCGCGCCCCGAGCGCGAAGACCGCGGTGGTGGCCGAGGCGGCCGTGGCAGCCGTGGCCGCGATCGCGACGAGCCAATGGTCGAGCGCGCTGCCGACCCGGCGATGCAGAGGCTCCTGTCGAAGTTCGGCGGCGGCTCGCTCAAGGGCGGCCTTGGCGCGGTGCCGGGCGACACCAAGGCCGGCAACAAGATCCCGAAGTGATTGGCGCGAGGGCGCTGAGGACGGGCTGACGCTGGCGCCCTGTCACTGGCGCCCTGCGCTGACGCGCGCACGGGCGGTGCAGATCGGTCTGCTGCCGCTCAGGGCCGCTCGAGGATGTCAGCCGGGTGCTGGCCTTCGCTGGCATGGCGTTGGAGGAGCCACGCACGCGTGCATGCGGCGATGATCGTGCTGAGCGCTGCGGCACCGATGAGTGCCGACGCGATGGTGCGCCAGAAGCCCAGGAACCACGCACTCGCGGTATCGACCATGTCCATGCCGATCGTGGTGCTGTCGCGCCAAGGCTCGAACGGCACCATCCGACCGACTGAACGGATCGCCGGACCATCGTCCACCACGGTCCACGCGCTGACGGCTGCATCGAAGCCACACGACACGACGACATCCGTCGCCGCCATCGCCAGGACGACGGCAAGAAGACCCAGCGCCAAGTGCACCACCGCATGGATTGGCCGCGAAAGGACCGACGCGAGCGCGCGCTGGGGAGCCTCGACTGCGTCGGCTGCATCGCACGCCACGGCGGGAATGACGAAGGGAAGCGCGACGGTGACCGAGGCACCGATCACGATCGCGAGCATGCCGAAGAGCAGCGAGACGCCGAACACCAGTGCACCAACGACGCCGGCCACCGGGATCAAGCCGAGCAGCGCAGGCAGCGCTGCCAACCCGATGCAGATGCCCATGCCCAGGAACGGCACGAGAATTGCGCCGACCGCGCTCGAACGGACGGCGGCACCCCACGCACGCGCCTGCGAGAAGGTTGGCGCGGGAGCCTCGGAGAGATCCATGGCGTTCATGCGGGACAGCACCACACCGATCGATGCCATGCCGAGCGTGAAGAGCAGGACGAGGTACCCCGCGAACCCCCACGAGACCCGGATCGCTTCGCGCGGGAGGTCCCACACGAGCGAGCCCACGCGACCCGGAAGCGCGGACCACTGGAGCGTGACGGCATCGCCGACGAGCGCGAGCAGTCGCTCGCGCAGCGCAAAGGCCCATGACTCGAAGGCACCGCGAGGTCGCACGGCAGCGATTGCACGGGCGGCTGCATCGGCGCGGTCGCGTGCATCGTCGTCACTCGACGCATCGACCGACGACGACACGATCGCGATGAGTTGGGCTGGGTTCGCGCCGTCAACTTCGGCATCCGGCACGACGCTCAGCGCTGCTGCTTCCATGATGCGGCGTGCCTCGTCGAGCGTCGAGGCATCGAGCGTGCCGTAGGCGATGCCGCGCGGCGAAATGGTCGGCGTGGTCGTGAGGTCCCAGAACGCGCCGCCCGACATCCAGAGCGCCAGGAGCACCAGCGCCACGCACAGGCGTGGTGGACGAAGCCCCGCTGCTGCGGCACCCACGATCCGCTGCGCCGGGAACACCGATCGGAAGGAGACGCCATCGATCTGGACATGCTGTGTTGGCATGCGGTGCAGGATACAGGTCAAGAGAGGATGCCTGCCGGATGAGTCGAGCGGCCCATCGGGCGAGCGCCTTGAGCACGCGACGCGGGCCCCGTGACCGCGCTACCGTTCACCCATGAGGCTCCGCGACTGGATCCGCATGCTCGAAGGCGTTTCCACGCAGATGGAGGCACGGCGTCTGCCACCCGGCATGACGGATGGACCGCGGTGCAACGACATCGACTCGATCGCCTGGAGGCGTTGGGACAAGGCGGGCGAACTGCCGTGGGACACGATCAAGCCCTCGGGCGCGCTGCTCGAGCAGGGACCCTTCCGGACCATCGAGGTCTGGACCGAGACCGAGCTTGCCATGCTGCATCTTCTGGAGCGCGGCTTCGACGGCCCTGCCCGAGCGCAGGTCGCGGCGCGGCTTGCCGACTGCATCGATTGGCACCTTGAGCACACCCAGCCCGACAACGCCACGAACAGGCCATGGGCACTGCACGCCTTCGCCCTGCATGGCAGTGCCGAGTCGGCGCTCTACGCGCAGACGCTCCTGCACAACGCCCAAGCCGGTGGCGCGATGGGCGATCCGCTCGTGCAGTGGATCCTGGCGGATGCCCACGCCCGACTCTGCTCCCGTGCGTGAGATCGGTACCACCGCATGTGCGGGGCAGTCGTGCTGCCGCGCGGATACGCTTCCGGGAATGAGCATGCAGGTCGACACGGTGCTGGACAGGCTGCGCACGGACGAAGCGGGACTGCTGCAGCGGCTGACCGACTTCCTCGCGTTCGAGAGCATCTCGACCGACCCGGCGTATGCACCCCGGGTGCGTGCATGCGCGCAGTGGCTGCTCGAGGACCTTCGCAAGATTGGCTTCAACGGAGCGCTGCACGAGACGGCCGGCCACCCCATGGTCGTGGCCTCGCACGATGGCCCACCGGGCTACGACGGACCGCGCGTGCTCTTCTACGGCCACTACGACGTGCAGCCGGTTGATCCGATCGAACTCTGGGAATCGCCGCCGTTCGCTGCGGTGGTCGTGGATGGCCCCCGCGGCAAGCGGATCGTGGGGCGTGGTGCCGTGGATGACAAGGGCCAGGTGGCGAGCTTCGTCGAGGCGTGCCGTGCGTGGCATGCGACCCACGGCACGCTGCCCTGCGCCGTCACGATGCTCATCGAGGGCGAGGAGGAATCCGGGAGCGCGAACCTCGATCCCTTCATCAAGGCGAACAAGGACCTGCTCAAGGCCGATGTGTGCGTGGTCAGCGACACCGGCGCGTGGGATATCGACACGCCCGCGATCACCACCATGCTGCGCGGGCTGGTGTACGTGGACATCACCGTGCGCGGTCCGAGCCGCGACCTGCACTCGGGGCTCTACGGCGGCGCGGTGCCCAACCCCATCAATGTGCTGGCCTCGATCGTGGCGCAACTGCACGATGGCGATCGTCGCGTGCAGATCCCGGGCTTCTACGACGATGTGCGCGAACTGCCCGCCCGCGTGGCCGCCATGTGGAAGGACCTGCCGTGGGACGACGGCGAGTTCCTCGGCGAGATCGGCCTGGTGAAGGGCTTCGGTGAGTCAGGGCGCAGCACGCTCGAGCGCACCTGGAGTCGACCGACCTGTGACTGCAACGGCATCGTGGGCGGCTACACGGGTGCCGGGGCGAAGACCGTGATCGCCTCCCAGGCGAGCGTGAAGCTCAGTTGCAGGCTCGTGCCCGGGCAGAACCCGAAGAAGATCCTCGCCGGCATCGAGCGGTTCTTCCGGGAGCGTCTGCCGGTCGGCTGCACGATGGAACTGCACGAGCACGGTTGCAATCCCGCGATCATGGTGCGTGATGACAGCCCCTACATGAAGGCGGCGGAGATTGGCCTGCGCCGCGCCTATGGCAAGGCTCCGTACCTGATCGGCTCCGGCGGCAGCATCCCCGCGGTCGGCACGATCCAGCGCGAGTTGGGCATCGATGCGCTGCTCGTAGGCTTCGGACTCGATGATGACCGCGTGCACTCACCCAACGAGAAGTTCGAGGTGAAGTGCTTCATGAATGGAGCCCTGAGCCATGCCACGATGCTGGCTGAGTTCGGTGCGCTGCGTCGCTAGCGCCATGGCTGCGGCGGCGGTGGCCGCCACGGCATCCGGGGACCTCGTGCTCAATCGCGCGGGGTTCGGGGGTGTGGTTCGCCTCGGCGGCATCGTGCCGGTGCAGCTCGAGGTCTCGCTGCCGGTCGGTGACACCCGTGAGGGCGTGGATGCCGAGGTCGTCGTGGAGGTCCCCAACGTCGATGGCGACATCGCGGAGTACTCGATCCGAAGCGTGCTCTCGTCGGGAGCGACATCGATCTGGGTCTATCCATCGATCGCGACCGGCGTGTCGGGCAAGCCGATCGCGCTCGCGAGCTACGAGCGCGATGACGGCCAGCGCGGGCGACTGCTCGAACGCGTGCAGGTGATCGTCGAGCAGCCCTATCGTGGTGCGATCCAGGTCGAACCTTCCGTGGACATCGTGGGTGTGGTCGCTGGTGGTCACTGCGGCATGGCCGCGTGGGATCCAGGTCAACAGTCGCCATGCCTGGGCGGCTACGTGACCGTGGGCGAGGTACGCGAAACCACGGATCTTCCGGATCGCGTGGAAGGCTGGTCTGGATTCAAGGCGGTGGTCTGGGCAGGCGTGCCGTTGACCTCGCTGCTCCCGGCGCAGGACAACGCGCTTCGTGCGTGGGTCGAGGGCGGTGGGCGGCTGGTCCTGCAGGTGTCCGCTGCGGCGGATGGTTTTTCGCTCGATGGGGCGCAGCCCGAGTGGATCGCGGACGCGCTCAAGGGGCTCGCGTGGACGCGCGTGGAGGATGTGAAGGCGAGCACGCTCGCGCCGATCATCTCCTCGCAGAACCTGGAGCTGCGCAAGGATGGCACGCAGCCATTGACCACCTTCAGCGAGTGCGGCGCACCATGGGCCAAGCTCGTGGCCATGCCCGTGCCGCGCGCATGGAATGGCGTGCCCGAACCGCGACGCGGCACGCTCGATGCAGCGTGCATCGTGGTGGAGCGGCCACTCGGCACGGGGACTTTGGTGGTCAGCGGACTGGATGCCGATGCCCTGAACCGTCGCCGCTACGTGGAGAGCGACTTGCCCGAAGCCGACATCTGGTGGAACCGCATCATGGGTCGACGCGGAGATACGCCACCGCGCGCGAAACTGCGTGAGTGGAGCCTTGCGCAACCATCGCCGATCGAGCAACACCCGCGGAGTGTCGAGATCGGTGGCAGTGAGTTCTTCAATGCCTTCATCGGCATGCAATCGACTGCAGCAAACCTGACATCGATCTCGATCCTGCTCTTCGCGGCCTACTGGCTGATCGCAGGTCCGGTCTCGTTCTACATCCTGCGCCAACGCAAGCAGGAACGGTGGAGCTGGCTGGCGTTCGTCGTGATTGCGTGCGCCTTCGGTGCGGTGGCGTGGCTCGCGGGTACCGTGCTTCGGCAGGCCGACGCGCGCGCGCAGCACCTCACGGTCGTCGATGCCGTGGTTTCACCGGGTGCCTTGCCGGGGACGCAGCCGGCGATCCGCACCCAGACCTGGGCCAGTGCGTTCCTCCCGAACTACGGCACGGCCGAGGTATCGCTGCCTGGTGCCCAGGGTGTGCTGCGACCCTTCTCGCCGGTCGGTGACGATGGAGAGTTCCCCGACGCGACCCGATACACGGTGCAGGCTTCGCGCCCGGGAGCACTCACGCTTCCCGCGCGCGCCACAGCCACGATGGTGACCGGTTCATGGAGCGGCGACCTGCCATCGGCCTGGCGCGGCCTGCCCGCGGTGAGCGGTGCGCCTCTCCAGCAAACGTCCAACTCCACCCGCTCGGCCGATGCTGCACCGGCGAGCTACCTCACCGGCAAGCTCAAGCACGGGCTGCCTGCCGCGCTCACCGATGTCCTGATCCTGCATGTCACGCCATTCCGGCCCGCTCCGCCACGATTCAATGAGCGTGCGACGGCGGGAACCAAGGCCGTGCCGGTTGCGCCGAGCGATGCGATGCCCAGCATGGTGTTCGCGTACCGACACTCGTCCTGGGAGCCGGGGACCGAGCTCGAACTGGCCAACATGCTCTACCCTGCGGTCCAAGGGCGGCAGGATCGCGCCTTTCCGGTCATCGATCCCGCCGATCCCGGCGTGCTGGGTCTGGATGCCGCAGTGGATGCGATGTTCATCAGTCCCCTGCGTCAGGCCTTCGCGCCGATCTCGCCCGGCGGCTCACCCGGCGAGAAACTTGCGCGCGAACACCTGACGATGATGAGCCTGTACGGCATGCTGCCGGATCCGCGCTGGTGGGCCGCTGCAGCTGCCGCGCGCGGCCCCACCGAGGGCGAGGTCCGGGTGCAACGCGTGGCGGGCCATGCACTCGACCTGGGGCCATGGTGCTCGCGCCCGTGCGTGATCGTGATGGGATTCCTCGCCATCGAGCCCGGCGAGGCAAACCTCGATGGCAGCCCGGTGCCGCTGTCGATCGACGGCGATGCCGTGCCCATGTCGGGTACGACGCTCGTCCGCGTGATCTTTCCCCTGCCGCAGGCCGATGCACTCGTACCGGCGACGATGATCCGCTGAAGCCTCGCTGCTACGATCCCCTGAGCCATGGCGATGATCGAGACCGTCAACCTGACGAAGAAGTACGGGGAGTTGACGGCCTTGGACAACCTCAACTTGAAGATCGAGCAGGGATCCTGCTTCGGCTTCATCGGCCCCAACGGTGCCGGCAAGACGACCACGATCAAGATCCTGGCCACGCTGCTGAAGCCCAGCTGGGGCGAGGCGCGCATCGATGGCAAGACGGTCGGCTACCAAAACGCACTGATCCGCCCGGTCATCGGCTATGTGCCCGACTTCATGGGCGCGTACGACGACATGCTCGTGCAGGAGTATCTGGAGTTCTTCGCGAGTTGCTACGGGATCCACGGCGATGCCCGCCGCAAGGCCGTCTCGGATGTGCTCGAGCTCACTGACCTCACGGGCAAGACCCTGTCCGAGGTGAACGGGCTCTCGCGTGGGATGCAGCAGCGGCTCTCGGTCGCGCGCGTCCTGCTGCACGACCCAAAGGTCTTGCTGCTCGACGAACCCTCGAGCGGGCTTGACCCGCGTGCACGCCTCGAGATGCGCGAGCTCCTCAAGGAACTGCGCGCGATGGGCAAGACCATCATCATCTCGAGCCACATCCTGTTCGAGCTCGCTGAGCTCTGCACGCATGTGGGCATCGTGGAGCAGGGCAAGCTCGTCTTCAGCGGACCGATGGCCGACATCATGGCGAAGACCGCGGTCGGGCATGTGGTGCATGTCGTGGTCGACGAGCGTCCCAAGGACGCCGCCGCGCTCCTGGCCAAGGTGCCGGGCGTGACCAAGGTCGACCTGCAGCGCGAGGATGCGCTCGTGCGCATCGAGATGCACCTCGATGCGGCCGCCGGCACCACGCTGAGCGACCTGCCGAACCGCCTCATCGCGCAGGGATTCCGCGTGCGCCGCTTCACCGAGGAGCGCCCTGACCTGGAGACAGCCTTCATGCGACTCACGAAGGGACTGGTGTCATGAGCCGTGTGCGCGCAGCCATCGCGGTCGGTCGCACACGCGATGGCCGCCCGACGGTGATCGACCAGGTCCGTGCGATCGTGGCACGGCATGCCGACATCGTGGCGGAGTTCGCGGTCGATGCACCGCATGACCCCCGGGTGGGCTTCGATCGGCTCGTGAGCGTGGGCGGTGATGGCACGCTGATCGCGCAATGCCGCAGGCTGGCCGGCATGGGCGTGCCGGTGGTCGGCGTGAACGACGGGCGCCTGGGGTTCCTGGCGGAGTTCGACCTGCAGTCACTGGAGACCCACGCACCAAGCATCTTCGGCTCGAGCCCGCTCGTGCGGCACCGCATGCTGCTCGAGGTCCGCGTGGTGTCGCGCGATGGCTCGCTGAGTGCCTCGCATGTGGCGATGAACGATGCCGTGGTGACCGCGGGGCCGCCCTACAGCATGATCGAGCTGCGTCTTGGGCTGAACGGCGAGGATGGTCCGGTGATCGATGGCGACGGCTGCATCGTGAGTACGCCCGTGGGGAGCACGGCCTACAACGCCAGCGCCGGTGGGCCCGTCGTCCACCCTGACACCGAGGTGTTCATCGTCACCCCCGAAGCGGCGCACAGCCTGGCCTTCCGGCCAGTCGTGGTGCCGAGCCATACCGATGTCCGGCTCGACCTGATGCGCGCCAACCCCGGAACATCGCTGCTCTGCGACGGCATCCCGGTCGAGAGCCTGACGGTCGGTGACACCGTCGTCGTGAGCCGCCATCACCACATGGCGCGGCTGATCGCCAATCCCGACTGCTCGTACCTGCACACGCTCTCGCAGAAGCTGCGATGGGCAGCACCCCCGGACTACCGTGGCTGAACGGCCGGGCTGCGCGGAGTCCGTACACTCCGGGCGACCATGATCGATGTCAAGGCCTTCCGAGACGACCCCGAGCGCTTCCGCGCCGGAGCCCGCGACAAGGGCATGCATTGCGAGTTCGATCGCTTGATCGCGCTGGATGATGCGCGCCGTCGCATCCTCACCGAGCTCGAGGGCAAGCGCGCCGAGCAGAACCGCAAGAGCAAGGAGATCGGCCCGCAGATCGGCAAGGCCAAGAGCGCGCTGAAATCGGCCAGCGATGCGGACCGCCCACGGCTCGAGGCCGAGCTGCGTGAGCTCGAGGCCAAGCCGCTGGCCCTGAAGAACCAGATCGCGGTGCTCGAGTCGGAACTGCAGCGCGTCGAGCCCGACTGGCACTCGGTGCTGCTGACGATCCCGCAGCCGCCCGCGCACGATGTGCCCAGGGGCAAGGGCAGCGAGGACAATGTCGAGATCCGACGCTGGAATCCCGCAGGGTTCGACGCGTCACGGCCGTTCGCTGCCAACAAGGGCTTCCGTCCACGCGGGCACCTCGACCTGGTGAAGCATCACCGGATGGTCGACTTCGAGCGTGGCGTGAAGATGGCCGGCACCCGCCACTACGCGCTGACGGGCTGGGGCATGCGACTGCACCAAGCCGTGCTGCGCATGGCGTTCGACTTCATGACGGTCGAGCACGGCTTCACCGCCGTCGGCGTGCCGGTGATCGTGAAGGAGGAGTGCATGGTCGGCACTGGCTTCTTCCCCGCCGGCCGTGAGCAGGCGTACCACATCGAGGAGTCCAAGCGCGGCTCGGGTCACGACCTGTACCTGACCGGTACCGGCGAGGTCGGGCTCATGGGACTGCACGCCGATGAGATCCTCTCGCATGAGGAGCTGCCGCTGCGCTACACGACCGTGAGCACCTGCTTCCGTCGCGAGGCGGGTGCTGCGGGCAAGGACACCGCCGGGCTCTACCGCATCCACCAATTCGACAAGGTCGAGCAGGTCGTGGTGTGCAAGGCCGACGACGCCGAGAGCCGCGAGTGGCACCGGCGCATGCTCGGGTTCGTCGAGTCGCTGCTGCAGCGGCTCGAACTCCCCTACCGCCTGCTGCAGTGCTGCAGCGGCGATCTTGGCGTGAAGAACGAGGACATGATCGATGTGGAGTGCTGGATGCCCGGCCGCGGCGAGGCGGGCAGCGATGGCATCCCCACCGGTGCCTACGGCGAGACGCACAGCGCGAGCCGGCTCGCCGACTTCCAGTGCCGGCGCCTGAACCTTCGCTACCGCGACGCGCAGGGCCGCATCCACTTCGCCTACGCGCTCAACAACACGGTGCTCGCCAGTCCGCGCATCCTGATCCCGCTGCTCGAGATCCATCAGCAGCAGGATGGATCGATCGCGATCCCGGCTGCGCTCCGCCCCTACCTCTGCGGTGTGGACCGGATCGGCTGAGCCATGCGGCTTGGATCCGACCAGCGACCCGCGAGCATGCCGTTCACGATCATGACAGAGCGGGGCCTTCGGTGGCCCATGCGCATCGTCACGGCAGTCACGGTGATGTTTGCGCTGTTGGGGCTCTTCTTCGTCGTCCATGGAGCGATGGAGTGGAATCTGGCCGCGCGGAGTGCATCGTGGCCCACCGTGGCAGGCACCGTGACCCGGAGCGAGGTGACCAGCCACCACTCCACGCACAAGGGACAAACGACCACGAGCTACCACGCCCGCATCGAGTTCGACTACGAGGTCGATGGGGTCGGCCACCACGGGGACCAGCGCACCTACAAGGTGGTGACTTCCTCGCAGTCAGCGGCCAACGAGGCCGTGGCGACCTATCCCGTCGGTCGATCGGTGACGGTGTCCTTCGACCCGACGGATCCTGGGCGCGCCGTGCTCGAACCCGGCGGAGACTGGACGAACGCGATCCCGATCGCGATCGGGCTCTTCGCGATCGTGTTCGTGAGCCTCATGCGGTGGTTTGCCGTGAGCCAGATGCGCAAGGCGATGCAGCGCATGAAGGACCTGCAGGCGATGGGGATCTCTCCCCCGACCGGCCAGACGAGCGTGGCGCAGTCGGTGCCCAGCCCAGGAGCCGAGGAACCGACGCCCACCGCGACCGAGCCGACTCGTGCCACGGGCCCCGCCGAGCTCAAGCCCACCTTCCACGACGATCTGCCCGGGTCGCGTTGAGTGCGCACTACCATCGAGGCATGGACCACTCGGCACGGATCTTCGTCGCAGGGCACCGGGGCATGGTGGGCTCGGCAATCGTGCGTCGGCTCGAGCAGCGCGGGTACTCGAACATCCTGGTGCGCACGCGGCAGGAACTGGACCTGCTCGACCAGCGCGCGACCTACGCCTTCCTCGCCGAGCATCGACCGGACTTCGTCTTCATGGCCGCAGCGAAGGTCGGTGGGATCCTCGCCAACGACACCTACCGAGCCGACTTCATTCACGAGAACCTGCAGACCACGCTCAATCTGGTGCATGGATCGCACCTGGCTGGTGTGAATCGACTGCTCTTCCTCGGGTCAAGCTGCATCTATCCCAAGATGGCACCGCAGCCGATCCGCGAGGAATCGCTGCTGACCGGACCGCTCGAGGAGACCAATGCTCCCTACGCGATCGCGAAGATCGCCGGCATCACGATGTGCGAGAGCTACACCCGGCAGCACGGTCGTCGCTACACAAGTGCGATGCCCTGCAACCTGTATGGCCCGGGCGACAACTACGATCCCGATGGCAGCCATGTGATCCCCGCGATCATCCGCAAGGTGCACCATGCCAAGGTGCGCCACGAGCCGAGCGTGCCCGTATGGGGCACCGGCACGCCCCGGCGCGAGTTCCTCTTCGTCGATGACCTGGCCGATGGCTGCGTCAAGCTCATGGAACTTGGCTACGACGGCCCCTTCGTGAACATCGGCAGCGGGACCGACCTGACGATTCGCGAACTCGTCGAGACGGTGATGGATGTGGTGGGCTACACGGGATCGATCGAGTTCGACACCAGCAAGCCCGACGGCACGCCGCGCAAGCTGATGGATGGGTCACGCATGCACGCGCTGGGGTGGAAGGCCACGACCAGCCTGCGCGACGGCTTGCGGATCGCCTACGACGACTTCCTCGCGCGGCGGCGGTGACAAGCCGCGGCGCCCGCCTACCTCACGGGCACGCGCCCCATGAGCCCAGCAGCGCACCAAGATCGGCGCCATCCACGACTCCATCCCGGTTGATGTCGGCGGGGCCGGCAGTCGCCCAGCCTGAAAGCAGCGTGCCGAGATCAATCCCATCGATCACGCGGTCGCCCGACAGGTCGGTGGGGCATGTGGGGCGGTAGCGCGCCAGGCGATCCGGCCACTGCGCGACCCAGAGGCTGCCGTCACGAGGGTCGAAGTCGATCGAGACCGGCGCGTAGAGGTGCTGCGAGGATGGCTCGAGCGGATCGAAAAAGTCGAAGATGCGTACGGCCGTGACGCGGCCGATGGCATCGAGCGTGAGCGCGCGGATCCAGTTGCCCGTGAAGTCGCCCATGAGCATCACGCTGCGCCAGTCGAGCGGCCAGGCGGGATCGTTGACGATGGGTCCACCGACCGCGCAGAACCCATTGAACGGATCACCCGCCGCACCGGCTGCGCTGCCCACATTCGCCGTGGTCGCGGCGTTGTTCGTGTAGATCGGCGTGCGCGCGAGCGAGGTCGCGTGGTTCCACTCGACGATCGGCCGGCGGTGCTCGAAGGTCGGCAGGCTGGCCGCGAGTGTCGGTGCCGGCTGCCCCGCGGGCACCAGCGCAATCGAGTCCAGATTTGGCCCGCTGTTCGAGATCGTGGCCAGCCGGATCACGCGCGTTCCAGGCTGGAGCGACAGCGTGGTCGAGAGCAGTCGCCAGTCACCCCAAGCGCCCGTGGGGGAAAACGACCACAGGTTCACCGCAACCACTCCATCCACGCTCACGCGCAGCGTGCGCGATGCGGTACCCCCCATCGTGTAGCGCGCGAACAGCGTGTAGGTCCCCCCCGCAGGCACCTGCACCGTGAAGTCGATCCACTCGCCGGAGTTGGTCTGGTAGTCCCGGTAGCCGGTTCCCTGGTAGCCGCGGTCGTTGCCCGTGACCGGCGCACCGTTCGCGCTGGCTTGCTCGGCCTGGATGAACGCAATCGGATCAAGCGGCTGATCGAAGGTCGGATCAAGCGAATCCTGCCGGACGAGCTCGCGGAAACGGTGCTGCGCGGGGCTCGCCAATCCGGTTGGCGCATCGGGATTGAGCGTGCCTGCATCCCAGTAGCCGTTGTGCACGGTGAGCCCTTCGAAGAGCGGCCACCCGAAGTTCTGGCGCGGGCCGTCACAGACCTGCGCGTCTTCCCAGGTGCCCCAGCCCACATCGCCGATCACGATGCGCCCGGGATTGGCGAGCGCCGGATCCGTCGAACCGGTGCCAGGCTCGATCCACGCACGGAACGGATTGCGAAGCCCCAGCGCGAAGACGCGGCTCTTTGGTGAGCGCGGTGCGGCGGCATCGAACCATGGATTGCTGCCGACGCCGTTGCCTGTGGCGGGGTCGAGACGAAGCACCTTGCCGTTGAGGCAATCGATGAGCTGCGACCGGAACGCGCCGATGTTCTCCTTCGAGCGCAGGATCCCGTGAGCGAGACCATCGTTCACCCAGCCATCGGCGACCTGGCCACCGGTGTCGATTTCGTTGTAGCTCGCGGCATCGCCGGTCGTGGCGAGCAGCGTGCCATCGCGCCCGAACATGAGCGTGCCCGGGCCATGCGATTGATGAACGATGGGGATCCCGGTCGACGCGCTCTCGCCCAGCAGCACGGTGCGCGAGGCCGGATCGATCGCCGTGAAGCCCGACTCGGGCGTGAGCCGGTAGCGCGTGATGCGACCGATCGTGGCGGTGAAGTAGGTGTCGGTCGTGGGGCTGTATTGAGGTGTGTCGGCGAAGTCGAGATGGTGACGATCGACGACGTACATCAGGTAGATGAAGCCGTTCTGTTCGATCTGCGGGTGCGCCACGACCGACATCAGGCCGTAGTCGCGCCATCCACCGACCTCGTCACGAAGGTTGAGCGCGGGCGCCGCGGCGCGCGTGCCATCGGGTTCCAGGATCCATACGCCGCCTTGCCGTTCCCACACCAAGGTGCGGCCAGCGGGGAGCGGCTCGGTGCCCAAGACCTCGTTCCACGAGCCGCCCACGAAGGACTTGGCGATGCCCACTGGTGGCGCAGGGTGTGGTGCAGCAGCAACCACGAGGAGCAGCACGGGCAACGCGATCATCATGCGAAGGTAGCACCGCATCGCCCACCGCCCAACCTCGGGTCCTTGGACCCCTCAAAATGACCCAGAACCCGCAGCAGGTGCGAGCACGCGCTACCGAATGTCGCGTTGGGTGGACTCTCAACTTGCGTGGCGCCCTTCCGATGCCATAACCACGAAGAACTAGCCATGCTGCCGCGACCGACCATCCAGAGTCTCTCCGGTGCAGTCATGACGATCAACCGGACAACCGCCCTCGTTGCCCTCCTCTTCCTTGCCACCCCGGCCGTCGCCGATGACCTGTCGGCACCGGGGGCGCTGCTCGCTGCGCGGCGGGACATCACCGTCACGCGCACGGATGGGTCGAGTTTCACCGCCACCATCCACTACCCCGGAACGAGCACCGCGGTCGGCGCACCCTTGAACCCCGCAGCCGGCCCCTATCCGATCATCGCGTTCGGCCACGGCTACCTCGCGCCGGTCTCGCTGTACCAGTCGACGGGCGCGCATCTGGCGACATGGGGCTTCATCACCGTCTTCCCGCAGACGCAGGGTGGATTGATCATGAACCACACTGCCCTCGCGGCAGACCTGGTGTCCAGCCTGGACTGGATCGCGGGCCAGGCGACCGTCGCCGGATCGCCATGGTTCGGCGGAGCCGACGGCTCGCGTCGCGGAGCGATGGGCCACTCGATGGGCGGAGGGAGCGCGATGCTCGCCGCGAAGTCCGACCCGCGCATCCGCTGCCTTGTGCCGTGGGCGGCCGCAGAAACGATCCCAAGCTCGATCACGGCGGCGCTGAGCATTGAGTGCGCCACACGCCTGATCGTCGGCAGTCAGGACGCCATCATTCCGCCGAGCTCGACGAGCGCGATGTACCCCAACCTCGCGGGTTCGTCGCAATTGATCACGATCGTCGGCGGCTTCCACTGTGGCTTCGTCGACATATCGTTCTCGATCTGCGATTCGGGTTCGATCACGCGCGAACAGCAGTTGGTGATCGTGCGCCGCGAGTCGACGGAGTTCCTCCTGCTGCACCTAAAGGGCGATTTCTCACGCTGGAGCGAGTGCTGGGATGCCCCTCCGGGTGGCGCGGGCATCACGCAGAGTTCAACCCGCACGGCCGACATCGATGGCGATGGGTTCGTGAATGGCCTGGACCTGGGCATCCTGCTCTCAAACTTCGGCACGAGCGGCGCCGGCGACATCGATGCCGATGGCTCGGTTCTCGGGGCCGATCTCGGCACGCTGCTCTCCGCGTGGACAGGCTGAGGCTGCGCGATCCGCCTCAGCGGCGTCCGCCGCCGCCGCGCATGCCACCTCGGTAGCCCCCGCCACTGTGGCCGTACCCGCCGTAACGCGAGCCCTCGCCGGAACGGAAGCCCGAAGATTCGCCTCCTGCATGGTGGTAGCCGTCCATGCCGCGGTTGGCCATGGAGCCGTTGCGCGCGCCGTCACGGTTGCCGGCGTTGGTGCCGCGTGAGTTGTTCCAACGGTTCCGCGCGGCGTCGGCTGCGCGACCGTCACCACGGTTGTTCAACGCGCGATCAACCATGCCACGGTCGTGCCATCCGCGGCTGAAGGCGCCCCAGCCGCCATCGCCCCAGCCGCCGCAGCCCCAGCCCCAGCCGCAACCCCAGCCGCAGCCGTAGCCCCAGGCCGAGCCCCAGTACGGGCTCCATCCCCATCCGCCGTACCCATCGGTGTAGACCGACGGATACATGTCGGCGTAGCCGTACGACCAACCGTCATCCTGCTCGGGCGCGTAGGTGCCGCTGCTGTAGGAGTACTCGCTCTGGTTGCCGAAGGTGTTCGGGAAGCTCAGGGCGATGTAGGTGGTCGAGTTGAGCTTGGACTGGTCGATCGGAGCTGCATTCGAGGCGTTGTAGTCGTAGCCGGTGCCGAAGACCGGCACGCCGCCCTGCATGTAGGTGCCCAGATAGCCAGCGGTGCTGCCGAAGGTCACCGTGGTCGGGGTCGAGGCCACGACTTCGACGAAGCTGCAGGCGTAGACCGGCGACGATGCGGGGATCGAGTAGATCGATGCCGGCACCGAGTCGCACACGCTCCACGGACCTGAGCTCGAGGCCGCGGTGTACCACGCGCCGTCATCGCAGCAGTAGAAGGTGTTGCCGGCCTGGATCACCGGCTGTGAGGCGTTGGTCGCGAAGGACAGGTCGCCACTGATTGGGGCGAAGGCCGGGGTCCCCGTGAACTTGACCCTGCACGGCACGCCGGTGCGTTGCACCGTGACCGCCCGGACGATGCTGCTGGCGACCGCAGCCGACTTGGACTCGATCGTGCCTGGCACGCTGGCGCGTGCGGCGGCGAGCATGCCCTGAGCCGGGAGGTTGGCGAACGACGAGGGGATGTCGGAGGCAGCCACATAGGTCCACGGACCATCCTTCAGGCTCGGCGCCGAGTACCAGCGTCCCGAAGCGAGCAGCCACCAAGTGCCGTTCGTGCGCAGGACCGGCATCGACGCGTTGGAGACGCGCTCGACCCCGTTGCCGGCTGCAGCGAGCTTCGGGGCTCCGTTGATCGAGATCAGGACCGTCGGCGAGGTCGCCACGATCACATCGGGCGTGGCACGGTTGACCGAACTGGCCGACGCGGAGCGCGGGCCCGCGACCGAGTGCACGGCATCGAGGACTTCGTCGGGGGGGGTGTTGTCCGTCGCCGCGAACGGTCCCTTGAGGTCGCTGGCCGAGAGCCACAGGGTACGGCCCACGCGGGCGTACCACGCACCATCGGGCGACTTGAGCAGGATGCTGGGGGTGTTGACCACGCGCTTCCATCCCGCGCCGCAATCACCAAGCACCGGGTCGCCGTTCACCGACACGAGCACGGCAGCGCGCTCGACCACGCGGATCGTCGGTACGGGGTTCGAGAGATCCGGGACATCGCGCGATGAGTCGATCGCGATCCCCTGGACGATGGTGGGCAGCGTGGCCTCGATGGCCATGCCATCGAGAAGACCGGCAAGGGCCGAGGTCATCGCATCGCCCGAGCCATCGGTCATGGTGCACGAGTTGATGGTGAAGTTTCCCAGCTCGACATAGCCAGGTGCGTTGGCTTGCGAGATGACGGCCGTCATCTGGATCGTGCCATCCACGGGCTTCCCATTGCCGGTGCTGATCTGCGCGGCGCAGGTCATGGTGACGGTGTTGCCCGAGATGCCCGTGTACGAGGGGGCGTTGAGCACATAGGTCTTGCCATCGACCGTGGCCTTCTGCGGCCACTCCGACGCGGCAGTTGCCGAGGTCGTGGTGGACGGTGCGGGGGCCTGAAGCGCGGCAGCGGGCGCAGCGAGGAGGGTCGTCAGGCTGATGGCGGTGCAAATGGTGGTCAGACGCATGGTCTCAATCCTTTGGTTCAAGGGCGGTTCCCGACGACCAACACTGCCGCGGGGGGCGCGGAGTCTAGCACGAAAGCCCATGCGATTCGGCTGCACGCAGGCCTTCAGAGTGCCTCTTGCATGCGGTCACGGCGGGAGCGGGTACGAGGCGTCGTGGCCATGACGAGGACTCGAGCATGCCTGGGGCGGATTGTTGCAGGAGCAACCCCCTCACCGCCGCTCGATCGCCGCAACGCGGAAGTCGCGGTCGCCGGGGTTGATGGCGAGCGTGACCGTGCACTCACGGCAGCCGTGGGGGGC
>VGYB01000024.1 GCA_016873115.1 Planctomycetota bacterium | reverse complement strand
ACTTCTCACACCCTGATCAACTCCATCACTTCGACATCCTCAAGATCATCTTCACACACGGAACACCTATGAGAACAAATCGCGCATTTACGCTGATCGAATTGCTCGTGGTCATGGCGATCATCGCTCTGCTTCTGGCCATCCTGCTTCCTGCCTTGGCCAAGGCCCGGGCTTCCGCCCGACAAGTCAAGTGCGGAACTCAGGTTGCCCAGATCCACAAGTCGTTGCTCGTTCAAGCCTCCGAGAACCCTGGCAACTCCTTCATCCTGCCGGGCGAGAAGAACCGAAGGGGAGTCAATGGAGTGCAGATTGCAGGGCGAGGCGCGGTTGACGAGGTAAAGAACAGTCACGCCAATCTTTGGGCCATCTGTCTCGCCCGCACCATGTTCAGCCCTGCAGTACTGGTCAGCCCGTCCGAGGTCAGCGGTAATGTCGCTGTACCGACGAACTACAACTGGGCTTCGTGGAGTCCGTCGCTCGATCGATTCTGGGATGGCGACACCGCGGAAGGTGTGGGAACTGTCGCTCCCACGAGATCTGTCACGACCGACCTGGCCGCCAAGTGCAGTACGTCTTACGCAACCATGCCGTTGGCGGATGGGACAACCCGACGTATCCAAGAGTGGAAACTGTCGGCCAACTCACGATTTGCGGTCCTGGGCAATCGTTGCGGGCTGATCACCACGACGGGTGGAGTGCTCAGCTGCAGCCCAACCTCGAAGACGCTTGAGATCCATGGCGATCCCAAGGTTTGGGAAGGCAACATCTGCTACAACGACAACCATGTCAAGTTTGAAGACTCCTTTGTGCCACAGGGCACGGACTCGATCATCCCCGTTGGACAGACCATTCCGCAGTTCGACAACCTGTTCCTTGGCGAAACGGGCGATCCGTCAAGTGGACGCCGCTACGACATTTACCTCGCCATAGTCAAGCAGTGCACAGGCTCCGCAACCAGCATTGTTCACGAAATCTCGGCACCGGACTGAGTCCGTCAGAGTTCACAACGACTCCCCTCAGGGGCCGGCCATGCGCCGGCCCCTGTTCATCTGATGGGCTGTCGGTGCATGCGCTGCGCGTACCATCACGCAGACATGTGCGATCCCGCCCAGATTCCTCGCCCGCGCGTGATCCATCGGCTGTTGGTGGTGTTGCTCGCAGCAGGTGTGCTGCTGGCTGCCGCCCCGTCGATTGGCCAGGCGCCGCCGTCGGGGGTTGCTCCCCTTGCCGTTCCTGCCTGGCGATACGCCTCGACGGTCGGCATCATCGAGATCCACGGTGAGATCGATGCCATCACGAAGGCCACGGTGCAGCGACGGCTCGAGCGCGCGATGAAGGACGGCTGCGATGCCGTCGTGCTTGAACTCGATACGCCCGGCGGCGAGGTCGTCGCGACGCTCGATATCTGCTCGATCATCAAGTCCGAAGCGCCGGCGAACACCGTGGCCTGGGTCCACCCCAAGGCCTACAGCGCCGGCACGATGATCGCCCTCAGCGCCCGGGAGATCGTGGTGTCCCCTGCCGCGAGTTTCGGTGACGCGGCCCCGATCACCGGACTGCCCGGACTGGGACTGATCGGCCTGCCTCCCACCGAGCGCGCCAAGATCGAGGCGCCAATCGTGGGCGAGGTCCTCGACAGTGCCCGCCGACGCGGCTACGACGAGCGTCTGGTGCAAGCGTTCGTGCGACTGGGCTCGGAACTCTGGCTGATCGAACGCGATGACGGCATCCGGGCCGTCGTGGATGCGACCGAGTACGAACGCGCGGTTGGCACGGAGCCCGACCGCGATGCACCGATCTCGCTGCCCGATGCAACCGATTCGACGAGTGCCATCCCGCAAGCCCTGATACGCGGACTGGTGGGCGATCAGGATGTGCTTCAGTCACCCACGCGTGACGCGGTGGCGACGCGCGAACCCATCCCTGCTTCGGAGCGCGGGCGATGGCGACCACTCGGGCAATTGGTGGCGAACGATGCTCTGCTGGTCGTGCGCAGCGACCAGGCGCGTGCGCTGGGTCTGGCCGCCGGCGAGGTCGATGGTGACGACACCCTGTCGGCCTGGTTCGGCGCCACGCGCGTGCTCCGCTACCCCGAGTCGTGGTCGGAGTCACTCGGGCGCACCCTGACGCAATGGCCCATCCAACTCCTGCTGGTGGCACTCGTCGTGATCTTCGGCGTGATCGAGTTCTTCACGCCCGGCTTCGGGATCGCCGGAGGCATCGCGTCCGCCGCCTTGCTCGCTCTGGTGGGTGCGCCCTTCATCGCGGGGCTGTCCCAGTGGTGGACCCTGCTGGCAGTGGGTGTGGGCATCGCCGCCGTGCTCGCCGAGGTCGCCACGCTCTTTTCCGGCGGGATCGTCGGACTCCTGGGTGCCGGCTCGATCCTCGCTGGACTGCTTGGCTTGTTCGTGAGCGATGGGCTGTCGACACCCGAGGGCCAGGGCCAGTTGGCGCGCGGCTTCGCGGTCGTGCTTGGCGGCATCCTGCTCGGGGGTTTCGGTGCCTGGCTCGCTGCGCGGCTCCTGCCCCAGTGGGGTCTGGCACGGCTCTCGGTGCTGGAGGCCACCGTGGCGAGCGGCCATGCGCGTCTGAACACCGAACCATCCACGCTGCCCGCCCCCGGCAGTACGGGCGTGGCCTCGAGCACGCTGCGACCTTCCGGCCGGGTGACGATCGACGGTGAGCCGTTCGATGCCGTCTCGTCGCAGGGATTCATCCAAGCCGGCACGACAATCCGCGTGGTGGCGCATCACGGCGAAACGGTGGTGGTGGAGCGCACAGCATGATCGACCATCTCACACGAGGGCTCGCAGCATGATCGGTTCCATGACGGCCCATTCGATCGTGATGGCCATGCAGCAGGCCCCGGCATCTCCCGATGACACCTACCTCTTCGTGGCGATCGGACTCCTGGTCGTGGGCCTGGTGCTCTTCGCCCTCGAGTTCTTCATCCCGTCGGGCGGACTGTTGGGACTGCTCACCGCCGTCGCGATGCTTGGCTCCATTGGATCGATGTTCAGTTACAGCACCTCGTGGGGATTGATCTACGGGGCGGTGCTTCTGGCGAGCGCGCCCTTCGCGATCGTCCAGGCCATCAAGGTCTGGTCGGGCTCCGCGCTCGGTCAGCGCGCCATCCTGTCGGCCGAGGCCGATCGCGTCCCGCGCCGTGACGACGACGGCGAGGAGATCGCCGCGCCTCGCTCACGCGCACAGATCGAACGGGGCGTCACGGGCGTGGCCGCAACGGTGCTGAGACCCGTCGGGTTCGTCGACTTCGACGGTGTGCGCGTCGATGCGGTCGCCGAATCAGGGTTCGTCGCCGAAGGCGAGCGGGTGATCGTGATCGGCCATGTGGATGGGCAGCCCAAGGTTCGCACGCTTCCACAGTTGCCCTGAATCCCCGCCGGATCGCGTGCGGACGGGGATTCTGGTCCGTGCCCCGGCGTTCACGATCAGGGGGCGGCGGTCGGCTACGCTTCGGGCATGAATCCTCTCTTCCTCGCGCTCGAACCGTGGGCCTGGGTCGGCTTCGGCGTACTCGGACTGATCGGCCTGGTCCTGTTCGTCATCGTCAGCAAGTACCTGGGGCTATGGCTGCAGGCCATGCTGTCGGGCGCGAGCGTGGGCCTGATCGACCTCATCATGATGCGCCTGCGCAAGGTCGACCCTACCGTCATCGTGCTCAACCGCATCAGCGCGAAGAAGGCCGGCATCGACCTGGCCACCAACATGCTCGAGGCCCACTACCTGGCCGGTGGACGCGTGACCAACGTGGTGCGCGCGATGATCGCCGCGGAGAAGGCGAAGATCGACCTGCTCTGGGATCGCGCCGTAGCGATCGACCTGGCCGGTCGTGACATCGTCGATGCCGTGAACACCAGCGTGAACCCCAAGGTCATCGACTGCCCGAGCCGTGCGAGCGGCAAGAACACGATCGATGCCGTGGCGAAGGACGGCATCCAGCTGCGCGCCAAGGCCCGCGTGACGGTGCGCACGAACATCGCCCGTCTCGTTGGCGGCGCCACCGAGGAGACGATCATCGCTCGCGTCGGCGAAGGCATCATCAGCACGATCGGCTCGGCCTTGGACCACAAGAGCGTGCTCGAGAACCCCGATCGCATCTCGAAGACGGTGCTCGCGAAGGGGCTCGACAGCGGAACGGCCTTCGAGATCCTGTCGATCGACATTGCCGATGTGGATGTCGGCGAGAACATCGGTGCGCAACTCCAGGCGGCGCAGGCCGAGGCCGACACCAAGCGCTTCCAGGCGCAGGCCGAACAGCGTCGTGCGCTGGCCGTGGCGCAGGAGGCGGAGTTCCAGGCCGAGGCCCAGAAGAACCGTGCCGTGGTCATCCTGGCCGAGGCGGACATTCCGCGCGCCGTCGCGGAGGCCTTCCGCAGCGGCAACCTGGGTGTCATGGACTACGAGCGCCTGAAGAATCTGCAGGCCGACACCGGCATGCGTCAATCGCTCGGGAAGCCCTGACCATCGACGGAGGGCGGCATGCCCACGCTCTTCGTGGTCGTCCCCTACTTCAATGAACCGCGCACGCTTGCTGCGTGCCTCGATCGCCTGCAGTCGGCCCCGCTTCCGGCGGACTGGTCACGACATGTGATCCTGGTCGATGACGCCAGCGCACCTGCGGGGCGGGCGGCCGCGGATGCCATGGCGGCGCGCGACCATGCCGGGTTCAATCTGCTGCGCCATCCACGCAATGCCGGCAAGGGTGCAGCCTTGATGACCGGCTTCGATTGGATCCTGGCCAGGGCCCATGACGAGGATGCTGCCCTGGTGCATGATGCTGACCTTGAATACGACCCCACGGACCATGCCGCGCTCGTCGAGGCGCTGTCGTCCGATCCCATGGTGGCCGTCTTCGGCGATCGTTGGCACGGCGTCAGCATCCGCCCCGGCATCGTGGCGTGGCTGCACCGCACCGGCAACCGTGCGCTCACGACGCTCAGCAATGTCGTGAGCGGCTTGCGGGTGCACGACATGGAGTGCTGCTCGAAACTGCTGCGGATCCCGCTGCTCCGGACCGTGCGGCCTTGGTTGACCGAGCGCAGGTTCGGCATCGAGCCCCAGCTCACGGCAGCGATCGCGCGGGCCGGTGGCTCGGTCCGCGAGATTCCAGTGCGCTACGAGGCTCGGGGCTTCGTCGACGGCAAGAAGATCGGCATGCGCGACGGGCTGCGTGCGCTCTGGGTGATCGTGCGGGAGCGCCTGCGATGACGAGCCCCGACCGCCCCGCCGGAGCCATGCCCGCCGATCGACCCACCCTCTCCGCGTTGCACATCGTCACGCAGGTGACGGGCTTCGCGATCGGCACCGCACTGCTTGCCTGGTGCATCGTGAAGGCGATCGGCTCGGCGGACCTCGATCGGCTCAGGCAGGCCGATCCGGGGCTTGTCACGACGATGATCGTCGTGAGTGCACTGAGCATGCTGTGTGCTGGCACTTCCTTCTGGCTCGCCTTGCGTCCCGCTCGACAGCTTGCATGGGGTGTGCATCAGGCTGTCAACGCCATGGCCACGCTGGTGAACTATGCCCCCGTGCGTCTTGGGGTACCGAGCCGATTCGTCTACCACATGGGCGTCGATGGGATGGGTGCTTGGCTGGTCGCGGGCTGGGTCGCCACCGTTGGCGCGTGCACGCTGAGTGCGCTTGCCGGCATGACCTGTGGCGCCATGGTGGGCGTCTGTGCCATCGACATGCTGGGCCTGGGCGCAACGGCATCGATCATTGCCGGACTGGTGTGTGGGGTGGCCGCCACGGAAACATGCCTGTGGCTGGTCGGCTTGGTCCGGCATGTCCCACTGGTGGCAGGCAAGCTCGGCGGCGCAGAGTCGATGCTCGCCTCGCGCGCCTCGCTGCGCCTGGTGGCCGCCACGCGCTTCGCGGACTTTGCCATGTTCGCCGCACGCGCATGGTGTGCCGCCCGCATCCTCGACCTGCCGCTGGACACGCAGCAGATCCTGCTCATGGCGCTGGCGGGATACATCGTGAGCTACAACCCGCTCGGGCGACTCGGGTTCCGCGAGGCCACGATGGCCTTCGTCGCGAGCCGGCTCGCGGGCGAGACCGGACTCGATGTCGGCGTGGCCTTCGCGCAGTTGGCGCTCGTGGAAAGTGCTGGCGAGGCCCTCGCCTCCATTCCGCTTGGCTCCATCGGCGGTTCATGGTGCGGACTCCGCATCCTCCGTGCCCGTCGGGTGCAACGCGCTCCGAGCGCTCCGTGACCGTGGCTGTGTCGCTGCCCATCCTCGCGTTGGATCTGACCGGGCAACGCTACAGCTGCCATGCATGCGGCAACTGCTGCCGTGACTTCACGGTGCAGCTGCGCAATGAGGACATCGAGCGACTCGCACGCCAGGGCTGGAAGGCCGAGCTCGGCTTCGAACCATGGGTCGAGTTCCGCGGCAGCAGGTTCCTGCGCCAGCGATCCGACGGGGCGTGCATCTTCCTTCAGGAGGATGGACTCTGCCGAATCCATGCGCGGCACGGCCTTCAGGAGAAGCCCGTCGCGTGTCGCTCCTTCCCGTTGAGCGTGATGCCGACCGCCGATGGACCGCAGCAGGGCCTCAACTTCGCGTGCGGCAGTGTGCAGCTCAACAAGGGTGCGGCCATGGCCACGCATCTGGCTGACCTGCGTCGCATCGCCCAGGATGCCCCGGAGACTGTCGGCCGGGCCCAAACGGTCGCGCTGCTGCCCGGCCGCGAAGCCTCGCCACTCGAGCTGCGAGCGCTCGCTGGCGTGCTCGACCAATGGATGGGCCGCGAGGAGGCATCGATCGCAACGCGCATCGATGGGTTGGCGTGGATCGCGCAAGCGCTGCGTCATGCAAAGCTCGCGAGCGTCAAGGATGATCGCTTCCTCGAGCTCATCACCACGATCGTGGCGACGCTCAAGGACGAGCTCGAGGCGGATCCCGTCGGCGTGGCCACCGAGCGCCAGGAGCGCATGCTGCGCCAGGCGATCTTCATGCGCACCGAGGACCCACGGCTTGACCGCATGAAGGCCGATGGATTCCTGCGCACCGCCTGGCGACAGTGGCACCGCCAGCGGGCGTTCCTCAAGGGCTGGGGCACCGTCCCCGACCTGCGCGGCTTTGCGCAAGGCGTGAGGTTCCAGGAGGCGGAGTGCATCCCGAATCCACTGCATGATGCTGCTGAAGGGCACGATGACCCGATCGATGACCTCGTGACGCGGTGGGTGCGCGCACGACTTCGCGGAGCGAGAACCTGGGGTGCGGGCTACTACGGCTTCAGCGCGATCGAGGGTCTGGCGGCACTCTGCGTGGATGTGGCCAGCGCGGCCTATCTCGCACGAGTGCATGCGGCGGGCCGGGATCCCCTTGCCAACCGTGTGGTGCTCGAAGACATGGCGGCTGCGGTCGCTCGCATCGACCGCACCGCCGGACGCGCCCCATGGCTCGCCACCTCCGGCGAGCGCCTGAGGCTGTCGTACCTCGCCCTCGACGATGGGCTGCGCCGCAGCTGTGCGCTGCACCCCTGCGGCGTGGAGTGGACCTGACTCATCCGATCGAAGGCAGCATGCCGATCAGTGCGCGCACGGCTTGGCCCCGATGGCTGCGGCGATTCTTCTCGGCGGGGTCGAGCTCGGCACTCGTGCATCCGGCATCAGGAACGAAGAGCAACGGGTCGTAGCCGAACCCATGGCTGCCCCGGGGCGAGTCGATGATCACGCCATCGAACGAGCCGCGCGACCTGACGAGCACACGGCCGTCGGGAGCGGCCACGCAGATCGCGCAGACGAAGCGTGCGGTGCGCTGGGCCGGGGCGACACCGGCGAGTTCCCGGAGGAGCTTGGCGTTGTTGGCAGCATCGCGCTCCTCGCGCGTGGAGCCCACACCGGCGTAGCGCGCACTGTGCACGCCCGGCCGGCCACCGAGTGCATCGACCTCGAGCCCACTGTCGTCCGCGAGCACCGTGCGGCCAAGCGCCGCGGCATAGGCACGGGCCTTGATGGCGGCGTTCTCCTCGAAACTGTCGCCGGGCTCATCGGGCTCGGGCACGGTCGCGCCGAGGTCATCAAGGCCCACGATGCACACACCGTATGGTCCGAGGATCGCGCGGATCTCCTCGATCTTGTGCGGATTGCCGGTCGCGACGACGAGGTCCATCGCTCAGGTCTGCAGCACGCCGACCTTGAGTTCGCCCACCGGTGCCTGTGCGGCGATCCTGAGCGCCATGGTGAGCTCGTCGCGTGTGCGGTGCGGCTCGATGATGCGGTCGACCCAGCCGCGCGAGGCGGCGTAGCGGATGTCCTGCTGCTCGGTGTAACTCGCGGTGATCGCGTCCAGCAGTTCCTTGCGCATGGCATCGTCGACTTGCTCACCCTTTCGTTCGCGCGCGGCAAGGTCGATCTGCAGGAGCGTGCCGGCGGCCTGCGCTGCGCCCATGACCGCGCAGCAGGCACTGGGCCACGCAAGCGTGAGCATCGGATCGAAGGCGCGGCCGCACATGGCGTAGTTGCCGGCGCCGTAGCTCGCGCCCGTGATGAGCACGATCTTCGGCACCACGCTGTTGCTCATGGCATTCACGAGCTTGGCCCCCGAGCGGATGATGCCCGCCTGCTCGCTGTCGCGGCCGACCATGAAGCCCGTGGTGTCGTGCACGAACACGAGCGGGATCTTTCGCTGGTTGCAGTCGAGGATGAAGCGCGCGGCCTTGTCCGCGCTGTCGTCGTAGATCACCGCCGGCATCGCTCCGGCCTTCGAGGGACCCGCCTTGCCGCCGGACATGGTGCGCTGGGTGAGCTTGCGCTGGTTGGCCACGAGGCCGCAGGGGAATCCGCCGATGCGCGCGTAGGCGCAGACCATGCTGCAGCCGTATTCGGCGCGGTACTCGTCGATCGAGCCACCGTCCACGATGCAACGGAGCAGCTCGACCATGTCGTACTGCGAGCCTGGCTCGGAGCGATACACGGCATAGACCTCGCCAGGATCGCGCTCGGGCGCCGTCGCGGCGATCGGAGGCGTGCACGCGGCAGGCGCGGACTGGTTCGCCTGCATCAGGCGGCGCAACCGTTCGATGCACGACGGATCATCCTTCTCCTTGAAGTCGATCGTGCCGCTGATGGCGGCATGCATCGAGGCACCGCCGAGTTCCTCGCTCGAGACATCCTGACCGATGGCGGCCTTCACGAGAGCGGGGCCGGCGAGGTAGAGCCCGCTGCCTTCGGTCATGAGCAGCGTGTCGCACATGACCGGCAGGTAGCCGCCACCCGCGACGCAGTTGCCCATGATCGCCGCGTACTGCGGGATGCCCTGCGCGCTGATGACGGCGTTGTTCCGGAAGATCCGGCCGAAGTCGTCGGTGTCGGGGAAGACATCCTCCTGCAGCGGCAGGAAGACGCCCGCACTGTCGACGAGGTAGAGCAAGGGGAGCCGCGCGCGCTCGGCGATCCACTGCGCGCGGATGATCTTCTTGCACGTCATCGGGAAGAAGGCACCGGCCTTCACGGTGGCATCGTTGGCCACCACCATGCAGAGTCGACCGTCGACCTGGCCGATCGTGGTCACCACGCCTGCCGCCGGTGCACCGCCGTACTCGCGATACATGTTCCAGGCACTCATGAGACCGCACTCGAGCGTGGACGTTCCGGAGTCGAAGAGCCTGTCCATGCGCTCCCGGGCGGTCAGGCGTCCGTGGCGATGCTGGCGGTCCGCGCCCGACGGTCCACCGCCCTGTTCGAGTTTCGCCGCGAGGGCGACGAACTCATGCGTGGCGTTCCGCAGCGACGAATCGGCGGTGGTGGTCATGGCAGGTTGGAGCATACGGAGCGCGCCCAGGAGGGCCCGCCTCCGGACGCCTGATAACGCAGGGGCTGGTCATCGAACTGCTTGACCCCACCTGACGCATCGCTACCATGCGCGATTCACAACTCTGGAAAGGAAAGGGTCCGCGACGGACCCACTCAACCGCAATGCCGACCTCGACTGCCGCCAAGACCACGACCATTGCCGCGAACCGCCGCCACGAGCGGGACACAGGTTCGCCGCAGGTCCAGATCGCGCTCCTCACACAGCGCATCAACACGCTCCAAGCCCACTTCAAGACCAACCGCAAGGATCATGCCGGCCGCCGCGGCCTGCTGCTCCTCGTCGGCCAACGGAACCGACTGCTGCGTTATCTCGCACGGGTCGACCGCTCTGGCTACACCGATCTCATCAAGAAGCTCGGCCTGCGCAAGTAGGCGCACGGGCTTCGCCGCCCCCGGCGGCAGTGGGCAATCGGCAGCCTCGCGACGACCCGCGCTCGGCTGCCTGTTGGTCTCTGCCTCCAAGAGGGCGGTGCCTCACCACACCACTTCCTAGAAAGGCATCATTCCATGGGACACCACACCCCCTGCTTCGTTGAACGCGACATCGGCGGACGCACGCTCCGCTTCGAGACCGGCAAGGTCGCCAAGCTCGCCAGCGGCGCCGTCATGGCGCGATACGGCGACTCGGTCGTCCTCGCCACCGCCGTGCGCGCGAACCCGCGCATGGGCATCGACTTCTTCCCGCTGACCTGCGACTACCGCGAGAAGCTCCCGGCGGCCGGCAAGTACCCCGGAGGCTTCCGCAAGCGCGAGGGCCAGCCAAGCGAGAAGGAAATCCTCACCATGCGCATGATGGATCGCCCGATCCGTCCGCTCTTCCCCGAGGGCTTCGTCGACGAGATCCAGCTGCAGGTCAGTGTGCTGTCGCATGACGGCCAGAACGACACCGACATGATCGGCTGCACTGCCGCCTCGGCGGCGCTGGCGATCACCGACGCGCCGTTCGAGGGTCCGATCGCAACCGTCCGCGTGGCCCGCATCTACACCGACGCAGGCGCGCAGTTCGTGATCAACCCCACGCAGGCCCAGATCGAGTTCAGCGACCTTGACCTGGTCCTCTCCGGTCACAAGGACGGCGTGAACATGATCGAGGTCGGCGCTGCCGAGATCACCGAGGCCGACATGGTCGCCGCGATCCGCTTCGGCCTCGAGCACGGCATCAAGCCGATCCTCGAGATGATCGATGAACTGCGTGCGAAGAGCGGCGCTCCCGCCGTGCGCATGGGCGACCGCATCCTGCCCGCGGCCGATGTCATGGCCCTGGTCAAGGAGAAGGCTTACGACGAACTCACCAAGGCCCGCCAGATCCACGGCAAGGAAGCGCGGAACACCGAGGTCGACCGCGTCAAGAAGTGGTGCATCGACTCGTTCTTCGCAGTGCCCGCAGGCCTGCCCTACACCGAGCATGTGGCCGCCGAGAAGCGCGCCCGAGAGGCCAAGGAGGCCCTGCGACTGCTCGAGAAGAAGATCACCCACAACCTGGTCGCCGAGAAGGGCGTCCGTGCCGACGGCCGCCCGCTCAACCAGATCCGGCCGCTCGACATGGCGGTCGACTTCCTGCCCCGTCCGCACGGCAGCGCGTTCTTCCAGCGCGGCGAGACGCAGTCGATCGTGACCTGCACGCTCGGCACGATGAAGGACGAGCAGATCATCGACGGCCTGCTGCCCGAGTACGCCAAGAAGTTCTACCTCCACTACAACTTCCCGCCCTTCTGCACCGGTGAGGCCGGCCGCATTGCGGGCCCGGGCCGTCGTGAGATCGGCCACGGCGCGCTTGCGGAGAAGAGCCTGCTGGCGATCCTGCCGAGCACCGAGGAGTTCCCCTACACGGTGCGTCTGGTCAGCGACATCACCGAGAGCAACGGCTCAAGCAGCATGGCCAGCGTGTGCGGCGGCTGCCTCGCGCTCATGGATGCAGGCGTGCCCATCAAGGCGACCTGTGCCGGCATCAGCGTCGGCCGCTTCACCAGCTCGGCCGGCAAGGTCACCCACGTGACCGACATCATCGGCGAAGAAGACTTCTTCGGCGAGATGGACTTCAAGGTCTCGGGCACCCGCGAGGGCATCACCGGAATCCAACTCGACCTCAAGGCCCGTGGCTTGGGCGTCGAGGAGATCCAGACGATCTTCGCCCAGGCACGCGAGGGCCGGCTCTTCCTCATCGAGAAGATGGAAGCCTGCCTGGCCAAGCCACGCGCCGACCTCAAGCCCCACGCGCCCCGCATCATCACGGTCAAGATCGACCCCGAGAAGATCGGCAAGCTCATCGGCCCCGGCGGCAAGACCATCCGCGGCATCCAGGACCGTACCGGCGCCCAGATCGACATCAACGAAGACGGCACCGTCTTCATCGCCACGGCCGATGGCACCGCCGCCATGCGCGCCAAGGCCGAGGTCGAGGCGCTCGGCGCCGAGATCAAGGTCGGCTCGATCTACGAAGGCAAGGTCGTTGGCATCAAGGACTTCGGTTGCTTCGTGGAGCTCGCTCCCGGCACCGACGGCATGGTGCATGTGAGCGAACTGGCCCACGGCTTCGTGAAGACCGTGACCGAGGTCGTCAAGGTCGGGGACATCATCAAGGTCAAGGTCATCCATGTGGACGACACCGGCCGCATCAAACTGAGCCGCAAGGCCCTGCTCGAAGCCCCGGCCGAGCCGGCCTCCCGCAGGTGATCCGCACCGCCGGGCTTCCCGCCCTTCGGGACGGGAAGTTCGGCCGATTGTCAGGTTTCGCTGGATAACGGGTTGCGCCCCCTGCAAATCGGAGCGAGAATCAGGTCGCACGGGTTGTGGTTCGGGGGGATTCCACCAGCATCCAGGAACGAGCAAAGGCAGCACATGACCGACACCCAGAAGATCGAGAATGCCGAGGGAACCATCAAGTGGTTCGATGCCCGCAAGGGGTTCGGCTTCATCATTGGGCCGCAAGGCCAGGACATCTTCGTCCACTTCACGGTGATCGACCAGGAGACCGGCTTCCGCACCTTCAAGGACGGCGAGAAGGTCACCTACTCCGCCAGCTGCGGTGCCAAGGGCTGGTCAGCGACCTTCGCCCGCAGCGCCGCACGCGTGACCACGCCGCAGGCGTGAGCAGGAACGCCGGTCGTCGCGCCCAAGGGCCGGCGACCGCGACAGCGCCGCTCAGGCGGGAACGGCCATGCCTGACCAATCCATGATGGTTCCAGCAACGCTTGTGTTCATCGCCGGCGCGGCTGTCACAGGGCTGTTGGCATGGTGGCTCCAGCGCACTCGCCTTGCCGAGCGCGAGGAACGCGCCCGCGCCGCCGAGCGGCGTGCGGTCGAGGCGCAGCAACTGGCTCAGCTCGGCACGATGTCGAGCGGCCTCGCACATGAGATCAAGAATCCCCTCTCGACGATCGTCCTGAACGCACAACTCCTGCGCGAGGACATCCTTGATGCGCCGCTCGAGGCCGATCAGTCCGCCGGCATGGTCCGTCGGGTGGACGCGCTCGTGCGCGAGACCGATCGGCTGCGCGACATCCTCACCGACTTCCTGCAGTACGCCGGGCGCATGAAAGTGGACCGCGAACGCATCGAGCTACGCGACGTGGCGGTGGACCTGGTCGACTTCCTGCATGCGCAGGCCGCCCAGTCGGGCATCCGGCTCCTGCTCTCGCCGCCACCCGAGCGGTCGGTCGCCGTCGAGGCCGATCGCGGCCTGCTGAAGCAGGCGGCACTGAACCTGATGCTCAACGCGATGCAGGCCATGGGCAACGCACCACGCGCGGACGGTGGACAGCATGAGCTCATGCTGCGCATCGAGGATGGCGGCGGTCGCGCCCGGCTGCATGTGATCGACACGGGCCCGGGGATCCCTGCCGACCGCATCGACGACATCTTCCTGCCGTACGTGACGACGAAGGCCGGCGGAACGGGGCTGGGGCTGCCGGTCGCGCGGCGCATCGCGCGTGAGCATGGCGGCGACATCCGGGTGCACAGCGAGCCCGGTCGCGGCAGCGACTTCACGATCGAACTGCCCGCCGCCGGGTGAGGTTCAATCGAGCCAGTCCTTCGCCTTCAGGCGCTCGGGCACATAGACCTCGGTCACGTAGGAAATGTCCTTCGTGATGAGCGACTCGACTTCCATCTTGAAGCCGTTGGTGAGCATGGCCTGGATCTCCTTCTGCCAGCCCTTGTGCCCTTCGAACCACGGGTAGGCCGCAATCTCGCGGGCACGCTTGATGTCGTTCTCCGTCAGGTCGATCTTCACGGCATCGTCGAGGCCGCATTGGCGGAAGTCCTTGGCACGGATGCCCAGGAACTTGGCCTCCGGGATCGCCAGGCGCGTGCTCTCGAACGCCAGCGAGATCGAGCCCTGCTTGATCACGCTGTAGATGTAATGCCCCCACGGGTCACTGTCGAGCACGCAGATGATCGGGAGGCCGAGCTCCTGGTTCAGCCGCTGCAGCAGGCGACGGCAGCCGCGCGGGGGCTGGCCCGCTCCGTGCGTGAGGATGCAGTTGTGCTTCTCCCAGAAGCGGTCCTCGTTGAACCGGTTCCAGACGGTGCCCTTCTCGACATGGAGGATGAACTTCGCCTCGCACTTCTTGAACTGGATCACATCCGGTTCGACGATCGAGGGCAGCGCGTAGCCGCCGGATCCCATGCGCCGGCAATCGATCTCGTCTCCCTTGTCGACGATCGTGATGTTGCCGACCATCGAGCCGCGGTTCTCGGCGAAGACATGCAGTTCCTCGCGCAGCGCACCGAGCGCCACCTCGAGGTCCTCGAGGATCGGATCGCTCTCGTCCTGCGTGTCGAAGGTGTTCTCCTTCGTGCCCGCGACAGTGTGCTTGGCCTTGTAGAAGACGCCACGGAGACTGCTGGTCTTGCGGGCCTCGATCAGGTCCTTGATCGTGCTCGCGTGCAGCATGGTCTGCATGAACTGCTTGGCGGTCTTGAGGTCGAAGAGCGGGCGGTCGGCCGTGCCGTCGCCCATCTCGAGGATCCCCTTCTTGCGGTTCCACAGGGTGTTGCTCTTCGTGCGGGTGGGGATCGACAACTGCGGCTCCCGGCCGGACAGGGTCATCTTCGAGATGTCCTTCGCGAGTTCGACGATCTTGTGCTGGGTCCGGGCGTCGCGCTCGGCGATGGAGTGGGTGGTCTTCTTGGCCATGGTGGTGCTCGTGCTCGATCAGAAGAGGGTCGGACCATCGGGGAAGGTGCGGCGCGGGGCTGGGCGCGGCGGCGGGACCTTGGGCGGCGCTGCCGGGGCGGGCTTGCCGGAAGGCTTGGAGGCGGGTTTGGACGCTCGTTTGGGCGACGCGGCCTTGGGTGACGCGTGCTTGGCCCTGGGCAAGGCCTTCGCCGGCGGCGACGAGGCGGCAGGCTTGGCGCGCGCCGGCCGTTCCCCGGGCGCCCTGGTGGCCGGCCGCCGCCCAGGCGCCTCCGATTGGGGACCGCTCATGGCTTCGTCGACGGGGCCGCCCGTCATCGCCTCGGGCACGATGATCACGCCATCGTCGTCGGGGTCTTCCTGCCCACGGACGACCCTCCCATCCTCGTCGAGCTGCTGGTCGGCGACGGCGGTCTTGCGCTTGGCCTGCGCGTGCAGTGCGTCATAGAGGCGCTTGGCGTCCTCGCCGGTGATCGCGCTGACGGCCTTGGCGATCTCTCCGATGTAGCGCTCGAAGACATCGCGCCGCTCGCCCTCGCGACGCATCTTCGCGCGCTTGTTGAGGTATGTGCCGAGCTTTCGGCCGCACTCCATGAGTGCGAGCTTCATCTCCTTGCGGATCTCGTCGTAGTCGGCGATCGCTTCCTTGCTCTCGCTGGTGAACGGCACCCAGACGCTGGCCATGTGGAGCATGATCACGATCGGTCCGGCCGGCAGGCTCCCGCGAGGCTGCTGCAGGTTGTAGTTCTTCCAGCCGGTCTCAAGCACTGCCTTGAAGGAACTGCATGCGCTCTGCTGGAAGAGCAGCGGCACACGGTTGGCGAAGCGGATCACGCGCGCAGGATCGTCGGCGGGCAGATCGCCGCCGAAGGCGATCGCCGCCTCGATCTGGAACGGACGCCCGCGATAGACCTCGGCGCTGCGGCTGCTGGCGGCGTAGAACTCGGCGCGCACACCCTTGAGAAGACCAGCGAGCAGTTGGCGCACGCCGATCGGCGCAAGGCAATCGGTCGGCGGCGGCGGCAGCCTGACCTCCTGGAAGAACTGGAAGAGCTTCTCGGCCTGCGGCGCCTCGATGTCGCCGGCGCGCGTGCGGCTCGTGGCCCCGGCGGCCTTGCACATCTGCGCCGCGGTCGCGCTGCTCACACGGCAGAAACGCTCCTGCAGGAACTTGAAGAGGCTTCCCTTCTCGGTGGCTTCGTAGTCCTTGAGCATCTGCAGCAGGATCCCGAGCTCGATGCCCTTGGGATGCGGCTGGATTTCACGCGTTTCCGGAGGGAGTTCGTGCACGCCTCGCGGATAGATGACGACGCCGCCGGTCTCGGTCGTGGCCGTGGCCCTGGTCGCAGCACTTGCCTCGGCGCCGGCGAGGATCGATCCCTCGTCGTCCTCCGATGACTCACGCGAAGGGGGCACGAAGGTGATGCGCGCGTGCGGGTTGGCGATGGCGGTGAGTTCGAGGAACTCATCGACGCTGCCGCGGCCGCGCTGGTAGCGGCCCTCGAGCTCGATGCTCACGCTGGTGCCGGTCCGGAACGCCTCGGTCGAGAGGAAGCCACCCTCTGCCGAGAGCGCCTTGGTCCCCGATGACAGTCCTGCCAAACGCGCCGGCGGGAAGTCCTTGACCTCGTCGTCGGTGGTGACCTCCGCGCGGTTGGTCTTGGTGTTCATCGCCAGCTCGATGTGGTGGGCCGGGCCACCCGCCTTCGGCTTCGTATGGATCACCATCGGGCGTCCCGTCGTGATGAGGCCGTACATGCCCGCTGCGCTGATGCCGATCCCTTGCTGGCCCCGGCTCATCTTCAGGCGATGGAACTTGGATCCGTACAGCAATCGCCCGAAGATGTTCTCCACCTGCTTGCGCACGATGCCGGGGCCGTTGTCGATGACCGTCAGTCGGTAGCGCGAACTCTTGGCGCTCGCAGGGCGCTCGGGCTGCAGGTCCTCGATGATGACGGCGATCTCGGGAACGATGCTGGCTTCCTCGCAGGCATCGAGGCTGTTGTCGACGGCTTCCTTGACGGCCGTGAGCAGCGCCTTGCGGGGATTGTCAAAGCCCAGGAGGTGGCGATTCTTGGCGAAGAACTCGCTGACCGAGATGTCACGCTGGCGCGTGGCCAGTTCCTCGGCAGTGGCTCCCTTGCGACGCTTTGCGGTGGTTTCGCTCACGGCATCCATGCTCCAGCTCGCCTTCGTCCGGCATCCGTGCCCTGCTGCCCCGCACCAACGGGGAGCGCTTGGATCCTAGCGACCGGCGCCCGGGACGCCGACGCGGCACCCGACTGGCCCGTCCCGCCGAACGCGCTATCATTCCCGCCCCAACTCCACCAAAGGAGCACCGCGTGGAAACGACCCTGATCATCCTGAAGCCCGATGCCGTCCAACGCGGCTTGTGCGGGCGCATCATCAGCCGCTTCGAGGAGAAGGGCCTCCAGATCGTCGGCCTGAAACTGATGCAGATCTCGCAGGACCTTGCCGCGACCCACTACAAGGACCACGCAAGCAAGCCGTTCTACCCGGGTCTGGTCCGCTTCATGACCAGCAGCCCGGTGGTCGTGATGGCGGTGCGCGGCATCGGTGCGATCACCATCTGCCGCAACATGATGGGCGCCACCTTCGGCTCAAAGGCCAACCCCGGCACGATCCGTGGCGACTTCGGCGTCTCGAACAGCTTCAACCTCATCCACGGTTCGGACGGCCCCGAGGCCGCCGCGCGCGAGTTGGGGATCTTCTTCAAGGCCAGCGAAGTGATCGGGTTCCCACGCGCCAGCGAGGCCTGGATCTACGACGCCTTGGGCGGCAAGCCTGAGTGACCCCGCGGCGATCGGCCCTCGCAACCAGACCATCGACCGCGGCACGCGAGCACTGGGGTGCCGCGGTGCGTTGCTGAACGGTGTTGGGCCGGAACGGCCCGTGGTGATCCGACCATCGATCACGAAGTTATTGGGCGGTCAAAGTCTGCACCATTTGAAACCTTGAAACTGACGAGCGGCGTAGGACGAAGGAGGTTTCAGTTGTTGTTGAAAGACTGCTCCCCACGGAGGCTCCCATGCCACAGCGCACAGCAACATCGGCGGACCGCAAGGCCACCTTCGTGCCCACCCCGCTGTCGGCATCGGCCCGACGCGCACTCGGCGGGCAGGATGCCGAGTTCGTTCGCGCCATCATGGCCGAGGCGATGGACTTCATGCCGGCACCGGAGTTCGCTCGCTCGAACGCTGAGCGCAAGATCTTCACGGAAGCCCCCGCGATCCGGCGCCCGAAGGTCGACTGGTACTGCCCGCTCATGCACGAGGCCCGGGCCTCTGGCCGCGGCAACGACTCGCTGATCCTGACCGCTGCCCAGGAACGCGTGCTGTTCATGCAGTTCAACTATGCGCGATACCGGATCGCGAGAATCCAGAAGGTGCAGCGCGGCCAGCCCCTCGAGACGCGCGAGGCGCGGGAAGTGCTGCATTGGGCCCATGCGGCAACCAACCTGCGCGACCAGATCGCCGAGATCAACCTCGGCCTGGTGCTCGCGATGGCCAAGCGCGTGCGCAATGCCGACATCGAGTTCGCCGACCTCATCAGCGAGGGCAACATGGCGCTCATGCGTGCGGTCGACAAGTTCGACTGCTGCCGCGGCTTCAAGTTCAGCACCTATGCGTGCCGCGCCATCCTCAAGGCCTTCAGCCGGCATGGCCTCAAGCAGAGCAAGCACCGCCAGCGCTTCCCCACGGAGTTTGACCCTGCCATGGAGCGCGGCGATCACTCCGGCATCGTGCGGTCGGAACACGAGCGTGAGTGCGCTTCCGAAGTGGGTTGGCTCCTCAAGTCCAATCAGGCTGACTTGACGCCCCTCGAGCGTGATGTCATCGAGTTCCGCTTCGGCCTGAACGCACCCATTGCCAGTGCGCTACCGACCCTTGAACAGCTCGGCGCCAGCCTTGGCGTGACCAAGGAGCGCGTGCGCCAGATCCAGATCCGCGCCCTCGAGAAGCTCCGCCATGCCTACCTGCGGCGCTTCGAGCGGCGATCGGACCTTGTCGGCCCTGATGAAGCGCTCGCGCTGAATTGAATCGGCGCCCCTGGGCTGGTCGAACGCCCGCCCGAACCGGGCCCCCAGGCTCACTGCCGTGGCCGTGACGCGGCCACGGCGCAACATGTCACCGCAGCGTGCAGCAGCGCGAAGCCCACGATGATGCCCTGGTAACTCGACGCCCCGTCGCCGGCCACACCGAGCACCATCACCGGAATCACCGCACCGCTGGCGTAGCCCACACCACCACTGGTGGCAAACGCGGTGAAACCGACCGGTCCTCGATCAACGGCGTGCTCCAGTGCCAGGCTGGTTGGGAGCAGAGCCGCCCCGGCGAGCCCCAGCACGGCGAGCACGCTGACCAGGGCAAGCTGCGACTCGCTGACGAATGGCACCACAGCCAGGGCGAGCGCGTAGATCGCGCCAGTCCACTGCCGCACGCGAAGCGTGCCGATCCGATGGGCGAGGGCGCCCGCCGGCCACGCTCCCACCGCCATGGCCAAGAGCGGCAACCCCACCATCCACCCCCGCTCGCCAGCGTCGTAGGGGTAGAAGCCGGCCAGGAAGAGGCTCAGCGTGCCGGTGAGCACGCCTCCCGTGGCGCGATCGACGAACGCCATCGCCAGCACGACCCATGCCGGGACATTGCGCGCGGTCTCCAACGGCGCGCCTGCCCCCCGCATCGTGGATGGTTGGGGTTGGTGCAACTCGGCCGCCCCCCGAAGATCGTCGGGCCGAGCGGCCGCCAGTGCGGCCACAAGGGCCGAACTGCCTGCCCCCAGGACGAAGACCACCCGTTCCGACCCCGGGCCCATGAGCTTCGCTGCCAGGCCTCCAATGGTCATGCCACAACCGACCCCGCCGAGGAGCACCATGAGCTTCGCTGCCAGGCCTCCAATGGTCATGCCACAACCGACCCCGCCGAGGAGCACCATGGAGCCCAAGCCCAGGCGACTGGCTACCGAGCCTGAATCCGAGCGGCCGAGCAGCTGCATCAGCACACCGAAGGTGATGGCGTCTGGAACGCCCTCCAGCGCTCGGACGGCCATCGTCCCCGGCCATCCAAGCGGGAGCCATAGGCATGCGATGAGGACCGCGTCCAGGAGGGACGCCAGGACCAGCAACCGAACCGGTTCGATCGAGCGTTGGAGCCGAGCGACCACGCCGATGGCCGCGGCTGCGCCGAGCAGGTTGACCAACAGGAACGCCTGCGCCTCGGTGCGGGTCACGCCGTAACGGTCCACACAGAGGTCCTTCAGCACGGGCACGACCATGGCATCGGGAAGGGCCGAGAGGAAGATGAGCAGACAGACCAGTCGCTGCACCGGGACACGGTAGCCGGGAGCGCGCCTCTGGGGCCGGTCGAACCGAGCTGAGCACCACAATCACGCCGGGGCGGTCACTACCATCGCACCATGAACAAGGTCTTTGCCTCTCCCACGGCAGCTCTCGAAGGGGTGATTCGTGACGGGATGACCGTCGCCGTCGGAGGATTCGGGCTCTGCGGCATCCCCGAACAGCTGATCCTGGCGCTTCGCGATTCCGGTGCCAAGGGACTGACCGCCGTGAGCAACAATGCCGGTGTGGATGACTGGGGACTCGGACTCCTGCTCCAGACGAGGCAGATCCGCAAGATGATCTCGAGTTATGTCGGCGAGAACGCCGAGTTCGAGCGTCAGTTCATGAGTGGCGAACTTGAGCTGGAGTTCACGCCACAGGGGACGCTGGCCGAGCGCATGCGCGCTGGCGGCGCCGGGATCCCGGCCTTCTACACCAAGACCGGTGTGGGCACGGTTGTTGCGGACGGCAAGCCGCACATGGAGTTCGACGGCGAGACCTATGTGATGGAGCGCGCGATCAAGGCCGATGTCGCGCTCGTCAAGGCTTGGCGAGCCGACCCGTCAGGCAACCTGGTCTTCCGCCGCACGGCGCGCAACTTCAACCCCATGGCGGCAACCTGCGGTGCCGTGACGATCGCCGAAGTCGAGGAACTCGTGCCCTTGGGCTCACTCGAAGCCGATCAGATCCATACCCCCGGCATCTTCGTTCAACGCATCGTGGTCACGACCAGCCAGAAGCGGATCGAGCAGCGCACCGTCAGCAAGGGTTGAGGCCAATCCAACCCACTCGGTTCACGCACTGCCGCGACCGCAATCGGTGTTCTCGGACCTTCATCCATGACTCGACCACTCGCACCAAATCCAACCCCCTGCGTCGATGAGTGCAACATGCCGGCCCTTGGGCCGTTTCACCCGAGCCTGATTCGTTCCGCACCCCAGAGCCCTGGAGACTTCACACCATGAAGCGTTTTTTGCTCGTCACGACTGTCGCCGCCGCCGCCCTCGCGATCACTCCCCTCGTGCACGCGCAATTGCCGCGTGAGGCCGGCTTCAACGAGATCTTCTCGACCGACTTCATGCCCCGGGACATGTCGCTGTTCGTCGACACGCTCCAGCTTGAGGACTGGCAGAAGCAAGTGCTCGAAGCCATGCTGGTCGACTATCAGGCCGAGTACCGGGCCGGCGAGCAAGGGCTGCGCGACACACTCACCTCGATGAAGGACCAGATCGCTGGCGCTGGCGAGCACGGTGCGCTCACCGTGCTGATGAAGCCCATCGAAGCGTGGAAGGCCGAGAAGGAAGCGATGAAGCAGCGCTTCCTCGATGACGTCAAGGGACAACTCTCCGACGCGCAGCTTGAGCGATGGCCGAGCCTCGAGCGTGCGCTGCGCCGCGAGAAGCAACTGCCGCAGGGCCGTCTGAGCGGCGAGAAGACCGACCTGGTCATCGTCATGCGCCAGATCGATGTGCCCCTGGACAACCGCATCGAGGCCAAGGATGCCATCGCCGCCTATGAGACGGCGCTTGATCTGGCGCTGATGCAGCGCATGAAGCAGCAGGAAGTGAGCCAACCCCGCATCCGCAAGTCCCTCACCGACAACGATCCCGCCGCCGGGCTCGTGGAGCTCGAGCGCATCGTGGCTGCGCGCATCGCGGTGCGCGATGTGACCGATGCTCACATCGAGGCACTGGCCACGGCGTTCGGTGCCGAATGGGGACCGAAGTTCCGTGAGCGTGCGATGCGCGACGCGTACCCCTTGGCGTGCCGTACTCCCCCGCTCGATCCGTTCTTCGAGAATGTGTTCGCCATCGCAGACCTCTCGGCCGAGCAACTTGCCCAGATCAACGCGATCCGCTCGGTGTTCAACGACTCGATGAACGCGCTCCAGGCCAGGTTCGTGGCCAAGGTCCGCGAGGTCGAGCCTGAGCGCGAGACGGAGCGCGCGCGGCTTGCCGCAGACCAAGCGCGCAATGTCAACGCGAGCAAGGGCGAACAGGAGCCATACAAGGACCTGATCGCCGAACGAGACCGCCTGATCGAGGATGCGCGCAAGCGCGTGATCGCCGTGCTCAACGAGGAGCAGAAGGCGAAGATCCCGGGCATCGAGAAGTACCTCGAGCGGGATGAGGAGAGCTCGAAGCCGGGCTCCGACTCCTCCAAGAAGGGCAAGGCGCTCCGCAGCGATGACGGCGTACCGATGGGCCTCGAAGGCGGCACATTGGGCACGCAGAACCCCAACCAGCGCGGCAAGGGCGGCGGCGATGGCGGCGACGCCCCGCGCTGAACGACTGGAACCCATGCAACAGCAGCCCCTCGACACCACCACCTCCGAGACCGAGCAGGCACCGGCCGAGACCCTGCTTCAGGTCCCCGGCTCCACCAAGGACGAGCAAGAACGACTGCGCGAACGATGCGCCGCGCTTGGCATCGAATGGCACGACAAGGCACCCGAAGCCGACACGGCCGTGGTCGGGCTGCTGCTGCCCGATGTCGCCGTGCGGCTCCGCGTGGTCCCGCTGCGCGAGCGCAGCGGTCGACTCGTCCTGGCGATGGTGGATCCCTTCGACATCGGTGCTGCGGACGAAGTGAGCACCATCGTCGAGCGGCGCGTGCAGCGCGTGGGCGTCGAGGCTGCAGCGTTCGCCGAGCTGATCCGCAAGTGCTACGGCACCACGGCCGCACGCATGGCCGAGAGCCTCGGCGGCTCGAGCGAGGACGCGTCCAGCGAGAGCGAGCACAATCTCGACGCGATCGAGGCCGACGATGTGCACCGCATGGCCGAGGCGCCGACGCTGGTGAACCTCGTGAACCTGCTGATCCTCGAGGCCATCCAGAGCCGCACGAGTGACATCCACATCGAGCCCTTTGAGAGCGAGCTCAAGGTCAAGTACCGCATTGACGGCGTGCTCATGGAGCAGCCGCAGCCCCCCAAGCACCTGCAAGCCGCGATCGCGGGCCGTGTCAAGATCATGGGGCACATGAACATCGCCGAGCGCTATGTGCCGCAGGATGGGCACATCGCGCTGAAGTTCGAAGGTCGCAAGGTCGACATCCGCGTGTCAACCGTGCCCACGATCTATGGCGAGAGCATCGTCATGCGCATCCTGGACAAGAGCAACCTGCGGCTCGACCTGCAGACGCTCGGCATGTCCGAGTCGCACCGCATGACGATGGACCGGCTGATCGAGAAGCCCCACGGCCTCGTGCTCGTGACCGGTCCGACCGGAAGCGGCAAGACGACCACGCTCTATGCGGCCCTGAGCAAGCTGTACGACCCGCGCAAGAAGATCATCACGATCGAGGATCCCGTCGAGTACGAGCTCACGGGCATCAACCAGATCCCCGTGAATCCCAAGCGCGGTCTGTCGTTCGCCACGGGGCTCCGCGCGATCCTGCGACAGGACCCCGACGTGATCTTCGTCGGCGAAGTCCGCGACGGCGAGACCGCCGACATCGTGATCCGCAGCGCGCTCACCGGGCACCTGGTCTTCAGCACGCTCCACACCAACGACTCGGTCAGCAGTTTCGGACGACTCGGCGACATGGGAGCCGAGCCCTACCTGATCGCGAGCGTGGCCGAAGGCGTGTTGGCGCAGCGGCTTGGTCGGCGCATCTGCAGAGCGTGCCGCGTGCAGGCCCCGCTGGGAGAGGACCTTCGATCCCGACTGGCGCCCGATGAACGATCGCAATTCGGCCCCAACGCGTGGGCGGGCCTGGGCTGCGACGAATGCCGTGGGTCGGGCTTCCGCGGCCGACTCGGCTTCTACGAACTGATCAAGGTCCACCCCGCGCTGCGCCAGGCCGTGGCCGAGGGCGAGCCGGTGCATGTGCTCAAGTCGCTGCTCGGCGATGACTTCATCACGATGCGCAAGGACGGTGTACGCAAGGCGATCGACGGCGACACGACGGTGAGCGAAGTGCTCCGTGCGACGCAGGACCTCGACGACGCGCCCACCAAGACATGATCCATGCCGAGCTTCCGCTACCAGACCATGGGCCCTGACGGCACGATGAGCATCGGCTCCGTGTCGGCGTCAGATCGCGGCAGCGCAGTGCGCATGCTCGGCGAGCGTGGCATCCTGCCGCTGTCGCTCGAGGCCGAGGGTGTCGAGGCTGTGAGGAGCCGCGCGTCGCGTCTCTCGGGTCCGGTGCAGACCGCGGCCGTGCGTGGCCGCCCAACGATCAACCGCGCGGAACTCGCCAACCTGGTGCGGGAGCTCGCCACGGCGCTCGAAGCCGGCCTGCCGCTCATGCAGGCGCTGAAGACCACGCGTCGCCAGGCGGCGGGCAAGGCGCTGCCGGTGATCCTCGATCACCTGATTGAAGGGGTCGAGGCCGGGCAGCCGCTCTTCCAGGCCGCGAAGGATTACGGCCCGCCGTTCGATGAGATGACGGTCGGCATGCTCCGCGCAGCCGATGCCACCGGCCGCATGAGCGAGATCATGCACCAGCTCGCCGACCTGCTCGACCGCAGTGTCGAGCTGCGCCGCGAGGTGATCGGTGCGACGATCTATCCAATGATCCTGGCCGGCGTCATGGCGGCGAGCATCATCACGATGGTGACCTTCGTGCTGCCGAAGCTGCTGGCGCCGATCGCCAGCGGGACCAAGATCGCGATCCCCTGGCCGACGCAGGTCCTGATGAGCCTGGCTTCCTTCGTGGGGGCCTGGTGGTGGGTCATGCTGCTGGGGGCCACCATCGGCTGGTTCGCCCTGCGCGGATGGCTCCGGGTGCCCTCCAACCGCATGATCGTCGATGCCGCCCTGCTCAAGGTCCCCGTGCTCGGCACGCTGCTGCGCGATGTGGCCGTGGCGCGTTTCACGCGCACGCTGGGCACGCTCGTGAGTGCGGGCATCCCGATCCTCACGGCCCTGCGCACCGTGCGCGACACGCTGGGCAACTACGCCATGATGGCCGCCATCGATGATGTGAGCGACCGTGTGTCGACCGGCGCGTCGCTGGCCGATCCGATGGAGCGCAGCGGGTATTTTCCGCCGCTGCTCATCCAGATCGTCAACATCGGCGAGAAGTCCGGCAAGCTCGAGCCCATGCTGATGCATGCGGCTGGTGCGTTCGACCGGCAGGTCAACAACTCGCTCAAGCTCTTCACCAAGATCCTGCCCATCGCCCTGATCCTGGTCATGTCGGTCGTGGCCGGATTCGTGCTGTTGGGCATGCTGCTGCCGCTCCTGAACATGCAGACCGCCCTGGGCGCCTAGTGCCTCGCTCCAACCGCACCCCGACGAAAGGAACCATGACCATGCACCCCTCCCGCTCCAACCGCCGTCGCGCCCGCCGCGCGTTCAGCCTCATCGAGATCCTGATCGCAGTCACGATCCTCGCCATCATGGCCGCCGTGTTCGTGCCGCGCCTGGGCTTCCTCATCGGCACCTCCAAGCAGAAGCGCGCCTTCAGCGAGATGGCCACGCTGAACAACCAGATCGCCATCTACATGACCCAGAACGGCATGAGCTCGCTCGGCGACGACTTCGAGCTCGCCGAGCTGATCGAGGGTGATCCGCCGTTCATGCCTGCCAGCGCGCTCAAGGACCCGTGGAAGAACGACTATGTGCTCGATTTCGATGATGTGCCCCCCGGCATCGAGTTCGACATCCTCTGCTATGGCGCGGATGGCCAGCCCGGTGGCGAGGGCGAGGACGCCGACATCCGCCTGAGCGAACCTCCCGTCAAGTGATCACCTGATGCTCCACCGCGCGTTCACGATCATCGAGATCCTCGTGGCGACCATCATCCTGGTGGTGCTCGCGGCGGCGGTCGTGCCACGCATGGCCGGCCTGGGCTGGTTCAGCCACGACTCGGCGATGTCGCAGATGGAGCAGGTGCTGGCGATGTTCGCCTACCGCGAGTCGTCGGGTACGCAGCAGGTGGCGCTCATGCGCGATGGCGAGACCGGCGACATCGCCGTGGTCGTGATGAAGCGCCCGCCCGGCCTTGAGGCCGAGGCGCAGTGGGAGTACGACACGATGGTCAAGCCGTTCCGGGTGCCGAGCGAGATGGAACTGGTGGCGATCACGGCCGATGGCCAGGAACTCGACCCCCGGACCTGGATCATCGCAAGCATCCCGTCGGGTGGCCGGCCCGACATCGTGATGACCTGGGTCGGACCTTCGGGCGAGACCGAACTGCGCCTGCCCTCGACCCAGTTGATCCCCCGACGCGCGGACAACGGCGTGTCGCTGGTGGCCGAGCGCGAGGGCGTCGACCTCGACTCAAGCGGACTGACCCAGGAGGACTGGTAATGCGCCGCGGCTTCGCCCTCGTCGAAGTGGTGATCGCCGGCGTGATCCTGGCGGTCGGGCTTGCCGGCATCATCAATGTGTCGATGCGCGCCATGGACATGCAGCGTCGCGGCGAAGCCGAGGTCATCGCCTCGTCGCTGCTCGATGGACTGCTTTCGCAGGTGCTCGTCGACGGCGTGATCGACTTCCCCAAGCTCAACGCCACCTCAGGCCGCTTCGACGCGCCCTTCGAGGATTGGGAGTTCGAGATCCTGATCGATCCCGAGGGCCTTGGCGACCCGTACACGGTGACGGCCATGGTGCGCGATGCGCGCGGCCAGTCGTACACCGTCGAGACGCGCATCGCACCGCGTCTGGGTGAGGACCCGAATCCCGACCGCAGGCCGCCGGAACCCTTTGATCGACAGAGCGCCTATGGCAAGGACGAGGAGGCCGCCGTTGCGCCGTGACCTTCGAGCCTTCACCCTCGCTGAGTTGCTGATCGCCGCCACGATCGCGGTGGTGATCGCAGCCGTGATCACCACGAGCCTTGGCCAGTTCGGACGCGCGAGAGAGGTCTGCAAACTCCGTATGGACGCTCATGTCCGCGCCCTCGGCGCCATGGAGACGGTGCGCAAGGAACTCCAGTCGATGCTGCGCAGCGATGACCTCTTCCACTGCCGCGTCCTGATCGTGGACGACCACACCGCAACCGTCGCTGACGCGCCGGGGCTCGAGGTCGATCGCGATGAGCTGCTGGTCTACAACACGCGCCTGCGCACGGTCCGCGAGACGGAGTACAACGGTGACGGCCAGGAATTCGAGACGCACCTTCGCATCGAGGACGACGATCTTGGCTCAGCGCTCTGGATGCGTGTCGACAGCCAGCCTGACCAGTACGAGCGCGGTGGCGGCAGCACGGTGCCACTGATGGATGGCGTGGTGAGCCTGCGCTTCGAGGCATACGACGGCAGCGCGTGGCGCGATGACTGGGACAGCGACCTTGACGGGCTCCCGTGGGCGCTGCGTGTGACCGTGAGCGCACTGGGCAACGAACCCGGCACCGAGATCGACCCGCTCGTTCGTGACCTCGTCACGCTGCAGACCGTGGTGCCCATCGATCGAGCGACGCCTCCCTTGGTGCAGATCGCCGCCTACGAACAGCAACTGGCCGCTGAAGCGGCAGCGGCAGAAGCCGCCGCCGCAAGCGACGCTGCGGCCGCCGGCGACGCTGCGGCCGGTCTTGGCGTGGATGGCGTCGGCAACATGGGCGTGCAGATCCCCGACGGAGTGACGATTCCGGGCGACAGTCGCGGAGGCCGCGGCATGGGGCGTGGACGCGGCGGGTTCGGCCAGGGTGCCGGCCAAGGCGGCGTTCGCGGACAAGGTGGTGGCCGCGGCGGCCAGGGCGGCGGAGGCCGCGGCCTGGGTAGCGGTCCGGCCTCAGGGGGAGGCGCACGATGAAGCACCCCCGCGCGATGGTGCTGCCGATCGTGATCTGGTGCGTGGCCGTGGCGGCGCTCATCACCTCGGCGACGCAACTGGGCTGCTACCGCCAGGCCGTGATGGGCCGCGAGGCCATGTCGAAGGTGCAAGCCAGGTGGGCCGCGCGAGCGGGCGTCGAGACCATGATCGCCATCATGGAGTACTACAGCGAGAACCCTGAACCGGACAGCGCATTCGCGATGGTGAACGACCTCGAGGACAACGCCGTCGACGAGCTCTCCACCGGCTCCTTTGAGATCTACCACGAGATCGACGGCGCGATCTACCCGGGTCCGTTCGACGAGCACTCGCGGATGAACATCAACGCGGTGAGCCGTGCGCAGCTCTACACCATGGATGATGTGGGTCTCCTGGCCGATGCGATCGTCGACTGGCGAGACACCAACGACGATGAGGAGATGTCGGGGGCGGAGTCACGCTCGTACCTCGGTCGCTTGAACATCAATTACGAGCCGCGCAACGCGAACTTCCGCTCGATCCCCGAGCTCGAGATGGTCCTCGGCGTGTGGCCGAAGGAGGTCCGCGGCGAGGACTGGAACCTCAACAACCGGCTCGATCCCAACGAGAACGACGGCGACGCGAGCTTCCCCGACGACAACGCAGATGGCGTGCTCGACGACGGCCTTGTCGGCATGTTCACGGCCCGGACCCGCCCGTTCCCGCGCACGCTCGGCGGCGAGGATCGGCTCGACCTGAAGACCGCGACGGCCCAGGACATCGTCGAGCGTACGGGGCTGTCGCAGCAGCAGGCGACCCAACTGGTCGAGTCGGCCAAGCAGTCCAACTTCTATGTCGAGCAGCTCATCAGCACGCCTCTGGGCCAGCAGGCGCAGCAGGCGCCGACCACGAGTTCTCGCGGCCGAAGCGGTCGCTCGAGCGCGGGCCGGGCGCAGGCCCCGTCGGCACAGCAATCAGCCACGCTCAAGCCTGAGCAGCTTGATGTCGTGCTGCGCGAGTGCGTGACCCAGGCACCCAAGCCGGGCGACCTGGGCCGAGTGAACATCAACACCGTCTCCAAGCGCGTGCTCGAGCAGGTGTACGGGCTCGAGCCGAAGGTCGCTCAGCGCATCATCGACCGGCGCGATACATCGACCGGCATCACGACCCTCGGGGAGCTCTCCCGGATCGACGGGCTGAGCCCGCAGGATGCTGCCCAGATGGCCCGCACCATGGACACCCAGAGTTCCGTGTACACCATCACCAGCCGGGGGCGCGCCCCGGGAACCGATACGGAAGTTGAAATGATCGTCGTCGTTGATCGTTCCACCCTGCCCGTGACGATCTTGGAGTACCTGGAACCGTGAAGAAGAACGCCACCAAGCCAGCCCTCGCCGCCGATCTTGCCGCGGTGCTTCGTCCGGAGGGCGAGCGCTGGAAGGCGCTGCTTGTTCGATTCGGCCCCCTGGGCGTGCAGTTCGAGCAGGCTGGGGAGTTCGGCCCGGACTGTGGCGACGGCAGTGCCGTCGAGGATCTGGCTCCGTGGCTGCACGAACTGATGCCCGAGCGCGTGGTCGTGGTCGTTCCCGGCAGCGATGTCATCCTGCGGTCGATTCCCCTCCCCCGCGCGACGCCCGCCCAGCAGCAGCAGGCTCTGGCCCTGCAAGCCGAGGGCGCTCTGTCGCCCGACGCGCCCCGGTGCCGATCGGCGTGCGTCATCGTGCCTGATGGCTCGACCGGTGCCGAGGAGCGTCTGGGCATCGTGCTCGAATGGAAGCCCAGCGGTGCCGCCCATCTGCCGCCCGGCCTCAAGGCCGGCGACGGGCGTCGTACGACGCATGGACCCGTTGCGCCGCGGGTGACCTTCACTGCACCGGTGGCGGGTCTCTTGGGCCTGATGTCAGCCGATGGCGTGGGACGCGCCGCCCGCATGTGCATCGACGTGCAAGCCTCCACGGGATCCGTGGCGGTCGTGGCCTCGCGCGAGGGCCATCTTGTGGTGCGCACGCTCATCGAACGAAGCGACGATGCCTCGGAGTTCGCCGGCGCCATCAGCGAGGCGGTCAACGACACGGCGATGCTCGGACACTGGTCCGAGGAGGACCTGATTGCAGCACGCCGCTCGATGCCGGCCGCGTTCACCAAGGGATTCGTCGGACTTGCTGGCGCTGATGCGTTGGGCTCTGCACTGGCCGGCGCACCGGATGATGCCGGGTGGCGTGCGCAGTTCGGTGACTTGGCCGGCGTAGCGCTGGCCCTGCGCAGTCCGCTCGCGCCGCTCATGGGACTGCTGCCCATCGAACCGCGCCGATCCCAAGGGCTCATCATCGACTCGCTGATGCGCATGGACAACCCGACCTTCACCAAGCGTGCGCTCATCGCCGCCAGCCTCGCGGTGGTCCTCGGGCCGATGGCCGTGGCCGGGCTTCGTCTGGCGTGGCTGAAGTTCAGGCTCTCCGATGCAGCGGCCTTCGAGGCATCGATGGTGTCGAGCGAGCGGCGGATCGCGCTCTACGGCCAGGTCGACAAGCTCGGCTGGCCGATGAGCAAGTTGCTCAGCGACATCGCGTGCACCACGCCCGATGGCATCGAACTCGAGTCGATCAACATCGACCATGGCTCGAATGTCCAGTTGCGCGGCCTGGCGCGCGGCCTGGGCGATCTGTCGAGCGTGGATGCCATCGTGATGATGGAGGAACGCATGCGTTCCTCGAGGGTCTTCGCGCGGATCGTGAAGAGCTGGGAGGAACCCAAGGGTGGCAGCACGGAGTTCTCGATCACCGCACAAGTCGCCGATCCGATGCTGATCGTGCGCTACGCGGAGTCGCAGGATTACGGCAAGAAGACCCTCGCCGAGCAGCGCTGGGGACCCATCGACAGCGACGGATTCCTCATCGAGGCCGGCTCCACGCCGACCACCCCATCCGTCCCCGCGACGACCACACCAGTGGCCATGGGCGATTCCCCGCTCATGCCGGTCGTGCCCGGCACGGTGGCCGGAGGGGATTCGGGTTCGGGCCAGGCGGCCATCGCCACAGCCACCGAGGCAGCTGGTGGATCGACGGGACGGGTGCCCGCTGGTGCGGCAGCCACAGCGGCAAGCGAAGCAGCCCGTGCTCCTGCGACGGTTGATGCGAACGCTGCAACGGACGGTGGCAACGAGGTCGCTGCGGCGAATGGCGAAGGCTCGACCGAAGCCGCTGGCGAGGCCCGCGAAGGCCGTGGCGGTCGTCGGGGTGGCCTGCCCGGTGCCAGCGGGCCGACCGAAGCCTCGCGTCGTGGACGACCCGCCGTCGGTGCAGCGCAGCCAGCCGAGCAACCCATTCCACCTGCGCTCACGCAGGACCAGGTCGATGCGATGAGCCGAGACGAAGCACGCGACATGCTCATCATGATTGCAGGGGTACGCCAGCGGGATGGACTCAACGAGGAAACCACCGCGCGCCTGAAGAAGGACTTCGACATGCTCAAGGCAAGGACACGGAAGCCATGAGCCTGCTCCAGGACGCCATCGCGCGCTTCCAAGCGCAGCGGCCGATCATGCGCGCCGGCATCTCGGTCGTTGCCGCGCTGGTCGTCTACACGTTCCTGGATGACTATCCGTGGGCGCTCGCGCGCTCCTGGTCCGCCGAGGCCGACCATGTGCAGAAGCTGCTGCACGAGGGCGCCCGGAACGAGGAAGACCTGCCCGGCAAGGTGCGCGACTCGATCGCGGTGTACGGACGGCTCGACCTGCCCGGCTCCGAGGCCGAGGGCGCGAATGCGCTGTCGATCGCGGTGAAGGATGCAGCGAAGAAGAACAAGGTCTCGAGTTACACCTTCCAGACCCGGACCGGTGGCAAGCTCCCCAAGGCGGCCTCCGACGCGGCGGGCATTGCCTCGCGCGTCGAGCGTTTGATCGGCGAGGTGAACTTCGTCGCGAGCCCACAGGACACCTTCGGGTTCATCCAATCGCTCGAGTCATCGCCCGCCGTCGACGCCCTCGGCAGCGTACGCATGGACTGGGACGACAAGGCGAAGAAGCTGAGCGTTCGGCTGATGGCCGAGGCTTGGGTCACCGCAGGGAAGGCGAGGACGCCATGATCGACCTGCGCCACGCCATTCCCACCGACCTCCTGCGATCGCCGCGCGTGATCGCGAGTGCCGTCGCCGTGACGGTGCTTGCCATCGTCGTCGTGACGGGCATCAGTGACCTTGGCGGTTCGCTGCTGGCTCCGAGCGTGGATCCCGAGCGGGCCGATCGGGTGAGCCCGGAGTTCACGCGTCATGAACAGATGGCACTGATCCATCGCAAGCGCTTCGAGGGACGCAGTCTGTTCACCACACCACTCAAGCCGCCGAACAGGCCCAAGCACACCACTCAAGCCGCCGAACAGGCCCAAGCCGGCACCCGTGGTCCAAGCCGAACCACCCAAGCCAGTGACACCCCCAAAGCCAGCTGGACCACCGGCGACCTACGGCGGGCCACGCCCGACGGGCGTGGTCGCCGACCTCCTGGTGCTTGCCGGCGGCCGCACGGTCAAGGTCGGCGAGTCAGGAGACGGCGTGACGGTCGTGGCCATCCTTCCGCCGGATCAAGTCCGCCTCAAGTGGTCAGGCGGCGAGTACACGGTCTTGCTCCGCGAGAAGTTCGATACGAGCGTGCTCTCGTCGGGCTCAAGCAGTTCGATAGGTCGCACGAATCCTCCGGGCATCACGCCGGTAGCCGCCGATCCAAGTACCAACCCGGCCACGACACCTGCATCGGTGCCCGCGCCCGTCACGCCCGAAGCCCCCGCTTCCGGCGCGCTGCCTGCATCGAGTGATCTCCCACCCGCCGTGCCTCCAGCGCTGGAATCCTCGGCGATCGAGGCCATGGACCGGGAGCAGGCTGCGAAGGCCCTTGAAGAGGTGAGCCGCGCGCTGCGCGGCAGCACCAGCGACCAAGCTGTGAGAGAGCGGCTGGAGCGCGAACGCCAATTGCTCATCGATCGAGTCAACAAGCACGACTGAACCACCGAACGACCAATGACCAGACCTGGAACTCCCGTGAACCGATCGAACGCCACCATGCTCACCACGCTGCTTGCCACGGCGGCCACCCTGACGCTGCTGCCCACGGCAACCACCACCTTGGCCCAGGGCGGCCGCCAGATCCCGCCCACGCCGCAGCCCGCACCACCAACTGCGCCGACCACGCGCCCCGCCGATCCCTCGCGTGAACCCGCGCAGGAACCAACGAACGAGCCCGATGAACCGTCGGAACCAGCTCAGGAACCAGCTCAGGAACCAGCTCAGGAACCA
>VGYB01000023.1 GCA_016873115.1 Planctomycetota bacterium | reverse complement strand
AAGCTGCGCTTGCCGCCCATCGTCACGGATTCCTCGTCGAGGTCGTCCATGAACTTGTAGATGAGCGCGAGGGTGATGAGCTCGACCTGGTCGGTGGGCAGTGGGAGCTTGCCGACGAGAATGTTGCGGCAGGCGTTGATTCGGTTCTTGGTTTCCGAGGTGAGCATGGTCGTTCGGCCTACCGGGTTCACAGGGGGACCTGCGGGAACCAGGAGTGACTGTCCTGCCCAGAGGTGAGGATAGTTGGTAGGCCGCTTTCAACATGCGCTGCGCCACGATCAGTCAACAGCAGTGAAGACTCGTAGCGCCGCACCCAAGGCGGGCGCGTCGAAAGGCGTTTCAACGGCGCATTCCCATCAGCTCCGTCGGAGTCGATGCGTTGGATCATTTCGGCGAACCCGCACTCCCCATGCGATTTTACATAACACATATTATCGGCGGTCGGGGACCTGAATCCCTCAATCCAAGGCCTCCGCCGCGATCCACGGGCGCCACTCCTCGAACGCCGTCACCCTGCCCGCAGCACCACACCGTGACACGCTGGGACCGAGTCCTACGATGACTCCATGCCTCGCTCGAGCCCATCCACGCCCACCGTCGCCACGCCGGCATCGTTGCCTGGTGCAGCGGCCAGCGGCCCGGTCATGGCACCCTTGTGCAGCGTCTTCCGGCGCTTCCTGCGCACCAAGGGCCTGAAGTACACGGTCGAACGCGCCGATGTGCTCGACGCGATCATCGCGCGCGATGGGCTCTTCGAGGTCGAGGAACTCCTGCTGTCCATGCGCCAGCGCGGCCACCGCGTGAGCAAGGCCACGCTCTACCGCACGATCAAGCTCTTGCAGGATGCCGGCATCATCACGCAGGCGCTCTTTGATTCGAAGCAGGCCCACTACCAGCTCATCTACGGCAAGGAACCGCGCGACTACATGGTCTGCATGAAGACCGGCCGGCTCGTCGAATTCCAGAGCGCGGAACTCACCGCGCTGCGCGACCGCATCTGCCGCCAGCTCGGCTGGTCACCCGTGGGCCACAAGTTCCAGATCTACGCCGTCAGTCCCGAAGGCCAGCGCCAGCCCAACGAACCGACGGCCTGAGCCTGCCTCACTCGTCCTGGTCTTCGGGGATGCTGCCGATGGCATAGACGCCGTCGAGCCAACGCCGCAGATCGGCACCGCGGCATCGCTCGCTGCAGAAGGCACCCTCCGCGCGGGCCGGCATCGACTGACCGCACACACCGCACACCTTGGTCGCGAACTCCTGCCGCCGGTCCCTGATGCGGATGATCCTGGCATCGCCCTCGGCGTAGGCCAGCGTCACATCGACCCGGCGCTCCGGCAGCGCATGCGCCACGCGGACCGCCCACTCGATCGCGATCACCGCCCTACGGTCATCGACGAGCTCATCCCAGCCGAGCTGGGCCAAATCCGCATCGCCCTCGAAGCGGTACGCATCGATGTGCACGAACTCGCCGCCATCGCCGGTGTAGCGCTGCATGCGCACGAAGGTCGGGCTGGTCACCACGCCCTCGCAGCCCAGCCCTCCGGCCAGCCCGCGTACGAAGCTCGTCTTGCCGCTGCCAAGTTCACCATCGAGCGCCACGACATCACCCGGGCGCAGCGTGCGCGCCAAGTCGGCGGCCACACGCTCGGTTTCCTCGGCGGTCGAGACGGTCCTGTCCTGCACGCTGGTCATGGCGAAAGGCTACGCGCCCACACTCGGCCCGTGCTCCCAGCCCATCGATCCCATCGCATGCCAGGCGCCCGCCAGGAAGACGCGTGCGCCCGCAGGATGCACATCGCTCGCTGCACGCACCCCGCCGATCACGCTGAGCGGCACGCCGGCCATGGTGGCCGGAAGGCCCTTGGCCGCGTCGGCACGGAGCGTGAAGGCCAATTCATGGTCCTCGCCATCGCGCAGCGCCTGATCGATCGAGCAGCCTTCGTGAAGCGGGATCCGATCACCCTCGATGTGGATGGCCACCCCGCTCGCGCACGCCATGCGGTCCAGATCGCGACCCAGACCATCGCTCACATCGATCATCGCACCGAGCTCGTCCCCGAACCGATCGACGAGTTCGCGCGCCAGCCGGACCCGCGGCTCGAAGCGCAGGTGCCGCCCAAGGCCATCGGCACCGAAGGATCCACCGAGCGCACCCGAGACCATCACCGCGTCACCATCCTTGGCTTGGTCCCGACGCACCACGCGACCGCTTGCATGCGGCAGCGCCAGGATCGTGATCGAGAGCTGCAAGGGATGACCTGGCTCGCCGTGCCAGCTCGTGTCACCACCCACAAGCGGACAACCGAAGTCCTCGGCATGACGCTGCAAGGCCGCCGTGAGCGCACGCACGGCTGACTCGGGCAGGTCGCTCGGCAAGGTGGCTGCGCACAGGCACGCGAGCGGCCGACCGGCCATCGCCGCGACATCGCTCACATTGCGCGCGATCGCCTTGCGCGCGATGAGCTCGATCGGCGTGTTCGGGACGAAGTGCCGGCCTTCGATCACCTGATCGCACGCGATGAGCACGCTGCCGCCCGCAATCGCAACCTGCGCCATGTCATCGCCGGGGGGAATCATGACCCCCTTCGGAAGGCGCGCATTCGCGGCCGCGATCAGCGCATGCAGGTCACCCTCGCGCATGGGTGGTGCTCCCCTGCCGTGCAGCCAGCACCGCCCGGACCAGCGCCGCGTTGCGCGCGGTGGCCCCCTGGCGCGCGCGGATCACGGTGCGCCCCGCCCCTGCCATGCGCTCACGATGCGCTGGATCGTTGAGCAGGCCCGAGAGCGCCGCGGCAAGTTCGCCCCGCTCGACCTGCTTCAGACCGCCGGCCGCCAGCAGCGCCTGCGCCGGTTCGGCGAAATCGCCCCAGCGCGGACCGATGATCGTGGCCTTGCCCAAGGCGACCGGTTCGATCATGTCGCTGCCGTGGAGCTCGCCGAAACTGCGCCCAACCACCACGACATCAGCCAACGCATACGCCATACGCAACTCACCGATCGTGTCGAGGAGGAAACGCCCCGTCGAACTGCCGCATGCACCGGTCGAACGGCGCGCGCACCCGGCAAGTTCGCGCGCGGCATCGTCGAACCACTCCGGCTTGCGCGGGGCGCACAGGAGTTGCACCCCGGCGGGGACGGCATCGCGAAGGAGCGCGTGCTCCAGCGGCTCGGTCGAGCCCGCCACGACGAGCGGCTTCGAGCGATCAACGCCCATGGCGGCGGCGAGGGCATCGGCACCGTCGACGGTGTCGGCAATCCGGGCAGTATCCCACTTCATCGTGCCCACGACCTGCACACGGTCGTGCGCCACGCCCATCGCACGGAATCGTTCGGCGTAGTCATCGGTCTGCGCCCCGACAGCAGCCACGCAGCGGAACATCGGTGACAACAGCGGCAGGATCCTGAGGGACCGGAGGAACGAGCGCTCCGAGAGCCGACCGTTCACGATCGCCATCGGGATGCCGCGGCGCTCGCACGCCTGGGTGAAGTTCGGCCAGAGTTCGAGCTCGGCCAGGGCCACCGCGTCGGGCTGCACGGCATCGAGCACGCTGCGGACGGCACACGAGACATCAAAGGGGTACCGCACCACACGCACGGGCGCGGCAAAGACGCTGCGGGCTCGGGCGATGCCGGTGTCGGTGGTCACGCTGACGGCGATCTCGTGGTCCCGGGCGAGGTCCGCGACCAGTTCGCGCACCGCGTTGACCTCGCCCACGCTGACGGCGTGGATCAGGACCCGCGGCACGACCTGGCCATCACGGCGGGTTCGGGGCCATGCTTCGCACCGGCCCAGCCGCGCCAGCCAGTCCGTGCGCAGCTTGCCCCGCGCCGCCATCGTCGCGACCCAGACCGGGCTGCTGAGGAGCGCCGCCCCTCCGTAGATCAGGTCCAGTCCAAGGCCCATGGGGAGAGTCTACGGCGTTGCGGCAGGAGGAATGGGCTGTACGCTCGCCCACGGATGGTGCTCGTACACTCCCGATCCGCAGCATGGCGTGATCCCCATGACCCGTCCCTGGCAGATTGCGCTCGATGTCGGAGGCACCTTCACGGATGCCGTGGCGGTTGCACCGGATGGATCCACGCGCTCGGCGAAGGTGCTGTCGAGCGGCTTGATCCGGACCACCATCACGGTCGAGGACCGCGGCGTGGTGGCGGAACTGCCGACGCTTCCTCCGATCGCACGCTTCCTCAGCCGCACCACGATCAGCGTGCTGCATGGGGCGACCACCGATGCCCTGCTCATCGATCGTGACGAACCTGCAGCCGATGGTCGCCGCATGCTCCGCCTCGCGCAAGCGATCCCACCGGAATGGCCGCGCGGTACCCCCTGCCAAGCCGTCATCGATCCACGACGCAGCTCCCCCGCCCTGGCCGCGCACCTCCTGACCCGCACGCCCCTCTGGAAGCGACTGCCAGCGATGGAGGTTCGGCTCGGCACGACCCGCGGCACCAATGCCCTGCTCGAAGGTGCCATCACCCCGGTCCTCTTCGTGACCAACGAAGGGCACGAGGATCTGCTGCGCATCGGCGATCAGCGCCGGCCGGACCTCTTCGCCCTGCGGGTCGTACGCGATCCACCACCGCATGCCTTCGTCATGGGCATGCGTGGTCGCATGGACGCCGCCGGCAACGAACTCGAACCGATCGATCATGACCAGATCAAGGACTGCGCTCGGTTCGCTCGCGAGACCGGTGTGGGTGCCGTGGCGGTCTGCCTGCTGCACGCCTGGCGCAATCCGATCCATGAACTGCGCATCCGGAAGCTCCTGGTCGAAGAGGGCATCGAGTCCATCAGCCTCAGCCACGAACTCAGTCGAACCATCGGGTTCGAAGCACGCGCGCGCGTGACCTGCGTGAATGCGCAGCTCTCGCGTCCCGTAGCCGAGTACCTGCACCAGGTCCGTGAGGAGCTCCATGGCGCACCGCTGCGCGTCATGACGAGCGCCGGTGCCCTTGCCCCTGCCGATCTCTTCACCCCCAAGGACAGTCTCTTCAGCGGACCAGCCGGTGGCGTCGCTGGCGCGCGCGCTGCCGGGCGTGCGGCCGGGCTCCTGCCGGCGATCGCCTTCGACATGGGCGGCACGAGCACGGATGTGGCCCGGCTGATTGATGATCTTGAGCTCAACCCCACCACGAGGCTCGGGACCGCGCAACTCGCCAGCCCGAGCGTGGCCGTGGAGAGCGTGGCCGCCGGCGGCGGAAGCGTGCTCGATCTGATCGATGGCCAGGTGTGCGTCGGTCCGCGCAGCGCGGGCAGTTCACCAGGACCGGCCTGCTACGGCATGGGTGGTCCGCTCACGATCACCGATGCGCATCTGGTCCTCGGTCATCTGGACGGCGCACGCTTCCCGTTCGCACTCGACCGCGATGCGGCCAACGCCCGCGCGCAGGAACTCTGCGAACGGTGGCGCGTGGATCGCCGGGAATCGATGGATGTGCCCACGATGCTGCGGGCGTTCCTCACCGTGGCCGATGCGCGCATGGCCGAAGCCATCCGCCGGGTCAGCGCGCGGCGAGGACTTGATCCATCGACGCACACGCTGGTCGCCTTCGGTGGCGCTGGTGGCATGCATGCCTGCGCACTCGCCGAACTCCTGGGCATGCGTCGCGTGCTGGTCCCTGCGCGCGCCGGGCTCCTGAGTGCGCAAGGGATCGGTGCCAGCCGTACCGGCACGATCGAGGTGCGCTCACTGCGCATGGGACTCGCCGAGTGGGCTGCCACGGCAGACCGGGCGCCCGGCGACTCGCTCGGCGTTCGCCCCGCGAATCAGGAAGCGATCATCGACATCCCGGCCTCGACCACCAGCCTGCCTGAATTGCGTGGAGCGTTCCGTGCGCAGTACCGATCCATCTTCGGCTTCGAACCGCCGCATGGCAACGAGACGATCGAGTGGGTGCGCCACCAAGACCTGGCCGACGATGCCTGGACGCTGCCCAATGAGGCATCGGTGACCACGACCGCAACCACGCATGGTCTGGCGCTCGACCACTGCACGGTGGTCGTGCCGGAGGGATGGACCGCTCGCACGCTCGATGGTGGCGTCGTCCTTGAACGCTCCACGCCACTGACCCACGCTGCACCAGCGATCGCGACTGAAGCCCTGGTCGCCGCTGCCCTGCATGGCGCCGCAGAATCGATGGGTGAAGCCTTGCGTGCGACCGCCGTCAGCGTGAATGTGCGCGACCGGCTCGATTACTCGTGCGGACTCCTGGATGCCGACGGTGCACTCATCGTGAATGCCCCGCACCTGCCGGTGCACTTGGGTGCACTCGGTGCGTGCGTGCGGGCGATCGCCTCCACGCTCGAACTCGGTCCCGGCGATGTCGCCGTCACCAATCACCCGGCCTTCGGCGGCAGCCACTTGCCCGATGTCACGGTCGTCACGCCGATCTTCGAGCGTTCGGACGGCGGCACCCTGCTTGGCTACGCGGCCACGAGAGCGCACCACGCGGAGCTCGGCGGCATCGAACCGGGCAGCATGCCGCCCTTCGCACGGTCCCTCGCGGAGGAGGCGGTCGTCCTTCCACCAACCCATGTCGTGCGCGGCGGCGTCGACTGCCTTGATGCGGTGACCGGGCTCCTGCGCCATGCGCCCCATCCCACCCGCGCCCTGCAGCAGAACCTCGATGACCTGCGGGCCCAGATTGCCGCCAACCACACGGGTGTCGAGCGCATGCGCGCGACGGCCACGCGGTTCGGTGATCGATTCCAGCCGGCCCTCGAACTCCTGCGCTCGCGATCCCGCCACGCCGCGTTCGGTGCCCTCGCCCAGGTGCCGGAGGGAACCGTGACCGAGCTGCTCGATGATGGCACACCCATCTGCGTGCGGCTCTCGCGACGCCCGCATGGTGCATCCGACGGACCGCTTGCCGTCCACCAGGCGCAGCAGCGCGTGACGATCGACTTCACGGGGTCAGGTGCGATCCATGCAGGCAACTTCAACGCTCCGATGGCCGTGATCCGCAGCGCCACGCTCTACGCGCTCCGGGTGATGGCCGGCGCACACGATCCGATCCGGGCGGGCGTCCTGCCCCTGAACGAGGGCTTCCTCGATGCAGTCGAGCTCATCGTGCCGCCGGGACTCCTGAACCCACCGTTCCATGCCGATCCTGCAGCCTGCCCCGCGGTCGGTGCGGGCAACACCGAGACCAGCCAGCGTGTGGTCGATGCCTTGTTGCGCCTGCTCGGTGCCTCGGCCTGCAGCCAAGGCACGATGAACAACCTCATCTTCGGTGCAGCACACTTTGGCTTCTACGAAACGATCGCCGGTGGTTCAGGCGCAAGTTTCCTCGGCCCGGGCGAGAGCGGCGTGCACACGCACATGACCAACACGCGCATCACGGATGCCGAGGTGCTCGAGTCGCGGTATCCGGTGCGGCTCATGCGCTTTGCTCTGCGCCATGGCAGCGGTGGCGCAGGGATCCATGATGGCGGCGAGGGCATCGAGCGCGAACTGCTCTTCCTCGAGCCAGTGACCTGCAGCATCATCGGCCAGCACCGGGCCAGCGGGCCCTATGGCATGGCTGGTGGCCGGGCGGGTGCCGTCGGCGAGCAGTGGCTCGTGCGTGGCACGGTTCGCATGCCGCTCGCAGGCGTGGGCACCACAGCACTGAAGGCGGGAGACCGAGTGCAGATCTCGACGCCGGGCGGCGGTGGCTGGGGATCGCTCGACGCGGACGCGCGCAGCGACGATCAGAACGACATTTCGTAGCGCTCGATCGAGCGAGCGAGGCCAGTGTCCTCGCTGACCTCGATCACTGCACCACACGCGAGCGTGCCGCCCTCGGCGACATCGAATTGCGTCGGCAGGCCGGTGGTGAGGTGGCGCAGGACGGCCTCGGTCGATCGGCCGATGATCGAGTCGTACGGCCCGCACATGCCCAGGTCGGTCATGAAGGCCGTGCCTCCCTTGAGGATCCGGGCATCGGCCGTGGGCACATGCGTGTGCGTCCCGACCACGGCAGCCACGCGTCCATCGAGGAAACAGGCGAGCGCGATCTTCTCGCTCGTGGCTTCCATGTGCGCCTCGACGATGACGATGTCATCAGGGTGGGATCGCTCGACGAGCATGCGTTCGCAACACTCGAAGGGATCACCGCCGGGGATTGGCATGAAGGTCCGGCCGAGCACGGTGAAGATCGTCACCCCGCGACGACCTGCGCCGCGATCGATGCGGACCGATCGCTTGCCGGGGGCGCGGAAGGGCATGTTGGCGGGTCGGCAGATCGGCTCGTCCGCTCGCTCCAGAGCAGGCACGATCTTGGTTTCGCGCAGGGCATGATCGCCAAGCGTCACGGCATCGATGCCCCCCTGGACGAGCTGGCCGAGCAGTTCCGGGGTGATGCCCGATCCGTTTCGGATGTTCTCGCCATTGGCCACGATCACACCGCCGGCTTCGCCCCAGCCCGTACGAAGGTCCTTGGCAGCCGCAATCGCCGCTCGCTTTCCCGGTTGCCCCACGACATCTCCCAGAAAGGCGATTCGCATCGGGCTCAACATGGGTTACACTCTACCTGTACCGCTTTCGTCCCTGTGGGATGACAGGCCCGGCCCCGCCGGGCACTGTGCGGCGGTTCGGCCTCCATGACCTGCGTTTCCACCAAGACCGGCGACAAGGTTCGCCACCCAGCCCGCCCCGATTGGGGCGTCGGCATCATCACGCGCACGGAAGTCTTCACCAGTGACGGCGGGGCCGACCAACGGCTCTGGGTCAAGTTCCCATCGATCGGCGTACGCACGCTCATCGCCAGCGTCGCCAAGCTCGAGTTGGTCGAGGTTGCCGGCGAGGAGACACCCTCGGTCTATGCCCGCCCCACGATCACGGAGGTCGATGCCGCCAAGGGCGGACTCGCCGCCGACACCGCCTTCCGCAGGCCCGAAGACCTGATGACGAGCCTGCCGCTCGATGCGACGGATCCCTTTGCGCCGATCAAGACCCGGCTCGAGCGCACGCTCAACCTCTATCGCTTCGATGGTTCGGCGGCACGCCTGGTGGATTGGGCCGTGGCCCAGAGTGGCTTGGACGATCCGCTGACACGCTTCAATCGCCAGGAGCTTGAGGTCTTCCACAAACGATGGCTCTTCAATCTTGATGCCCACTTGGTGCGTCTGATGCAGGAGGCCCGTCACGAGGGCCCGCTCATCGAGACCACGGCCAAGGATGCCCCACCCCTGGGCCAGCAGACCGTGCAGCGCTTGCGTTCGCGCATGCGCTGAGGTAGAGGATCATGAGTTCGGTGTGGATGTCGGTGCCGTGACGGCTGCCGCTGCGGCCGCACGCCTGGCCTTGCGTCGGCGCAGCACGATGAGCACGAGGACGATCGCCAGCGGGAGCACCATGATCACGCAACATGCAGGGAGCGTGATCGCCAAGGCCGTCGCGACGACCGAGGTGAACGACTCCGCAGCGGCATAGATCGGATTGGCAAGCCCTGCCGTCGAGACCGTCGAACCTGCTCGCCCCACGGCGGCGGCAGCATGCGTGCCCAGCGCCAAGCCGCCACCAACGATGATGGCGACCGACCAGAGCACGAGTGGACTGAGTTCACGGACGCCCTCCATGCCGGCCAGCTGCTCGCTCACACCCAGCCCCAGTTGGTCGCACATCTGGACGGCCATGAGGATGCTGCCGGCAGCAGCCGACATGGGTGCCGCGATGGCATCGATGGCGTGATCAACCGCTGGAATCAGGCTGCCTGTCAACTCGACCAAGCACGCCAGGCCAAAGGCAACCAGAGCCGGCGTGGAGCCGATCCACTCCAGGGACTCGCCGGGCGACAGCCACCCCACCCGAACGGCGACCCCTGCCCCAAGGAGGGGAACGAAGACCCGAAATCCCGCAGCGGCACTGAGGCCCACCCCCAGGACGGCGGCGACCACAAGCGACAGGATGCTGACCGAATCGGAATCCACAGCAGGAATGTACGGTGCCCCGGCCCAGTCACGGATCGGGTTCACGCGCGTTCAGGAGATTCCGGCTTCCCCATGCCTGTCCAGGTCACTCCCCTGCCATCCGACCCATCGCTCACGCGCGCGCTGGCGCGTCACCTCATCACGGGTGCGCCCGGTGGTGCGTTCCTTGATCTCACCCAGACCATCGTCATCGTGCCGGCTTCGCGTGCCCAGTCGGCGCTGGCCCACCATCTTCAAGAGGGTGCCGGCCGCCCGGTGCTCCTGCCCACGATCCTGACACCGGGCCGATCCATCGCCCAACTCATCGTGCCCGATCGAACCGCTGCAAGCGACGCGGCGATCACGCTCGCGTGCCTGGGAGCGCTTCGCTCACTCACCGTGGAGTCGCCCCAAGTCGTGGCACCGCTCGTGGGCAGTGCTGCACCCGAATCGAACGCACTTGCACTGGCCACGCGGATCAGTGCCGTGGCGCAGGAACTCTCGCGCGCGGGGCTCACCTGTGCTCAGATCCGCGACCGCGGCGAAGCGGGTGAACTCGGCGAGTTCTTCCCCTCATCAATCTGGTCAGCTCTGGCGACCGTCATGGATCGAGCCATGGCTGAACTTGCCCGCCACGGGCTCGACCTGCCGCACGCGATCGCTGCACGCGCCATCGATGGCGGGCACCTCGCCACGACTGGCCTTGAGCGTGTGGTCGTCCTGCTTGCCGATCCCGATCCCATGGAGCGACGGCTGCTGGCAGCGCTTGCTGATCGTGGCATCACGGTCGAGATCGTGGTGCACGATGCCGATCTTCCGAATCTTGACGGCGGCTTCCCGGATCATGCGGCATGGAGCGCCATGCGTCCTCCGATCAGCCTTGAACGCATCGTCCGGGTCGGCGGTCTTGATGACCAGCCTGCGGTCGTGCTTCAGGCGCTCAATGCCCTTGAGCAACCCGTCCCTGCAGGATCCGTCGCAATCGCTGCACTCAGCCCCACGGATCCTGCCATCGTCTCGCGCACGCTGTCGCCGGTCGGGATCCCCGTGGCACTGCCGCCCACACGCACGGCTGACCAGGGGTCGGCTGCACTCGTGCTCTGTGCCATCAGTGCGTGGCTCGCAGAACCAACCGCCTTCAACCTCGGCACGCTGGTTCGTCATCCTTGGGTCGAGCGTCACCTGCACGGCCTTGGGCTCCATGCAGCCTTGCGTCAACTCACGCTGTATGTCGCCTCGACCGGTGTCCGCCGGCTCGATGAGCCGCTGGTCACCTTCCCCAAGCCAGACCACGATGGCGCCGTGGAGCCAGTCTTGGGGGCCATGCAGCCCCTGCTGGCGACCATCGTCGCTGCCTCGACAGGCCGCGAGCGTCTGCTCGCCCTGCATGCGGCCCTCATCACGCTGCAGCCTCCACACGCTCCCCTGGGAGATGCCACGGCTTCGGTCGCAGTCGCCCGATCACTCCTCACGCTCGCCGAGCTGCCCGCTTCCCTGCTCTCTGCCTGCTCACTTGGCACGCTCGTGGAGGTGATCATGGCCAGTGCACGCGCAGTGGATGTGCCCAGCACTGAACGCACGGGCATCGAATGCATGGGTTGGCTCGAGGCGGGTGTGTGCGATGCGCCGCATGTGATCGTCCTCTCAGCCAACGACGGCCTGCTTCCCGAAGCCGCCGCGGTCGATCCGTGGTTGCCGGATTCGCTTCGCCAGTCGCTCGGCCTGCCGTGTGCACGCGCCCGGCGTGCGCGCGATGCGTGGATCCTGGATGGTCTCCTCAAGCGCAAGACATCGGTGTGGTTCGGGGTGCCGGCCACGAACGCCGATGGCGAGCCGCTGCGACCTTCACGGTTCCTGATCGGCTCCACGGACCAAGCTCGGCGCACCCTGGCCCTGACCGGGGATCATGGCCGTTCATCGCTGGCTGCATGGCCGCTTGAGTCGAAGGCCGTATCGGGGTTCTCTGCGCACCCTTCGGTACCTGTACTGCCAGCCATCACCCGCATGTCGGTCACGCAGTTCGCCACCTACCTTCGGTGCCCCTACGAGTACCTGCGCACCGGGGTCCTCAAGGCCGATCGTCGCGATGATCTTCAGCTTGAGCTCGATGCGATGGCGTTCGGGACGCTGGTGCACAGTGCACTTCAGGAGTGGGGTCACCTTGAGGCGGCACGCACGACACCAACGACCGATCCCAAGATCATCGCCTGTGAACTTGATGCAGCGCTTGATCGTGTGCTCGCGCAGCGGCTCCCTGCATCCGTGCACGGCACCGTGGTCGTGCAGGTGCGCATGGCTCGCGAGCGGCTGGCCGCCTTCGCGCGGGTTCAGGCTGAATGGGCCCAGGAAGGTTGGGCGATCAAGCATGTCGAGTTGGCCTTTACGGCACCCCGCGCCGTGCAGACAGGGCCCCATGAGAGCAGGACGGAGGTCGATCCTGAAACCATGGCTCTTGAGCCGATCGGTGATGATGGGGCCGCATCGCTCGGATCGCGTCAGCACGCGGCACCCATGTTCCCCGATCAGGATGGCCTGCACCTCACCGGCCGCATCGATCGCGTGGATCAGAACATCCGCACCGGTCAATGGGCCGCGCTCGACTACAAGACCAGCTCCGAGCCAGCGGATCCGTCGAAGCATCGCACGAGGTCCGGTTGGACCGACCTGCAGTTGCCGCTCTATCGCGAACTGCTGGCCACGATCGACATACCTCGCGACACACTGCTGCTGGGCCTGGTCGCCTTGCCCGCGCAGCCGGATTTGGCACAAATCAACTTGGCGGAGTGGTCCGAGGACCAGCTCGCGGAAGCCGTCGACATGGCGGCGACCATCGTTGCCAAGGTGAAGGCTGCACAAAGCGCGGATGACTTTGTCCCCAGCGGCAAGCCGCCCCTGAGCGACGATCCTCTCGTCCAAGCGATGCATGGCATCGGGGTTCGCGGGTTGGCGCCCGCTGCGCCGGACGCAGCGGCAGCCACGCAGGATGCCACCATGATCGGGGGTGCGGCATGACTTCGCATCCCATGCACTCGCCTGACTCCAGCCACCGTTCCATCGTGACGGCCAACGCCGGCTCCGGGAAGACCTATCTCCTGGCCAATCGCCTCATCCGGTGGATGATCGAGAACTTGCGGCGAAACGCCGATGGCTCATGCAGCGCAGAGTCGATCCTCGCCATCACCTTCACGCGCAAGGCCTCCGGCGAGATCCTGGATCGTGTGCTGCGGCACTTGGCCCTTGGTGCCACGAGCGCAGACAGCCGCAAGCAGTTCGAGACACCGGGCATGATCGGCCCCGCAACCGAGGCTGAATACACCGCCGTGCTGGCGCAGGTGCTTGAACACCTCGACCGGCTCTCAGTCGGCACGATCGATGGGTTCTTCTCACGCTTGGGCCGGGCCTACGCCGCTGAACTTGGCCTGCCGGCGGAATGGACGATCGCCAGCGAGGACCAGGACCACGCCCAACGCGCGCTCGCGCTCTCGCAGCTCCTTGAAGCCAAGCCCGATGCGGTCTGGGAGCTCGTCCGCATGGTCACGGACGGCGCACCGAAGGCACGGCTGCACGATGCCTTGCTCACCTCGATCCGTACGCCGCTCTCGTTGCTCGATCTTGGTGAGCGACATGGCGTTGGTGATGCCCCGTGGCGAGTCTTGACGGCAGATCACATCGAGTTCTTCGAGGGCGCAACACTGCTGACCGCGGCCGAGATCGAGGCCACCCTGCGCGATCTTGCTGCCGCGCCCCTGCCCATGACCAAGAGCGGTTCCCCGAACAAGAACTGGGTCAAGGGCCGCAACAACCTCATGACCGAGGCCACCCGCGGCCATTGGCGCAAGGTGCCTGGGATCAACTTTGCAGCATCGATTGCCGCTGGCGGGCCGTACTCCAAGATCGATCCCGATCCCGAACTCGTCCGGTGCGTGCAGCGGCTCATGAATCATGCGCTGGCCATCGAAACCAAGCTCATCAAGCAGCGCATCGCCGGCTGCGTCGAGCTCGCGCGCGGCTTCAACGAGCACGCCGCTGCCATCCGTCACGCCGAGGGGCGCTACTCCTTCGAAGAGATCGGGGCTGCGATTGCCCGTGCCCACTGGCTGGGGGGCGCAGGCAGCGATGGCCTCAACGAGATGCGATACCGCCTTGACTGCGCGATCCAGGACCTGGCCATCGACGAATGCCAGGACACGAGCCCAAACCAGTACAGCGTGCTCGCGCCCTTCATGGACGAGATCTTCGCCAGCGAGAACGAGCGCCGGTTCATCATGGTGGGTGATCCCAAGCAGTCGATCTATGGTTGGCGCGGGGGTACGCCAGCACTCATCGGTGGGATCCGCGAGCAGCGCGCCAGCAGACTCGATTCGGATGTGCAGCTTGCGGTGAGCCAGCGCTCGCATCCGGAAGTCATGGCGCTCGTCAACGCGGTCTTTGGCTCCTCCGCCACGCTCACGCTGGCCGATCGCTTGCAGTCGATCGACCGTGCCGCGATCGATCCAGGTCAGCACCACGCGGCGCTGCAGGCGGCAGGGATCGACGCCCCCGGCACCGTGGCGAGCTTCCCCATCGACCGGGTCGTGGCTGACTGGACCTTCGTGCCGCATGAGAGTGCACCGCGCCTGCAGGGCAAGCCATCGGCGATCTCGGCCTGGGGAACACTGCCCGAGGAGTCGTGGTCGGCAACAGCCGCACGCGTGGCCGTGGCTGCCAGCCAGCAGCGCCCGCAGGACACGATCGCCATCCTCGTGAACACCAACAAGCAGATCGGGGAAGTGGTGCAAGCGCTGCGCCAGCTCGGCGTGGGTTCCAGCGACGAGGGTCGTGGCTCGCTCATGGATTCGATGGCTGTGCTCGTGATCATGGCCTTGCTGCGGATTGCCGAGCAGCCGCTCGACAAGGCCGCACTGCTGATGGTCACGCAGGAGGCTGCCCGCACGGCGCTCGACGGCATCGTGAAGATTCCCGAGTACAGCTCGGCCTTCGCGTGTGAGCGCCTTGGTGCGTCCATTCGTCAAGCCCTGCATGAGCGCGGTCTGATGCCGTGGCTGGAAGAGATCGCCCACGCACTCTCGCCGCTCTCGAGCGCACGCGACCGCGTGCGCGTGAAGCAGGTCCTTGCGCTGGCGGCCACGGCACCAGCCGACATGGCAAGCCGGCCAGAGCGCTTCGTCCGCCTGGTTCGGTCCACGGGCTCTCGCACCGTCAGTGGCGATCGCATCCGTGTGATGACGGTGCACGCGAGCAAGGGACTCGAGTTCGACGAAGTGGTCCTGCCCACCCTCGATGATGCGCTCGACGAGGTCACGGCGACCAGCGGTGCGTGGGCCTCCATCAACGATGGCCCGGGCGGTGCGCCGCTGGTCATCGGGCCGGTCGTGCGCAAGGACCTTGCCGAGCGCAGTCCACTGCTGTCCGCCATCAACACCGAGTCTCGCGTCATCGAACTCTTCGACGGCCTCTCGGCGTTCTATGTCGCGCTCACCCGAGCCAAGTCCGGGGTGCACTTGGTCTGTACTGAGCCAACGCAGTCCGATGAACCCAAGCTCACGCCACTCTGGTTGTTGCGCGTGTCGATCGACGGATTCGGAGATGCCTACAGGGGTGCATTCGCTGTCGGTGGAGACCGTACCAAGCCCTTCTGGGGCAACGGCACCACCTCCGCACAGGTTGCCGCCGCGTTGGTTGAGGCCAGTGGCGGTGCCTCCGGCCGGCAGCCTGACGGAGGCCAGCAGGAAGGTGCCACCGCAACCACGCGAACGATTCCAACCGTCACACACGGACCGTCCGATCCGGCTGCGCAAGCAGTTCGGGTCGTGCTTCCTGAGGCTGGCAGCGATCCGATCGCCATGCGGCGCGGCACCATCGTGCACGCGCTGCTGCGGCAGGTCACCTGGTCCAACGAGGCTGCTGATCCGACTCGGGCCCCTGGCCTTGATGACGCAGCCATCGCCCGGGCTCACGAACTCGTGCAGGCCGAGCTGCGCTCGCCGGTCCCTGCGACTGAACTCGCGGCAGCCGTCGAGCTCGCACGGCGCTCCCTGGCCGGCCCCGTCGGCACTGCGCTGGCGAAGCCCAAGGGCTCGGGGCGATGGTCAGTGCACGGCGAGCTGCCCTTCCAGCGCTTGCGACGCGGCCGCGAGGGTGGTCGGTTGGGTGGTCGCATGGACCGCGTGGTCCTTTGCACCGATGGTTCGCGCGTCACGCACGCCCAGGTGATTGACTTCAAGACCGGCTCGATCGGTCAACCCCGGGAAGAGGTGCTCGAGCACTACCAGGACCAGATGAGCGACTATCGAGCTGCGTTGGCCGAACTCACCGGGCTCCCGCCAGCCAGCATCTCGGTCACCCTCTTGATGATCGACCGCGGCGATGTGATCGCGGCATGAGTGCGCTCGCACTCGTACGCACGGCGTGAGGACGCACGCCCGGGAAACGCCCCGGGGGATCGTGCGGCCTTGGTTCCAGGACGCAGGACGACGGGTCCGACGCGGCATGCCCCTCCGCACGCCGCGCCGGACCTGTTCGCGTCACCGCTCACCACAGTGCCCCAGACGACCTTGGGCATCCCACGAGGAACCCGTTTGCGGCTCGATCGATCTCCCCATCGATCCCCCGATCACTCCGTGATCCATCACCCCATTCATCTGCCCAACCAACTCTCCCCATCTGCCCACGCAACGCGCTCACCCACCCTGCATCACACCAAGCACTCACCTCCCCAGCCGGTCATCTTCTCCCCGCTCCAACTCCCCCCGCTTCCTCATCTCCACGCTCCATCTCCCCCTCCTCCCCCCCGATGTTCGGGGGGGGCTGCCGGCTCCGACTCGGCAGCCCCCTGGCGATGCCGCCTGCGCGCTCACCTTCGCGCGGCGATGATCGCGATGTTGGTTCACTCCACGGCGTACTCGAGCGTGACGACCACCCGAGCCTCCTTGTTGATGCAGGAGGTGTCATAGGACCCCATGCCGTCGTACTCAGCGCTGCCGGCACAGACGATGTCGAATGCACCCTGCGAGGCGCTGATGAGCCGACCAAGGCGCCCCCCCGATCCATCCACCAGCAGTTGTGCACGCTCACGGGCGTTGGCCGTGCCCTGCTCGATCAACTGGAGCTTGAGCGACTCGATGGTGCTCACGAGGTAGCGTGGGAGGGCACTGCCCACCTCGTGCCCCTCGCGAATGAGATCGGTCGAGCGCATGGCGATCCGCTCGACCCGGCGGACATCCTTCGACCAGATCGTGACCGAGCGCCGCAGCGTGTAGACCTCGATCTCGTTGGTCAGGTTGCCCTCGGCATCGCGGCGGTTCTCGATGCTGGTTCGCACACTGTCGACCTCGATATCGGACGAAGTGATGCCCTCGCCCAGCACGAAACCCCTGAGTGCCAGGGTGCTTGCGTCGAGCTTCTGGAAGGCTTCGGGCAGCGAACCGGCGCGGGCCGTGACGGTGCCGGTCCACCACGCCTGGTCGGCGGTGACGGGCGCCATCCCCACACCCTTGACGCGGATCACATTGGCCTGGCGCATGCTGCGCACGGCACCCGAGACCTCGCCGCTTGCGGCGATGACCCCGAAGGCGAGCGCTGCACCCAGAAGGAACATGCCCGCCCCTGGGGTGCGCGACCATCGGGACCACGATGCCCAACGCGCAGACCATGCGCTGTGCGGGCGGGGCGAACCGATGCGGCCATCGCGCGACGACGACCAGGCTTCATCGCTGCGGTGCGCATCCTGCGCACCACCCTCCGAGCTACCGTCCGAGCCACCGTCCGAGCCACTATGCGGGTGGTGATCCATGCTGGCCTCCGTGCCATGCGGCCGGCAGTCGGCGCGATCCGCGCAGCGATCGCACGCGCGACGCGGCCCGAAAAGCCCTTGCCAAACCGTTGTTTTTGTGCGTGCCTGACCGTGACCGATCAGGCTCACGCAGGCTAGGACAGCCCGAACACCTGTCAATGGCAATTCGCGTGATTTTCGATCAGGGCTTTGAATGAGTCACCGGCGTCGTGTCCGCCGCCCTCATCGCCGACTTCCGTGGCGCGACCCCGCCTCGACCGATTGGACCGTGACGACCCGACCGTGACGACCCGACCGTGACGACCCGACCGTGACGACCCGACCGTGACGACCCGGCCGCGACGACCCGACCGTGACGGGCTTGACCTGACGGGCCCCGGGCCGATCAGACCGTCAGGGCGAGTAGACCACCCCCGGCTGACCCTCGACCCGCATGGGCGCATCCCCGCCGGTGCCGAGCCTGAACTCGTCGTGGACCACCTGCAGCGCCCGCTGGCCATCGAGCCGAGCCACGATGCACGAGATCTTGATCTCGCTGGTCGAGATGTTGTGGATCGCGATCCCCTCCCGTGCGAGCGCCTGGAACATGCGGCTGGCGACGCCCGCGTGGCTCTTCATGCCGATCCCCACCGCGCTGACCTTGCTGAGGCCGACATCGATCTCGAGTTCGCCATGGCCGAGCTCCCCAAGCAGCCGCGCCACGATGTCCTGCGTTTCAGCCAGGTCATCGTGCTCGACCGTGAAGGCCAGGCTGGTCATGTCGCCAAACTCCGTCTGCACGATGTCATCGACGACCACCCCCGCGGCCGCCACACGCTCGAACATCCGCGCCTGCAGGCCCACCGCGTTGGGTACGCGGCGTACCGTGAGACGGCCGAGCTCCTCCTTCAACGCACAACCGACGACGGCGATCTCTTCCATGTCTGGTGTCTCCTTGCAGATGACGGTGCCCCGGTCGGGCTTCTGGCTGTGGCGTACGTGGATCGGCACGCCGTAGCGTTCGCCGAAGACGACCGCGCGGACATGCATCACGCCTGCCCCGAGCGCGGCGAGCTCGAGCATTTCCTCGTACGAGATGCGCTCAAGCTTGTGGGCGTTGCGGACGACACGGGGGTCGGCGGTATAGACGCCATCGACATCCGTGAAGATCTCGCAGTGACCGTCAAAGCGGCCGACCTCGATCGCTGCAGCCACGGCCACCGCCGTCGTATCGCTGCCGCCGCGACCGAGCGTGGTGATGGCGCCACGCGGGCTGCGGCCCTGGAAGCCCGCCACGATCGGGATCGCGCCCTTGGCCAGGCACGCCTCGAGCGGCGTGCGATCGATGGTCGTGATCTTCGCCCGGCCGTAGTGGCCATCGGTCACGATTCCCGCCTGGTCGCCGGTGAAGCTCTCCGCATCGAGCCCCATCTCCTGCAGGGCGATCGCCATGAGCGCGACCGAAACCTGCTCCCCGGTCGCCATGAGCATGTCCAGTTCACGGCGATTGGGTGCCGGGCTCAGTCGCCGCGCGAGCGCAATGAGTTCGTCGGTGGTCTGCCCCATGGCACTCACGACGACGGCTACCTGATGTCCCTCGCCGCGGCGGTCCGCCACGCGCACGGCGCATCGGCGGATCCGATCGGGATCCGACACCGAGGTGCCACCGAACTTCATCACGACGCGAGCCATGGGATGGCCGATGTTACCGGGCTTGGGCGTCCTGGAAGACCCATGGGCAGAGCGGACTGAACCACCGTGGTCCGACGAACCTGCGACTGGCCGAACGAGCCGACCGGCTCAGGTGCCGACGCTCTCGGCCCGGCTTCGTTCGTTGCGGGCGTGGCGACGACGCTCGGCCTCATCGAGGATCTTCTTGCGCACTCGGACCTGTGTGGGCGTGATCTCGACCAGCTCGTCTTCCTCGATGTACTCGAGCGCTGCCTCAAGCGACATGAGGCGCGGGGCCTTGAGCACCACGGTCGCCTCCTTGGCGGCTTCGCGGAAGTTCGTGAGCTGCTTGGCCTTCACGACATTGACATTGAGGTCGTTGTCGCGGTTGTGCTCACCCACGATCATGCCCTCGTAGACGACCTCGCTCGGGCAGATGAACATGAAGCCGCGGTCGCCGAGGCCCAGCAGCGCATACGCCGTGGCGGTGCCCGACTCCATGCTGATCATCACGCCGTTCTGGCGCTTGGCGATCGCACCCTTGAGCGGTTTGTAGCAGTGGAACGAGTGGTACATGACCGCCTCGCCGGCGGTCGCATTGAGCACGCGTGTGCGCAGGCCGATGAGGCCGCGCGCGGGGATCTCGGCCTCGACATGCATGCGCTCGCCACGGGTGTCGACCTTGAGGATCTCGGCGCCCCGCTGCCCGAGCAGTTCGAGCGAAGGCCCCATGCCACTCAGCGCCGTGTCGAGCACCAGGCGTTCGAACGGCTCGCAGGTCACGCCATCGATCTCCTTCTCGATGACCTGAGGCTTGCCCACGGTCAGCTCGAAGCCCTCGCGGCGCATGTTCTCGATGAGCACGCCCAGGTGCAGCAGACCGCGGCCCGACACATGGAACTCGTCGCTCGTGTCCCCCATCGACACCTTGAGGGCCACATTCTTCTCGAGTTCCTTCTGGAGCCGATCCCAGATCTGGCGGCTGGTCACGAACTTGCCTTCGCGGCCACCGAGCGGGCCGTCGTTGATGCGGAACACCGTGTGCAGCGTGGGTTCGTCGACCTTCACGCGTTCCATGGGAAGCGGCTGGTCGTGCAGGCAGATCGTGTCTCCGATCTCGATGTCGGGGATGCCCTCGATCGCGCAGAGGTCACCGGCCTCAACGAGGTCGGCCGGCTGGCGGCCGAGACCCTCGAAGCGCTTGACGCCCGAGACGCGGCCGCGCTTGACGCTGCCATCCTGCTTGGTCGCCACGATCGCCAGGCCCGGCTTGACCGAGCCTTGGTAGACGCGGCCGATCGCGATGCGGCCCACATAGTCGTTGTAGTCCAGGTTCGTGACCAGGAACTGCAGCGGCTTCGTCGCGTCACCCTTCGGCGACGGCACGCGCTGGTGGATCGCATGAAAGAGATCCGACACGCCCCGGTTGCGGTCGTTGCGGTCGAAGGCGGCCCACCCGTCGCGACCGCTCGCAAACAGCACCGGGAAATCGAGCGCCAGGTCATCGGCACCAAGCTCGACGAGCAGATCGAACACTTCGTTCACGACCGCATCGGGCCGGCCCTCGGGGCGGTCGCACTTGTTCACGACGACGATGGGCTTCAGGCCCACCTCCAGCGCCTTCTGCAGCACGAAGCGCGTCTGCGGCATCGGCCCCTCGAGGGAGTCGACCAAGAGCAGGCAGCCGTCGGCCATGCGCAGCACGCGCTCGACCTCGCCGCCGAAGTCGGCGTGGCCCGGCGTGTCGATGATGTTCACACGGATCCGCTCGCCCTGGTGCGGCCCTTCGGGCATCGTGTAGTCGACGGCGCAGTTCTTGGCCAGAATGGTGATCCCGCGCTCGCGCTCGAGCGGGTTGGAGTCCATCACGCACTCGCCCTCGACCTCGCGCGCGGCGCTCGAAGCATGCAGCATGGAGTCGACGAGCGTGGTCTTGCCGTGATCGACATGGGCGATGATGGCAACGTTGCGGATGAACGAGGCGTCGGGCATTGGTAGGCTTGGTCCGGGCTCGGCAGTGCCGAGTCCGGCGAGGCTATCCGAAATGGACGATGGAGCGAACACCCCACTCTCGGTGCCCTATTCGTGGCCACGGCGCATCGCCGCGATCGCGATCGCCGTCGTCAGTGACATCGTGAACGCGATCTTCACCTGGGCACCACCCATCGTGATCGGGATTGACATCGTCACGGCCGTCCTGCTGTGGCTGGTGCTCGGCCGGCCCATGGTGCTGCTGCCGGTCTTCATCGCCGAAGCGCTGCCCATCGTGGGCAGCGTGCCCTTCTGGACACTGGTTGCCTGTGGGCTCGCCTTCTTCGGCCGCATTCCGGGCCGGGGTCGGGTCGGGGAGCCGGTCGCATCGGGTGGTACCACCCCGCCACCAAGCCCGCCGAAGCTCCCCTGATCACGCTGCTGCTCAGAGCCCGTAGAGCGGCGAGAGCTTGCCCTTGAGGTACGCCAGGTACGGCTCGCTCGAGAGCGGCTTGCCCGTCGCGCGCTCGCAGAGCTCCCCTGGCAGGTATCTGCGGCCGTGTGCGTGGATGTTCGTCTTGAGCCACGCCAGCAGCGGCTTGAACTCGCCGCGGACGATCCCCGCTTCGAGCCCCGGCATCGCCTTGGTTGCCGCCTCGAAGAACTGGGCGGCATACAGCGTGCCGAGCGTGTAGGTCGGGAAGTACCCGAACGCACCCATCGACCAGTGCACATCCTGCAGGCAGCCGCGTCGGTCATCAGGCACCTCGACGCCGACGATCTCCCGGTAGAGCCGGTTCCAGGTTGACGGCAGGTCGGCGACCTCCATCTGCCCCCCGATCAGCTTGCGCTCGATCTCGAAGCGCACCATCACATGGAGGTTGTAGGTCGCCTCGTCGGCCTCGACCCGGATGAAGCCCCGCTCGACGATGTTGGCGGCACCGTAGAGCTCGTCGAGCGAGAAGCCGCGGGCCGCATCGCCAAGCAGCTCAGGCAACTTCGGAGCTACCCAGGACCAGAAGGCATGGCTGCGCCCGACCTGGTTCTCCCAGAGTCGGCTCTGGCTCTCGTGGATCCCGAGCGACACGGCCTGTCCGAGCGGCGTGCCGATCCACGACGCCGGAAGGCCCTGCTCGTACATGCCGTGGCCGGCCTCATGCATCGTGCTGCCGAGCGCGTCGTTCACGCAGGTCTCGAGGTAGCGCGTGGTCATGCGAACATCGTTGCAATGGCTGCCGCCGCAAAAGGGATGCGTGCTGCGATCGAGCCGCCCACGCGAGAACTCGAAGCCAATCGCCTCGGCCACCAAGCGAACGAAACGCTCCTGCCGATCGATCGGGATCGCCGTCTCGTTGAAGCGGTTGCTCGGTTTGGTCGGGCTCGCCATCAGCCGGTCGATGAACCCCGTGAGTTCGTCGCGCAGCGGGCGGAAGACGCGCTCCACGTCGGCAGCGCGGCACCCGGGCTCGTAGCCATCAGCCAGGGCATCCCATGTCTCGCCCCCAGCGGGGACGCCGTAGCAACGAGCCTTCTCGCGGTTCAGGTGCACGAGCCGCTCGAGCCAGGGGCGGAAGCGGTTGAAGTCGCTTGCCTTGCGGGCCTCGGCCCATTCGTGCTGCGCGCTGCTGCTCACGCTGGCGAGCTCCTCGACCAGCGTGGCCGGGAGCTTCGTATCCCGGTCGTAGTCGCGACGCAGTTCACGGACGAGCGCGGCCTCGGCAGATCCCTTGCCGACCGTGCCTTCGGCCGAGCCGATCATGTCCCCCATCGCCTTGGAGGTGAAGAGCTCATGGCGCATGCGGGCCAGTTGGGCCAATTGCTTCGAGCGAAGCTCGATGCCGCCGACGGGCATCATGGTCTCCTGGTCCCAGCCCAGGATGCTGGAGGTCGACTCCAGGAGGGACGCTTCGCGGGAGGCATCGATCACGCGCTCAAGTGCAGTGCTCATGCCCCCGAGTCTAGGGAATGCAGCGGCGTCATTGCGGCGTGCGGTGGCTTGCCGGGCGGTGCATCGCCGGAACGAAAGGAGGCCGCCCGTACAGGGCGGCCTCTGGGTTCGATCCTTGGCGAGGTGGCCCCTTGGCCGACTCAGCCCACGGGCGTCACTTGGCTTCGAGCATGGCCGCAATGGCCTTGCCGTTGTCATCCGACCGCGCCTTGGCGACCTCGAGCGCCGTCTTGCCGAGCGGCCCCTTGGCAGCGCTGTCAGCCTTGGCGTCCAGCAGCATGCGGACCTTCTCCGGCGTGCCGCTTTGTGCAGCCACGAGCAGCGGCGTGAGGCCCTGCTTGTTGACCACATTCACGTCGGCGCCGGCGCCGATCAGGAGCCTGAGGCTGTCGGGCTTGCCGCTGCGAGCGGCACGCATGAGCGGAGTATCACCGGTGATGTTGTCGGCGACCGCGATGTTCGCCTTGCGGTCGAGCAGGAACTTGACGGTCTCGGAGCTGCCAATGCCAGCGGCCCAGAGCAGCGGGCTGAGCCCGTTGGCATCGATGACATTGATGTCGGCACCTGCATCGACGAGCACGGCGACCGTCTCGACCGAGCCCAAGCCCGCTGCCCAGGTCAGCGGCGTTCCACCGATCTGGTCACGCGCGGCGACATCGGCGCCGTTGCCGAGCAGGAGCATGGTTGCATCGAGTGACTTGCTCTCTGCAGCGATGGTCAGCGCCGTCTTGCCGGTGCGGTCCTTGGCGTTGACATTCGCGTGGCCCGCAATCAAAGCGTTGACGGCATCGACCTTGTTGCCCTTGGCAGCCCACATCAGCGCAGTGCGGCCGCTGCCCGTGTCAAGTTCGTCGACCAGCGCACCGCCCTTGGCAAGTTCCGCGTTGATCCTGGCTGCATCGCCGTCACGCGCAGCCATGATGAGCGAACTCATGGGCTTCGCGGCCAACGGGGCCTTGGCGATTGCAGCATCGGCGGCGTTGAACGGGCGCTTCACCATCACGCTCAACGTCTGCGCCTTGGGGTGATCGGTCGTGAAGGTGAGCTTGATCGTGCGACCCATCTCTTGCCACTTCTGCCAGTCCACCTTGAGCAGGGCCTCGGTGCCCGCAGCCTCGGGCACATTCTTGATGATCGGCGGATTGACCGAGGTCACTTTGAACGCCGTACCATCAGCGGACGCAAGACGGATCTGGGTGTCAGTGGACTGGAGCGCCTCGTCCTTGGGGGCGTCGATGATGTCGGGCGAGATGGTGACATAGGCAGCAACATCACCCTCGACGGTCAACACGACAGGCGCATGACCCTCGATTTGGAAGGTGACCTTCTTGCTCAGCTTGATGCCCTGCTTGGAGGCGGGCTTCAGGGTGATGTCCATCTCCGCGAACTTGCCTGGCTCGATCGGATCGGTCGGTGCCTGCGCCGTGGTGCAGCCGCACCCGGGGATGGCGCGGGTGATCTTGATCGGCTTGTCAGTGATGTTCCAAATCTTGATCTTCCCGGTCTTGGGGACCTCAGCCTGCATTTCGCCAAGATTGAGCACTTCGGGCTCAAAGCGGATCGGCGGCGGACCGGTGAGCGCGCCCTCGGTGGGCTTGATCGCTGTGCCCTGCACCCTGCGGGTGGTGTTCAACAGGTCCGACGGTAACGCCTGCGGCGATGTATCCAAGCTGGGCGCGTCGGCTGGCGGCGGCTGTGGAACGGGCTTGGTTGTCTCGGGTACCTGGCCAAGCGCGACGGCAGCCAACGCTGCGGCCAACAAGACTGGTAAGGCAAACTTCATGGATGGTCTCCTGAATCCGTCGTGGGAATCGCACACTCTACCCGCCCGGGGTGTCCGCGGCGACCATTGACTATCGGCACGGAGCGAACTGAGTTCAAGAGAATTGAGCGAGGGCGCAGTATGCTCCACCCCCCATGAGCGCCCCCGCCACCCCGGACCACCTCCAACGTCCGCATATCCGCCCGTTCCAGCCCCTTGCCGGCACTCAGGAAGGGCAGCAGATGGTGGCGCTACGCAACCTCGTCCCGATGACCGAGCAGATGCTGGTCATCCCGGCGCAGGTCTTTCCCCTGCTGGGGCTCTTCCAGGGCGAGCGCACGCTCGACGAAATCTCGGAGCAGACCAAGGCCCCCAAGCAGTTCCTCCAGGAACTGGTGCAGCGATTGGACGACTCCGGACTTCTGTGGGGACCGACCTCCGAGCGGTTCGAACAGCAGGTGCTCGAGCGCGTGGCCGCGGCGGGCCACTTCCCGATCGGCGCCTCAGCGATGGCGGGCAAGGATGCGGCTGAAGCCAAGGCCAACCTTGAGCGAGCACTCAGCGAGGTGGAGGATCCAGAACTCGAGTCCCCGATCACCGGGCTCGTGGTCCCGAGCATGGCCTACGGACAGGCATCGGAGAGTTACGCGATGGCGTGGAAGTCAGTCGCCAAGGGTCCCAGGCCTGATCGCATCGTCATCCTCGGCAGCAACCTCTCTGGCCTCGGTGACGGCGTCGTCATGAGCCGCCATGGCTTCGAAACGCCGCTTGGCGTGGTGCGCACGGATGCATCGGCGATCAACAGCCTTGTTTCGCGGCTGGGCGAGCGGCTCCTGAAGGATGAACTCGACTTCTTCACCGATGCCACCGTTCAAGTCCAATTGCCTTGGTTGCAGTTGGTGCTCGGTGATGTGCCGGTGGTCGCAGTGCTCCTGCCGAACCCGCTGAATCCCCTGCTTTCCGACGACGGGGCGCGTGTGTCGCATGCCGAATTCTGCTCGGCGCTCACCGATCTCGTTGGCGATTGGAGCGGACGCACGCTCATCGTCGCCAGCGGCGACCTGAGCCATGTGGGCGCCCAGTTCGGTGATCCTCCCGCGCCGATCGACGAGCAGCACCAGGATGCCATCGAGAAGCGCGACCGCGATCTTCTGGCGCTCTTCATCCGCGGTGACCGAGGCGGCAAGGAACTGATCGAAGCCCTGCGGCGGGACAACGCCCAGCGTTGGATGATCGTCGGCGCGTTGTCGGCAATGCGTGCATCCTGCGAGGGTGGCCTGGAACTGCTCGACTACCGACAAGTCACCGATGACAAGCGCCAGATGCTCGTGAGCCACGCCGTGCTCGCGTGCTGCGAGTGAGGATCAACCTGCGGGCTTGACCCGCGGGTTTGCCCCGCGGCCCCGCCCTTCGGGCTCGGCCAGCCCCCGCTGCCTGGCCGAACGCGTGTCAGGTTGGATGAGCGACCAAAAAGGAAAAGAGCCTATCGAGCGCGAAGCATCGACAGGCTCCTCGTGGGGGGCTTGAGTGGCGTCAAGCCGTGGGTCGTGAGCTTGAGGAACACGACCCAAACGAAGACTTCTCCCGACGCGGCGGTCCTCCCTCAAGGACTGGTGCCGCTCCCTTTTCCATCCCTCCATGTGGCCTATCCGCCGCATCCGCCAGTTCGGTTCCGTCTTGATTAAAAATCAGCCACAACCCGGGCCATGGCAGGCCATTGCATCGGCCGTCTTGGAGTTGCCTGAGCCCCCGGTTCTAGGTGCAGCCTCGGGCCATGACGGCCTGAAGGTCGGCCCAGACTTCGCCACGGGTTTGCGCGGTGTAGTTCCGCAGCAGGTACGCGGGGTGGTATGTCGGCATCACCGGCACCGCAAGGTCGAGCCCGGTCCATGCCGGAGCCTGCCAGGTACCCCAGGCACCCCGAAGGCGGGTGATGCCCACATCGGTACCCAGAAGGAGCTTGGCGGCCGGCCCGCCAAGCGTCACGATCACCCTGGGGCGGAGGATGCACAACTGCTCGATGAGGTACGGACCACAGCCATCGACCTCACTCTGCAGCGGCGTGCGGTTGTTGGGCGGTCGGCTCTTGAGCACATTGGCGATATAGACCTGCTCCCGCCGGAGCTTCATGGCCGCGATCATCTCGTCGAGTTTCTGCCCCGCCTTGCCGACAAAGGGCCGGCCGGTCTGGTCCTCGGTCTCGCCTGGAGCCTCACCAACGAAGACCAGCGAGGCATCGGGTGCCCCCTCGCCGAAGACGAGGTTGGTGTGGCCAGTCGCCTGGGTGCAGTGCGGGCACTCCCGGGCATGCCGTTCGCGCAGCGCGTCCAGGAGTGCCGGGCGCTCACCCTGCAACTCGACACGGCGGCCGGTACCCCCGATGCCGACGGCGTCAATGGATGCGGCCAAGCCGGGGCGCGTTCGAGGAGCGGCCGCCGCACCGCTGGTGGGTGAGCCAAGCGGAGCAAGGGGGCGAGGCTTGGGCAAGGATGGAGCGCCCTGGCCACCGGCGCTGGGCCCCGGCGCTGCGATCGCCTGGACGGTCTGCGCGTGATCAAGCAAATCGACGCCGAATGCCCGGTCCATGGCGCGCTGCTGCGCCGCGAGCCGGGATCCGTGCATCAGCCGAGCTTCTTGCCGTTGAGCGCGACCTGGAACATGGACTGCGTGCGCAGCACCATGGAGCAGTCCGAGCGCAGGTGGTAACCCTGGATGTGCAACTCACTGCCCAGACGCTGCATATCAAGCAGTGAAAGGTTCGGCTTGCCGGCCTCGTCGGTCCACATGCTGGCCAGCGAATCGTTCTCGCGGGCGTGAGCGACCATTTCCTTGTAGGTCCCAAGGTAAAGATGCTCGCTCAGCGTCTCGGTCTGGATCGTCGTCATGAACATGGCGTCATCCGAGAGGCGCTCCTCATGGTCGCGCTCGCCGTTGCAGAGCAGCGAGGCCATCAGGCCGCGCTCAGGCATGGTCTGCGGGTTCTCGACGACAGCCTCAACGAGGACCGCATTGCCGAAGGCGAAACGGGCGCAGTGGCCGCCCCTGAAGATCCAGCCCTCGACCTCGATGCCGCAGTGCTCGATCCGGTTGCGCCCTTCGATGCCGAAGAACTCAGGGTGGATCGCCTTGCGGTACAGCAGCGAGGTGTAGGTCTGGATGCTGTTGGTCTTGGGGGTGATGCTCATGGGAGTTCCGTCGTACAGCCCAAGTTCGGGCACCCGAGGGCGAGGCTAGCCACCGCATGCTGATCGCCCTTGGATTGAGGGGAGATTGTTTCCGAGTCTGGCACCAGACTCAACACAATTCTGCTGATTTCAGCCCATCTGTTGCGTCATTCTCGGACACCGTCCACAACATGTGGTACTCGGCACACCAGCCCGCGCACATCACACGGAACTTGGTGACGGGGTTTGTACGCCGACCCCTTCTTGCAAGTTCAGTTCAGGGAAAAACTTAGGAGGGCGGGTCCCCACGCGTTGTCCTTGAATGGACCTGCACACGGCCCGTGGATGCCGATGGTGGCCCTGCAGGGCTCTCGCGGCCACCTGCCCGGCATCCGGAGAACCATGACCAGCCCGGCTTCCGACCGCGCGTGCACGCGTCGTCACCATGGCATGGGCGTTGGCCCATGCGGCGCAGGTCTGGTCGTAAGCCGAATTCTGGTCCCTTGCGGGTGACGATCATTTCTCTCAGGCTGCCGTTGCCGGACAGCTCGGAGCACGCAACCCGCCCCATCCTGCGGACCACAGGTGCCTTGCGGCGGGGGCTGCTTGCGCTTGCACGCGATGGGGTTTGCCCTGCCTCCTCTGTCACCAGAGGAGCGGTGCGCTCTTACCGCACCGTTTCACCCTTACCACCTTGCGGTGGCGGTTTGTTTTCTGTGGCACTGTCCCTGACCCCTGCGCCGGGGTCGGTGGCCGTTAGCCACCATCGTGTCCTGTCGTGTTCGGACTTTCCTCCCGCGGGTTGCCCCGCGAGCGATCGCCTGACCAAGTGCAAAGAGTAGCGCCCCGCCGCAGAAGTGCGACGGGGCGCGAGGATTTTCGATGGATTCAGGACCGATCGCTGCCGCGGCACCCACGGTGCCAGATCAGGCCTTGATGTCTTCGATCCGCACGCTCAGAAAGCCCTGGCGGTGGCCGATCTTCTTGCGGTAGCCCTTGCGGCGGCTGTACTTCACGGCGATGGTCTTGTCGCCCTTCTCTTCGCCAAGCACGGTCGCGACGACCGAAGCCCCCTTCACGTACGGGGCGCCGATGATGGCCTTGCCGCCGGCGTTGACCGCGAGCACGCGGTCAAAGGTGAGTTCCTTGCCGCCCGAGGCGAGTTCGCGCAGATCGATCTGCACCACATCGCCCTTGGCAACCTTGATCTGGGTTCCGCTGTCTTCGATGATCGCGTACACGGTGAAATCCTCGGTCAGGAGTGGGGAATCGGCAAGCATATCGATTCCGAAGCACGGTGCAAGCCCCCGCCGGCGTCATGCCCCCGGGTCACGCGCTGATGGCTGCGGCGCGTGCTGATTCTGGCGCAATAACCGACTCAACGCTTGCGCCGGGATGCCCAGGCCCGGAGCCGACGGCCGGCCTCGAGCATGGTCGACTCCTGCTTGCAGAAGGCAAAGCGCAGATAGCGGCGCTCGGCATGCGCGGTGTCGTAGAACGCTGAGCAGGGAATCGCTGCCACGCCAGCCTCGCGGACCAGTGTGGTCGCAGCCTCGACATCGTCGGTGAACCCCCAAGGCTCCACACTGGCGAGCATGAAATACGCGCCCTCTGGCCAGAGCGGATCGAGCCCTGCGCTCGAGAGCTCACGGTGCATGATCGCTCGGCGCGCGGTGTAGAGGCGCCGCAACGCTGCGGCGTATCCGTTGGGATCACTCAGCGTGTCGATGGCAACTGCGGCAGCGTGCACGAAGGGCGTTGGCGCACAGAAGGTCAGGAATTGGTGCGTGGCGCGCACGGCGGCTGTCAGCGGAGCGGGCGCCACCGCCCAGCCCAGGCGCCAACCGGTGACCGAGAAGGTCTTGCCCATGCTGGTCACGATCACGGTGCGTTCGCGCATGCCCGGCAGGCACGCGATGGATCGATGCGGCGCGGTGAAACGGATCTCTTCGTAGACCTCGTCGCTCATCACCACCAGGTCGTGTGCGATGGCGAGCTCGGCCACGATGCGCAGCTCCTCATCCGTCGCGATGCGACCGGTCGGATTGTGCGGCGAATTCAGCAGGATGAGCTTGGTGCGTGGCGTGATGGCACCGGCAAGCGCATCGCGCTCGATGCGGAACCCCGGAGCCTGCATCGGCACGCGCACGGCCGTCGCACCGGCCATCGCCACCGCTGCGGCGTACGAGTCGTAGCACGGATCGAGCAGGATGACCTCGTCGCCGATGCCACACAGGCCGAGGATCGTGGCTGTGAGTGCCTCGCAGCAGCCTGCGCAGAGCGTGATCTCAGCCATCGGGTCGGGCGCGAAGCCATGCGTCGTGCGCATGCGCTCGCTGATGCGCTCGACGGTGTGCGGCAGGCCCGCCCCGCGCGCGTACTGGCTGTGACCGGCGGTGATGGCGTCGATGGCGGCCTTCTTCACGATCTCGGGTGCGTCGAAGTCAGGAAACCCTTGCCCGAGGTTCACGGCCTTGCGCTCGGCAGCCATCCGGCTCATGGTCGTGAAGATGCTCTCGCCGAAGGCGGCGAGCCGAGGATGGATCGTGTGCGGCATGGCGGGTCGTGCGCGAGTGCGCGCTTTGCGCGAAGATAGCGGCATGCCACCACCCCCGGTCGCCAATCCGGCACTCGACCTGCAACTGCTCATGCAGGACGAGCATGTGATGGTCGCCGCGAAGCTTGCCGGCATGCCGACGCAGCCCGGGATGGGTCACCAGCGCGACACGCTCATGAATGCGCTCTTCGCTCACGATGGGCGCTCGCTCGAGCGACTTGGGCACGACCGCGACTGGGGTCTCTTGCATCGGCTTGATCGAGAGACAAGCGGATGCGTGATCGTGGCGCGCACGGCTGCCGCATACGACGGGATCCGAAGGCAGTTCGAGCGGCGCACGATCGACAAGTCGTACCTGGCCGTCGTGCAGGGTCGGCTCCCCCACAAGGACGGCACATGCCGGCAACCGCTCGCCGAAACGCTGCGCGGTGGCACGAAGGTCAGCGTGATCGCGACGGCGGGCGAGCCGGCGATCACGCACTGGACGACGCTGGCCGCCAAGGGCGAGCATGCGGTGCTCTCGATCTCGATCGAGACTGGTCGCCTGCACCAGATCCGCGCCCATCTCGCATGGCTCGGCGCGCCGGTGCTCGGGGACCGTGTGTATCGAAGCCTCCTGCCACCCAACACGAGTGCCCTTCGGGACAAGGCGGTCACGCTCTTCCTGCACGCGCACTCGATCGCGTTCGATCACCCCGTGACCGGTGAACGTGCGAGGGTGACCATGCCCGTACCGGAGCGATTCCGTGAGCGCGCGGACGAGCTCGTGGGATCAGGGTGGCTCGAACGAACTCCCCCCGCATCACGCCCCTAGGATCTCGTCATGCGTCGCAAGATCCTGGTCGCGTTGCTCGCACCCATCGTGGCCATCGTCGTCGGACTCGTGGCGCTCTGGAATTGGCCTGCGGGGTTCGAGTGGACCGTGCGGCGGCTCAGTGGCCTGGCGTTTGGCCTGTCGACGACTTCGATCGTCGTTGGCGAGCAGAACTGGCCCGTGATGGAACGCGGCGCCGACGGCAGTTCGCCGGGTCTTCCCCCGCTGCTCTTGTTGCACGGCTTCGGCACGAGCAAGGAAGCGATGACGCTTCTTGCCGCCATGCGTCCGGGGCAACGCGTGATTGCGCCGGATCTGCCTGGGTTTGGCGACCATCCGCTGCCCGATGGTGTCACACCGGATGTGGCGTGGTATGTCGAGCAGGTCGACCTGTTGCGCGCGGCGTTGGGGATCGAGCACATGGATCTAGGCGGCACGAGCATGGGCGGCGCGCTCGCGACCGCCTACGCCATCGCGCACCCTGAGCGTGTGGACCGGCTGGTGCTGCTCGCCCCGGCCGGTGTGACGCCGCCGGTGCTCAACGACTTCATGAAGCTCGCCGACACTGGTGCCAATCCGCTCGACATCCAGTCGCGTGATGATCTGGTGCGGATCATGGGGCTGGTGTTCGAGCATCCCCCACCGGTCCCCGAACCCCTGATGAGGGCCATGGTCGATCGTGCGCAGCGCTTGCGACCATCGACCTTGCGGATCCTGGCGGCGCTGCGACCATTCCTCACGGGCGGGCTCGATGGCCAGCTTGGCGGCGTGCTTGCGCCGACACTCGTGCTCTACGGCGCCGAGGACCGCGTGACCGATCCGAGCATGGCCCACGTCTTCGGCGATGGGATCCGCTTGAGCACGGTGGTCGTGGTCCCCGATGCCGGGCATGTCCCCTTCTCCGATGCACCCGAGGCTGTTCGCGATGCGATGCAGTCTTTCCTTGATGCGCCACGCCCTGCCGCGAATCGTCGGGGTTTGTAGTTGCCTAGGCCGGTTGAAAGCGCCCAGTAGACGCAATCCGACGCGATCCGACACGATCCCTGCGAGGATGGCCAGGATCACGAAGAGCCAAACCGCGATGCGGAAGGCCTTGCTCTCTCCAGGCCGCATGCCACCGGCGTCGAAGGTCGCGGGATCGTTCGGATCGAAGTCCCGGCCGCACTCCGGGCATCGATGCTCGGCGAGCTCGCTGAGATCGTATTGACATGACCAGCAGCGCACGGGCGAGTCGTTTGGCCGCGATCAACTTCGGCCGCAAGATCGTCCGCGGCAAGGCCGAGAGGAGGCCCACGGTGGTTTCGCTCCCCGATGCGGGTCATGTTCCCAACTCCGATGCACCCGAGGCCGTCCGAGATGCGATGCGGTCCTACCTCGCGGCGTCACGCGACTCTCGATGCGTCGGCCTCCCTCGCCCGTCTCCGTTTGGATGGGCGAGGCGGGAACTGGACGGGAGAACACAAGACTCTTGACTGTTCTGCGGAACGGGTATCCTGACGCAGGCAGGCGGTTCTCGTGAAAACCGCAGATTCACCTGTTAGGCGACGAATGGCAACTCGCACACCCTCCGATTGGTACATCCTGTACGAAGGACGTTGGACCGAATCCGTTTGCTTCCTCGGTGCAGGAAGGTGGAAGTTCTGTTCAACGGACGATCTCTCCTGCACCTCATTAACGGACACATTCAGCACGAGGCGCCTAATTGAATGGGTTTGCGATCGAGACGGGGAGGACCAAGAAATTTCGGGTCGCTTGAGGCGCTCGTCGCCAGAAGTTGAGAGTTCCCTTGAGCAGCAGCATCTGGGTCCGCGAGGAGTACGACTCCTCAAGATCTCTGAGCATGTTGGGGCGACCCTATGCAATCGTCAGCTGCTCGCAATCAGCAAGGGCGAGTGGCCTCCAGCCCCAAGGATCCATGCAATCACTGGCGTCGAACGAAGGAGCGTCTGGCGAGGCGTTTCGCATGCCGTGTACGCGGCGCACACGTCGAGAGGGCCGGCGTACGTCTACCCACCTGACTACAGCAACGTCGCAAAAGTCGTCCTCAAGACGGCCGCAAGCACGGACGAAGGTTGGTCCATTCGGCTGACGGCGAAGCAAGTTCGAGAGATGGACGGTTTGAAGACGCAGTATGAGCAGCTTTCGCCCCCTGGCCGCAATTGATCTTGGGCTCATCGCCGAATCGTCGCCTAACATGGCGCTCAACCGGACACGCCACGGCAGGGCAGCCAGGCCCGGTCGGCGGCACCCGGTGCATTTTCGCCGACCGGGCCTGGCTGCCCTTCCGCGTCGTGCCGGTTAGCTTTACGTTAGGCTAAACAAAAATGTACTTTCTTCGGTGGGCGTTCTTGCTGGCTTGCCTGGGGTGCGTGGCGCTCGTCGCCATGAACGGCC
>VGYB01000022.1 GCA_016873115.1 Planctomycetota bacterium | reverse complement strand
ACCCGCTTGCGGGCGCGGATCTGCTCGTTGCCGAGCTGGCCGCAGGCAGCCATCGCGCTGCGGCCCTTGGTGCCGCGGATCTTGGTGAACTGGCCGTTGGCGACGGCGCGGTTGACGAACGCATCCACGGACTCATCCGTGGGCGCAGGCCACGGGCTGTCGCGCCGCGGGTTGTAGGGGATCACATTCAGGCTGCAGCGCATGCCCTTCAGGAACGCGCAGACCTCGTCGCAGTGAGCCATCGAGTCGTTCACGCCGGGAATCAGCACATATTCCACGCACAGCGCCGCGCTCGGCCGCTTGGGGAACTCCACCATCGCCTGGCGCAGCGTGGCCATCGGCTCGGCACGGTTGATGGGCATGATCGAGCTGCGCACCTCGTCGTTGGGTGCATTCAAGCTGACCGCGAGCTGCACTTGGTGGAACCCACGCTCGCCGATGAACTCGCCGAGTCGACGGATCCCATCGGTGCGACCGACGGTCGAGATCGTGATGTGCCGAGGCGCAAGCCCGGGACCGTTCTTGTCCGCAATGATGCGGATCGCGCCGAGCACCGCCTCGATGTTGTCCATCGGTTCGCCCATCCCCATGAAGACGAGATTCTTCACCGGGAACCCGTGCCCCGGCCCGCGCGGATTCGTCTCGCCCTCGCCGATCAAGGCCGGCGCCGGCGCGCGCCCAGGGCCGGCCGTCGCGGGTTCGTCATCCCATGGGTTGGCGACCGTGAAGATCGCCTGATGCACCTGCTGCACGATCTCGCGCACCGAAAGATGGCGCAGCAAGCCCATTTGTGCGGTCTCGCAGAAGCGGCAGCCCATCGCGCACCCGACTTGGCTGCTCACGCAGAGCGTGCGGCTGAACCAGCCCGTGCGGTGCGGCATGGGGATCACCACGCTCTCGGTCTCGTAGTCGCCCTCGACTGCCAGCAGGAACTTGACCGTCTTGCCATCGATGAGTTCACGCACGGGCGCCGGCGGCGGGGGAGCCATCCACGGCAGCCACTCGCCGCGCCGATGCACCGCCCGGTAGGCCTCGAGCGCCACGCCTCGCGCGATGCCCGCCGCCTTGGCGGCATCCACGAACGCAACGCTGGTCAGGGCAAGGGGATCGGGCGCACCGGGCATCCCGCCATGGTAGGGGCGCAGGGCTACACTTCATGCCCCATGAGCTTCAAGCGATCAGAAGGTCCGCGCGGTGAGCGCACTGTGCCGGTCACCATCCACCTTGAGGATCCGGAAGGCGCGACTGGCACCGAGCAGAAGGAGTGGAACCTGAAGGGTGCCACCGGCGAGAGCCTGCTCGAACTTGCGCTTGACCAGCACATCAACATCGAGCACGCCTGCGGCGGCGTCTGCGCGTGCAGCACCTGCCACATCTATGTCGAGGAAGGCATGGACTGCCTGAGCGAGTCGACCGAGGCCGAGGACGACCGCGTCGAGGAAGCCCCCGGCATCCAGCGCAACAGCCGGCTCGCCTGCCAGTGCGAGATCAAGAAGGCCGGGCGCATCGTCATCCGTGTGCCGAGCTGGAACCGCAACGCCGTCAAGGAAGTGCCGCACTGATGGCCGCCGGATTCCATTGGCTCGATGTCCAGCGCATCGCCGAGGAGCTGGCTGACCGCCACCCCGACATCGATCCCGTTGCGGTGAGCTTTCCGCGGCTGCGGTCACTCGTCACGGCACTGCCCGGATTCGCCGAGCAGCCGGGCCACCCCTGCAACGAACGCATCCTCGAGACGATCCAGCAGCTCTGGATCGAGGAGCGCGCGTGAGGTACCACGCCGCGGCCATCCAGACGGCGTTCGAGTCGCCGAAGCACCGCAGCGCGATCGCCGATCGCGTGGCACGCATGTGCGCGATGGCCGAGTCGACCGTCGGCGGCTACGAGCCGTTCTTCGATGTGCGCTTGATCGCGTTCCCCGAGTTCGCGCACACGCCGCCGTGCTACCTGACGGTCAAGGAACTGCAGCAGCACCTGGCGGTCGAGCTGCCGAATGAGCACACCGACGCCTACGCGCGCGTCTGCAAGAAGCTCGGCTGCTGGATCCAGACCGGGACCTTCCTCGAGCGGCATCCTCGATGGCCGGATGCGGTCTTCAACACGACCATGCTCATCGGCCCGGATGGGATCCTGTCGACCTACCGCAAGGTGAACCCGTGGATCCCGTGGGAAGTCCACGCGAGCCCGCACGACCTGGCTGACTACGACCTGCCCATGTTCCCCGTCGCCGACACGCCGATCGGCCGCATCGGGTGCGCCATCTGCTACGACTGGCTCTTCCCCGAAACGATCCGCCAGCTCGCCTTCAACGGCGCCGAGGTCTTGGTGCGCGTGAGCGCCTACATGGATCCGTGGGGTGCCACGCAACCCATGGACTGGTGGACGCTCTTCAACCGCGCGCGGGCTGCCGAGAACACCGCGTATGTCGTCGCAGCCAACCAAGGCGCGAGCTTCCGCGACTATCCGCCGTTCTCCTGGCCAGGCGGATCGATGGTCGTCGACTTTGAGGGTCGCATCCTCGCGCAGGCCGATCCCGGTCCCGGCGAGAAGGTCGTCGTGGCGCCGATCGACCTTGATGCGCTGCGTGCAGCACGCGCGCGTTCGCGCGGCCACGACATGCGGGCGCACCTGCGCACGAGTGCGCACCCGTACATGGAGCGGCCGTACCTGGCGCCCTCGGGCACCGGCGCGATCTCGATCGAGTCGACCAACGAGCGCATCGCCCACGCCAAGCGGGAGCTGCCGTGAGCGCAGCGGGGGGTGCCATCGCATCGCTGGCAGCGCTCGCCTCGATCCGCGCCGCACGAGCGGCCGGCGCGCTGCTCGCGATCGCGGTGGCCATGAGTGGCTGCTCGAAGCCCGCCACCGACGAACCCGCACTGAGTGCCGTCCAGATCGGTGCGCTCAATCACGGCATCGGCCTGATGGGGCAGTTCGAGTTCGAGGCCGCACGCCTGCAGTTCCAAGGCAGCGCACAGGTCCACGGCAACCGATGGGGCCTGACCAACGCCGCGATTGCGCTGATGAACCAGTCCGTCGAGGGATCACAGGAGCGCGCGATCGAGGAGTTCCGCTCGATCCTTCGTGCATACAGTGCGCCCGGCGTCGAGATCTGGGGCACTGCGACCTACTGTGTGGGACTGTGCGAGCTCTTTCTCGGGAAACCGGACCAGGCACTGATGCACTTCCGCCGCTGTGCGGAGGCCGTACCGGGCGATCCGCATGCGAGCTTCTACGTCGGGCAGTGCCTCGAGCTGACCGGGGCCGAACAGGATGCGCTCGCGTGGTATCGCCGCGCCGCGGAGCTCGACCCGTTCCTCCGCAGCGCGCAGCTCGGCATTCAGCGCATGGCCTCGCGCACGGGTGACCAGGCAGCCGCCGATGCTGCGATGCAGACCTTCGAGCGCCTGGCCATGAACCCGCGCAGCACGCTTGCCGAGTTCAAGTACACCCGCATGGGTCGTCTTGGCATGTGCATCCTGCCGCCACCCTCGATGCCTGAGCCCGCCAGCGGTCCGGTGCTGACCGCACCAGCCCCGATCACGCTTGCAGGCTCCCACACCGAGCTCGACTGGAGTGACTCGGGTGGGGTGAGCGTGTGCGCAGCCGATCTGGACGGTGATGGTGGGCTGGATCTGATCATTCCCGGCGCCCTGAAGGGCGAGCGCCCCAACGCGATCCTGCGCTCGACAGCCGAGGGCTTCAGCCATGATGGCGCACATCCTTTGGCAGCGGCACCGAGCGTGCTCGGTGTGCTGGCTGGCGATCTCGACAGCGATGGCCGCGTGGATCTGGTCTCTCTGGGCACTGCTGGCGTGCGTGCGTGGATGCAGAGCGCCGATGGTTGGCAGGATCGGACGGAGGCACTCGGCCTGACCACGATCCCTGCGGCACGCGATGGTGTGATGGCCGACCTCGATCACGATGGTGACCTTGATCTTGCGTTCCTTGATGGCGCCGGATCGCTGCGGCTCTTCGCGGGCATCGACGGCGCGCCCATGCGCGAGATCACCGATCGACTGCAAGGCGATGCGGCCAAGCCGGCGACGCAGATCGCCCTGGGCGATGTCGACGGCGACCGCGATGTCGACCTCTTGCTCGCGGGGCCACAAGGCTGCACGGTCTGGTGCAATGATCGCCTCTGGTCGTGGACGCGACAGCCGCGATGCAGTGCGATCGAGTCCCGCGCGGCGCAGTGGATCGCCTGCACCGAGCGCTCGATCGACGGTACGCCGCTGGTGATGCTGCGTCAGGCGCCGGGAACAGCGCCCACGATCGGCGGTTCGCTCGTCGTGCTGGCGCCGACGACGCCCGAGCGCGGTGCGAACTGGTCCGGACCGTGGGAGGTGCTCGCGCAGGGCTCGCTCGAACCCGGCACGGCTGCCGGAACAAGCAGCCTCTTCACGCTTGCTGATCTCAACGGCGACCTGCACCACGAGGTGCTCTGCGGCGAGGGCTCAGCGCTCATCGGGATGGATCCCTCCGGTCAGCAGGTCTGGAGCGAGCGTGCTCCCAAGCCTGCGACGGCCTGGGCGGTCGTGAACCTGAAGCCCGAAGCGGGGCCGAGCATGCTCGCGACGCAGCCCGGCGGACCGCCGATCATCTTTGGGCCCGGCTCGGGTCGTGGCGGTTTCGCGGCCGTCGAGCCTCGCGGCCGCATCGATCCGGCGCAAAGCATGCGCTCCAACGCCAGCGGCATCGGCACGAGGCTCATTGCGCGCATCGGCAACGAGTGGTCGAGCACCACGACCTGGCGCATCGGTTCGGGCCCGGGCCAGAGCTTGCAGCCAGTCTCGATCGGCCTTGGCCCGGCACCGCATGTCGATGCGCTCGCCATCGATTGGAGCGACGGCGTGACGCAGAGCGAGCTCTGGCTCATGGCTGGCTCGCGACGCACGCTGGTGGAGACACAGCGACAGATCAGCAGTTGTCCCGTGATCTTTGGCTGGAATGGTCGCGAGCATGCCTTCCTCACGGATTGCCTTGGCGTGGGTGGACTTGGTTATCTCATCGAGCCCGGCGTCTACGCGCCGCCGCGGCCGTGGGAGCATGTCCTGCTTGGACCAGGTTCGCTGGTTGCAGACCGTGGCGTCTATCGCCTCAAGCTCGCCGAACCCATGGAAGAGGCCTGCTGGATCGATGGCGCTCGGCTGCTGGCCTACGACCTTCCCGCTGGCTGGTCCATGGCAGTCGATGAACGCATGGGGATCAACGGACCGCAGCCGACGGGGGCACCGATCTTCTGGCGGACGGAACACCTCCCGACGGCAGTGATGAACCGTCACGGTGGGAAGGAGGCATCCGATCGCGCACAGGGTGGAGTCGACGCCACGCGCACGCAGACAGCGCTTGAGGCCGTGACCCGTGCCGATCGCGTTGCGCTTGATCCCGGTCCGATCGACCATCGTCTGATTGGACGCTTGACGGCAGATCATTCGTTCGAGCTTGAGTTCGGTCTTGATCTGGCGTCCCTCAAGGATGCCTGGCTCGTCATGGATGGATGGGTCGAGTACCCGTACTGCCAGACGATGTTCGCGGCGTGGCAGGCGGGTGCAGCCTTCCGCGCACCGTCGCTCGAAGCCCGCGGCGCAGATGGAGCGTGGGTCATGGTCGCCGAGCAGTTCGGCTATCCCGCCGGCATGCCGCGCCGCGCGATGCTGCCGTTGCCCGAGTTGCCCGCAGGGACCACCGCACTGCGGCTGTCGACCAATCACCAGATCTACTGGGATCGGATGGCCGTCATCGAGGCCCAGCCAGCCCCGGTCAGTCCGATGGCGTGCAACCCACGCTCCTCGGTGGTCGTCCGTCGCGGGTACGCGCGCCGCTCCACCGGACCGCAATTCCTGCCGCACTACGACGATGCCCGCGCGTTGCCCCTGTGGGACTGCCGCGTGCAGGTGGGGCAGTACACCGCACTGGGAGAATGCCTGCCGCTCACGGCCACGCAGGACGATGCCTGCGCGATCATCGCCGGCGGCGAGGAACTGCAGCTGGCCTTCGAGGCGCCCCCGGAACGGGCCGATCGCGTTCGCTGCTGGGTGCTCGAACTGGATGGCTGGTGCAAGGACATGGACCTCTTCACCAAGGATGGCGAGACGCTTGATCCGCAGCCCATGCGGGGCTCGGTCCGCTCGCCGACCGCGCAAGCCTTGGATGAGCGCTTCAACACGCGTCTCCAAGGCGGGCGCTGAGGCCCACGGGTCACCCGCTCCACGCTCGACCAGCCGCGGTGGGTCGCCAGCCGGCAGCATCGACTCCCGACCTGCTGGCCATGCCCTGATGTGCTGATCGGAGGCGGCGCACCTAGACTTTGTGCCATGGCCGGTCCCGGCGGAAAGCCGCTCAAGCAGCCCGTTCCACCACGCCTGGCGCGCGTCCTGTCGGTCGTGCTTGGGCTCTTTGCGATCCTGGTCGTCAACAGCGTCTACCTGTCGGGCATCACGGTGGCGGAGTGGGCGTCGGGCCAGTCGCTGCAGAATCAGTTCTACCAGTGGATGTTCGGTGGCCATCTGCTTTTGGGTCTTGCGTTCACGCTGCCCTTCATCGTGTTCGCGGCCGTCCACCTGCGCAATGCGCATGACCTGCCCAACCGCAGCGCCGTGCGTGCGGGGTGGATCCTCTTGTGGGCCTCGGTCGGGGTGCTGGTCACGGGATTCCTCTTGACGAATGTCGAGATCGGCGGCCGTGATGTGGGTTTGCGCAGTCCCGACTCGCGGCGCATCGTCTACTGGCTGCATGTGGTCCTGCCCATTGCTGCGATCTGGCTCTATGTGCTGCACCGGCTCGCGGGCCGGCGCATCAGGTGGCAGGTCGGCGTGTGGTGGGGAGCCGTCGCGGCGGCCTTCGCCGTGGCCATGGTCGCGCTGCACGGTGCCGATGCACGGCCGTGGTCCACGATCGGCCCACGCAACGCCGACTACTTCGAGCCCAGCCTTGCGCGCACGGCGTCCGGCGGTTTCATCTCCGCCGAGAGCCTGATGATGAACGAGTACTGCCTCGAGTGCCATCAGGACACCTATGACTCGTGGGCCCATTCAGTCCACGCCGCCAGCAGCTTCAACAACCCGATGTACGCCTTCAGCGTCCGCGAGACGCGCCGCGAGGCGCATGCCCGCGAGGGGTCCGTGCAGGATGCGCGCTTCTGCGCCGGCTGCCACGACCCGGTGCCCTTCTTCTCAGGTGCCTTTGAGCACGCGCGCTTCGATGATCCGAACTACGACGTCTCGAAGGATCCGCTGGGTGCCGCCAGCATCACGTGCACATCCTGCCACTCGATCGTCGCGGTGAATTCGCCGCGCGGCAACGCGGACTACACCATCGAGGAATCGCAGCACTATCCCTTCACCTTCAGCGAGAACCCCTTCTTGCAGTGGGTGAATCGCCAGCTCATCAAGGCCAAGCCTGCCTTCCACAAGCAGACCTTCCTCAAGCCGGCAGTCCACCAGAGCACCGAGTTCTGCGGCACCTGCCACAAGGTCAACCTGCCTGCGGCCGTGAACGACTATCGCTGGTTGCGCGGCCAGAATCACTATGACTCGTTCCGGCTCTCGGGCGTGAGCGGTCACGGCGTCGAGAGCTGGTACTACCCGGCCAAGGCAGAGTCGAACTGCAATGGTTGCCACATGCCGGCGCGACCGAGTGATGACTTCGGCGCCAAGGTTCGCGACGGACGGCTGGCGATCCTCGACCACGGCTTCGCCAGCGCCAACCCAGCCACGCCGCTGCTGTCGGGCCTCGCGGGCGCCGACACGGTGCAGGCCGAGTGCGAGGCGTTCCTCGAGGGCACCATGCGCGTTGACCTCTTCGGGATCCGTCGGGGCACTGACATCGATGCCCCGCTGGAGGCGCCCCTCGATCCCATGCGGCCTGCCGTCTCGCCCGGCGAATCGCTGCTGGTCGAGGTGGTCACCCGAACCCTCAAGCTCGGCCACGAGTTCACGCAGGGCACCGCGGACAGCAACGAGGTCTGGCTCGATGTCACCGTGCGCTCGGGTGACCGGATCATCGGCCGAAGCGGGGGCGTCGACGGGGAGCGCGCCGTCGATCCGTGGAGCAAGTTCCTGAACTCCTTCATGCTTGACCGCATGGGCAACCGCATCGATCGCCGCAATGCGCAGGACATCTTCGTCCCGCTTTACAACAACCAGATCCCGCCCGGGGCCGGGGATGTGACCCACTTCGGTCTGACGCTGCCCGGCGACCTGGCCGCCCCGGTCACGATCGAGGTGGCGCTCCGCTATCGCAAGTTCGACACGACCTACATGCACTTCGTCTACCCGGGAAGCGATCCCAACACCCTGCCGGTGCTGACGCTCGCGACGGACTCCATCACGCTGCCCTTGGCCAGCGAACCAATGACTACCGTGGAAGCCATCGACCGCCCGTCGGGCGAGGCTGCCGGCGGTCCAAGGGAGCCGCTGCCTGCTGGCGCCATGCCGGCTGCCCCGTCGCCCACCTTCCCCGAGTGGCAGCGCTGGTACGACTACGCGATCGGCCTCTTCCGCCAAGGCAATCGTGGCAGCCAGAAGGGCGATCTTCGCGGTGCCGAGGTCGCCTTCCTCAAGGTCGAGGAACTCGGTCGTGGCGAGGGCGCGCTCGGTCTGGCCCGGGCCTATCTGAAGGAGGGGCGCCTTGACGATGCGGTGGCGGCGCTCGGCCGTGCTGGACAGGGCTCCACACCCGCGTACCCATGGTCGATTGCGTGGTTCAGCGCACAGGTCGATCGCCAGAACGGCAACTTCGAGGCCGCCGTGCGCAACATGGAGGCCGTCAAGGCCAGCGCCTTCCCGCTGGCGATCGATCGGGGCTTCGACTTCAGCCGCGACGACCGCCTGCTGGTGGACCTGGCCCAAGTGCAGTACGAGTGGGCGCGTTCTTGTTCTGCGTCCGACCCTGGGAAGGCGCGTGACCTGCTCGCCAGCGCACGGGCCAACCTCGATGCGGCGCTCACGCTCGACCCTGAGAGTGCCAGCGCGTGGTATGTCCTCTCGCAGGTGGGAACCGAGCTTGGGGACTCCGCCCTCGCCGAGCGTGCCCGAACCGAGCACGCCCGTTACAAGCTCGATGACAACGCTCGCGACTTCGCCATCACCGCCGCCCGTGCGCGCTACCCGGCGGCGAACCACGCTGCGGAGCCGATCGTGATCTACGACCTGCAGCGGGAGGGACGCTTCGAGGCTTCGATCGCCGATCCGACTCCGGGCAAGTCGCTCAGCCGCTCGCGCCGGGAGTGACGAGCCGACTCCCGTGGAGTCGCTTGAAGGATCATGCGATGATCCGTGACGATTCGGCACCCGTGCGCGTAGGCTTCTCGCAGCCATGCCCGACTCCGCGCCCGGCCCCCAACCTGACGATGGCAGCATCGGTCGCGCCACTCGTCATTCGCTCGTCGCCATCGTCGCGCTCGGTGTGATCGGCACAGGCGTCTGGCTGCTCACACGCAAGCCGGTTCCGGCTCGCACACCCGATCCAACGCCCGTCACGCCAGCGCTGCCGCGCGTGGTCGAACAGCCGCTCGCCCCGGTGCCCTTCACCGATGTCGCCAAGGCCGCAGGCATCGACTTCACGCATACGACCGGCGCGACCGGCGAGTCCCTGCTGCCAGAGACGATGGGTGGTGGTGTGGGATTCCTGGATGTCGACGGCGACGGCGATCAGGACATGGTCTTGATCGACGGTTGCCGCTGGCAGGGAGAGCCATTCGCCAGTGCACCGGAGCCCGGTCACGACAGCGTGCGGCTGTGGACCAACGATGGTCGCGGCCAGTTTCGCGACGCGACCACGGGCAGCGGGCTCGAGGGGCCGCGCTACGGCATGGGCATGGCGACCGGCGATCTCGATGGCGATGGCCGAACCGACGTGTTCGTGACCGCGGTCGGCCGCAATGCCGTCTATCTCAACCGGACCGAGCCGGGCGGCGCGCCGCGTTTCGAGGATGCCACGGATCGCCTCAAGGTCCCCAGCGCCTCACGCTGGGGTACGAGCGCGGCGATGTTCGACGCTGACCAGGACGGCGACCTCGACCTCCTGGTCTGCAACTATGTGCGCTGGTCGCGCGAGATCGACCTGGCGGTTGACTACCGGCTCACCGGCCTCGGCCGCGCGTACGGCTCGCCCACGGGGTTCGAGGGCGTCGACCTGACCTACCTGCGCAACGATGGCGCGGCGGGCCTCGTGGATGCCACGGCCGTCAGCGGTTTCACGGTCGCCAACGCCAGCACCGGCAAGCCCGTGGGCAAGGCGCTCGGCGTGGTGCTCGGCGACTGGAACGACGATGGCCGGGTCGATGTGGCCATCGCCAACGACACCGTGGCCAACTTCCTCTTCCGCAACGAGGGATCGCCGGGCCGCGCGAGCTTCGTCGAGGTGGGGGGCGCGAGTGGCATCGCCTTTGATCGCAACGGCAGCGCGACTGGTGCCATGGGCATCGACACGGCGTGGTTGCGTCCGCAGGAATGGGCGATCGCCATCGGCAATTTCGCCAACGAGATGAGTTCGCTGTATGTCGAGCGTGGTTCCACGATGGCCTTCAGCGACGACGCCATCATCGAGGGTCTTGGTCCGGCGTCGCGGGCGTTCCTCACCTTTGGACTGGTCATGGCCGACATGGACCTCGATGGCGATGCCGATCTCGTGCAGGCCAACGGCCACATCGAAGAGCGCATCGCACGGGTGCAGCCAAGCCAGAGCTGGCGCCAGCGCGGGCAGCTCTTCCTGAATGCAGGGTCCGGCGCGCCGAGCCCGCTGTGGCGCGAACTTCCCGCCCACATGATCGGTGATCTTGCGCGACCGGTGGTGGGTCGTGGTCTGGCGACCGCCGACATCGACGGCGACGGTGACCTTGATCTGGCCCTGACGCAGGCCGGCGGCGCGCCGATGCTGCTGCGCAACGACCTCCCATCGCACGACCGCTGGCTGCGCATCGTGCTCGAGGGACCGCCAGGCAATCCGCAGGGGATCGGTGCACTTGTGACCGTGGCGCCCTTCGCGTCGGTGCCTGCTCCGACGGCCGCGAGCATCGTCAGTGGCGCCCGCAGTTACCTGAGTGCGTGCGACCCCGCGTTCACGATTGGTCTTCCCGAAGGACAGTCCAAGACCGTCATCAGCGTCAGGTGGCCCGCGGGAAGCGGCGCGCTTGAGGAGTCACGCATCGTGGTGGACGGCACGGGCAGGACGATCAAGATCCGCGCACCGGGTCGCTGACCCCACTCTGAAACGGCCCCGGCGCAGGGCCGGGGCCGCTGGGGAATCACCATTGAGTTCGGCTCAGGGGCAAGCGCCCCAAGCACCGAGCATGATGCCCAGGTCGGCACCGTCGACCAGACCGTTGCCATCGAGGTCCGCTGCCGCCGCAGTGCCCCACTGGCCGAGCAGTACGCCAAGGTCGGCACCATCGACCACACCGCTGTCATCGAGGTCACCGACGCAGGCAGGGGTCTGCGTGCAGATCACACGTTCAATACGAACCGAATCGATCGCGGCTTCGGTGGTGGAGTTGTTCGGGTTGTCACGCGCGACGAAGCGGATCTGCAGCGTGTTGCCCGGGGCCATTGCGGAGCTCAGGTTGGCCGACCGCAGGATCCAGGCGCCCGTGTTCGACGTGAAGGTCTCGAAGTTACGCCACGTGCCTCCATCCACTCGAACCTCGACGGTCAGCGAGTCAACCTCTGAAGCGGTGGGTTCGACGCAGGCGAACCACCGTGCGTACGAGATGGTCACATCGTTACCGCTGTTGGTGAAGGTCGGCGAGACGAGTGTCGTGGGGCCACCGTCGAGGTCGCCGGCAGAAGCCGTGCCTCCGGCCGCTCCCTGACCGGTGAACCAGCAGTTCACGCCGGTCGACGAGTAATCGACCTCAGGCTGAACGGGCGTCGATCCGCTGTTCGTGCCGATCGGGTCACCGAGTTCCCATGCGCCAAAGGTGACCGAGGTGTTCTCGATCGTCCAACCCTCGGTGCCGTTCTCGAACTCGGTCGAATAGATGACCTCCGTGCCTGAAACCGGATCGAGCCCGAACGGCGCCGTCGCGCCGCCAGCCGGCAGGGGCCAGGTCGCGGTCCCGGTGTTCGACAACTGCGCTGAGATGTACCAATCAAGGCTCTGACCGCAGTCGAGGCCCGGCAGGTTCACGAGGAACTGCGTTGACGAAACCGGCGTCAGTGCTGACTCCGACCACGCGCCGTTGTTGATGCGCTTGAACAGTTTCGCACTGCCCGACACGATGGATCCACCGCCCAGGATCGATGCGTTGGCCGTCAGCACGGTTGCTTGACCCGGGGGCACGGTCGACGGTACGTCACCCACGATCGACCAGCTCATGTTGATCGGGGGCGTGTTCATGTAGACGTTGATCCCGCCGCAGGTACCCGACACGATGTCGCGCCAGCCGTCACCATTGATGTCAAAGAGCGCAGCATCCGTCCAACCGGTTTGCTCGGTGGACGGCACGGTGCTCGCTTCGTTGACGAGCAGTGCGCCGTCGGAACCTGTGTTCCGGTAGAACTTGGTCGTTCGGCCGCTGCTCGGGCAGAAGGGACCAAGGTCGCTGTCGACATCCGTCACGATCACGTCCTTGCGTCCGTCGTTGTTGAGGTCGGCAATCGCGATGGAGTTGCCGAATTCCGAGGGGCTGCCCGAGATCACATAGGTGACGAAGTTGGCCAGGCCATCGGTGCCGTTGCCCGAGTTCAGGCAGTAGCGGTCCTGGCCGTCGTCGGCCACGATGAAGTCAAGCTTGCCATCGCCGTTGAGGTCATTCACGCCCAGACCGTACGGGGCGAGGCCTGGGTAGACGATGTCCTTGGTCCAGGCCGTGCCGGTCGCGTTGGGGTAGAAGATCGCGACATCCTGGCCCGAGGTCAGCGTATTCACGCGGACCACATCCATGCGCCCGTCCAGATTGATGTCGCCGGGCTCGCACATGTTGCCGAACTCACTGGCGAGCTGCGACGCGGTCATCCGCGTGGTCAAGGAGTCGGTGAAGTAGCCGGGATTCGAGGCTCCCTGATTGATGAGCAACTTGTTGTCGTAGTCCTTCGCGGAGTCTTCGGAAGGGGACTGCTGGCACTCGCCCGAGTCCGAGGTGTCGCCGTCGGAGTTCAGGTCGTAGCAGATCGTTTGGCCTGCGGTTTCGGGCGTGTCGTAGTCGACGAAGTAGATGTCGACATAGCCGTCGCCGGTGTAGTCGGCCACCGCGGCGTCGCAGGCGCGCGGGTTCGCCGCCACGCCGGTCTTGCTGAACAGGGTGGGAATGCGGTTGTCTTCGAAGCGGAAGCCCAGCCACTGGCCCTGCGCATTGTTGCCCAGATTCCGGTAGACGCGGGGTTGGCCGAGCATCGTGCTGACATGATCGCTCATGGTGGTCACGGTGATCAGGTCGAGCCAGTTGTCGTTGTCAACATCGAATGCCTCGACATCGCGGTCGTTGGTGGGATCGAGCATGCCCTGCGAACCGACAGCGTCCGCGGCCGAGCCGAACTCGACGGTTCGGTCCACGAGCACACCGCTCTCGTTCATGAACAGGATGTCGCGGAAGCCGCCCTGCACCGAGCCGGGGAACTTGCGCATGCACACCAGGTCAAGGTCGCCGTCCCGATCGAAGTCGCCGACCGCGAAATCGTGCTCCAGGTTCGTGTTCACGATGAGCGAAGCACTCGCGACCATGCGGGTCGAGGTCTGCTTCTGAAAGGTCGCCCACTGTGCGTTCGCCGAAGCGGTCACGAGAGCGGCGAGGATGACACTGCGGGTCTTCATGATGTTTTCCTGGTGCAGTGTAGTGAACCGTCGTGTCTGGTGAAGCCTGAGCGGATCGGTGAACTCAGCCGCAGGTGCCCCAGCCGGCAAGCAGGATGCCGAGGTCGACCCCGTCGGTCACGCCATCGCCGTTCGCATCGGCCGCCGCCGTTCCCCAACCGGCGAGCAGGATCCCGAGATCGACGCCGTCGCGATGGCCGTCGCCGTTGAAGTCGGCTTGGCAGCCTACACAATCGTCTGGGATGAAGTCACTGTCGGCATCGGGTGCCCCCAGGAGGATCTCCATCAGGTCGATCTGGCCGTCCCGGTCGCAGTCGCCGGTGCCCTCAGCACCTTCGTAGGCCTGCATGAACGCGTCGGCATCGACCATGTTGATGAGACCGTCCTGGTTGAAGTCGGCCACGCCGCAGTTGGTATCGGGTGATGCCGCTCCGTTCGCGAAGCAGGGCTGGAACAGCGTGAAGTCGAACGCATCGACCTGGTTGTCGGGATCAAGATCGAACTCGAGCTTGCCGAGTGAGCCCAGGAAGGCGATCAGCTGGGCCTTCTGGGTTCCCCCCAGTGCCATGAAGGCCGCAGCACTAGCAGCGCCCTCGCCGAACGGACCGTGGAGTTCAATGGCCTTGGTCACCCGCGTCGCGAAGGTGCCGCCAGCCGCGGCACCATGGTGAAGCATCGGGTCGCGCGTGCGCAGGTTCCACAAGACCGGGGTGCGCATTTCGCTCTCGTCGGCGTCACCCTGTTGGACGCCGTCGCCCAAGCCACCCATGTTGTGGAGCAGGAAGTCGCTGTACGGCTTGATCGCCTTGTTGCGGATCGCGTCCTCGAGCGAGGGTGAGTTCGAGGTCGTCCAGTCGCGAATGTGGCACGCGTTGCAGCCGATCGCGTTGAACACCGCTTCTCCGGTCATGCCGCTCTTGGGCGTCTGCGGCGGTTGGGCCAAGTAGCGCTGGAAATGCGTCACGCGGTCGATGAAGCGGAAGCCCTCGGAGTCGGGGGCGTCTTCGGGGTCCGCAACGGAATCGCACTCCGTGAGAATCGACGCATTGCCGTTCGGTGCGTTCTCGCCGGGGACGAGGGCGTTCGTCAGGCCCATCTCATTGCGCGCAGCATCGCCCGAGAAACTCAGCGTGCTCGCGACCTGGGCCTTCCAGCCGAACCGACCGGCGCGAAGCGGTCCCGTGGGATCCTCGAGCAGGTTGACCCAGTGCACTCGACCGGAAATGCCGTCGGCGTTGGCGTCGGTCGCGTCGGCATTCGCTGCGATCGACGCATCAGGAATCGCCTCGATCAGGCCGAAGGCCAACGAAGAGTTCGTGATGCGCTGGATGAACACAGTGGCGTCTTCGGGAACGACCTCGGCGCAGAGCGGCGAGACGGCCAGCGTCTGCAGCAGCGACTGCGTCTCACCCGGGAGCAGCATGAACTCGCCCTTCTTCTCGATCCCGTAGTGATTGACGGCGATGCTGCCCCAGCCGCCGATCGGATTGGTGTGGCAACTGATGCAGTTGCTCTTGTTCATGATTGGGCCAAGACCGCCCGCGACCGTGATCGGCGTCGAGTACGCCTCGTGCCCGGCCCAGAAGAGCTCCAACTGGGCAGTAGTCAGTCCAGCGAGCGGGGCGCCAGCCTTGGGCTGGATGTCGATGGCCCGGGCAGTCGCGAGTGGCACCACCAGGAGGAGCGTGGCCGTGGGAAGCATCATGCGTGGCATCGATCGAACCTCTCTGTGGACCTGAACCTTGCTCGGAGTACGGCAGGGACAACAGGATCGGACGCTGACAATGTAGATCCCCAAACCAAACATTTCAATAACACATGAAAGGACGTCATGGGAACCCGCGTAAGTATTCAACGGGTGAGGCGTTGGAGCAAGCGCAACGGGAGTCTCAGGACAAAAAAACCGGGTCGACCCTACGGATTTCTGCTCCGTAGGATGAGTCCATGCGCGCTCTGCCCACCGCCCTGGTCATCATGATCGCTGGCTGCTCCGATCCAGCGGGTGACCCCGGGGGTCGGCCGCCCCGTTCCGGGTCCGAGCCCGGTTCAGGATCAGAGGCGGGGGATCCGGCAGCCGCAGCGGTCAAGATCGCACAGCCAGAACTTCCGCCGGAGGTCGTCGAGGCCCTCAATCGCGCGAATGCCGATGTGCAACCACCGCCTCCGGGCGATGATCAGGCACGGGTGGCGCTGCAGCTCATCGGTCGGAATCATCCCGAACAGGCCGAGCCCGTGGCGCGCGCGTTGGTGTCGGCGTACCCCGACCAGCCGCGTGCGGCCTTCGTGCTCGGCCTGAGCCTGCACAAGCAGAAGCGCTACAGCGATGCGGTGCCATACTTCGAGCAGGCCCTGGCGGGTGCAGGGGCGATCGAGGCCGCGCTGCGAGCGCAGCAGTTCCCTGAGCATGTCCATGTGTCGCACTTCCTTGGCTGGGCGCGCTACTACGCCGGTGATCTCGATGGTGCACGCGGTGCATTCGCCTCTCATGTGGCGACGGTGCCGACGGCGGGCGACTCCTGGTACGGCCTTGCCTTGGTCGAGATCGACGAGGACCAGATCGACGCCGCGGGGGCCGCACTTGAGCGTGCGATGGCGTATCTGCCCGAAGCGGAGCGCATGGAGGACTCGCGCAGCCGCGATCGCGGCAAGATCCTCGCCCGTCAGGGTGATCTCGCGCTGCGTGCGGACCGTGTGCAGGACGCGGTCGATCTCTATCGGCGAGCCTTGCGAGCGTGGCCTGACCATTACGAGGTCTGGGCCAAGGTTGCGCGCTGCTATGACCGTCTTGGCGATGCCGGGGCGGCCGACCGCGCGCGCGTGGAGGAACTCAACGCACGCGAACGCATGGGGCGCGTCATGGATCCACCCAAGGGAGCGCAGCCATGAAGGCGCAGGCGCTGACGGCCCGAATGATCGTGGCGGGCAGCGTGCTGTGCCCGGCCCACGCCATCCAGTCACCCGCGCCAACACCGCCCACCAAGCCGATCTCTTTCACCGACATCACGGCCTCGTCGGGCATCCAGGCCATCATGACCAGCGGGACGCAGCCCAGTTCGCAGATCCTCGAGGTGAAGGGCGGGGGGCTGGCGCTCATCGATGTTGATGACGACGGCGACCTCGACCTCTTCATGCCCAACGGGGCCACGCTCGCCGATCCCGCGAAGGGGCCCGGCGCCCGGCTCTGGCGCAACGACGGTGGATGGCGCTTCACCGACATCACCGAAGCGAGCGGCATCACGCACCGCGGCTGGTCGTTCGGCGTTGCGGCCGGTGATGTCGATGGCGACCGTCGCGATGATCTCTTCATCGCTGGCTTCGGCCGCAACGCGCTCTGGCTCAATCGTGGCGATGGCCGCTTCGTCGATGCCACCGACGCTTGGGGTGCCGCGGGACCCGGTGGCTGGAGCACGGGGTGCGCGTTGGCGGACCTCGATGGCGACTCCGATCTGGACCTCTATGTCGCTCGCTATGTCGACTATGACCCCACCAAGCCGCTCTTGCCGGCGATGTTCAAGGGACAGCCGGTCATCAATGGTCCGAAGGGCCTCGTGCCGATGCGCGATGTGGTCCTGCGCAATGATGGCGACCGTTTCACCGAGGTGACCGACGCGTGCGGTGTCGGTGGGGTGGCCCCTGGGTTCGGCCTCAATGTGGTCGCGTGCGACTTCACCGGCGATGGGCTCGTCGATCTCTTCGTGGGCAATGACTCCAGCGGGAATCACCTGCTCGTGAACGAGGGCGGCTTTCGGTTCACCGAGCGGGCTCGGCGTCTGGGGTGCAACACGAACCTCGAGGGCATCGAGCAGGCGACCATGGGGGTCGCCCTCGGCGATGTCGATGGCAACGGCCGGCCCGACCTGCACACCACGGTCTTCTCGAGCGATACGAACACGCTCTTCCTGAATCGTTCCGACGGCTTCTGGGATGACCGCTCGAGCCAGTACGGGACCGGTGCACCATCGCGCTCGCTCTGTGGCTGGGCGTCGATCTTTGCCGACCTCGATCACGACGGGGACGAGGATCTGTTCACCGTCAACGGCCATGTCTATCCCAACGCGACCAAGGCCACCTTCGACAGCGACTACGCGCAACCGAGGCTTGTGCTCGAGCGCAAGGGGAGCCGGTTCTCGCCGCTGCGCAGCGATGCCGCGTGGCTGGTTTCGCCGCATCGCGATCGCACGGCGGTGTTCGGCGATTTGGATGGTGACGGCGACCTCGATGCGGTGATCGGCGAGCTCAACGGTCCGCTCCGCGTCCTGCGCAACGATCATGATGGAACCGCGGACTGGCTGGTGGTGAGTCTGCGCGACACGCGTGGGGGATCGCGCAACCATCGTGCGGTCGGGGCCATGATCACGGTCGAGCAGGATGGGCTTTCGCAGCGTCGCTGGCTCGCTGGCGGCGGGCCGTTCCAATCGACCTTTTCTCCCGAGGCCCATGTGGGGTTGCCCGGCAAGGGCCCGGTGAAGGTCACCGTGCGTTGGCCCGACGGCTTCGAGCAGGTCGCGACGACCGCGCCCGGGCGGCGACTCGTCCTCGATCGCGGCACTCCCTGAGGTCGTCGTGCAACCTTCGCGGCCTTTGGGCCGCGACTCAACCTTCGCGGCCTTTGGGCCGCGACGCAACCTTCGCGGCCATTGGGCCGCGACTCAACCTTCGCGGCCTGGGGGCCGCGACTCAATCAGTGGATGACCACCACGGTCAAGCGCTTCTCGCCCTTGGGCAGGTTCACGCGCACGGTGTCCCCGACGCGTGCCTTCATGAGGGCTTGGCCCATCGGGCCGGTGGAGGTGACCTCGCGATACGGCAGGTCGTCCGCGTCGGTCAGGCTGCTCACGATCTTGTAGCGATCCTCGCGGCCCGAGGCCTCGTCGCGAATGGTGATCTCAGCGCCGAGGAAGACCATGTCGCTGGGCATCTCCGACTGGTCCACGACCTGGACGCCAGCCAAGCGGGCCTCGAGTTCCCGGATCTTGGTGTCGTTGATCGACTTGTCCTCGCGAGAAGCGTGGTAATCGGCATTCTCGCGCAGGTCGCCTTGGGCGCGCGCGTCAGCGATGCGCTCCACGAGCTGCCTGTCGAGCGCACGAAGCGCCGCCAGCTGCGCCTCAAGGCGCTCCTTGTCAGCCCGCGTCACGAGTTCCATGCCCAAAAGGTAGCCCGATCGGTCAGGTCATGCAAGCGTGACGGCGCGGCGCGACCATATCCATGCCGTGCAGAGCACGGCCCCGGCGATGATGGCGGTCGCCAGCGCATCGCTCGTCATGGCAGCACTCACCGGGCCAGGGCTCGGGTCGGACAGTGACCACGCCACCGAGAGTGCACCCGGCAAGGCGCGAGCCACGCTTGGTGCTTGGAATCCAAGCGCGATCCACGGTGCCTCAGGGCCGACAGCAAGCAGCACGATGGCCATGGCGGCCAGCGCTCGTCGGAGTGTTCGATCGGTGCGAAGCCCGACCAGCAGCACGCTGGCCGCGATGGCGATCGCGGACATCAGGCTTGCATCCAGAAGGAGCAGTCGGTCGCGGCTCCATCCGGAGATCGCCCGCAGCGGAAAGACCGTGACATGCACCAGGACGATGATCGTGATCGCATCAAGGAGGACCGCCCTCGCGATGGAGCCCGGCGTCCGCAGGCTCAGGCGTGCGAGGGGCCAGGCGACCACGGCGCCAGCGGCCACCATCAGCGTGAAGGTCTGCACAGCGTGGGCCACGCTCGCGCGCGTTGCGGTGGATGGGGTCATGAAGCCCGTGCTGATGGCCCACGACGCGGCGAGCCAGCAGAAGGCCGCGAGCGCCAGCCAGCGGGGCAGGGGCGTGGCGATGCGCTCAACGGGCGCTGGCGCAGTCCACCCGGACATCGATGCTCGTGGGGTGGCCGTGGTCGATGCGTCCGTGCTTGGCATACAGGAAGGCAAGGTACTCCAGCTTCTGACCCGTCGGCACTTCCGCCGGTGATGCGGCCGAGGGAGCCCTGCCCCACACGATGGTGCTGCCGCCGGTGGTGACGAGTTCGAGCGAACCCTCCTTCGCGTGACGGCCCACGCCGATTGCCGCGATCTGGCTTCGCCAAGGTTGTGCTTCGATCGTCTGGAGCAGGTTGATCGCATCCTTCAGGGCTGGGCCATTCCATGCGGCCGCCACCGCGGGAGTCGGTCCGGGCACCCCAAGCACACGCACGAGTGATGGTCCATCCTTCGCGCGGTAGTCGCGTGCCATGCGGTGGCCGCGCGAATCGCAGAGGTGGTCGATGCCCCCATCAGCCACAAGTGCCGTGGGGGTGGCGTAGGTCGCGATGACCTCGATGCCGTCATGGTCGACCAGGCGCACCTGTTCGACCGACTCGAACCAACCGGTTGACGCAAGGTAGCGCTGCAGCGTCTGGAGCATGTCCCGACCGCGGCCGCGGGTGACGATCGATTGGGCCGCATCCTCGATGGGCTGCATCTCGGTGGCGGTCATCCAGCGTGGAGCATTGGGGAAGCGGATGGCGATGCGTGTGGATGCCGAGCCATACGCGGTGGCTCGCAGCCGCGGCAGCACCACCGTGGCCAGGACCACGATCACGGCGGCACAACCGACCCAGGCCAGAATGCCGGCGACGCGCTCGGCGGTGGCCCGCCAGGATGCTTCGGGGGCCCTGGACGACGACGAGCGAAGCGACATGGAGGGGACTATCGGCCGATCGATGCGGGCTGGGCGAGAATTCAGGGCCGTCGCGATCGATCGGCCAACGCGCACTCGACGAGCTGCCGGCAGAGCGCCGGGAAGGGCAGTCCGGCATGGGCTGCAGCCTTGGGCACGAGGCTCGTGTCCGTCATGCCGGGCATGGTGTTGACTTCGAGCATCCACGGGCCACGATCGTCGACCATGAAATCGACGCGCGAGAGATGACGGCAGCCGAGGGCCCTGCAGACCTCGATGGTCGCGGCCTGCGCTCGCTCGGCAACGCCGGCCGGCAGTTCGGGGTCGAGCACATAGCGCGTGTCCTTGCGGATGTACTTCGCCTCGTAGTCGTAGAGCCCATCGGCAGGCACGATCTCCACGATCGGCAGCGCGCGGCCGTTGAGCCATCCGACCGTGATTTCCCGTCCGGAGATGAACTCCTCGGCGAGCATGTGCTCGCGCCGGGTGAAGGCGGTGGCCAGGGCCTCGTCCACCGCCCTGCGGTCCTTGCAGACGAAGAGATCGACGCTCGAGCCATCGTTGCTGGGCTTGATGACGACCGGTGGCTCAAGGTCCAGTTCGTCGCCCTGGCGGAGCACTCGGGCGCGCGGCGTGGGCACGCCGGCCCGTGCGGCCATGGTCTTGGTGGCGGCCTTGTCCATGGCGATGCGTGCAGCATTCGAGCCGCACCCGACGAACGGTCGGTTGGCTGCCTCGAGCAGTTCTTGCAGCGGCCCGCCCTCGCCCCACGGCCCGTGCAGCACGGGAAAGACCACCTCGCCCGGCAACTGCGCGAGTTCATGGGCGGTCGGGGCCTCGATCGCGAACTCGATCACCTCGAAGGTCCCGTCGTCGCGCAGCGCCTGGGCGACGCGGCCACCGCTGCGCAGGCTGACCTCGCGCTCGGCATCCGGGCCACCCTTCAGGACCAGCACGCCCGTTCGGCTCATGCGCCATCTCCGTGGCGGCTCCAGAAGACCACTTCGGTCTCCAGGTCGAACCCGGTCCGATCGAGCACGGTGCGCTGGGCGACCCGCACGAGTTCGCGCAGGTCGTCGGTGCAGGCCCCCGGCTGGCAGGTGAAGAAGTTGGCGTGACGGTCGCTGATGAACGCCTTGCCCACGCTGTGTCCCTTGAGCCCCGCCTCGTCGATGAGCTTGCCCGCGCTCACGCGCTGGCCCGTCGACGGATCAACCGGGTTCTTGAACATGCAGCCCGCAGCGCTGTTGGACATCGGCTGGACGGACTTCTTGTAGGCCATGTACTCCTGCACGCGTGCGCGCACCACGACAGGATCCTCCTCGCGCATCGAGAAGGTGGCCCAGGCGATCACGCCTTCGGGCAGCGTGGCATGGCGGTAGGCAAAGTGCAGTTCGCCCTTGGCGTACACCCGAAGCTCGCCATCGGGGCGCACGATCGCCACCGCATGCACGGCATCGCCGATTTCGCCGTAACGGCCGCCTGCATTCATCGCCAGTGCGCCGCCGATCTGGGCGGGAATGCCCGTCATGCCCTCGATCCCGGTGAGCCCGCGGCGGGCGCACTCGGTCACGAGCTTCATCAGGTCATGCCCCGCGCCGACCTTCATGAGCTCGATACCGCCTTGGGTGTTCACCTCAAGCGTCGCGAACGAAGGATCGTTCAGGCTGATGACCACGCCCTCGACCCCGGCATCATCGACCAGGAGGTTGGCGCCCGAGCCCAGCACGCGCATGCGGATCTGGTTGTGCCCGCAGCGGCGCACGAGCTCGGCGAGTGCCTCGGGCGAGCGCGGCCTGACCAGCGCGTCGGCTCGGCCCCCGACGCCGAACCAGGTCAGGGGTCCCAGCGGGGCATCGGCCTTCACATGGACATCAAGGTCGCTGAAGAGGCTCGTCCAGTGGCGATCCATCGTCATGCTCACGGCTGCGACCCGGCGGTGGGGGCGGCCGCTCGCGCCAACCAATCGCGACCGATCTCCCACACGGGGCCAGCACCCATGACGACGACCAGGTCACCATCATGCGTGATCCGCTCAAGGTGGTCCACGATGCCCTCGAACGAGGGGATGTGCCACGCCTGCGCACCCCGCTCGCGCAACTTGGCGACGAGGTCGGCGCTGGACACGCTCTGCGCGTCCTCGGCGCTGTCGCGCACGAAGTAGATGTCGGGCACGAGCACGATGTCGGCGTGACCGAAGGACTGCGCGAACTCCTCGAGCAGGTGGCGTGTGCGGCTGTGCTGGTGCGGCTGGAAGACGCACACCAAGCGCGTCGGCGCGAGCCCCGCACGGATGGCGCGCAGCGTCGCATCGACCTCGGTGGGGTGGTGGCCGTAGTCGTCGTACACGCGCACCGTGCCGCCATGCGCCGGCGCACGGTCGCCCATGTGCTGGAGCCGGCGGTCCACGCCGCCGAAGGTCGACAGGCCTTCTTCGATGCGGGTGCGTTCGGCACCGACCCAGGTGGCCAGGATCCCCGCGGCTGCGGAGTTGAGCACATTGTGGTCGCCCAGGAGCCGGCTCGTCCAGCGCAGCAGTTCCGATCCCCGGTGCGACACGCTGCACTCGCGGCTTTCGGCATCGAACTGCACACGGTAATCCGCAAGCGCGGCGAAGCCGAACGAACTCACGGCACAGGACAGTCCTGCGGTCACGCGGCGGCGATGGGCGCCTTCGTGTGCGATGAGCAGGCGCCCTCCCTGCGTGCGATCAGGAAGCCGCGCGGCGAACCCATTGAATGAGGCGATGATCTCGTCCAAGCCGCCCGTGTAGAAGTCGAGGTGGTCTTCCTCGATGTTGTTGATCAGGGCCAGCGTGGGACGGTGGCTGTGGAACGATCGGTTGTACTCGCACGCTTCCGCGACCATCACGCCCGGCGCGCCTGCGAGCGATCCGGCGGGAATCCGCTCGGCGCCCACGCGACTGCCACCGCCGATCTGGCTGCAGGTCGCACCGACGATGAAGCTCGGATCGATGCCCGCCGTGATGAGTGCATGCGCCAGCATGCCGGTGGTGGTGCTCTTGCCATGGGTGCCGGCGATCGAGATGCCGGTCCGGCCGATCATCACCCGGCCGAGCGCCTGCGCGTAGTTCAGGACCTCGATGCCCCGGCGGCGGGCGGCCTGGAGCAGGGGGTGGTGATCCTTGACCGCCGCGCTGGCCACCACGAGGTCGCACTCCGGCAGTTCGGTGGGCTGCGCATGGACCGAGACGGTGATGCCATCACCGCCGAGCCGATCAAGCACCTCGCTCCAGGACTGATCCGTGCCGCTCACGCGCGCGCCGCGTCGATGCAGCAACTGAGCCAGCCCGCTCATGCCGGTGCCGCCGATCCCGATGAAGTGGATGTGCTTGCCCCCGAAGACCGGGTCGGTCGACGCCGAGGGCGCCGTGCCCGAGCCACACTGCCCAACTGCTTCGCTCCGCATGCGATTCACGCCTTCCTGGCCACGCCTTCCGAGCCACGATCCGAGCCTTCGCTGCAACCGCCGGGCATCCGTTCCCGACGGCGTTCGATCCTACCCAAGTGCCGGGCCTTCTGCGCACCCGACAGAGGTTCATCGGCATGCTCGGGTGCCGTGCATCGACGATTGTCCCTCGCCGGAGTCCATACACTCCACCCATGCCGAAGGACGACGAAACGGTGCGCGCGCAGGTGCTCATCGTCGACGACGAACCCGAGCACGCCAAGACCATGGCCGATGCGCTGCGCAAGCCGGGCCATGTGTGCACGGTCGTGCACTCGGCGGCTGCCGCGGCCGAGGAGCTGCAGGGCGGGATGTACGACGTGATCGTGACCGACCTGGTCATGGAGCGCCCTGATGCGGGACTGGCCGTCCTGGCGCAGGCCAAGGCCAGCCAGCCGCAGGCCGAGACCATCCTGGTGACCGCCCACGGCGATGTGCCCACCGCCAAGGCGGCACTGCAGGGTGGGGCCTACGACTTCATCGAGAAGCCGCTCGACCTGGTGGTCTTCCGCAACCTGGTCCAGCGGGCGGCCCAGACCGTGGCCCTGCGCCAGCAGAACCGCAGCCTGAAGACCCAACTCGATGCGGCTTACGGCGTCGATGGCATCGTCGGTCAGTCGGCTGCGATCCAGCAGGTGCTGCGGACGATCCACCAAGTCGCCCCGTCCAACATCCCGGTGCTCATCACCGGTGAGAGCGGGACCGGCAAGGAACTCGTGGCGGCGGCGATTCATCGCCACTCCAAGCGCAAGGAGAAGCGCTATGTCACCTTCAACGCGGCCGGCCAGGCCGAGAGCCTGCTCGAGGACCAGCTCTTCGGGCATGTCCGCGGCGCCTTCACGGGTGCGGACCGGGACCGCGAAGGGGTCTTCGAGTTTGCCGACAAGGGCACCGTGTTCCTGGACGAGATCGGCGACATGCCGGTCACGATGCAGTCCAAGCTCCTTCGCGTGCTCGAGTCGGGCGATGTGATCCGCCTGGGCAGCAACGACCTGCGCAAGGTCGATGTGCGGTTCATGAGCGCGACCAACCGCGATCTGCGCGATTCGATCGCGGCGGGCCGCTTCCGCGAGGACCTCTATTTCCGGCTCAAGGGCGTCGAGATCCGCCTGCCGAGCCTGCGTGAGCGTCGCGAGGACATTCCGCTCCTGGTCAACCACGGCATTGGCAAGTACGCCAAGGAACTCGGTCGCGCACCGATGCCGGTCTCGCAGGCTGCGATGATGCGCCTGGTCGCCTATGACTGGCCTGGCAATGTGCGCGAGCTCATGATGGTCGTGCACCGCATGGTTGTCACGGCGATGGGCGATGGGATCGATGTGGGCGATGTACCGGACGAGATCCGCGCCGGCGATCGGGACGAGGGCGGCGCGGCAGCTCCCGATGGCGCACTCGCGGGGATCGACATGGCACAGCTCGAGAAGGAGGCAATCCGCCAGACCCTGGCGCGCACGCAGGGCAACCGGGAGCAGGCAGCCCAGCTCCTGGGCATCGGCGAGCGCACGCTCTACCGCAAGATCAAGGACTACGGTCTGCGCTGACCGTACCCATGCGTACCGACTCCAGCATCCTGGTCCGGCATGTGATCGCGGAGATCACGAAGGTGCTCGTCCTCACCACGGCCGTCATGGTGATCGTGGTGGCCTTCGGGGCGGTCATCCGGCCGCTTGCGCAGAACCTGCTCGGTCCGGTCGGGGTCGTGAAGTACGTGGCGCTGGCAACGGTGCCCATGATGCAGTTCGCGCTGCCCTTCGCCGGCGGCTTGGCGGCCACGCTCGTCACGCACCGCATGGTCTCGGACAACGAGTTCCTGGCCATGAGCGTGTCCGGCCTGAGCTATCGCAGCATCTTCAAGCCGCACCTGATCCTGGGTGTGGCGCTCGCGGTCATCATGGCGATCCTGGTGAACGCGGTGATCCCACCGTTCTGGGTGGCGATGAAGTCGGTCATCACGCAGGATGCCGCTGCCGTCTTCGTCTCGACCATACGCGACGGGAGGGCCTTCGACGCCGGTCGCATGCTCGTCTACGCCGACGAGGCTGAGTTGCTCGGTGCGCCGGATGGCGTGAGCGATCGGATCGGCATGCGGGGGGTGGTGGCGGTCGAGTTTGGACCTGGCGGCGTGCCCGACACGGAGTTCGTGGCCGAATCGGCGGTCGTTGATCTCTACCGCGTCGAGGGTCGGGCTGGACAATCGCGCCTGCTCATGAAGGCGTCGATGCGCGAGGTCAGCGTGGTACGGCTGCTGGATGGGACGGTGGCGTTCGTGCCCGAGGCCAGCCCGGATGCCGTCGAGGTGCAGAGCGGCTCCGAACGAAGCCCCAACATGGCCAACCTCATCGACCTCGTGTCGATGATGCGCAACCCGGATGTGAGCGGCGACAGTGCACAGCGTCGCGCAGAGATCGCCCGCATGGTGCGCAGTGCGCGTGCCCTGGCGCTCGCGGACGCCCAGTTGCGGCGCGGCATAGCCGTACCCTTCGTGGATGACCGTTCCGGCCGCCGTTACGAACTGCGCGCGGCCGGCATCCAGGGCGGTCAGGCGGTTGGTGCACCGGGTGGTGCAGTGATCATCGAGGAGAGCCAGGATGGACGACTGCTTCGGCGCGGCCGGGGTCCCTCGGCGCGTCTGGAGTTCGCACCGCTCGAACGAGGTGATGATCCCGCCACGGCGGTCCGTCTGACCATCAGTCTCATCGAGCCCATGATCGAGGGCCCTTCATCGAGCTGGCCGGAGACGCTGGATGGGGTGCGCCCTGAGTTGACGCTGCCGATCGCAGCCATCACACCCGACGCGCTCGAGGAAGAAGCCTTCGCGGCATCCCGGAACACGGCGCTCCTCGGTCCCATCGCCACATCGATCGGATCGATGTCCGGTGTCTGGGCCGAGCTGCGGCGCGAGGTCGTGTGGGAGGCGACCGCGCACGCCTGGATGCGCTTCGCGCAGGCCGCCTGTGCACCGTTGCTCCTGCTCATGGGTGCGGTCCTCGCCGTCCTGATGCGCCGATCGAGCCCGCTGCTCGTCTATGCGATTGCGTTCGTGCCCGCGATCATCGACATCCTGCTGATCAATTCGGGGCGACATTTCATGCGTGATGGCCAGCTCGTCTCGGGATTCATGCTGATGTGGTCGGGGAACGCCGCGGTCGCGGGGATCGTCTGGTGGGCCTGGCGCAAGGTGGCGGTGCACTGAGGCAGCCATGCGGATCCTCGATCGGTTCATCCTCATGCGGTTCCTCGGCAACTTCGCCGTGATCTTCCTGTTGCTGTATGTCTTCGCCGTGTCGATCGACACGATCGTGCAGGCCCAGAAGTTCGTCGATGCAGCCCGTGCGGCGAGCCCCGATGGCGCGGCCAGCATCCTCGGCATCCTCAAGGCGGTCCTCGACTTCCACGGTCCGCGCATCTTCCAGATGTACCAGTACCTCGCTGGCCTGGTGGCGGTGGGGGCGATGGGCTTCACGCTTGCCCAGTTGCACCGCAACCGCGAACTCGTCGCCATGATGGCAGCGGGCATCAGCCTTCCACGCGTGGCGCTGCCGATCGTGATCGGTGGTGCGCTGCTCGGCTCGATTCAGGTCCTGGACAACGAGGTGATCGTGCCACGGCTCGCGGCGGAGCTCATGCGCGACCACTCCGAACTCATCAAGAAGGGTCCCAAGCAGTTGCCGGTCCAGCTCGTCCCCGATGACCGTGGCGCGTTGCTCCATGCCGAGGCGTTCGATCGCTCCACCTCGACCATGCGCGGCTTCGTGGCCCTTGAGCGTGGTTCCGAGGGCACGCTGCAGTCGCGGGTGCAGGCGTCGTCGGCGACCTGGGACGAAGCGCGCCAGGCCTGGGTGCTCAAGGATGGCCGCCGCGTGAAGACGGCCGATGCGCGGGATCAGCGCGCCCAGCAGCTCACCAGCACCACGCCCGTGGAGGAGCTCCCCTCGTCGCTCTCGCCCAGTGCGCTCGTGATGCGCCAGAACCGCATGTTCGCGCACATGATGTCGTCCCGGCAGATCGTGTCGATGGCCGACGAGGGGAGTCTGCCTGCCGCCGATGCCCGACGCTTCGTCATCGGTCGTTGGGGTGCGATCCTCGCCAATGTGCTGGTGCTTGTGGCCTGCCTGCCGTTCTTCCTCTTGCGTGAACCGGCCAACCTGCTCGCGCAATCGGTCAGGTGCGCAGCCTTCGCCGTTCCGATGTCGCTGGGCGCCATGGTGGCGATGACCGTGCCGCTTTCAGGCCTGGGCCCCACGGCGGGCGTCCTGATCCCGATCGCCGTCCTGATCCCGCTGGCGGTCTGGCGCATGAGCGGCGTACGGACCTGATCGGTCCGTCGCGACCCGGTGGCCCATCGGAGCCGTCCGTGACGCCGAGCTCAGCGCGCTCGTTCGGTGCGCATGCGATCGAGGCTGCTCTTGGCAGCCTCATCGAAGATGCTCAATGAGGTCGTTCGGAGCAGCCGGTCGGCCAGCCGCTCCATCGCCACGCGCTCCTGCGCGATGCGCGCGCGCCCGCGCGCACGCCGGTCGAGCTCGTCCGCGTCGATCGCAGGTGGCGTGCTCTCGGAGAGCATCTGGACGATCATGAATCGGTCCTCGACGAGCAGGGGATCGCTGATCGCCTTGGGGGCGAGCGCGAAGAGGGACTCACGGAACGAACTCGGGTAGCCGACATCACGCCGCGTGACCCCGGTCACCAGCCCTCCGCGCGGTGCGCTGGCATCGAGGCTCTCCTGTGCCGCAAGCTCGGGGAAGGATGCTCCATCGCGCAGCGCGGTGCGGATGCGCTCCGCTGCCACGAGATCGGCGACCACGATCAGCCGGGCATCACGCCGCGGACCGACCAGCGCATCACGGGCCTGCTCGACGATGGCTTCATCGAGCACGATGTCCTTGGCGACCAAGGCGCGAAGCATGGCGTTGCGCCGCAGGAGTGCCTGCCAGCGCAGCGGCCCCAGACCTTGCCTGGCCTTCAGGGACTGCAGCAACCGCGTCGCTCGCTCCGGATCCTGATCGAGCGATTCAAGCACGCGACGCTCCTCGGCCAGCACCAGTTCCGGGCCAACGGCCAGTCCCGAGTTGGCGCACTCGGTCTCGCAGCGCCACTCGAGCACGACCTCTTCCAGCACGGGGCCACCGCTTGCCTCGGCGACGAGCGGTCCGAAGGCGCGCCAATCGAGCACGCGGCCATCGATCACGGCGACCGGGGCGGATGCAGGTGCGGCCGCAGGTGCGGTGGTGGCGACCGGTTCGCTCGCGCAGCCTGCGAGCATCGCCAGGGTAATGAGCGCCACGAGCATGGTTCGGCCTGATGACTGCTGCGGATCGATCATGGTGTGTCGTCCCTTGGAATGCGGCAAATGGAGCACCCCCCGGCCGTCTCGGCCACCGGATCGAGGAGGTCGAGGAAGGCGCGCACGCGCTCGTCCGTGATGCCGGCATCGAGCCAGCCGCTCGCGCGCCAGCGTCGCAGCATCGAGTGATCGACAACCACATGCGAGAAGCCAGTCGCACGCAGGTCACGCACGCACTCCGCTGCAGGCACGCCGCTGGCGAGCATCCGTTCGAGCGGTCCTCGATCCCAGACGGTGTGGTAGTCAGGAATGCGATCGCAGTACCAGCCTCGGCTCTCGCCGAGCGCGATCACACGGTCGTCTTCCGCGAGCATTTCGTTGAGGACGAATGCCGGCGATGCCCTGCGCGCCGTGTCAAGCCACGCCTCGTCGTCCGCACCGGCTGCACGCAGCTCCAGACCCAGCGCCTCGCCCGTGAAGACGCCCTCGGCACCGATGGCTGCAGCCGGCGCACCCAGGCGACCATCGGTGGCGTACCACCATGGCACGGCGCAGGCCATGCCGATCGCCAGCAGGCTCACGCCGGTACGCCGTGCGCGCACGAGAACCTGCGTGCTTCCAGCCGCCGTCGAGCCTGAAGACCCTGCGGCGAGCGACCCGAGCAGCACGCCCGCTGCGATCGCCAGGGGTGCCGCACTCGGCACCATGAAGCGCGACTTCTGGTGGGTGAATCCGATCCAGAGCACCAGGTTCGCCACGACGAGCACGGTCAGCACGATGCCGCCCCACGGCACCCGGCCCATGCGCGGGCGAAGACTCGCGACGACACCGATCAATCCCAGCCACGGCAGCAGCAGCCATTGCGGTCGCCAGGGCTCGGCTGGATCGGGTGCGGTGCCGATGCCAAAGCGCAGCCACTCGTTCCAGAGGGCAGCGAGGCCAAAGCCGGGCGGCGCCGCGTGGGCAGCAGCAAAGGTGCGCTGCTGCTCGACCGTCCACCAGTCGCCGGGCCCAAGCACCGGGACGAACGGGAAGAAGGGCTGGCCTGCATCGATCCAATTGCGCAGCCACCACGGCATGAGCGATACGGCACCGATCACGATGCCGATCGCGCATGGCCCCAGGAGTGAGCGCACACGCTCTCGCCCGGCGGCGACCACCAGCACCAGCGCCGGAAGCACCAGTGCGCCCGCTGCGTTGCCCTTGGCACCGACTGCCGCGGCGCACACGATGGCGAGCGCCACCACCTTCGTCCCGGCCGGCGCGCTGCGATCGATCAGGAGCATCACCGCCAGCGCCGTCGCCAGGACCACGGGCAGTTCCGTGTAGGCCAGCGAGCCCGTCGCGACGATCCACGGCGTCGACAGCAGGGCAATCGCCGCAAGCCAGCCCGATGCAGCGATGACTTCGGCCGATGCGTCCGCTTCACGAGCCACGGATCGCGCCGCACCGGCACAAGCCAGTGCCGCCGGCAGCGTGATCACGGCATGCAGCCACTGTGCCCAGGTCCCCGCGAGCTTGACATCCGGTGCGAAGGCCAGCACCTGCATGAACGATGCCTCCATGAAGGAGGGCAGCGCGGAATAGACATTGTGATCGAGCGTGGCCATGCGCCCGCCGTCGAGCCATTCGCGGGGCAGCAGCAGGTGGTAGGTCAGGGCGTCGTAGCCGCCGAACTCCGTTTGCCAGAGCCAGCCGGGTGCCGTCGATGCCGCCGCGACCAGCACGCCAACCGGGAGTGCCAGAGCCACGAGCCAGGTCAAGCGCGGCGGCGAGATGGTCACGCGTCGTGGCGCACCCACGAGTCCGATGAGACCCGCGACCAGCGGCAGTGATGCGCCGATCGGTCGTTGCCACGCAAGCACGCCGAGCCACGCGCACCAGGCATCGATGATCAGGTGGATCGACACACCTAGCCCGATCACCAGTGCCGCGTGCTCGACTGGATCGCCGCGACGCAACTGAAGCACGCGGCAGGCCAGCCGTCCCCATCCCGCCGAGGACAGCAACCACAGGCACGGAAGCCACGCCGAAAGGAAGGCCACGCGAAGCAGTTCCGGCGTCCGCGCCGGTCCTTGCTCGCCCGTGCGCGTGGCGCACCATGCAGCGCAGGCTGCGGCCGCAAGGGCGGCGGCGAGCCACGCCAAGCGGGACGAGGGTGCACGGGTGGGCTGCGGCATCAGGGCATTGCAGAAACACAACCGCCCCGCGTCAAGCGGGGCGGCTGGATGGCTTGGATTGGGTCGATCCGGCTCAGGCAGCCACCGTGCAGGTGGTGTGCTTCTTGGCCGTTTCGACCAGCGTGTCGAAGGTGGTGGGGTCCTCGATCGCGATCTGGCTGAGCATCTTGCGGTTCAGCAGGATGCAGGCACGCGACAGGCCGTTGATGAACACGCTGTAGCGCATGCCGCGCATGCGGCAGGCGGCCGTGATGCGGGTGATCCACAGGCTGCGGAACTCGCGACGGCGCGCGCGACGGTCACGCCAGGCGAAGCGGCCGGCGCGCATCAGCGCGACCTTGGCTTGCTGCTTCAGGCGGCTCTTGGTGCCGAAGTATCCGCGGGCTTCGCGGAGGACGCGACGACGGGCTTGGGTACGGGCTGCGCCCTTGCGTGCACGGGGCATGGTTCACTCCTTGCTTGTCCGATCGGGGCTGGCTGAGCCAGGCTTCGTTCCCGTCGGTCGTTGTGCGAGTGCCTCGGCCACCGTGGCCGAGGCGGTCTGGTCAGACGATTCAGTCAGGCCTTGGCCTTGGCGGCAGCCTTGGCATCATCGGCTTGGTGCTGCTCCTGCGAACGCAGCCCGCGGAACAGCAGCTTCTCGTAGGCACCCATGTCGCCCGAGCGTGCGTGGCGCGACTTGCGGTACGACTGGACCTGCAGGCCGGTCTTGTTGCTCTTCAAGTGGTGGCCCCGCGGCGGCTTGAACTTGATCTTGCCGCTCTTGGTGATCTTGACGCGCTTGAGGAGGCCCTTGTGGCTCTTGTTCTTCGGCATGGTGCACCCGCTTTGGGGAGATCCGCAAGGGTATCGGCAACCCGCATGTACCGCAAGGGCACGGTTCGTTCGCAGGTTGGTTGCGCAGAGTGCCCGGACGATTATTGGCCGAGGAACACCTCGTACGGATCGAACTTCACGCCCTTGAAGTCCACGCCTTCGCCGCCCGACACGCCGCGCAGGGTCCACATGTTGTCCAACCGGCCCTGGGGTCCGATGTTGATGAAGGGAAGAGGCATCCAGACCACGGCGCCATCGCTGAAGAGCACATTCTGTCCTTCGCCGCCATGGTTGGGGCTGGCGGACTGGATGCCCACCTTGGGGGTGAGCAGCAGTGGATTGGCATCGGCGGCCAGCGGCGAGAGCACCAGCGTGGTGATGCGTATGTGCGTGGCGTGCAGCGGGACGCGGAACGACAATTGCCGCACGCCCGCGCAGTGCAGGCAACCCGGGCGGCAATAGCCCTTCTCGGCCAGCACACGGACCGCTTGTGCATTGTCGGCGGGCATGGATGTGGGCAGGTCGCCCGAGGTCCCCGCGCTGAGCATCGAGCCCAGGCCAGCCGCCATCGGCAGGTTGCCCTTGCTGTCGGTGCTGTAGGCGGTGAATGCAGAGCCGAGCTCACGGAAGCCGTCGGCGCAGAGCGCGCGCGAACTGTTGTTTCGCGCTTGGTTCGCCATCGGCACCGCCACGCCGATCAGGAGCAGGAGGCACGCCGCCACGCTGATGAAGTCGGGAAGACGCCAGCGCGATCGTGCGATCGGCGTGTCCGTGAGCGCCATGCGCTCGGTGCGGTCAGCATCGGCGCGCTCGACCGAGAGCAGGGTGGCATCGATGAGTGCATCATCGGGTGCGGGCGTGGGGTAGCGGTTCAGGAGCGTGCCGATGCGCACCAGCGCACGCAGGGCATCGGCATCCTGTGATGATGTGGGTGTGACCTTGGATGGATCCCAGCCGGCCTGCACCAGCTGGTCGACGATGTGCGCATCGCGCGGATCGAGGTTCGGTTCGTTGTGGTTCATGCGGCGTCCTGTCCGGCTTGGGTGCGCTTCCATGCATCGGCGAAGGCAGCCACGGCCGCATGCAGGCGGCTCTTGACGGTCCCAAGCGGAATGCCCAATGTTTCGGCGATCTGTTGGTACGGCATCTTGTGGAAGTACCCCAAGAGAAGGATTTCGCGAAGGTGGGCGGGGAGTCCGTCCACCACGGTCTTGACCATCTGCGCCTCGTCGTGCGAACCCATCGGGTCGCTCGGTGATTCATCGTCGCGGGCGATCGTCTCGGCCAGGGCGACCTCGCCGTTGGTTCCGCGCATGGGGGCATCGATCGAGGTCATGGCGTGGCGCTTGCGGCGGCGAAGGTGGTCGCGGGCCTTGTTCGCGGCGACCGTGAAGAGCCACGGCTTGAAGGTGCGCTCCTGATCGAAGGTGCTGCCGGACAGGTGCACCTGCACCCAGGTGTCCTGGAAGACATCGTCGGCCGCCGACGCGGAGCCCATGAACATGTTCAGGAAACGGTGGAGCTCGGCCCGGTAGCGTTCGAGCAGCACGCGAAACGCGCCGTCATGACCATCAAGGTGCGCCTTGAGCAGCGCTTCGTCGGTCTGTGACTCCCAAGCCTCCATGGGAACCGCCATGCTAGTGGAACGAACAACGCCGTTCGCGCATTGCGTGCCAGGGCTCTGTGCACCGATTCGCGTGGACGAGGCCTGTCGAGGGCCGCTTGCCGACCCTGCGTGCGGATGGCCATTGCTGGCTCCCCTGGGTGACAGCGGCAAGCCGCTGCCGCCCAAGAGCCCTGCAAGGTCCAACCCGAGGCCTAGCCCACCGATCGCGCCGACGCCAGCGGCGGAGGGGCAGAGCAGGGATGGAACAAACATGGCGCCCACGAGGGGTCGCTACGATTCCGAACCCCGTCCGGTTCGGACGCAGGAACAGGAGTTGAGCCCAAAATGGCGGTGCCGATCTCGCAGATGTGGACCGTGGCGACCTATGTGCTGGGTCAGCGGCTCCGTGGACGCACCCGGTACCCCCTGGTCCTCATGCTGGAGCCGCTCTTTCGCTGCAACCTGGCCTGCGCCGGCTGCGGCAAGATCCAGTACCCGGCCCACATCCTGAAGCGGGACCTCTCGGTCGAGGAGTGCCTGAAGGCGGTCGATGAATGCGGCGCCCCCATGGTGAGCATCCCCGGCGGCGAGCCGCTCCTGCACCCGCAGATCGCCGAGCTCGTGCGTGAGCTCGTCAAGCGCGGCAAGTACATCTACCTCTGCACGAACGCGCTACTCCTGAAGGAGAAGC
>VGYB01000021.1 GCA_016873115.1 Planctomycetota bacterium | reverse complement strand
GGCCCTGGCAAGTCCAACGGAAGATGGACGCACGGTGTGGCTTGTGTCCGGTTTCCTCATAGATGAAACGAACGATGCCGGCCATAGCCAGGGCATCGCCCTGGCTCGGTACTGGATTGGGTTGCACGAGTGTGCTCCGATAGGGTCACTTCCGATCCCTTTGCGGGGGATCTAGGAAGCTCCCTGGAGCCGGCCGTCAATAGCCTTGCAATCGCTCGTGGCGTTGCTGTCGCCGGTGAGGCCCGGCCGGAGCCGGAATCATCCGGCTAATCATCGGCGACTATATCGCCGCATTCATCGCTGTCAAGCGGATTGGAAGACGATGGCCGCCACGCTCGGGCCGTGGAGGAGGTGCACCGTCTCCTCGGGCTTGCCCTGGTCGGCATGAAGCGTGAACCACATTGAATCGACATCGCCTCGGGCCTCGATGGTCATACCGGTGGCGGCGACGAGCGTACGCATCCTCTTACCAGGGACTACCTCGCGATCTACGGCCGCTGACCATTGCGATTCCCGAACCGGGTACCACAACCATTGGACGGTGCCCGTAGCGGCTAGTGGATCGGTGCACCGCAAGCGTTTCCGGGCCATCGCGATCGCCTCTCGGAGGCTCATCATCTTCGGCGCATCACTTGCGCCGTAGACCTGTCCGGATTGGTCGATCGACCACCGATCATCGAGGTGAGGGATCCTGCGCCGCTCGGGTGTGTGTGCCATCGACATATGCAACGCCCGCAACGATAGACCGTGACGGGTCACGCCCTGCGCTCGATGGCTTTGGCGGCTTGATGTGCCAGGGTGAGCCGGTCACGCGAATAGCGTTGGATGATCGTGCTCCGCGGGGTATGCCCGAGGAGGGCGGCGGCGGCCGTCTCGGAGCCGGTGGCGGCGAGGGCGGCGGTCGCGGCCAGGTGCCGGAGGCCGTAGGGGCACCACTTCGCGCACCCGGTCGCCTCGATCGCTCGATTCACCGCGAGGAGGATCGCATTGGCGGTGAACGGTTGCCCGTTGGTATTTAGGAACACGGTGCCATCCGCGGCCCCGAGCCGCATCGAGGCACGCACCGCGGCGACGGCATCGGCATTCAAGGGCACCACGCGATCGATGCCGTGCTTCGCCGTCTTATGGTGGCAGGGGCGGTAGGTTGGAATCTCGCCGGCGAGAGAGAACTCGGGCCAACGCGCCGAGCACGCCTCGCTCGGCCGGCACCCGGTCGCCCGCAGGAATCGCACGATGGCGGCCGCGCCGGCTTGCCCGGTCGCTTCCATATGGCGAATGCACGCCTCGACGGCCACCGGATCGGCGGCCTCTCGCGGAGGAGCTTCGGGCGCGTCGCCGTGCCGGAGGCCGGCCACACACTCCAAAGCCTGGAGGCGGTCGGGCGGTGCCATCTCCTCCGAGACGGCCCACCGGATGCACCGGCGGATTCCATTCATAAGGCGGTTCGTCCATTGGCGAGTCTTCTCCTGGCGTTGGAGTCGATCGCGGATGGCCTTGAATGCCCGAGGGCCAAAGTCGCCGACGCGGGCGGCGGCGTGCTCGGCGATGAGCTCGCGGGCGATGTACCGCGCCTCATAGGTTGACTGGTGGCTCGGCCCGCACTTCTCGATGCAATGCAGGAGGTAGGCCTCGGCCATCTCGGCGACCGTGAGCCGGTGGATGGCACTCGCCGGCGGGGCGGCCGTTGGGCGGATGCCGGCGCGGAGGTCGGCCAGGAGCGCGGCGTAGCGGGCTTGCGCCTCGGGTGAATGGGCTCGACCTAGATAGACCTGGCGGCCATCGAGGCAGACATAGGCGAGACGCTTTGAGCGGTGGATGCGGAGCTTCGGAACACGGTGCATGAGAGGCCTCCAGTACCGGTACAGACTTTCCGGTACAGACTTTCGCGAGGTAGCCCCTCGATGCGGCGCATCGGTTGGAAACACTTCGCTAGTGTTTCCAGGCGTTTAGATGAAAGCGGGAGACGGGACTCGAACCCGCGACATTCAGCTTGGGAAGCTGACGCTCTACCAACTGAGCTACACCCGCAAGGCACCGGAGCATTCCGGGGCGGGAATCATACCGGGAGCACATGCCACGCTCCACCGAAAGATCCCGGTCAGAGGAACGCACCCGCGATGGTCGCCGTGCTCCAGCAGGCCAGGGCGCCCGCGGTCATGGCGCGCAGGCCAAGCGATGCAGCATCGGCGCGGCGATTGGGTGCCATGGCGCTGAGACCGCCGATCTGGATCGCGATCGAGGGAAGGTTCGCGAAGCCGCACAGCGCATACGCAGCCATCTGCGCCGATCGGGAACTGATCGAGCCAGCCTCGATCGCTGCCGCGAGGTCGAGGTACGCCACGAACTCCGTTGCGACGAGTTGCGTGCCCATGAGCGCGGCGACCGTGCCGACATCGCCTCGATCGAAGCCCATGCACCAGGCGATGGGCGTGAATGCCACACCGAGGATGTTCTGGAAGGTCAGCACGGGGATGCCGTGCTCGATGCGGAACGCCTCGATGCCGGGCTGCATCGACAGCGCGGCCAGCGGCCAGTTGAGCAGCGCGATCAGCGAGACGAAGGCGACCAGCATCGCGGCCACATTGAGTGCGAGCTTCAGGCCGTCGGTGGCGCCCTCGGCGGCGGCGTCCATCACATTCGCCGTCGTGCGTGGCAAGGTCGAGGTGGCGGCGAGCGTCTCGGGCGGCACCGCTTCGCGCTCGGGGACCATGATCTTGGCGAAGACGATCGCCGCGGGTGCACTCATCAGGCTCGCCGTGAGCAGGTGCTTGGCCATCATGATGCGCCCCGCCTCGCTGTCGCCGCCGAGCATCGAGACATAGGCACCGAGGACGCTGCCGGCGATGGTCGCGAAACCCGTTGCCATGACCGTCATGAGCTGCGAGCGCGTGAGCGACGGGATGAACGGCCGGATCATCAGCGGGGCCTCGGTCTGGCCCACGAAGATGTTGGCGGCGGCGCAGAGCGCCTCGACGCCGCTGACCTGCATGGCGCGGCGAAGCCCCCACGCAAAGCCCGCCACCACGCGCTGCATGATGCCGAGGTGGTAGAGCACGCTCATCAGGCTCGCGAAGAAGATGATGATCGGCAGGACGCGCACGATGAAGATGAAGCCCCATGCGCCGTCTGGATCGCTCATGTTGCCGAAGATGAATCGCGTGCCTTCGTCGGCGAAGCCGATGATGCGCGCCACGCCCGCGGCCACGAAATCGGCCGCCGCGACCGCCGGGGGAAATCGCAGGAAGAGGAAGGCGATCAGCCCTTGGAGCGCGACCCCAGCGCCGACGAGTCGCCACGGGATGTGCCGGCGCGATTCCGACAGCGCCACGGCGATCGCGAGGAGGACGCCAAGGCCGAGCAGTGCGTGGGGGAGGGGCATAAGTCCTGATTCAACCTGCAGGAATCGCATGAATCACGTGGCGCGGGTCGTGCTCGGCAGCCAACGCGACTGCCGCATGGTGTGCTGCCTCGCTGATGTCGGTCCACTGGCGAACGGCTTGTTGGATGGACTTCTGAAAACACTCTGCGTCCCATGTCTTCATGCACACACCGCAACCGAAGCGCTCGATGAGGCGCGCTGGCCATGTGCCCGCCGTGGCGATGATCGGCGCGCCATGCAGCAAGGCATCCAGAGCGATTCCGCTGACGTTGTCCCGGAAATGCACTGGATCGTAGGGAGTGAGCACCAGTGCGCCGCTGAATCGTCGAGCATACTCGTCGCGGTTCGGTGCACTGGCATCGAGGTGAAGTCCTCTCCAGGCGCATTGCCCAAGTTGTTCCAATGGCGCATGCTCCGCGGCACTGTGGCGGCCGGCGCGCTTGCCGGTGGTCTGGACCAGCATGGGAATCTCTGGTTGGCTCTGTGAGTACCGATCTGCGAGTTGGGCGATGAGGTGGATGCCCTTGTTGAGCCGTGCAGTGCCGGCGACGAGCAGGCGTGTTGGCACGGGTAGCAGATCGGGCAGCGCACTCGGTGCTCGAGCGGGGTAGGCAATCTGGACCACGTTTCGCCAGCCTCCACATCGCAGAAACGCGGCGGTGGTTGCCGTGAAGGCGAGCGCTGTGGCCTTGCGCCGCACCGAACGCGCCAATGACATGGCGATTCGCTGAAGGGTTCCAGCCTCTTGCCAGTGGAAACACAGCGTGATGTGTGCCGGGTCATGTCGAAGCCCCAAGTGCAAGAGCTCGAGTTCGAAGGTGTGACGAGCCTTGGCGGTCAGGATCAGCAGCGGCGTTTGGCAGTCCGCCGAGAGGCGCCTGAGCACGCGTGACTCTGAAGTCTCGGCACACGATGGCACGGCTGTAATCAATTCGTGGTCGAGGAGACCGACACGGTGCATGCCTGCACCGCCATGCACCTCAAGTCGATCGAATCGCGGCGTACAGCGCTCCGCCAACGCCCGTGCGAACTCGGCATAGTGCCCGGCGTTGCTTACCAGGTTCGGCTCGAGGATGCGTAGCGCCCCGCTCATCCCCAGTGCTGCGCCACCCACGGCGCGGGATGCACGTGGCGGGTGATCTTCGTGGTGATCCCGTCCATGGCCTCGCCCTGGAACCTGTCCAAGAGCTCGGGATGTGCACCCGCTTCGAAGCGGTAGACCGAGGAATTCCCGGTCGGTCGCCAAGGCTGCACCCAGTCCTTGATGATCAGGAACTCGCCCGGGTGGTCGAAGAGCGGATCGATCGAGTCGACGATGACGATGTCCAGGTCGAGGAAGAGCGTGGCGCCCACGAGATCGAACAGCGGGCGCCTGAACGTGGAGATCTTCCGCCATCCGCGTTCGGGACCGCCTAGGTCGTCGAAGTCGGGAAGTGGTCGCGCCTCGATGCCAGCGGACATGCCGCGGGCATCGTCGGTCATGCAGATGAATCGGTGGGGGCGCTTGAGGTGCCTCGACACCATGGTGTGCAGCCGATTCGGATACTCAGGCCCGAACTTCGTGCCCCATCGCATGCAGATCACATTGACCATGGAGAGAGGATATCGAGTGCAGAAGGGATCCATGGCTCGATGGCCAATTCACCGGAGTGCTCCCGAGAGGTGTGTTTGGACATAATCCTCCAGCGATCGATGAGTCGTGACCATGCACTCCACACGAGCCATCACCATCACTACGATCCCGCGATGCCCTCACGCAAGCCGATCGTGCCCGCTGGATTCGACCCCGATGCCGCTGCCACCGGCGATGGCCTCTTCGGACTCGACACCCGCCCCGAGGATGCACGGCTCGTGGTGATCCCGGTTCCCTTCGACGCCACGACGAGCTACCGAGCCGGCACCGCATGCGGCCCCGAGCATGTGCTTGAGGCGAGCAAGCAGGTCGACCTCGAGGACATCCAGTACGGACCGATCTGGCAGGGGGGCATCGGGATGCTGCCGATCCCCAAGCCGATCGCCGCGCTCTCCAAGCGCGCGCGCAAGGCAGCCGAACCGATCATCCGCGCGGGTGGGGCGGTACCGGGCAACCGGGCGCACCAGAAGGCCGTTGCGGCAGTCAACGCGGCAAGCGAACTGGTGCACGGATTCGTCGCGGCGGAGTCGGCACGCATCCTCGACCGTGGCGCGATTCCCGCCGTGCTCGGTGGCGACCATGCGAGTCCGTTCGGTCTCATCGCCGAGCTCTCGCTCCGCCATCCGGGCATGGGGATCCTGCAGATCGATGCCCACGCCGACCTGCGCGACTCGTTCGAGGGCTTCGCGTGGAGCCACGCGAGCATCTTCCACAATGTGATGACCCGTCTGCCGGGCGTGAAGCGGCTGGTGCAGGTCGGCATCCGCGATGTCGGCTCGCGGGAAGTCGAGTTCATCAAGCAATCCAAGGGCCGCGTGAAGACCTTCTTCGACCAGCGCCTGCGCGATCGCCAGTTCGGCGGTGCGACCTGGACCGCCGTCTGCAAGGACATCATCGCCTCCTTGCCACGCGAGGTCCATGTCTCGTTCGACATCGATGGCCTGACCGCCGATCTCTGTCCCCGCACCGGCACGCCCGTCCCCGGCGGCCTGTCGTTCCCCGAAGTCTGCCACCTGCTCGAGCTGCTTGCGGCGAGCGGGCGCCGCGTCATCGGCTTTGATCTTTGCGAGGTCGCGCCCGGCGCCCCGGATGATGAATGGAACGGCTGCGTGGGCGCCCGGGTGCTCTACAAGCTCGCAGGGTGCGCGCTCCGGAGCCGGAAGGCGATCTGAAGCCTGGCGCCTCGCAGACCGACCGAAACGACCCGGGTTCAGGCGGGCGCGCTCGCCTCATCGAGGATCGTGACAATCCACGCAAGGAAGAGCATCATGTGCACCTTTCCCTGCATGATGCTGACGCGGCCGCGTGCAAGGCTGAGCGCGGTCACCAAGAAGGTGCACGAGAGCAGCACGATGAACGGGGGTTCGAGGCCCAGTTGCGGCGTCACGCCTGTCGCGAACCGGATGCCGAGGATGGCCGACACCGTCAGGCCGATCGTCGCGAGCGCACTGCCGAGCAGGATGTTGATCGAACGCTGCATGTCGTGGCGACGCCAGTGGCCAATCCGATTCCCATGGGCAGCTCAGCCAGGACAGAACATCGTTTCCCGGCGTGCATGGCGCTGGTCATGCGCCCGACTCTAGCGCCGTGGTCCCGCGTCAGCACGGTCCCCACGAGCCGAGCATGACGCCCAGATCGGCACCGTCCGTGATGCCGGAACCATCGAGGTCGCCGCCAGCAGTTCCCCAGCTCCCGAGCAAAACGCCGAGGTCGTTGCCATCGACCAGCCCGTCGCCATTGAGGTCAGCGGCGCATGCCGTCACGCACGTGATCGAGAGCGCACCTGACCCGCCGACGCCCGCCACCGGTGCACCGACGCGAATGAGCCATGTGCTTCCCGCGGTGACATCGAGCGTGACGCGCCCACCGTTGCCGGAGCATCCGGCAGTCGTGTCATCGCAGCCCGCAGGGACCGTGGTTGCGGTCGGGCAGGCGCTGCCGGCATAGACCGCCACCCGCGAGTCAAAGGTCGGCGATCCGCAGGTCTCCACCGTCAGCGTGCCGTCGCACGTCGCCACATGGCGGAACCAGATGTCCTTTGCGCACACGGTGCCCGCTCCATCGTTGCACGACGCAGGCAGCGAGCCGATCGAGTCGGTTGCCGGCGCGGTGGTGAACGGGGTCGTGCCGAGGCCGACATCGATGGCGCCGGCGCACCCATCGTTCGCTGGCGGCCCGAGCACGCGCACGCTGTCCACGTACCAGTTGTCTGCAGTGTCGTTTCCGTTCACGCGGAAGCGCAGCCGGAACTGGTTGTGCCGCGCATCGGCAGGAAGGATGTGCTCGTGGAACGTGAAGCCGGTGACGGACACCCCGTCGGAGGTCACGGTGTTCAGGGCCGCCCAGTCCAGTGCGCTGTTGAGGTACTCGACGAAGAGCTGCTCGCCCGACTCGACCCCCAGCCGCGATGTGAAGTAACTCACGCTGGCCGCCGCAAGGACGCCCAGCTGCACGGTGTTCGTGCGACATTCGTCATCGTCGTACTCGCCGGTGCCGGTCGACCCAAGGTTCATGGAGTTCGGTGCAGTTGGCTCATTGAGCGCGGTTGCAGAGATGGTCACGCCATCGTTGTAGGTCCACCGCAAGGTCGCCAGCGCGGTGCCAAGATCAAAGTCGTCGATGAATGGCGGGGAGGAGGGGAGGGGCCGTGTGAAGTCGCAGGTCACCGCATTGACAAAGCCGGTAGCCTCGTTGATGGCTCGGGTGTCGAGTTTCAGGTTGCTTCCGTTCAGCCCGCCGCATCCCCCGTTCGCCGAGCACATGATGTGGCAGTTGTCGTTTCCGTCCGAGTCGCAGTGCGTGCAGTTCCAGTTGTGGCCAAGTTCGTGCGCCGAGAGCGACACGCGGAAGGTCAGCGTCGTCGTGTAGCGGCTCTCCACGATGCCATAGCCAACGCCCGACGCGGCTTGGCAGACCACGCCCAGGTATGCAAGCCCGATCGCGCCGCCCGAGAAGTTGTAGCCGCTGAACATGTGCGCGATGTCGCGGAAGGCGCCGCTGAGGGGCGTTGCGCCCCACAGGGCATCGAACTCATTGAGTCGGGCATCGATGGTGGTTCCGGCATACGGATCGGTGGAGGCTGATCGGATCACCATCACGCTGATCTCGTGCACGATGTTGACATCGCGGTCGTAGATCGTGTTGACATTGGCGATGATGTTCTCGATGTCGTTCACCGTGTTGGTGACCGAGCTCCCGTTCTTCTGGAAGAACTCGTAGTCCGTCTCGCACGCGACCTCGACCTGCTGCGGGGTGGTGCCGGCCAGCGATCCACCGCCTCCGGACTCCGGCGCCACGCGGTAGAGCTCGGTGTCGAAGCCCGGGCGCCCGAGTGCGCAGCCTGCTTCATCGATGGTGACATCGGAGGCTGCATAGGTCGCGTGCACCGACGATGCGGGCAGGTCGGCACACAACTCATGCAGCGGCTGGATGCCGAAGGCCGATCCATCTTCGAAGGTCACGATCCCGCTGAACCCGGTCGGCAGCAGCGAGCCGGTGACGGATGTTCCCGGACGCCCAGCGATCGAACCTCGGTAGGTCCGGATCGCTGGCGCATCGACTTCTCGAAGCGTGCGGCCATCGTCCACGAGCACCTTGAATCGGTCACTGCGGACGGAGTGCTTGGTCAGTTCGAGCGTGACCACCTGCACGCCCAAGGGTGCCTCGACAGTGAAGGTCGCGGGAAGGTCGTGGGGAAGGAGTGGCTCATACGGAATGAAGTGGGTGATCCGTTCGAGCCCGCAGTCCTGCATGGGTGGAGCGCCCGACCCGCCGCTCGCTTGGGCGTGGGTCGCCAAGCCGAGCACCATGGCACAGCACGCCGTGGGGGCAGCGATTGATCGACTGGTCATGCCGTCAAGGTAGGTACGGTTTTGGGTGGGGCCACACCGGAGGTTCGAATCCGCGAAAGATTTTCCCGCGCACCACGATCAGCACCCGCCGAACCGACTCGCCAGCCGGGTCAGCGCCGGCTCCTGGTCAGGGGTTCAACGGCTGCATCTCGGCGTCGTTGGTGATCCCGGCGTCGGCGTTGTTGGCATCATCCTGCTCGGAGATGGCGTTGAGTTGCTCCTGTTCGCGGGCACGCTCGTCCTCGGTCCCGAAGACCCGGTTGACAGAATCAGGATCGCTGTCGCAGGCCATCAGCGTGGCAGCAACGAGTACGAGTCGGGCGATGGGCTTCATGCCGGAGATGATACGACCCGCCGCTTCCTGTCGCGGCTGCGGTCAGGAATGACGAGGCCATGGTCGTCCTATAAGAGGCCCGCAGACCCTGGCGGCCATCGGCCGCTGCCCGCGCAGCGGGCCACCCGCGCGCAAAAGCGACGAAGCCGAAGGCCTGTCCTTCGGCTTCGAGCATGGCAAGCGGGTGAAGGGGATCGAACCCTCGACATCTACCTTGGCAAGGTAGCGCTCTACCGCTGAGCTACACCCGCACTAAACCCGCCAGGACTCACTGGAGGGACGGGAACTATACCGTTCCCGCATGGTTGCGCAAGTGTTTGGATCCATCGTGGATGGAGTCCGAGAACGCCCCTGCGCCGCATTGGACTAGCCTTCCGAACATGTCGCAGGACTTCCATCTGCATGGGCGCGTCGCGCTCGTCACCGGCAGCAGCAAGGGACTTGGCAAGGCCATGGGCTTCGCGCTCGGCAAGGCCGGCGCACGCGTGGCGTTCAACTATGCCAACGATGGGGCGTGGGCCGAGCGCACCTTCGCCGAGTTCAAGGCTCACGGCTACGAGGGCGCGCTCTTTCGCGCCGATGTCACCAACGAGCGCGAGGTGAACCACATGGTGGCCGACATCGAGCGCACGCTTGGAGCGGTGCATACCTTGGTGGTCAACGCCACGCCGAAGCAGCCGCTCAAGCCCATCGAGAAGTACGACTGGGCCTTCTATGAGACCATGCTCGACTACTTCGTCAAGAGCCCGTACCTGCTGACGCGCGCGGTCCTGCCCGGGATGAAGCAGCGCAAGGCAGGCCGCATCATCAACATCACGAGCGAGGTCTTCTCACGCGGCGTCGGCAACTTCAGCGCCTATGTGGCGGCCAAGGGTGCGCAGATCGGCTGGACCCGCAGCATGGCGACGGAGCTCGCACCGTGGCACATCACCGTCAACGCGATCGCTCCCGGCTGGATCCCGGTCGAGCGCCACGCCGACGATCCGCAGCACGAGAAGGATGCCTATGAACGGCTCATCCCGATGGGCAAGTTCGGCACCCCCGACGATGTCGGCGGTGCCGTCGTCTTCCTGTCGAGCGATGCGTCCCGGTTCGTGACGGGGCAGTCGATCCACGTCAACGGCGGCATGACCGTCTTCTGAATCCCGCAAGGAGCCACAGCATGAGCCTGATCACCGCAACCCTCCTCGCCGGAGCCATCATGACCACCATGCCGCCAGACCAGAAGGGCCACCCTGCAGCCGCGTTTTCCGTCATGGAGTGGGGAGCCGTCGGTGGCACGCCCGTGCAACTGTGGACGCTCGACAGCGGTTCCGGCATGCGCATGTGCGTGACGAACTACGGCACGATCATCACCGAACTCCATGTGCCTGATCGCAGCGGGAAGCCGATCGATGTCGTGCTCGGTCGACCGACCGTGCAGGACTATGTGGAGCGGACGCAGTACTTCGGCTGTACCGCCGGCCGCTGCGCCAATCGCATCGGCAAGGGCCAGTTCACGATCGATGCAAAGCCGTTCCAGGTCACCTGCAACAACGGCCCCAACTGCCTGCACGGCGGAGCCAAGGGTTTCGACAAGGTCATCTGGGAGGGCAAGGCGAGCCTCGAGCAAGGCATGCCCAAGGTCGTCTTCACCTACACGAGCAAGGACGGTGAGGAAGGATTCCCCGGCACGGTCATGGCCACGGTGACCTACACCCTCACGCCGCTCAACCAGTTGCTCGTCGACATGTCGGCAACGACCGATGCCCCGACGGTCGTGAACATGGCACATCACTCGTACTGGAACCTCTCGGGTCATGCGTCGGGATCGGTCCTCGATCATGAGCTCCAACTCATGGCCAGCGAGTACACGCCGGTCGATGCGGCGCTGATCACGACGGGCGAGATCAAGGCCGTCGACGGGACGCCGCTGGACTTCCGCGTGGCCAAGGCGATCGGCCGCGACATCGCCCAGCTTCCCGCCACCAAGGATGATCCTGGTGGCTTCGACCACAACTGGTGCGTGGACGGCGCAGCAGGCGCCATGCGGCCGGCGGCACTCCTGCGCAGCCCGAAGACCGGCATCACGATGCTCGTCTCGAGCAACCAACCCGGGATCCAGTTCTATTCGGGCAACTTCCTCGATGGCATCCCCGGCAAGGGCGGTGCCACCTACCGCAAGCACGATGGCCTGTGCCTGGAAACGCAGGCCTATCCCGACAGCATCAACAAGCAGGGCAAGCCGGGCTGGCCCACCGTGGTGCTGCGCCCCGGCGAGCGATACGACCATCGCATGGTGCATCGCTTCAGCGCAGAGTGATTCAAGCCGGTGGCTCGTGATCTAGGATGCACCGATGCTGCATCAATCGCTCATCATCGTGTGCCTTGCCTTTGCCTTGACTGTTGCCGTGCCTTGCTCAGCGCAGGATGATGCGCCACCACCGAAGGCCGCGGTCATCGACATCGAGCCTGCGCTCGGCACCTTTCTCGGCACGCTGCAGGCGGGGCCAGCGAGACTTCGACTGGTCTTCCGCATCGAGCGTGGTGGCGGCGAGCGTGGTGTCGGAACGATGGATTCGCTCGATCAGGGCGCGATGGGAATCCCTGTCGAATCGATTGTGCTGCGCGCGGATCGATCGGTCACCTTGCGCTGCAGCGTGGTGCGCGGCGAGTTCACCGGCACACTGAACGCCGATGCCAGCGAGATCGATGGCACCTGGGCGCAGGGTGGGCAGGAGTTCCCGCTGTTGCTCGTGCGCGGCGAGGCACCCGAACTCAAGCGTCCGCAGGAACCCAAGCCCCCGTTCCCGTATCGCGTGATCGACGCGAAGATCGAGCAGACCACGGATCGCCTCACGCTGGCCGGCACGCTCACGATGCCGGAGTCGACCTCGCCCGCGCCCGCCGTGATCCTGATCACGGGTTCCGGCCCCCAGGACCGTGATGAGACGCTCATGGGACACAAGCCATTCTTGGTGATCGCCGATGCGCTCACGCGCGCGGGGGTGGCCGTGCTGCGGCTCGACGATCGCGGCGTGGGTGGCTCGACCGGCTCGCTCGAGACGGCGACCACGGTCGATCTCGCGCGCGATACGGCCGCCGCCATCGATTGGCTATCGACGCAGCCGGGCATCGATGCCAAGCGCATCGGGCTCGTCGGTCACAGCGAGGGTGGCATGATCGCCCCGATGCTCGCCACCTCGCGTGACGATGTGGCGTTCATGGTGCTCTTGGCAGGGCCTGCGCAGCAGGGCGATGCGCTCTTGGTCGAGCAGACGGGCCTGCTCGCTGCCGCGGGTGGCGCCGATGCGGCGATGGTCGAGGTCATGTGCCGCACGCTGGCTGACTTGATCGCGCAGGCCAAGGATCCCGCGGTGCCGCAGGCCGAGCTGCAGGGGAAGTTGCGGGGTGCCTTGCTCGCGAAGGCGTCGGAGCTGCCCGAGGGCCTCGTCGAAGTCTTTGACCGCTATCCGGAGATGCTCTCGTCACCATGGATGCGGGCCTTTCTCGCCTACGACCCGGCGCCCACGCTCGAGAGGGTGCGCTGCCCCACGCTGGCTCTCTTCGGTGAGCGCGACCTGCAGGTGTCTGCGGCGTCGAACGAACCGCTGGCCCAAGCTGCGCTTGGGAAGACCGGGCTCGGGGATCGCGCCACCATCCGCGTGGTGCCCGGCGTGAATCACCTCTTCCAGCCGTGCACGACAGGTGGCGTCGCTGAGTACGCGCAGATCGAAACGACGATCGACCCCGCCACGCTCAAGGCGATGGTGGAGTGGATCGTCACGAACTCGACGCGTTGATCGCGCCCGCTCAGCGATCGGCCTTCGGCAGTCCCATGCCCCGGCGGTCGGGTCCCTTGGGCTGCGGCACTGGCTTCCAGGCACCCGACTCGAGTTCCTTCAGCAGGACCTCGACGGCCTTCTCGAGCTGCGGGTCGCCGCCGTCCTTCATCTTCGCCGGGTCATCGAGCACCTCGATGTCCGGATCGACGCCGTGGCCTTCGACGCCCCAGGTGCCGTCGATCTCGTAGAAGCCAAAGGTCGGCACACTGATGCTGCCGCCATCGATGAACGAGGGATTGCCGCTGATGCCGACCAACCCGCCCCAAGTACGCGTGCCGATGATGGGTCCGAGCTTGTTCGCCTTGAAGAGCCAGGGGAACATGTCGCCGCCGGATCCCGCGAGACCATTGATGAGCATGGCCTTCGGACCTCGGTGGCCATCCGGCGGCCACGCACCGTCGCGCGCATCGCGGCGCGCCCAGTAATTGGTCACCGGCCGGTTGAGCAGCTCGATGAAGCGCGTCGGGATCTGGCCGCCACCATTCCAGCGCTCGTCGATGAGCAGCGCGGGCTTCATGCGCTGGCCGTAGAACCCGCGCACGAGCTCGGTCTGGCCATCGACACCCGTGTTGGGCACATAGATGTAGCCAATCCGCCCGCCCGAGAGTTCCTCGACGCGCTTGCGCTTGGCTTCGACCCACGCTCGGTAGCGAAGGCCCGACTCGCTGCCTGTCGGCGTCACGACGATGTCCTTGGCATCGGCATCGCGCACGGGCTTCTTCGAGATGGTCAGCACCGTCGACTTGCCGGCCAGGCCGACGAACGGAGCCCAAGGGTCCTTCGAGGTGTCCACCGCCACGCCATTGACGGCGAGCAGGTAGTCACCTTCGGCAATGCCCAAGCCTTGCATCGCCAACGGGCTGCGCGCCTCGCTGTCGAAGGGACCGCCACTGGGGAAGCGGGCGAGTTTCCAGGCTTTCGCGGGAGATCCATCCTCAAGCGTTGCCGCCGCGAAGTCCACGCCGAGCATGCCGACGGAGCGGCTGGCGATCTCCTCGACATCGCCGGGACCACGCAGGTAGGCGTGGCCGACATTGAGCTCACTGATCATCTCGCTGATCAGGTAGTTGAGGTCCTCACGCGTGACGACCGAGGGCAGCATGCCCGCGTAGCGGTCGTGTATGGCCTTCCAGTCCATGCCATGCATGCCCTCGTCGTAGAACCAGTCGCGCATGATGCGGTAGCAGTCGGCGAGAATCTGGCGGTGCTCATCGCGCGGATCGACCGCAACGAGCATCGGGCTGGTCACGATCGGCTTGGGCGTGGCGCCAGCCGAGGCCGCGGCGATGGATGCGCCGCCGCGGCCACCCATGAGGAGTTTCTTGCCGTCGGCCGAGACATCGAAGCGCATGCCGGCAGGCCCGGCCTTCTCGGTGGGCTTCGCCTCCTTCAGGTCGAGCATGCGCACGGATCCGTCGCGACCGAACAGCAACTCGTTGCGGTCGTTGAAGCCCAATGATCCGAAGGAGCCCTTCGGCACGGGCAACTCGACGGCCCGCGCCTCAAACCCATCGAGATCGATCTCGACGCGCTTGGGCTCGGGCGCACGCTCGCCCCGACCGCCAGCGGCGCGGCCTTCGCGCTTGACGCGGGACGCCGTGAGCTCGATCTTGGTCGAGGTCCCATCCTTCGCCGTCGAGGAGGCGCTGCCGCGCATCGTGTCACCATCGATGGTGAGTTCGGCTTCGTAGGTCATCTCACCGAGCATGCCGCGCAGCTTCATCACCTTCGTGGCAGCGTCCCAGGTGCCCGTCAACTCGACTGTGCCGTCCTTCGTGATCGAGGTTGCCTTGACGGAGTTGTCCTCGGCCACGGTGAGTTCGAGCGTGAACTCGACCGGCTCACCCCCGCCGAAGGTGATCGTTCCCTTCCACGAGCCAGTCGGTCCGGCCGGCGTCTTGGCGTCGTCGTCCTGCTGGTCCTCGTCGTCCTTCTTCTCATCCTTCTTGTCGTCGTCATCGTCAGCCAGTGCAGTCACCGGATCCGAACCCGGGCCTTCAGCGCCGCGTCGACGCCGTCCACCGGCTGGCGGACCTGCCGGGCGGTTTGGGTCCGCGCCCGGGCCGGCGGCAGGAGCGCCGCCATCGCCTGCGGGAGATGGCTTGGCCTCATCCTTCTGACCTTCCTCATCGCTCTTGGGGAGCCACGCCAGGGCCATGTCCTTCTTCAGCGGCACCGCCATCAGCACCTGCGAGGAACCGTAGATCCAGGTGGTGTCGAACTCGCTGTAGGTCGGGGCGAAATTGCGTTGGCTGGTGTAGGCGAGCCACTGCCCCTTGCGATCGAAGACCGGTTCTCCGTCGTTGAAGTAGCCGCTGGTGACTTGCACGGGCTTTGCACCCTCAGCGGTCGTGTCGAAGATGAAGATCACCTCCATCTCGCTGTCGTCCGCGGAGCGTGCCCACGCCATCCAACGCGAATCATGGCTGAACGAGACGCCCACGGCGCGCGCCTCCGGGTCGCGATCGATGCGACGGATCGAGGCGTCCTCCAGCTTCACGAGATCGATCGCGCCGGTCTTGTCGGTGATGACAAGGTGCTTCGAGTCCGGCGCCCACGAGATGCTGGTCCGGAAGCATGTGCCACCCTTGGTGACCTGCCGGGCTTCGCCCTTGCCGTCGGCCGGCATCGTCCACAGCTCGTATTCCCCGGTGGCGTCGCTGAAGTAGGCGATCGTCTTGCCATCGGGGCTCCATGATGCGCTGCGCTCATAGATCCCGTCGGTCCGGGTGAGGTTGCGGGGCGTGCCATTCTCTGCAGGTGCAGACCAGATGTCGCCGCGCGCGACGACGGCGACACGCTTTCCGGACGGAGAGATGCTCGCGTCCTGGATCATGCCCGCGGCATCGACCGTGGTGGTGCGCAGCGTGTCACGGTCTCCCGGGACCTCGATGTTGACGGCTGAGGAGATCCCCGAGCCCAGGTTCAGCAGCATGATCCGGTCGCCGTGTTGGAAGACCATCTCGCCCGGGCTGGCATCATCGGGCCCGATGGCCGGCCAGCGGACATCATGGGTGTCGAGCGTGGTGACCTGGGCCGTCTTGCGGCTCTCAAGGTCGTAGCTCCAGACGTTGAGCGTGTACCCCTGGGGTGCGCTGCGGTCGCTCAGGAAGTAGACCTTGCGTCCGTGCCACATCGGCAGGGTGTCGGTCCCCTCCCAGTCGGTGATCCTGCGGCTCTCCCCGGTCTTGAGGTTCATGAGCCAGACATCGGTCGCCATGCCACCGCGATACCGCTTCCATGTCCGGTTGTCGGTCGAGTGTGGCGTGTAGGCGAGCCACTCGCCGGTTCGGTCGATCGCACCGTTCGTGCCGTATGGCACGGGCAGTTTCGCCGGCAGGCCGCCCGACGCGGGAATCGTGTAGAGCTTCTGGGCACGGTCAAGCCCCTCCATGGCGCCCGTCATGAAGATCAGGCTCTTGCCATCGGGCATCCAGTCGCACAGGCCTTCGGGAGCAGGATGATGCGTCGCACGGTTGGGGATGCCGCCCGTGGCGGGGATCGTGTAGAGATCCAACGACTGGTCGTAGTTGGCGCGGAAGGCGATGGTCTGGCCATCGGGGCTGAAGCGGGGCGAGCCCTCGAAGCCCGGTGGGCTGGCCACTGGTCGCGCGATGCCGCCGGTCTTGGGCACCAGCCACAGGTCGTTGCCGTAGATGAAGACGATCGAGTCTCGGCTGACATCGGGGTAGCGGCAAAGGCCCCGGTTGGCGTCGGCGGGCGCTGCGGCAGGAATCCCGGAGGCCAGCAACGATCCAACGAGAAGCAAAGCAGTGGTCATGACAGGATCCTACGGACGCGCACGCCACCGGGGCGGACTCGGTTGTCGATCCATGCTGGAAGGCAACGGTCTGACCACTGGTTACTGGTCAGTCGGCGGCGGCTCGACGCCCTCGTCGGCGAGGATCTCTCGCAAGCGGATCAGACCACGACGAGCATGCGTCTTGACGGTGCCCAGCGGCAAGCCGGTGGTGCTGGCGATCTGCTCATGGCTTCGCCCGAACTGGATCGAAAGCTCAAGCACCTTGCGCTGCTCGGGCCGCAGACGCTCCATCGCAGCGAGTGCCGCCTTCGCGGTCTCCTCGACCTCTCCCGGATCCAGATCCGGTGCATCCGACTCGATGGTCTCGGGAATGGCGGCGACCTCGGGGCGTCGCGCACGGCGGCGACCTCGATCGATCAACCGACGGCGCGCAATCATCGCGACAAATGTGGTTTCACTGGCAATCGAGGGATTGAATCGCCCGGCACTGCGCCACACATCGATGAAGATCTCCTGCACGGCATCCTCGGCTTCGGCGGCGTTGCCGGCCAATCGGCGTGCAAGCGACCAGACCAAGCCCCCGAACCGATCCATGCACTCCTGGATGGCACCCTGATCGCCCTCGGCGACCCGGTGCAGAATGGACTCGGCCTCGGTCATCCGTCTCCTTCGGCAGGCGCACACATGGCGGTGGCTTCAGCCCCGCTGTTGCACAGTTGGGAGCGGATGGTAACGGTGGAGGCGGGATTCGAACCCGCGAAGCCCCTGAGGGCTTACCGGTTTTCAAGACCGGCGCATTCGACCACTCTGCCACCCCACCGGTGGGCGCTCGAGTCTAGCCGCCGCTGGGGGAGGGGCCGCGAGAGCGCCTCATCGCGTCTTCGCACAACTGCAGCAATTGGTCGCGGGGGATCGGCTTGACGGCGTAGTGGTTGAAGCCTGAGGCGAGGCAGCGGTCGCGGTCCTCCTCGAATGCGTTCCCGGTCAGGGCGATGATGGGTGATGCCATACCGAGCGATCGAAGACGACGGCAGGCTTCGTAGCCATCGATACCGGGCATCTGGAGGTCCATCAGCACGACATCGAAGCCATCGGTGCCTGCCCGGCTCACGGCGTTGATCGCCTCGGCACCGTCATCGGCGAGCGTCACGATCGCACCGGCCTTGCGCAGGAGTGCAGCGAGCAGGCGCGCATTGTCCGGACCATCCTCGGCCAGCAGGATCCGACAGCCGGCGAGTGACTGGACATGTGCGCTTGCCCCGGGCAGCCCGACGGGGATGCGCACGGTGAAGGTGCTGCCGACGCCGGGCTCGCTGGTCACATCGATGGAACCGCCAAGCAAGTCGACGAGCTTGTGGCTGATCGCGAGGCCAAGTCCAGTACCGCCGAACTTTCGGCTGGTCGAGGCATCGCCTTGCTCGAAGTTGCGGAAGAGCCTGACGACCTGCTCCGCGCTCATGCCGATGCCCGTGTCGGCCACGACCAGTTCCAGCTCGCTCGATGCGTCATCGGTCTTCACCCGCGCACGCACGGCGACCGAGCCGGACTCCGTGAACTTGATCGAGTTGGCGACGAGGTTCATGAGGATCTGGCGGACCCGCAGCGGGTCGGTGACCACGAGGGCGCTTGCGCTGGGCTCTGCTTCCACGCGCAGTTCAAGGCCCTTTGCCTGCACACGGCCGCGGACCAGTGACACGACATCATCGATGAGCTGCACGGGGCGCACCTCGATGCGCTCGACGGACATGCGCCCGGCCTCGATCTTGGAGATGTCGAGGATGTCGTTGATGATGCCCAGCAGGTGATTGCCGTTGCGGCGAATCACGCGCACGCACTCGTCGCGCTCCATGTCCGAGGTTGCAGGGTCGAGCAGCACATCCGCGTAGCCCAGGATCGCCGACATGGGCGTTCTGATCTCATGGCTGACATTGGCAAGGAACTGGCTCTTTGCCGCGTTGGCACGCTCGGCGTTCTCGCGCGCCGAGGTTGCTTCCGCCAGCGCTGCCACCTCGTCGGTCATGTCGACGGCGACGATGAGGTGGCCCAGCGGTGTGCCATCGGTCCCTGTCCAGGAACTCGCGGCCATCGAGACCCGCCGGACGGTGCCGTCGGAACGCTGGACGGCCCAGGTGTGCAGATGCCTCCGGTCTCCGCGCAACGCATCGATCAGGGCGCGGAAGGCGAGGTTGGGGTGATCCTTCTCGAGCGCCTCGCGCTCCTGAGGCGCCAGCATGAGCAGCGGGGTGTCCGCTCCGAGGACATCCTCGGCGCGGCGCTGCGTGAGTGCCTCGGCGCCGGCGTTGAAGACAGTGATGTCGCCGCTGAGGTCGGTAGCGATGATTGCCACTTGGTCTGTGGCATCGAGGAGCGCCTCGAGCTGGCTGCGGGCATCGAGTGCCGTGCGAGCCCGGCGCGTGGACGATTGGGCGAAGTGGATCGTGGTGCCGACGAGCAGTGCGCCGATCAGCCCGCTGCCCAGCAGCACGAGCGGCAGGGGACCTTGGTCGACCGTGAAGCCACCGCCATGTGGCCGTGCCTTGAAGATCCAAGGGCGACCAGTCACATTGCCGTTGACACCCGGGCCTGTGATCGTTGGTCCCGCCTCGCCGCCGGATTCGAAGATCAGGACAGATCCGTCATAGATCTCCACATCGAACGCACCGACGAAGTTCCCGAGCAGTGCCTTGAGCGTGGAGTCGAGGATCTGATCGATCACCATCACACCATGGCCGGCATCCGAGCCCAGGGGCAGGGATATCGCCACGAGACCGTGGGCGATGGCCCCCACGGCAACCGATGGACTGGTTCGGGTGGTGTTGAGGTCGGTGCACTCCTGCACGAGCGTGGAGATGGTCGGATGGTCAAGCGGCAGGGCACCATTGCCCCAGGATGACACGAGCGGTGACCCATCGGGACGCAGCAGGGCGATCCCTGCGACGCCGACGAAGTCCCGTCGGTAGGCATCGAGATCCAGTTGCAGTGCTGGCGGCAACAGCGCGGCACGGTTCGACCATCGGTCGGCCAAGCGCTGGAATGCCCTCAGGTTGAGCTCGAACTCCGAGCGGACCAGGGTCTCGAGCGCGGCCTCGTGTTCGGCCGCGCGATTGCTCTGGTTGCGCAGTTCGATGTCCTGCAGGAACTGCCATCCACCGATCGTCAGCGCTGCCGTCAACCCGCTGCAGAGCAGCCCAAGCCAACCCGGCATGCCACCCGACAATGGAACGGCGAAGTACCACCCACGCGCGACCGCGGCGGCCGCAGCCAGCAGAAGCGCGAACTCCGCCGCCAAGGGCAAGTCGCCCACGAAGTCGAGCCATGGGTGGTGGAGTGGTTGCTCGTGCCAGGGTTCGAGGATCATGACCAGCGCCAGCGTGCCCAGCAGCACGGCAGGCAGCACGGCGACCGCGCGGCCTTCGAGCCTTGCGCGGCCGGAGGCGAGCGCCGAGAGCCCCAACAGCAGCATGGCGACGCTTGCCGACAGGGGCTGATCGGCCAGGAGGGAGGCGAGCAACGCCCCGAGCACCAACACCCCGCCCAGCACGAGGTTGGGTTGGCTCCAGACCGGCTGTCGCGGCAAGGCCACCACGCAGCCGAAGGCCATGATGGCGAGTCCGAGCAGGGTGGCCACATCGCGCTCTACCGTCGCCGGCACCAGGAACGGCAGTTGCAGCGCAAGGCCCGCTGCGATGGCGAGGATGGCCAAGGTTGGCCAGACCAGCCGTGCGCTGGGGGTGATGCGCATCCGTCAGGTCTCGCGCTCGGCTCGTCGACGCTTGAGCTCGGCGTCGACGAACGCTTCGAGGTGGCCGTTCAGGACATGGGAAGGATTGCCCTCCTCGTAGTTGGTCCGGTGGTCCTTCACCCGATTGTCGTAGAAGACATACGACCGGATCTGCGTGCCCCATCCGCGCTCGACCTTGCCGCCCTTGGCCGCGAGGATCTCGGCATCGCGACGATCCTGCTCGAGCTGCTCGAGCTTGGAGCGCAGCACGCTCAGGGCCTGCTTGCGGTTCTGCGGCTGGTCGCGGTATGTGCTGGCCACGACCTGGATCCCCGTCGGGATGTGGGTGACACGGATGGCCGTCGCGACCTTGTTCACGTTCTGCCCGCCCGGTCCGCTCGCGCGCACGAACGGCACGATCTCGAGGTCTCGCTCGGGAATGTCCAGATCGCTCTCCTCGAACTCAGGCGTCACGTCAACCGTGCAGAAGCTCGTCTGGCGCTTGCCTTCGGCATTGAACGGGCTCACTCGGGCAAGCCGGTGCGAGCCGTGCTCGCAGCTCATGTAGCCGTACGCGAAGGGTCCGCGGACGGCGTACGAGACTTCGGAGATCCCGACCTCCGTGCCATAGGTCCGGCTCATCTCCTCGACCTTGAATCCCATCGTGGTCCAGTAGTACTGGTACATGCGTTCGAGCATCTCTGCCCAATCGTTGGCTTCCGTGCCGCCCACGCCAGCCTGGAGGGTGACGAAGCAGCCGCGGTGGTCGTGCTTGGAACTCAGCAGGGACTGCAGTTCGACCTTCTCCATCTTGCCCACGAGGCCGAAGAGGAGCTCGTCGATCTCGCCGAGCAGTTCGGCATCGTTGGCCTCCTTGGCCATGTCGTAGCCGACCTGGGCATCCTCGAGGCCCTTCATGACCTCTTCCAGGGGCTCGATCTGGGCGCGCTTGACCTTCAGCTCGGCGATGACCGATTGCGCACGCTTGGGTTCGTTCCAGAAGTCCGCCTCGTTCATGCGCGCGGAGAGCTCGTCGCGCTCGCGTGCCTTGATCGGGTAGTTAAAGGGAGTCGCGGATGGCGTTGATCCGCGCCCCCAGGTCGGCCAGCACGGGGCCATGTGCGTCGAAGTGCATGGCTTGAAGTGTAGCGGGCAGTGCGTGGCCATCCGGCTGTACGCTTGGGTCTATGCAGGTGAGCAGCGCGATCTCGGGCATGAAGGAAAGTGCAACCTTGGCCGTCAGCGCGAAGGCCGCGGCGCTGAAGGCCAAGGGGGTCGATGTGGTGGGCTTCGGTGTTGGCGAACCGGACTTCGACACGCCGGAGCCGATCAAGCGCGCGGCGATCCGTGCACTCGAGGCCGGGCAGACCAAGTACGCACCGACCCCCGGCGATCGGTCTGCACGCGAGGCCATTGCGCACAAGCACCGCACGGAGAACGGCATCGACTGCTCCTTCGAGCATGTCACGATCACCGCGGGAGCGAAGCACGCGATCTACATGGCCCTGCAGGTGCTCGTCGAGCGTGGTGCAGGCGACGAGGTCATCGTGCCGACGCCAGCGTGGGTCAGCTACCGCCCGCTGGTGGAACTCGCCGGCGCACGCTGCATCGAGGTGCCGGCCAGGCTCGAGGATGGTCTGATCGTGCAGCCCGAGGCGATCGATCGAGCGATCACGCCGCGCACCGTCGGGATCATCCTGAACTCACCGTCGAATCCCTGTGGCATCACGCTGCCTTCGGCGTCCATGCGTGCCATCGCCGATGTGCTGGCGCGGCATCCCCGGGTCACCGTCATCAGCGATGAGATCTACGAGAAACTCGTCTACCCCGAGGTCACCCCGGGCATCGCGCACTGGAGCATCGGCAGCGACCCCCGATTGGCCGACCGCACCATCACGGTGAACGGCATGAGCAAGGCGTATGCCATGACCGGCTGGCGCATTGGCTGGCTCTGTGCACCCGGCAATCGCGGAGCCTTCACGCGCGAGACCATCAAGTTGCAGGGGCAGATGACGAACTCGATCGTGAGCTTTGCGCTTCCGGCCATCGTCGAGGCGTTGACCAACGGTGCGGCCGAAGTGGAGCGCATGCGGGCCGTGTTCGCCCGGCGTGCCCAGCTCATCGGTCGGTTGCAGGCCGCGATTCCGGGTCTTGTCGCGCCGCCGAGTTCAGGGGCCTTCTACACCTTCCCGTCGATCGCCTCGCTGCTCGGCGGGCACACCGCAGGCGGACGCGTGCTCGACTCGGCACAGGCGTTCGCCGAGGCGCTCCTCGAAGAGCATGCCGTGGCGATCGTGCCCGGCGAGGACTTCGGACACTGCGCCCGCAACCATGTCCGCTTCTCCTTCGCGTGCAGCGAGGAGCAGATCACCAAGGGGATGGAGCGTGTGGCGGCCTTCGTTGCCGGGATCCGTCAGGAGATCCCGACGGTCACCGGCACCGGCTGAGGCCGCGGCACATAGTTGGGCTCAAGCGCGATGTTGAGCGGCAGGCGCTTGCCGGTGGGATCGCGCGGCAGCTGGTCCTCGTCGATGATGCGTTGGATGGCCATGATGCCTTCGATCAGCATTTCGGGCCGGGGCGGGCAGCCAGGCACATAGACATCGACGGGAATGAACTGATCCACTCCCTGCACCACGGCGTAGGTGTCGAACACGCCGCCGGTACTGGCGCACGCGCCCATCGAGATGACCCACTTGGGTTCGGCCATCTGCATGTAGATGCGCTGCAGCACGGGCAGCGTCTTCACGCTCACTCGGCCCGCCACGATCATGAGGTCGGCTTGGCGAGGGCTGAAGCGCATGACTTCGGCACCGAAGCGGGCAAGGTCGAATCGGCTGCACGCCGTCGCCATCAGTTCGATGCCGCAGCAGGCGGTGGCGAAGGGCATGGGCCAGACGCTTGAGCGTCGGGCCCAGTTGACCACGCGCTGGAGCTGGGTCGTCAGGATGCTGTCGGTGGGGAGTGCTGCTTCAATGCCCATGGTGAGGTCGTCCTTGAGAGTGGCAAATCCTATGCCCGGACCCGTGCTCGCGCCCGGTCAGGGTGCAGCCTCGTTCGTGCCGGTGCCCGTCGGCACGGGAACCGCCGTCGGCGTGGGCAGCGGTTGCGGCACCCGGGTCGGCGGGATGTCCTTGCCGGCGCGCTTGAGTCGGTAGTACTCGACAGGGTCTTGTCCAGCGGGTGGATCCCCCCAGAACAGTTGATCGAAGAAGCCCGGATCCGTGTCGTCCACATTGGGGTCATAGGTCTGCCGCGGCATGCTCGGGTCAGCAGAGGTCCGGACGACATGCTTGTAACAGCCCGCGCAGGGCAGGAGGCAGCAGAGGAGGATCGCCGCGCGAAGCATGCGGTCGATGATAGGCGGAGCGAACATGGATCCAAGCGCTGCGCGTATAACGCCAACATGCTGCACGCCCTCGTCCTGGTCCTGGCGGCGCTGGCCCAAGACCCCTCGGTGGTCACGCCACCGATTCCGGATGCCTTGGCGACCTACATGCCCAAGGCCGAACGCCACGCCTCGGATCACTATCTGGTCGTGTCGGATGCACCCCCGTCCGCGATCGCCAACACGCTCAACGCCCTCGAGCGGACGCGGGCCTCGCTGCTGGCTGACCTGGCGCGGCGTGGGTTGCCGGCGACCGATCCCGGCATGCGGCATCTGGCCATCCTCTTCTCCGATGAGGGTGCCTTCCGTCGATTCGCGCGTGAGGTCGACGGCCAGGCCTTGGCGAACACCCTGGGCTACTACCAGCCCTCCAGTCGCCGGCTGCAGCTCTTCGATCCCGAGAGCACCGATGCCGTACGCGAGGCTGACGCCACGATTGCCAAGAACGAAGCCGCGATCAAGGCTCGGCAGGATGCCGTGAACCGCATGCGTGCAAGCCGACTCAGCAGGCAGGAAGCCGCGGTGGCCCAGCGCGAGGTCGATCAGGCCCGCGCCAAGCTGGCGTCGCAGCGCGCGCAGCGTGAGGCAGCCGTGGATGACAACCTCAAGGTCGTCGTGGTCCACGAGGCCACGCACCAGTTGCTCTTCGAGTGCGGCGTGCAGTCGCCCACGGGTCTCAATCCGCTCTGGCTCGCGGAAGGTCTCGCGGTGGCCTACGAGACCAAGGATGTGCGGCGGCCGGGCGGCCCTGAATCGATGCGGGATGAGCCCTTCGGCACCTTCCGCAAGGCACTCCTGTCCAACGGCTTGATGCCGGTCCGCCTCCTCGTGACAACTGGCGTCCTGCCCTCGGGCGGCGGGACGCAGACTGCACTGCAGGCGCAGGAGGACTTCTACGCCCAGTCATGCATGCTCGTGCGCTGGTGCATGCTCGAGCGGCCATCGGAATTCAAGGCGTTGCTCACGGCATGTCGCGACGCCAAGCCCGGGCAGACGCCCGAGACGATCTTCGAGTCCTGCTTTGGATCGATCGATTCGGTGCAGCGTTCCTATGTGCTGTGGCTGCGCGAGCAGATCCCCGGGTCCGAGCGGACGGTGTTGTTCAAGGATGTGGAGCGATGGACGACCGATGGTCGGGCGGTGCCACCGCCACCGGGGACAAGCAGCAACCCCGAGCAGGAGAAGACAGCGCCGAGCGAGAAGTCCGCTCCGCCCGGAGCGGCTCCCGCCGTTGCCCCGCACCCAGCGACCTTGCCCCAGCACTCGCCTGCTCCCTGAGCCCACGGCAGGGGTCGAGTGGCGCTGCCGACTCACCGCACGCGGCGTGTGTGGGTCCGGCTGGCAGCACGGGGGCGGCAGGGATCATCGATCGCTTCCCGTCGCGCGTGGCGCAGGGCTCCCACCCGCAGGCGCGGCAGGGTCCAGTCGATGAGCACCGCCAGGTGGAGGCCGTAGAGCACGACCATCCACATCAGGTAGATCCAGAACATCAGGACCGGCAGCAGCCCGAGGCTCGCGAAGAGCTTGCTGGCGCCGAAGCTCCGCGCAGCGAGCGAGCCGAGCGCAGCCTTGCCGACGACGATCGCGACTGCCGCACCCAAGGCACCGGTGAGCGTTGCCTTCCACGACATCCTTCGATTCGGAATGAAGGCGTAGGTCGCGAACAGCAGCGCCCAGATCGACAGGAAGCCCGTTGTCCCACTGATGAAACTGGCCAGCGCCGGCATCAGATCGGGCAACTTCGAAATCGACAGGACCAAGCGCACGCCAAGCGGTACAGCGCCCAAGAGGATCGGCGTGAGCGTGAGGGCGGTCCAATACACCAGGAGCTTCCGGCGCAGTGGCCGACGCGCATTCGTCGCGGCCACCCGGTCGAAGCTGTGCTCGACCGCGACCAGCAGCCAGATCGCCGAGAAGACCACCACGCCGCCGCCGACGAGCCCCAGACCAGACAGGTTGATGCCGGCCGCATCGCGCACCAGGCCGCGCAGCCACTCGCCGGCGACTGCGCCTTCATCACCGATCCGCAGATCATCAAGACCGACCTCGGAGATCAGTCCGCCCACGAAGGTCTCGAATCGGTCGGCCATGATCGCTCGCGTCAGCAGCGTGGCGACCACGAGCAGTGGGAACAGGCTGAAGAGCGTTCGAAAGCTCAGGGCCGCAGCCATCTCGGCTGGATCCGTCAACCGGAACCTGCGCCATGATGCAGCGAGGAAGCGCACCGTGCCCTTGAGGCTCGGCTTCAGCGTGACCAGTGAACGGTCGGCATCGGACACGCGCGGCATGCTATGGCAAGGTGCGCGTGGGCCACGCCACGGCGGATGGGGTGATGATGCGAAGACCGTGGAGCCTGCTCTCGCACGGCTGCTCTGCATTGGCCGAGCCCGTGACGGTGGTGCCGCTCGCCTGCACCTCGGCGATCCGTGCAGCGCCCGGTCCGGCATCGAGCAGGAGACTGAAGGACAGCACGCCGGTGTCGCAATGGTAGGTGTTGTTGCCGCTCTCGCCTTGCGCGTACGGCCCCGGAGCGTCGTAGCGATCGTCGCCGGCCAGATCGAGCAGCATGCCGATCGCCTGCATCGCACCGGATCCCTGCGCGAGCACGCTGCCGCGGTAGTGATCATTGCCGGCGGCATCAACGAGCACCGCACTCGAGGCATCCCATGCGGCACCTTGGTTGGCGGCGGTACGGCCCCAGTAGACATCGTTCCCCGCATCGTCGAGCAGGGCACCGAAGGCCATGTGCGCCGCGAATCCCTGGCTGTAGCGATCGGCACGATAGAGGTCGCGGCCACCAGCATCGTGCAGCACGCCGAGCCCGTGCAGGTAGCCACCGCCTTGGGCGAACTCGCCGCCTTCGTAACGATCATCGCCGCTGGCGTCGAAGAGGATCCCGATGCCGCCGGCGGCAAAGCGCCGGAACCCGTAGCCCACGCCTTGGCTGAAGGCACGATTGGTCGCGGGCGTGCCATAGGCACTCGGTGCGCCGAAGTCAGCGAGGTAGCGATCGTCGCCCCCGCGATCGATGAGCATGCCGATGCCGCGAGGACCACCGACTCCCTGTGAGAGCGTGCCGCCGCGCAGGTCGTCGGAACCTCCTTCATCAAGCAGGATGCCGGCACCATACATCGCTGCCCCGATGCTCCACGCACCGCCTTCATAGCGGTCGTCACCGCTGCGATCACGGATCAGGCCCACGCCGAACGCACCTGCGCCGATCGACAGCACGCCGCCTCGATAGTGATCGTTGCCGCCATGATCATCGATCGCTGCAAGGCAGGCGATCCCCGAGCCGGGACCGCCGACGGCACCGCCCTCGTAGCGATCGTTGCCGCCGAGATCGACGATGACGGAGTCGACCGCACCGCCGTTGGTCCAGAGATACCGATCGTCACCGGCCGGATCGAGCACGGCGGCAATGCAGTCCATGTCGTAGCGATTCGCCCCCGTGCCACCCACCACGACCCAACCGAGGCCATCGATCGCCTCGGCAGCCAGGATCGTGCCATCGATCTTGCCTGTGAGCGGCTCGGGAATCACTGCGGATTCCTGGGTCGCCCAGTCGATGTTCCGCGGCAGCTCGGCGTCGAGGTGCACGAGCAACGCAGGAATCGCTGCCCATCCCGCGGCCGTGCTCGCGCGGATCAGCGCCAGATCCTGCTCGAAGTCCGGACCTTCGAGCAGCACGGATTGAGCACTGCGCTCGGCAAGCCCGATCGCCCGGCGGCGGAGTTCGGCCCGATCGCACGCGAGTCGCTGGAGCACTGGCTCGAGCAGGGCCATGCGATGGACGCGTGCACCGTTGGCGAGGAAGTCCAGGGCAAAGACTGCCCCCTGCGTGTCGGCCATGGGCAGCGTGCCCTGGCCGGCAGAGGGTTCGAAGCGCTGCCCGAGGGCCTGCGCGGCGGTCACGGCCAAGCTCTGCAGCGGCGGCAATCCCGAGCGAATCGGTGCGGTGGCAGCGCGGGCGATGTCGGCTACGAGCCACGGCTCGTCGAAGCACCGCACGACCCAGGGCGAATCGTTGGGATCGCGTCGCTCCACGCCGAACCGGCGGATCAACCCCGCCGTGGCACGGAGCGGTTCCGAGAGTCGGTGCGCAGCCACGCCGGCACCGACGATCGAGCTGGCATCGAATGGATCGACCAGCACCGCGGCCTCTCGAGCAGCGGGGGCGATCCGCTCACCCGTACCGAGCGTGCCTGTGGGTGCATCCTGCACAGCGAGCATCAGGACCAGCGGCAATTCGACATGCATGTCATGAGAATAGCCGTCATACTTGCACGAATGCCCAAGGCCGATCACCCCTTCACCGATGCCGCGCGCGGCGTCCGACTGCAGAAGTTCCTCGCTGATGCGGGCGTGGCCAGCCGTCGACGATGCGAGGAGATGATCGCCGAGGGCCTCGTCGAGGTGAATGGCACGCTGGTGGCGAGCCTGCCTGCCTGGATCGATCCGGTCAAAGATCAGGTCATCGCCGATGGCCGTCGCGTGCGTCGCGACTCGCGCGTGGCGTATGTCCTGCTCTTCAAGCCCAAGGGCGTGGTTTGCACGAACAGCGATCCGGAAGGGCGCTCCTGTGCGGTGGACCTCGTCGAGCATCCGAGCGGCTTGCGCCTGTACCCGGTTGGTCGCCTCGACATGGACTCATCGGGGCTGCTCCTCATGACCAATGACGGTGAGCTCGCCAACCGGCTCACGCACCCGCGCTACGAGATGCACAAGGGCTACGAGGTGACTGTCGCGGGCCAGCTCTCCGATGATGACCTCGGACGGCTCGAGCGCGGGGTCTTCCTCAGTGATGGTGAGCGAGGCCCTGGCCGCAAGGCCAAGACCGGTCGGCTCGATGTGATCGCGCGCGATCGCCAGAAGACGATCCTCTACATGGAGCTCTTCGAGGGCCGCAATCGCCAGATCCGCCGCATGCTGCTCGCATTGGGGCATCCGGTGAAGAAGTTGCGCCGCGTGAAGATGGGCCCGCTGCGGCTGAAGGGCCTTGCAGTGGGCGAGTGGCGCGACCTCACGGCCGAGGAACTCGATCGGGTTCGTCGTGATGCCTTCGCCGATGCTGCCACCATCCATCGTCGCCGCGAGCGGGCTGAGCGCAACGAGGGCGGTGCCCCGGTCCGCAAGCGTCGTGGCATCCATGCATCGCGTCGCAACGAGAAGAGCGATCGCCTTGAGCGCCGAGCGCAGCGCACGCGCGACCTGTCGGCGAAGGTCCGCGCAGGGCGGGGCTTGGCGAGATCCAGCGCGGAGCGGGGCTCGGATCGCCGAGGATCGGCAGCGCGTACCGGCGCTGACCGGCGTGGCGGCGCGCCGGTCCGCGGCAAGGCCCAGAAGGGCCGGCCTGCGCGCGCTTCCCGGGACGATGCTTCGCGTGACCATCGTCCTCGCCTATCCTGAGCGCCATGCCACTGTACGAGTACGAGTGCCTTGAGGATGGCGAGGTGATCGAATTGCTTCGCCCGATGAAGGATGCCGATGGTCCTGTCGAGGATCCCGCTGGCAAGGGCCGCACATTCAAGCGGCGGCACAGCGTGTTCGGCGTCGGTGGCTCGCCCGTCGGCAGCACGCATGTGCACACCGGCAGCTGCTGCCCGTGCGGCAAGAACGCCGGCAGCTGTGGCTCGATGAATTGAGCGCATTCGTCTTCGACCTTGGGCGCACACACGATCCGCATCGCCACTCGATGCGGTCGTACCTCGCCGGTGCAGTTCGAGCGCGCCGGCCAAAGGAGTTCGCTCGAGCGAATTCGCACGAGCGCAGCCGATGGCCGTCCACGGCTGTGGCGCATCGAGGGCTGGGTGGCGGGACGGCTGCTGCGGGTTCAGACCCCGCGAGTCGATGGGTCCCAGATGACCTTGTGGAGTTGGCCTTGCTGTCGCACCGGCAGGCGGTCCTCCAGGATCCACTCGGCGAGCGTGCGGTGCGAGAGACCCTCGCAGCCGCGGATGTCGGTGTCGCCGACCTGTCGGTGGGCGGCGCTGAAGAGCACGGCGTTGCAGCGCTGGTCGAGCCGCTCTCGCAGCACGATGTCGCGGGCCCACTCGTAGTCGGTGCGATCGGTGATCACGAACTTCACTTCATCACGCGGCCGCAGGTCAGCGAGGTTCTGCCAGCGGTTGCGATCCACCTCACCGCTGCCTGGCGTCTTCAGATCGAGGATTCGGATCACGCTCGGGTGGCAAGGCGTGATGTCGATCGAGCCGCCGGTCTCCACGAGGACCGTGAAGCCCTCGTCACAGAGCGTGGCCATGGCCTGGAATGCGTTGCGCTGGGCGAGCGGCTCTCCGCCTGTGAACTCGACGGCCGAGCAGCCGAACGCGCGCACGCGGTCAAGCAGAGCGATCACCGGCATGGTCGTACCGTCGCGGAAGGCGTAGCTCGTGTCGCAGTAGTGGCAGCGCAGCGGGCAGCCGGTGAGCCGCACGAAGACCATCGGCACGCCGGCCCAGGTGCTCTCGCCCTGGATCGAGTGGAAGACCTCGTTCACGCGAAGTGTGGGCTCGGAGGTGACGGAGAGACTGGTCATGCCGGGTGAGTTGGTCTGGAAGTCGGACGCCGCACGGCGGCGCGGGGCGCCGCTGCGTGCACCAAGAGAAAGACCGTCGCAGGGTCTGCGACGGTCAATGCGCACGAGAGGACTCGAACCTCCATGGGTTGCCCCACCAGCACCTCAAGCTGGCGCGTCTGCCAATTTCGCCACATGCGCAGGAAGCAGGGTCGCGGAGTATAACGCCGCGCACAGCATCACCGGCCAGTGGCTTCGCGTGTCCGGATAAGGCGAGCGGGTCGCGGTCTCGCCAGAGCCCACTGATCGCGTCCACGGGACTGGGCGGTCAGCTGCCCCACGCGGCCAGCAGGAGACCGAGGTCGGATCCGTCGACGATGCCATCGCCGTTGATGTCGGGAGAAGCCGCGCCCCACCCGGCCAGCAGCAGGCCAAGGTCGGCGCCGTCGACGATGCCATCACCGTTGATGTCGGCGGGATCAGCGGCCGTGCAGCCGATGCCCTCGACGCGGAAGTCATCGACACCGGCTTCAACCAAGGAGCCGCTCCCCTCGTCACGCGCGCGGAAGCGGACCTTCATGGTGGCGGTCGGCGTGACGAACTGTCCGATGCTGAAGCTCTTGGTCGCCCACGCGTTCAAGTTCTCCGTGACCAGTTCCATCTGCACCCAGGTCGAGCCGCCGTTGTTGCTGATCTCGATCGGCATCGAGTCCTCGTTCGGCGCGGCGCCAGTGTTGTTGGAGTACCAGCGCGCATACGACACGATGCCGCCCTCGTAGCCCGAGAGGTTGAATGTTGGGCTGGTCAAGGTGGTGGTGCCGCCGTCGACATCCGCCTCACCAAGTGAACCGCCCACCGCTCCCTGGCCGGTGATCCAGCACATCGTGCCGGCGCCGGCGTCGTTCTCGGGCTGGGCAGCGGTGCCGTTGGGATCCACGCGGACCCAAATGCCAGTGGTGGCCGTGTCACCCGTTGCGCCAGCGACCCAACCGGTGTTGGTGTCCATCGAATCCGCGAAGACCTGGTCCACGGTCGTCGCACTGAGCGAGCTGTAGAACGCGGCAGGTGCCGTGCTCGGGCTCGTGACCGTCGATCCAGTGGTGGTGGAGGCGGAGACATACCACTGCACGGTGCTCAGGCACGCTGTCGCGGGGACTTGCACGGTGTACTGGTTGGATGCACCCTGCGTCATCGATACGGCGGTGAATGAACCGGTGCCGCCGTTGCGCCAGTAGAACCTGCCGCTGTTGGGCTGCGGGGTGCCGGAGAGGGGCGCCACAGTGACGGCCAGCGTGCTGCTTCCAGCCGGCGACACCGTGGCCGGGATCCCATTGGGGAACGAGAAGGCCAGGAGTTGCAGCGCCGGGCCGGGCAGGCCGTGAAGCGTGAACGCGCCGTTGATCTCCTGGTAGTTCGGCGTTCCGTCGGCGATGTCGCTGTTGTTGTCGTCCAGCGTCAGGAAGTCGATGGTGATGTCACCGGCGATCGTCGTACCCGTGTGCAGGGGAATGCTGTTCACGCACAGAAGGCTCGTGTGCGCCAGGCCCGGCGCGCTGCCGAGCTTGATGCCCAGGGCCTCGCGCGTGTCCCAGACGCAACCAGAGATCAGCTGGCCGCAGCTGTGGATCGCACTGCCGCAGGAACTGCAGCCAGTGGACGAATAGGTGCAGGTGTTGTCGGCATTGCGGATGCCCGAGCTGCAACTTTGGAAGCCCACCCCGAGTAGAGGACTGTCGCTGATGAGCAGCGACATGCAGTCGGCCATGCCTTCGCCGTAGGCGCCCTGGCCGCTGCCACCCGAGGCCACCATGTGGTGGCCGTACTCGTGGTGCACCACGGTGCTGAAGGCCGTGTTGTTGCACCCGCCGCCAGCTGGGTAGAAGTTGATCGAGGATCCGTTGTAGAACGCGTTGCAGGTGCCGTTGACCTGGACATTGACCGTGAAGTTCAGTTGATTCGCGATCGTCGGGTAGGACGGATTGTTGGCCAGCGCGAAGTCGCGAACGATGTTGGCGTGCAGGTAGGCATTGACCTCGGCGCGCGCAGCGGAGTCGGTGTTGGCGGAGTTGAAGACCGGGTTGATCGGGGAGCCGACCGACCCTGTCGCACTTGATGTTGGCGTGGAGTTGCCGGACGCAGCGTTCACGACCTTGAAGTATCGACCAGCGAGCGTGCTGTTGATCGTGACCGAGCCAGACTGATTGGGGAACGCAAACGATCCGTCGGCGTTCGCGAAGATGCTGGAGGTCCCAAGGGTCACGCCCGCGTAGGGCAGCCCCGTCAACGCCTCGGGATTGCACGCGTCAGCGGCATAGCCCTGCGTCGCTTGTCCCTGCACGGTGCCGGTGGCATCGGCGTAGCACACCTGGTTTTCCTCGAACAACACCTCGCCCGTGGCGGGATCGGTGATGTAGAGCAGGCGAGCGTAGTCGGCGTCGCCGGGCATGCCGTGATCGACGATGAACTTCACGCCCAGTCGCGGTGCGACCTTCAAGTCGTCTTCGCCGGCGAAGATCACCAGTTCCGCGGGCACATCAGCAGCGCCGGCGGCGAGCCGCTTCTGCAGCTTCGATGCGTAGCGCGAAGGATCGAGCGGAGCACCGAGTGCCATGTACGCCTTCACGGTCTCGGGGAAGGTGCCAAGATCCTTCAGGTCGCTCGAGGCGAGCACGAGCGGGAAGCCAGCTTCGTTGCGAACGAGCAGTCGCAGGCTGCTGCGGAAGACCGGCACGCCGTGCACGGCCTGCGTGTAGCCCACGAGCGAAAAGTTGTAGGTGTCGGTGACGGCATCCCACATCAGCGGGATCAGGTGTTCGCCTTCGCCCCACGGTCCGATCGGCAGAAGTTGCGATGGTTCGACACCCCAGATCGACGCATGCTGCGCGATGAACGCCGTGGCGCTTTCGACCGGGCTGTTGCCCTGACTGAACGCGCGACCATAGACGCGCGTGAGGTTGCCGTGATCGTTGATGAAGAAGCCCGTTCCGGCGTTGGCTTCCAAGAACGCAGTTCGCGCCTCGGCGGGGCTGGTCCGGGGAAGTTGTCCGACCTGCGCGAGTGCGGTGGGGGCGAGGGTCAGTGCGGCGATGAGTCCGAGCGTGGGGCGCATTCGTTTCTCCGTGTGATGAACAACCGGCTGGGGTGATGCCGGTCGATGTGGGCTTGGTCCGGGTACACCGCGGTCCGGACCTGTGGAGTATTGCCCGTGAGAGGGGGTTTGGCGACCGCTCAGGGGGCACTTTTTGGCCATTTCAGGGGTAGCCTTCGCCCGATGGCCGCCAAGGAGCGCTCCACGACCCGGGAGCCGACGATCGAGAACCGTCGGGCGCGCCATGACTACGCCATCGAGGGCACGCTCGAGTGCGGCATCGAGCTCTTGGGGACCGAGGTCAAGAGCCTCCGGAACAGCCAAGTTCAGCTCGACCAGGGGTTCGTGATGGCCAAGGCCGTCCCGGTCAGCCTGGAACTGCACGGGGTCCACATCGCCGAGTACCCCCAAGCGCTGCCCCAGCACCAGCACGCGCCGACCCGGGTCCGGCGGCTCCTGGCCCATCGGCGCGAAATCGACAAGCTCGCCACCCAGCAGAAGGCCAAGGGGGCATCCCTGATCCCGCTCAAGATCTACTTCGTGAAGGGCCGCGCGAAGGTCTTGGTGGGTGTCGGCTTCGGCCGCAAGAAGGGCGACAAGCGCGAGCACATCAAGGAGAAGGAAGCCAAGCGCGACATGCAGCGCGCGACTGGCGCGCGCCGGCGGTTGTGAGCGAGGACGCGCGATCGTCCTTGCGCTTCCTCGGGTCCCTGCTGCGCGGACGCGCAGCGGCCCCGCATGCATCGTGCGCGTGCGCTCGTCCTCCCGCTTCCTCGGGTCCCTGCCGCGCGGACGCGCGCGCTGCACCCGGCTTCGCGCGCGCTCTTCGTCCGTCGCTCGGCGGGGCTGGCACCCGCCATCAAGCGTGATCGTTCGCGCCGCCTTCGCGACTCCCGGAGCCGCGCAGCATGGGACCCCTCGGTCGCTCCGGACGAGCGGCGGGGCTCGGTTCGCGGAGCGGAATATGTGCGGCCCGGACGCAGGATGGTGTTTGCGCGATGAGCGAGCGGGGGTACTCTTCTGATTCCAGGAGATTTCATCATGCTGACCGGGACGATTCGAACCGTGCGTTTTGCGTGCGTCATGCTTTTAGCGCTGATGGCCACGGTGCCCGCAAGCGCCCAGTGCCCGGGGGATGTTGTCGCCACGGGCGGCATCGATGGGACCGACCTTGCAGCTGTCCTGGGCGCATGGGGCACGAACGGCCAAGGGGCGCTCGTCACGGACCTCAATGGTGACGGCATCGTCAACGGCGCCGACCTTGCGGTGATCCTCAGTGGCTGGGGCCCCTGCGTGCCGGTGATTTCCTCGGTCACCCCCAATGTCGGAACGATCGTCGGCGGTACGCCGGTCACGATCAGCGGCAACTACTTCCTCGGCACGACATCAGTCACGATCGGTGGAGTGGCTGCGACCGGAGTCCAGATTGTGAGTGCCACCACGATCAATGCGATCACGCCAGCAGGCGCAGCAGGGTCGGCTGCCGTCTCGGTGACAGCAAATGGTCGGACAGGATCACTCGCTAGTGGTTACTCCTACAGCAACTCATCGATCAGCAGCGTTTTTCCGAGCATTGGTTCTGCACAGGGTGGCGGAACCGTCACCATCACAGGTGCATTCCTTCAGAACACAACCGCAGTGTGGTTCGGCAACTCTCCAGCGCTGTCATTCAC
>VGYB01000020.1 GCA_016873115.1 Planctomycetota bacterium | reverse complement strand
ATGCCTTCGGTGGTGGACCGACGATCGCGGCCCGCTGGCCGTGGCGGCTCGCGCCCTACCTCTCGTTCGACATGCGGGGGCTCTTTCTCGGCGGCGCGAGCGAGACTTTCGAGGAGCTAGTGAACGGCGACCCTGCCGAGTTCTACTACTTCACGAGCCTCTATCCCGCGTTCGGCATGAACAGCGCGTTCGTCGGCGGCGACAGCGAGCGCTACGGATTCCTGCCGGCCACGCTCCCCAACGGGAGCGCGAATCCGCTGACGGGCTTCTATGTGACCAGGCTGAGTTCGATCGTGAATCCTGCGTCGCTCACGGTGTTCGCTGGCGCGCGCACGAACGCCACGGCCACCGGTTCGATCACCGAGGGATTCTTCCGCGTCGAGTCGCCGTACCTGGCCGATGCCACCCCGCGATGGGCTGCGGCCTACGACCCGCTCGAACCCGCCAGTTGCGGCAACCTGAGTGCGCGCCACGGCGACGAGGTCGTGGTGGTCAACGCTGCGGGTGGCGTGGAATCGGTGCAGATCGATCGCATGCGCGACATGCGCCGCTGGGCCAATGGCGCTGACCGCCCGGACTGGCACATCCTGCCGTAGCGAGCGCTCACTCCTCCGTCTCGCGCAGCTTGGCGAGCACGGTGAAGTCCTCGAGCGTGGTCGTGTCCTGGCGGACCTCGTTGCCGGCGGCGATGTCGCGCAGGAGCCGTCGCATGATCTTGCCGCTGCGGGTCTTGGGCAGGGCCTGCGTGAAGCGGATCATGTCGGGCTTGGCGATCGCGCCGATCTCACGGCCCACATGGTCCTGGAGTTCCTTGCGCAGGGCATCGCCGGCGCGGTCGGTGTGCCCGGGCCCGAGCGTGACGAAGGCCGCGATGCCGGTGCCCTTGATCTCGTGCGGCATGCCCACGACGGCGGCCTCGACGACGGCTTCGTGCGCGACCAGCGCGCTCTCGACTTCCATCGTGCCCAGGCGGTGCCCGGAGACATTGATCACATCGTCGATGCGCCCCATGATCCAGAAGTAGCCGCGCTCATCGCGGCGGGCGCCGTCGCCGGCCACGTACATGCCGGGAACCTTCGACCAATAGGTGTCGATGAAGCGCTGGCGATCGCCATGGATCCCGCGCAGCATCGCGGGCCAGGGCTTGCGGATGACCAGCAGGCCGCCGGCATTGGCCGGCAGTTCCTCGCCGCGTTCATCGACGATGGCTGCATCGATCCCGAACATCGGCAGCGTGCAGGAGCCGGGCACGGTGGGCGTGGCGCCCGGCAGCGGCGTGATGATGTGGCCACCTGTCTCGGTCTGCCACATCGTGTCGACGATCGGGCATCGCTCGCCGCCGATCATGCGGTGGTACCACATCCACGCTTCCGGATTGATCGGTTCGCCGACGGTGCCCAGGAGCCGAAGGCTCGAGAGATCGTGCTTGGCCGGGTGCGCATCGCCCCACTTCATGAAGGCGCGGATTGCCGTGGGCGCGGTGTAGAAGTGCGTGACGCGGTGGCGCTCGACGATCGACCAGAAGCGATCCTCCGCGGGTGCGTTGGGAGCGCCCTCGTACATCAGCGTCGGCACGCGATTGGGCAAGAGGCCGTAGACGATGTAGCTGTGGCCGGTGATCCAGCCGATGTCGGCGGTGCAGAAGTAGACCTGCCCGGTGCCAGGATGCAGGTCGAAGGTCATGCGCGCCGTGAAGGCGGTGAAGATCGAGTAGCCGGCCGTCGTGTGTCGGATGCCCTTGGGCTTGCCGGTCGAGCCGCTCGTGTAGAGCAGGAAGAGCGGGTCCTCGCTCGCCATCGGTTCGCAGGCGCAGTCGGTCGATTGCGCAGCCACGAGTTCATGCCACCAGTGGTCGCGGCCGGCGTGCATCGGCACATCGTGGCCTGTGCGGCGCAGCACGATCACATGCTCGATGGACGGTGCGCCCTTGCAGGCGTCGTCCACATTGGTCTTGAGCGGCACGATGGATCCGCGTCGCCACGCGCCATCGCAGGTGATGATGACTCGGCTCTGCGCATCGGCGACGCGGTCGACGATCGCAGGGGCGGCGAAGCCGCCGAAGATCACGCTGTGCGCGGCACCGATGCGTGCGCAGGCCAGCACGGCGATCGCGAGCTCGGGCACCATGCCCATGTACAGGGTGACGACATCGCCCTTGCGCACGCCGAGTGCTCGAAGCGCGTTGGCCAGGCGAGAGGTCTCCTCCCGCAACTGCCGGTAGGTGATGTGGCGCACGGCGTGCCCGTGGCGCGTGGAGAGGGCGCGGTCGCCCGCGCTGAAGCCCCCGGTGTACGCGCTCGCCGCGTCGGCCTGCCAACCCGGTTCGCCCTCCCAGATGATCGCGATCTCGTCGCCGTGGCCGGCGTTGACCTGGCGGTCGACGCAATTGTGGCAGGCATTCAGGGTGCCGCCGTCGAACCATCGCGCATCGGGGCAGTGCCAATCGAGCACGCTGGTGAAGGGCGTGAACCAGTCGAACCCACGCGCGACTTCGCCCCAGAATCCCCGGGGATCCTCGATCGAGCGTGTCCAGAGGGCGTGGTACTCAGCGAGGCTCGCCACATGCGGACGCGCGCCTGAACTGCGCAGGAACGCCTCACTGGGCGGGAAGATGCGCGATTCGCTCAGGCCGCTGCTGATCCCCTGGCTCATGCCGCAGAGGGTAGCGGCGGGGACTCACCGTGCCGCGTGGGCACTTGCTGCCGCGAGCGCCGCATCGATCCTGGAGGGATCCTTGCCGCCGGCCTGGGCCACATCGGGCTTGCCGCCGCCGCCGCCACCGCAGGCGACCGCAGCGACCTTGACCCACTCGCCGGCCTTGAGTCCCTTGTCGATCCAGGCCTTCGGGCACGCGGCCACGATCGAGACCTTGCCTGCGGCGCCATCGATGCCCATCAGCATGACGGGGCAGTCGGTGAGGGACGCCTTGGCGCAATCGAGCGCGGCCAGGAGCGCTTGGCCATCACCGGTCGCGAGCTTGGCGACCATCGGCCCGCCCGTGTGGCGCGCGATCACGTCCCGCACCTGCGCCACGGCCTGCTCACGCTCGACCTTCTCGTTGGCCTTGCGGCCTTCCTTCACGCGCTCGCGCAGAGCCTCGATCATCGGTGCGATCGATGCCCGATCGGTGGCGCCAAGGCCCAGCGAACCCTCGAGCTTCACGATCTCGTTGACTTCGGCGGCGAGTGCGGACGCATCGAGGCGCGATGCCTCCACGCAGCGCTGGACGAGCGACTGCGCCGCCATGCGCGAGGCCTTCGCTGCAGCACCCGTGAGTGCGAACACGCGACGCACACCGGCTGCCAGCGCACCTTCACTGGCGAGGACGAAGTCCAGCAGTTCGGCCGTGTTCGCCACATGGGTGCCGCCGCAGAACTCCGTGCTCTGCGTGCGCCAGGCAGCGTTGCCGGGGGCGGCCAGCAGGGCATCGACCGATGCCCCGATGCTCACGACGCGCACAGGGTCCGGGTAGCGCTCGCCGAAGACCGCGCGGACGCCCTGCACCGCGCGGGCTGCCTCGAGCGACGCTGTCTGCGCATGGACGGCCAGCCCTTGGTCGATGCAGCCGCGCACTCGGTCCTCGACCTGCTTGACCTGTTCGGGGGTGAGCGCCTTGCGCGCGGCGTAGTCGAAGCGCAGGCGGTCCTGCGCGACCAGCGAACCGCGCTGCTCGACCTCGTCGCCCGCCACCTCGCGCAGGGCAAGGTTCAGGAGGTGCGTACCCGTGTGGTTCTGGGCGAGCATCGCGCGGCGATGCGTGGCGATCTGCACCGTGATGTCGTCGTTCACGCGCAGCGTGCCGCTGGTGGTGCGTCCGATGTGCAGCACATAGCCACCCATCGACTGGGCATCGCGCACATCGAATGCGCCGTCCTGGGCGCCGTGGATCGACCCGTGGTCGCCTTCCTGGCCGCCGCTCTCGGCGTAGAACGGCGTGCGATCGAGCACCAGTACGCAATCCGCGCTGCCGGTCGCTTGGACGAACTCACGGCCGTCCCAGATCGCGCGGATCCGGGCGGTCATGGGCTTGGGTGCAAACTTGGCCCCGTCGTCGGTCTGCATCACGCCCAGCGTGGCGAGCTTTGCGATCGCATCGGGCGGGAAGTGCAGTGCATCCTCGCCGCCGGCCCCGCGGCGGCTGGTCTCGCGGGCCTCTTCCATCAGTCGCTCGTACCCCGCGGTATCGACGGCGAGGCCGCGTTCCTCGGCCATCACCTGGGTGAGGTCGATGGGGAAGCCCCAGGTGTCGTGGAGGCGGAACGCATCGGCGGCGGCGATCGTGGCGGGGCGTGCGGCCTTCGCGCGCTCGGCAGCCTCGCCGAAGAGGGCCAGCCCGCGATCGAGCGTGCGGCCGAAGGTCTCCTCCTCGTCACGGATGATGTCGGCTGCGGCGCCCCACTTGGTCGCGATCTCCGGGAAGGCCTCGCCGAGCGTGGCGGCCACGGCGGGAACGAGGCGGTAGATGAAGGGATCCTTGCGGCCGAGCGTCTGCCGGCCGTGGCGCGCAGCACGGCGGAGGATGCGTCGCAGCACATAGTTGCGGCCTTCGTTGCCCGGGCCAGCGCCATCGCACGCCGCCACGGTCAGGCAGCGCACATGGTCGGCGATCACGCGGTAGGCGATGTCCACATGATCGGTGAGCGAACCGCCATAGACCCGGGCCCCGGTCTCGCCCCGGATCGCTTCGAAGATCGGCGACCAGAGATCAGTGTCGTAGTTGGAGCGCTTGCCCTGGATCACGCTGACCAGTCGCTCGAGGCCCATGCCGGTGTCGACATGCTTCGCCGGCAGCGGCTTGAGCGAGCCATCGGGCTCACGGTTGAACTGGATGAACACATGGTTCCAGATCTCGAGCACATCAGGGTCGCCGGAGTTCACCAAGGCCGCGGCATCGCGCCCACCGACGCGGTCGAAGTGGATCTCGCTGCATGGGCCGCACGGTCCTTGGTCTCCCATCTCCCAGAAGTTGTCCTTCATGTTGCCCGGCAGGACGCGGCTGGGCGGAAGGAACTGGCACCAGAGTGCGCGGGCCTCTTCATCGGGCTCGAGCCCCGCCTTTGGGTTGCCACCGAGGTAGGTCGCGTAGAGCCGTTCGGCCGGCAGTCCGCAGACGCGCGTGAGCAGGTCCCAGCCCCACTCGATCGACTCCTTCTTGAAGTAGTCGCCGAAGGACCAGTTGCCGAGCATCTCGAAGAAGGTGTGGTGGTAGACATCCTTGCCCACATCCTCGAGGTCGTTGTGCTTGCCACCGGCGCGGATGCACTTCTGGGTGTTGACCGCGCGGGTGTAGGGACGGGAGCCGCGTCCGAGGAAGACATCCTTGAATTGGTTCATCCCCGCGTTGGTGAAGAGCAGCGTCGGGTCGTCGTAGGGGACGACCGGGCTGGAGGGGGCGAAGGTGTGGCCGGCCTTCTTGACGAAGAAGTCGATGTAGGCCTTGCGGATCTCGGAGGCGCGCATGGGGGGTGGAGTGTAGAAGCGGGGGGGCAGTCGGCTCCGTACACTCGCAGCCATGCGGCGTCCCTTTGTCGGCGGCAACTGGAAGATGAACACCGGCGTGGCGTCAGCGCCCGCGCTGGCTTCCGCGACCGTGGCAGAGCTCGGCGACGCCGCTGGTGCGTGCGATGTGGTCGTCTTCCCGCCCTCGTGCTTCCTGATTCCGGTGCGGGCGGCGCTTGGTGACTCGGCCGTGGCGCTCGGAGCACAGGACATCAGCAGCGAGGCCAATGGGGCCCACACCGGCGACATCAGTGCCGAGATGCTTCTGGACCTTGGGGCGTCCTGGGCGATTATTGGCCATTCCGAGCGACGGTGCGATCATGGTGAGCGCGATCATGTCGTGGCGGGGAAGCTTGAGATGGCCCTCGAGAGCGGGCTTCGGGCGGTGCTCTGCGTGGGCGAGACGCTCGAGGAGCGCAAGGCCGGGCAGGCGCACCAGGTCACCACGCGGCAACTTCGTGCAGCGTGCGTGTCGATCCGGGCCGAGCAGATGCACGATGTCGTGATCGCTTATGAGCCAGTTTGGGCGATCGGCACGGGCGAGAGCGCCACGCCTCAGCATGCGTCCGAAGCCCATCGCATGATCCGACGGGAACTCGGCATCCTGTATTCTCCGGAACTCGCCCAGGCGGTGCGCATCGTCTATGGCGGATCCCTGAACGCGGCCAATGCGGCTGCGATCCTTGCGGACCCCGGCATCGATGGTGGCCTGATCGGTGGTGCCAGCCTGAAGGCCGGCGACTTCGCGCAGGTGGTCCGGACCGCGGCGGCTCGGGGGCAACCCCAAGGAAGGCCTTGACTGATGGACTGGTTCTTCGGCATCCTCCTCCTCCTCTTCATCTTCGTGAGCATCGCCATGGTCCTGGTGATCCTGGTCCAGCGTCCACAGGGCGGCGGCCTGTCGCAGGCCTTCGGTGGGGGCGCGGGCGGCACGGAGAGCGTGTTCGGTGGTCGTACCGGCGACGCGCTGACGGTCACCACGGTGAGTTGCTTCGTGGTGTGGCTTGTGCTCGCCATGGGCCTGAACGCGATGTCGAACACCCGCAGGACGGCCGCTGAGGAACCGAAGCTTCCCGAGGCTGACGTCGCGCCCGCAACAGACACGCCAGCCACGCTCACGCCGATTCCCGCACCGACGCTCACGCCGGTACCCGCACCGACGCTCACGCCGGTACCCGCACCGACGCCGGGGAGCGACGCGCCTGCTGCGGAGCCTGCGCCTGCTGCGGAGCCTGCGCCTGCTGCAGAGCCTGCGCCTGCTGCGGAGCCCGCGCCTGCTGCAGAGCCTGCGCCTGCTGCAGAGCCTGCGCCTGCTGCAGAGCCTGCGCCTGCGCCAATCCCTCAACCCGCTCCGACCACGCCCTGAACGCAGGCCTACCCCATGATCCGCTCCATGACTGGCTTCGGCGTGGCTTCAGCGGAGGCTGAGGGAGGCTCGCTGAGCGTCGAGGTCCGAAGCGTCAACAACAAGTTCTTCAAGGCCACGATGCGCGTACCCGATGCCCTGGGTGCGCTCGAGGGAGACCTTGAAGCCCAACTTGGCAAGCGCATCACCCGCGGCAGCGTGGTGGTGACCGTGCGTGTGGCCGAGAGTGTCGCCGATCGGGTCGGTCGCATCGATGGCGCAGCGCTGGAGGCCTACATGGTGCAACTGCGCGCTGCGCTTGCGCCTGATCAAGTGGGGCGGCTTGATCCATCGGCGCTGCTGCAACTGCCCGGGGTCGTCGTCACCGACGGTGCGCAGGACCGGGCGGAGCGTGCACGCCCGGTACTCGCCAAGCTGCTCGATCAGGCGTGCGACCGGTTGCTCGCGATGCGCGCCACCGAGGGCCAGGCCCTCGCCACCACGCTCGCCGAGTTCGGCGTCATGATCCGTGCGCGTCTTGTTGAGATCGCCGAGCGCGCCCCCCAGGTGGTCCAGGCCTACCAGGAACGCCTGCGCATGCGCATGGCCACGCTCCTCGCGGAGGCTGGTGCCTCGGTCCGCGAAGAAGACATCATTCGCGAGGTGGCGGTCTTCGCCGAGCGCAGCGACATCGCCGAGGAAGTCAGTCGTCTTGGTGGCCACCTCGATCAGTTCGCGCGGCTCATCTCGCCCCAGCATGCCGAACCGGCGGGCCGCACGCTCGACTTCCTGGCGCAGGAAATGCTGCGCGAGGCGAACACCATCGCAAGCAAGTCCAGCGATGTCGAGATCAGTCGCCGGATCGTCGAGATCAAGGCGTGCATCGACCGGATCAAGGAGCAGGCGCAGAATGCCGAGTGACGCGCGGGCGTCCTTCAGCACGAGCGAAATCATCCGGGTGCTCGAGGTCTTCGGGATCGGAGGCCTCAAGTCGCTTGCTGAACTTCCAATTGGATCGCGCAAGGCGGCCAAGCTGGTGGCCACCTGCGTGAACGGCACCTTCCTCCTCAAGCGTCGCGACCTGAAGAGCGCAGGCCTCGATCGCATCCGGTACGCGAGCGACATTCACCGCCACGCCATGAAGCATGGCGTGCCCTGCGCACCGCAGATGAAGACCGCCGAGGATGACCCGCTCTTCATCGAGGGGCCGTACATCTACGAGGTGCAGGGTTTCGTGCAGGGGCATCGCTTCACGCACCGATACGACCAGGCCGCTGCAGCGGGTGTGGCCCTCGCCCAACTGCATGACGCGCTTGCCACCGTTGGCGGCGGCGAAGCATCGCCCGCGACGAGTTACTGCCGCAATGACTCCGTACCTGCTGCACTGCGGAAGATCGAGTCCAAGTCATCAGGACCTGCGGAGCGGGCGGTCTGTGCATCGCTTGCGGCGCGATACGAGCGTGCCGCCAGCCACCAATGGCCAGAACTCGCAGGTGTGACGCACTCCGACTACCACCCCGGCAACGTGCTGCTCAAGGGTGACAAGGTGGTCGCCATCATCGACTTCGACTCCGCGCGGGTGGCGCCGATCGTGAGTGACTTGGCCAACGCCGCCCTGCAGTTCGGCCTGCCGCCGGCCGTGGGAAGCCATCCATCCCGCTGGGAGACACGCTTCAACGACCACTGCCTGCGCGCCCTGGTGCGTGGCTACCGCAGTGTGCGCAAGCCGCCCAAGGGCACATCTGCATCGATCGCGCCGCTGATGATCCAGGCCGCGATCGCCGAGGTGGTTGCACCTGTGGCACGGTATGGCGCCTTCGGGCACTTTGAAGGACACGCCATGCTCGAGTTCCTCGACCGCAAGACGCAAAGAATCGAGGAAGCAGCAGCGGGAATCGCTACCTTGTGTGGGTGATGACCGCGCTCCTCCTCCTTGCCCTCTGCTGCGCGGTACCCGTGCAGGATGCAGCCAGGCCGTTGCCGGGCGATGCCTTCGGACGCCAGCAGGGCGTTGTCGATGAGCGAGCCCGCGAGGAAGCGCGCGAGCTCGAGCGGGAAGCCGAGGTGCTCCGCGCGCTTGCGCAGGCCCAGGCGATGCGCCAGGGCGGCATCGTGATTGGTCCCGGCGTGCGCCTGGCCGACGATGCGAATCTGGCGCTCGCACGATCGACGGTCGGCCGGGATGCCCCACGCGCCGCAGAGGTACCGGCTGGGCTTCGCGCCATCGTGCGGCGCATGGACGACCCTGCGTGGTCGGTACGCGAGGCCGCCTCGAAGGAGGCGTTGTCCGGAGGCTGGACCATGCAGGAACTCCGCAAGGCGCTTGACGAGCCCTCGCTCTCGCTTGAGCAGCGTTCGCGGCTGGAGGAAGCGCTGTGGCTCAGGTGGGAGTCAAAGCCACGCGGAGCGATCGGGATCACCATGGCGCAGGGACCGGGCGGTGTGCTGGTGACACAAGTCCACGACGGGTTCCCTGCATCGCGTGTGCTGCGCGTGGGTGATGTCATCACGGCGATCGATGGCCAGCCGACACCCCACAACGAGGGTCTCGTCGCCGTCGTGCAGCAGCGCGGGCCCGGTGAGCGGCTGCGGCTGACGGTGATGCGCGGCGGGCCTGCCGGGGTGCCTGCAGTCGTGGTGCAACAGCCGGTGAATGCACAGGTGCTCGACCTCGATGTCGAACTCGGCGACTTCGCCGTGCTTGAACGGTCGAATCCCCGCACGGCGCTCCGACCGATCGGCCGTCGCAACGCCTTCGACACGATCATGCGTGCAGAGCGCCAGGGACTGTCGCTGCCACTGCTGCCCGTCGAGCTTGGGTTGCCACCGGGTTTCGTGGGCAGCACGGTCGTGGCCGGCGGTCGCCAGCCTGCGGGCACGAGCGTGAACCCCAAGATGGCCATCAACCAGCTTCGGAACACCCTCGAGACCACGAAGGACGAACAGGTGCGCGCGCTCATCGAGGCGCAGATTGCCGAACTGGAGCAGATGCTCCGCGACGCCCAGCGCGGAGGCGGTTTCGGGACGCCGCCGAAGATCCCGCAGCCACGGCCCGTCACGCCGACGCCCGAGTGATCCCCTGACCGCCGTTGGTGGGCGATGCAGATCGAGCGAGTCCGATCGGCCGTGGGTGGCTGGGTCTGGCTGCCCGCGAGAACGCCGGCCGTCACGCCAGCGCGTTCCCCCATCTGGCGCGCCAAACGATCACTGGGTGCCGAGCGGGTTCCTGAAGTGCGCGTCCTGCACAGGGACGACGACTTCGAGGACATGCTGGAGCACGTTGGCCGGGGAACCGATTGCGTCGACCTCGCGGATGATCGACGAGGAGTAGCAGTCGAGCACGGGCCGGGTCTCGCGCTCGTAGACCTCGAAGCGGCGACGGATGACCTTCTCGTCGGCATCGTCGACGCGGTTCTCCTTGAGTGCGCGCCGACGCATGCGGGCGACCATCTTGTCGACATCGCGGCAGACGAGATGGATGACCTCGAGGACCTCGATGTACTGCTCCATCTCCTTGACCTGGGCCACATTGCGCGGAATGCCGTCGAGCACCAATAGATCCTCGTGCGGCTTGTAGAGGCTCAGCACCGTCTGCGCGTGGATGTTCTGCCGCCACATCTCGATCGTCAGGTGATCCGGCACGAGCTCGCCGCGGCTGGAATAGTGCAGGAACTGCTTGCCAAGGTCGCTCGTCATGTCGAGTGCCCGGAAGACATCGCCGCAGGCTTGGTGGAAGAATCCCGGGATGCGGCCGAGGATCTTGCCTTGCGTGCCCTTGCCAGCGCCGGGAGCGCCAAGGAGCAGGATCGTCTTGTAGCGGTTGGGCATGGGCAGGATCGTAGCCATGGTGTGCCGGGCTTTGGTCACCACTCACGATCCCGTGCGTTGGCCCGATAGGCTCCTGCCATGACCACCGACACGCCGTCCAGAATGAGCGGGCTTCGATCCGCCTGGGCCAAGAGGGGCGTGGCTGCATCCGGCGGCACGCTCGCCCAGCGGCTCATGGCGGCACGGGGGATCAGTGCTGCCGAGCAGGACCGGTACACGAAGGCGGGGCTGGCGGACCTGCGGCCTGCGCGCGAGTTGCCCGGTGCCACGGATGCCGCGACCCTGATCCTTGAACACATCCGCGCCGGTCGGCGGATCGTGGTACTCGGCGACTACGACGTCGATGGCACGGCCGCGGCAGCCACCCTGCGCCATGCCCTGCGGGCGATCGCGCCGGGAGTCGACCTGATCATCGAGATTCCGCACCGTGCCGATGGCTACGGCCTGACCTTTGATGCAGTCGCTCGCGTGCTCGCCCACCGTCCGTCGCTGGTCATCACGGTCGACTGTGGCATCACTGCCGTGGCACAGGTCGCTGCGCTGCGGGCCTCGGGCGCCGAGGTGATCGTGCTGGATCACCATCCGCTGCGTTCCGATGGCGTGCTGCCTGCTGCATCGGTCATCGCGCATCCGCAGCGGCCCGATGGCGCGTACGGCAATCCCGACCTGTGTGCGTGCGCCGTCACCTGGAAGGTCTGCTGCGAGCTCATGCGGCTGCATGCCGGCGAGAGCATGAACGCCGGACTCCGCAAGCAGCTGGCGCAACTCCTGCCGCTGGCTGCGATCGCCAGCGTGGCGGATGTGATCCCGATCCACGGCGAAACGCGCATCATCATCCGGCAGGGGCTCGAGTGGTTCCGGTCCACCGACCTGCCTGGTCTTCGGATCATCGCCGAGCGCATCGCCGATGTCGGCAAGGTGCACAGCCAGGGCGTGGCCTTCGGGATCACGCCGGTCCTGAATGCAGCCGGTCGCATGGGTCATGCCGGCGTGTGCGCCGAATTGCTTGGGCTGTCGGCGAGCGAGCCCGGTGCCCGTGAGCGTGCCGCAATGATCATCGACGACCTCAAGAAGTTGAATGTCGAGCGCAAGTTGGTGCAGGAGCGGGTCAGCGAGCAGGTGCTGGCGACGGTCAAGCGCGATGGGCTCGATCGGGGTGACCCGACTGCGGTCGTGCTCGCCGACGCAGCGTGGCCGCACGCGCTCGTGGGCATCGTGGCCGCCAAGGTCATCGAGCGCACCGGGCGCCCGGCGCTGCTTGGGCATCTGCAGCCTGACGGCCGGGTGAAGTGCAGCGGTCGCTCCGTGCCGGGATGGGACATCGGTGCGGCGATCGGTCGCTGCAGCGAGTGGCTCGAGTCAGGCGGCGGTCACCCCATGGCTGCGGGCGCCACGGTTCGGGCGGGGGCGTTCGATGCATTCGCTGCAGCACTGCGTGCCGACGCGGCTGCGGCGTTGGCCGGCCGGTCGCTGCACGCCTCATTGCCGTGGGATGCGATCGCCAGCGTGCGCGAGATCGACTGCAACGCGATCGATGCGCTTCAGGCCTGCGGGCCATTCGGTCAATCCAACCCCATGCCGGCCTTCCTGTTCCAAGGATGCCGCCTGGCCGGCGACGCTGCGCACACGAAGCTCGGCAGCCCGCACCTTCGCGTCCCCCTCGCGCAAGACGGTGCGCGGATCGATGCGGTGTGGTTCGGTGCGGGCGATCTGGCCACGCGGCTTCGGCGCGGTGTGCCGTGCGATGTGCTCGCTGAAGCAACCATCAATGAGTGGAACGGGCGTCGCACGCCCCAACTCATGATCCGCGACATCAGCCTGGCGTGATCGCCACCCGTGCGCCGCGTTCGATCGTGCGGGCGGCAAGGTCCTTGCACGCGGCTTCACAGCATGCAGCCAGGGGCGAGAGCTCGATCGTGCAATCCGGCGAGCCGTCGGCAGAGCGTGGGATCGACCAACCCGCTGCCTCGAGCCACCGTGCGGCGCGCGCGGACTGCGCGGCGATGCTGGTGGCGGGGCTGTCGTCGCCATCGGCGTTCTTGATCGGGGCGAACTCCTCCGTGCGATCGGTCTCGAGGACCAGGCCCGAACGGGCCATGGGGATGGCATCGAAGACGAAGGTCTCCATCTTGATGGCGTTGGCCGCCGTGGGCTCCACGCGCCTGCCGTCGCTGCCGACATGAGGCACCTTCTTGCGCGCCTTGTGCAGGGGCAGCGCCAGGCCGTGCGCGGTCAGGCGTTCCACGAAGTCCCGTGACAGCATGTGGATCGCGATGCTCCCTGCATCGAAACGGAGTTGGCCGGATCCATCGCGCCCGGCGGCGAGCGGGGCGGGAAGGTCGCTGTACTCGACCACGATCGTGCGGCCGCCGGACGAGCAGAACACGCCGACCTTCTCGGCGGCGTCGCGCTTGGCGACCATCTTGCTCGTCATCTCGCCGCTCGAGCCAGGGTGCGCCGCATGCACGCCGACGAAGCGTGGATCCACCGCATGGACGAGCGGGTTGTCGACCTGGAAGTAACTGATGTGCTCGATGCCGTGGGAGCGCATGTCATCGAGCGCGCCCGAGTGGCGCAGCGCGCGCAGCGACCCACCGTGGCCATCGGGATTCACGGCGATCTCGTCGCTCTCGGCGAGCAGCAACTTTCCATCGAGCGAGAGCGAGGGCAGCGTGCCCTGCGGGAAGAACATCACGGTGTCTGCCCCGAGGCCAAAGTGATCGTGGCGCACGAAGAATTCGCGCGTGGGCGCGTCGTTCATCGGGCTCGTCATGATGTACCAGCGGATCATCGCGCCAAAGCGCTGGCGTGCCGCACGGATCTGCTCGGCGAAGACCTGGAACAGCGGTGCCCGCGTGATCGGCGTGGCGGGGAAGGTGCCCTTGGGGGCGTCCCAGCCCAGCCGCGTGCCCTGGCCGCCGGCCACCATGAAGCACGCGACCTTGCCCGCGCGGACGAGCGCCTCGCCATGTGCGGCCCACCGTGCATCGTGCGGCGACCGGCGCACGATCGTGGCGGGAGCGAGATCGGACGGCAGCACGAAGGCCCCGTCATCGTCGAGCGCGGCAGCGAGGGCATCGACCTGCTCGAGCGAGAGCGCATCGACCTGATCGAGCAGTCGATCGAGCCGCACGGGATCGAGGCTTGCGGCATGGCGCAGCACATGCTCCTGGCCATGGCCGGCGAGCCGGTCGCGGGCCCGCTCCAATCGCGAGGCGAGCGTGGTCATGGCCGCGGGCGCTCGGGCTCGGACCAGCCTTCGGGACGGTGGCGGACGATCTTGCCGGTCTCGACGTAGATCACCTGTTCGCAGATGTTCGTGCAGTGGTCAGCGATGCGCTCGACGCTGCGGGTCACGCTGGTCAGCTGGAACGCGAAGCGCACGCTGAACTGTCCCAAGGCAACCTGCTCTTGGGCGTGGAGGAGGATCTCGTTCTTGAAACGATCGACAGTGTCGTCGAAGAGCAGCACCTGGCGCGCCAGGTCGGGATTGGCGGTGACCAGGGAGCGGTTGGCATCGCGCAGCATGCCGAGCACGCTGTTGGCCATGACGCGGAAGGTGGGTGGGATGCGCTCGTCCATGCGGGTGTGCCCGACGACCTGCTCGGCAATGTTCACCGCGCAGTCGGCGATGCGTTCGAGCTCGTTGTTGACCTTGACGATCGTGAGCACGCTGCGCACCTGGTACTCGTCGGAGTTGCCCATCTGGAGGAGCGGGATGCTGGCGCGCTCGATCTCGACATCAGCCTTGTCGATCGCGTCGTCGGCGGTGATGACCGCGCGTGCCTTGGTCTGGTCGTGCTCGAAGTAGCACTCGGTGGCGAGTGAGCAGCACCCCAGGACGCGCTCGCCCTGTGCGGTGATGTCTGAACGGAGCTGCTCGAGTCGTGCGGCGAAGGCCATGGCCGGAGGATACCCGCGCGACCGTACCCGGCGGTTCACGCAGGCCGGACCAGCCGCTGCGCGAGGGCAACGACCGCGGCGACGCACGAGTCGATCGACGCGGCATCGGTGGCCAGGCGAAGATCGGGCGACACCGGGGCCTCGTACGGATCGCTCACGCCCGTGAAGCGCTCGAGTTCGCCGGCGCGCGCTCGTCGGTAGAGGCCCTTGGGATCGCGCGCTTCAGCCACGGCGAGCGGCGCATCGACATGCACGACGGCCAAGGCGATCCCGCTGGCTGCATGGCGCGCCCGCACGCGCTCTCGGTCGGCTTCGTACGGGCTCACCAGGCTCACGATGGCGATGGCACCTGAGGCGGCGACGAGCAGCGCAGCCTCGCCGGCCCGGCGCACGGCCTCGGTGCGACCCGCCTCGTCGAACCCGAGCCCGGCACTCAGGCCATGGCGAAGGTTGTCTCCGTCCAGGACCAGCACCGGCAGCCCGGCACCGAGCAACGCACGCTCGGCAGCGAGTGCGATGGTGCTCTTGCCGGACCCGCTGAGCCCGGTCATCCAGATCGTGCACCCTCGTCGGCCGAGCGCCGCGGCGCGCTCCTGGGGCGTCGCGGATCCATGCTGCCAGACGACATTGGGCGAGGAGCCGGTCATCGATGCGCGGACGCTAGCACATCGTCTAGGCTTCGGTCGCATGGCGCATGGCCTGACCCATCTTGAGGAGCTCGAAGCCGAGGCGATCCACATCCTGCGCGAGACGGCTGCCAGCTACGAGCGGCCCGTCCTGATGTATTCGATCGGCAAGGATTCGACGGTACTGCTGCACCTGGCCCTCAAGGCCTTCGCGCCCGGCCGCTTGCCATTCCCGGTGCTGCACATCGACACGACCTGGAAGTTCCGCGAGATGATCGCGTTCCGTGATGCGACCGCCGCACGGCTCGGGCTCGACCTGCAGGTGCACATCAACCGCGATGGGCTCGCGCAGGGCATCTCGCCGATCACGCACGGCAGCAAGGTCCACACCGATGTCATGAAGACGGTCGCACTGCGCCAGGCGCTCTCGGCCGGCCGGTTCGACGCCGCCATCGGTGGTGCCCGCCGGGACGAGGAGAAGAGCCGCGCGAAGGAGCGGATCTTCTCCTTCCGGGATGCGAACCATCGTTGGGACCCGAAGGGGCAGCGCCCGGAACTCTGGTCGCTCTACAACCCGCGCGTGCATCCGGGCGAGAGCATGCGCGTGTTCCCGCTCTCCAACTGGACCGAGCTCGATGTCTGGCTTTATGTGTGGAAGCACCGGCTGCCGGTCGTCGATCTCTACCTCGCGCGCGAGCGGCCGGTCGTCGAGCGCGATGGTGCGCTGATCATGGTGGACGACGACCGCCTCCCGCTGAAGCCCGCTGAGCGCATCGTGCGGCGCCGTGTGCGGTTCCGCACGCTCGGGTGCTATCCGCTGTCCGGTGCGATCGAGAGCGATGCGGACACGCTCGAGAAGGTCATCGAGGAGATGCTGCTGGCGCGCACCAGCGAGCGACAGGGCCGCCTCATCGACCACGACCAGAGCGGCAGCATGGAAGAGAAGAAGCGCGAGGGGTACTTCTGATGACGCTCCCCACCTTTACCGCGGGCGAGGACCTGCGCGGCTGGCTTGAGCGCTACGAACGGCTGCAACTGCTGCGCGTGCTGACCTGCGGCAGTGTCGATGATGGGAAGAGCACGCTCATCGGGCGGCTCCTCCACGACACGGGGCGCATCTACGAGGATCACCTCAAGGCACTCGAGGCCGACAGCCGTGTGCATGGCACGACCGGCGGTGGGCTCGATCTGGCGCTCGTCGTCGATGGTCTCAAGGCCGAGCGGGAGCAGGGGATCACGATCGATGTCGCCTGGCGGTACTTCACGACCGCGCGCCGGGCCTTCATCATCGCCGACTGCCCCGGCCATGAGCAGTACACGCGCAACATGGCGACCGGCGCGAGCCACTGCCAACTGGCGATCAGCCTGATCGATGCACGCTCGGGCGTGACCACGCAGACGCGCCGGCACGCCACGATCGCCGCCATGCTCGGCATCCGCCATGTGGTGGCGGCGGTGAACAAGATGGACCTCGTCGATTGGAGCGAAGCACGCTTCCGCGAGATCGAGAGGGAATTCCTCGGGTTCTGCGCGCGTCTGGGGATCGAGCATGCGGTCGCGCTCCCGGTGAGTGCGCTCACGGGCGAGGGCGTGGTGCGTCGATCGAATGTGATGCCGTGGTTCGGTGGCCCCGCGCTGCTGGAGCTGCTTGAAGGCGTCGAACTGCCCGGTCCGGGCGACGCCGACCCGTTCCGCATGCCGGTGCAGGTCGTGCTGCGCCCGCACCTCGATTTCCGCGGCTTTGCTGGCCAGATCACCAGCGGCGATGTGCGCGTGGGCGACCGCGTGCGCATCATGCCGCGCGGCACCGAGGCTCGCGTGGCGCGCATTGCACGGCCGGATGAGCACGGCGGCGACCTCGATCGCACGCAGGCACCCGTGAGCGTGGTGCTGTGCCTCGACCGTGAGGTCGACTGCAGCCGCGGCGACGTGATCGCGTGTTTCGGAGGCACCAGCGACATGCGCGTCGGGCGGCGCATCGTGGCGGACCTCGTGTGGATGGTCGATGCCCCGCTGGTTGCCGGTCAGAGCCTGCTCTGCAGGGTCGGTACGCGGATCACCCCGGCGCGCGTTGTGCGCGTGATCCACCGCCTCAAGGTCGACACGCTCGCGCACGAACCGGCGGAGTCGATGGCGCTCAATGACATCGGTCGCGTGGAGCTCGAGTGCGAAGAGCCGGTGGCGTTCGATCCCTATCGCGTCTCGCGCGGGACTGGCGCGATCGTGCTGATCGATCGCCTCAGCAACGCCACCGCGGCAGCCGGGATGATCCGCACGGGCGATCCGACCGAGCGCGGTGCCCACTGGGACGACCAGGCGCTGGACTCGGTCACCTCGCCCGTCAGCGGGGTGTCGGCCGCCGAACGCGATGCCAGGTGGGCGCAGCAATCATGCTGCGTCCTGCTGCACGGACCGCCGAACACTGGGAAGACCAAGGCCGCCTTCTCGCTCGAGCGCGCGCTGTGGGACCTCGGTCACGACGCCGTGGTGCTCGACGGCCAAGGCATGCGCAGCGGTCTCTCGAAGGATCTTGGCTTCGAGCCCGGCGACCGCAGCGAGAATCTGCGCCGTGCCGCCGAGGTCGCGCGACTGCTCATGGGCCAGGGGCGCATCGTCATCATGTCGTTCGTCGCGCCGCAGGATGATGTTCGCGAGCGTGCGCGTGCGTTGCTCGGTCCCGAGCGCTGCCTGTTCGTGCACGCCAGCGATGGCTTCGATGTGCCAGGCATCGTGGCGAAACTCGCCGCGCGCGGATTGATCGGTCGCCGAACTCCCGCCTGAGGTCCACGCATGATCGAGCTCGGCTGCAACATCGACCATGTCGCCACCGTCCGCCAGGCGCGTCGTACCTGGGAACCATGCCCGGTCCAGGCCGCGCACGAGGCGCTCGCCGGCGGAGCCGACCACATCACCTTCCACCTTCGTGAGGACCGTCGGCACATCCAGGACCGCGATGTCGAGCGGCTGCGCGCCGAGGTGCCGGCTCGGCTGAACTTCGAGATGGCGGCGACCGACGAGATGGTTGCGATCGCCCTTCGGATCAAGCCAGAGCTTTGCATGCTCGTGCCCGAGGGGCGCTTTGAGGTCACGACCGAGGGTGGGCTCGATGTGGCGGGGCAGGAAGCCGCGCTGGCCGTGCAGGTGGCGCGGCTCCGCGAGGCGGGCATCCTCGTGAGCGTCTTCATCGATGCACTCCCACACCAGATCGATGCCGCCCGGCGGATCGGCGCCGGGGTCTGCGAAATCCACACCGGCCCGTACGCCCATGCCTGGCATGATGAGGGGGGGCTCGGCCCACGCGCGAACGCCGAACTCGATCGGGTCGCGCTGGCAGGGCGCCACGCCTGCGATGCCGGGCTCTGCTTCAACGCGGGGCATGCGCTCCACTACGAGAATGTCAAGCCGATTGCTGGGTTGACCGGGATCCGTGAGCTTCACATCGGCCATGCGATCGTGAGCCGGGCCGTCTTCACGGGCCTGCGCGAAGCGGTGCGCGAGATGAAGCGGCTCATGATCGAGGGTTCCGCGGGCCGCTGATCGCTCGGCGGCAGCGCCGTCGGCTCGTACACTGGCGCCATGCCACGGATCCTCGGCACCTACACCGCCATCGTCACGCCGTTCTCCTCCACGGATGGTTCGATCGACCTCGCCCGGCTCGAGGAACACATCCGCTTCCAAGCCGCTGGTGGCGTCACCGGCATCGTGCCCTGCGGCACGACCGGCGAGGCGCCCACGCTCCACGAGCGTGAACAGGCGGCCGTCATCGAGACCGCCGTGCGTGTCGGCAAGCCGCTCGGCCTGCAGGTCGTGGCCGGCACCGGCAGCAACTCGACCGAGCACGCGATCCACCTGCACCGCTCGGCGCATGCGCTTGGTGCGGATCTCTCGCTGCAGGTCGCGCCCTACTACAACAAGCCCTCGCAGGAGGGGATCTACCGGCACTTCATGGCCGTGGCCGACAGCTGCAGCCTGCCGATCATGCTCTACAGCATCCCCGGCCGCTGCGGCGTGGCGATCGCGCCCGAGACCGTCGAACGGCTCTCGCGCCACCCCAACATCGTGGCCATCAAGGAAGCGACCGGCAGCATGGACAGCGCCAGCGAGATCCGTCAGCGCTGCGGGATCACGATCCTCTCCGGCGACGACACGCTCACCATCGCCTTCGCGGCGGTGGGTGCGGTCGGCGTGGTCAGCGTGCTCAGCAACATCGTGCCCGATCGTGTGGCCAGGCTGTGCGCCCTCATGCAGTCCAATGACTTCGCGGCTGCGCGTGCCGAGCATGCCTCGCTCTTCGCGCTCGCCCGCGGTCTGCTCACGATCGATACCAATCCGGCTCCGATCAAGGCGGCCATGCAGGTGCTCGGCCGCGACAGCGGTGTGCTGCGTCTGCCGATGTGTGCGTTGCCAGCCACCGGCTTGGCTCGCGTGCGCGACCTCCTGCGGGCGATCGGCCTGGAGCCCGCGGCGGAATTCGCCGGGGCGATCCAGTGAACGACATCGATCTCCCACGCTACGAGCCAACCACGCTGCCGTACCGCGTGGCAGTGCTCGTCTACCTCTACGACCACGATGGTCGGCTGCTGCTCCTGCACCGTCGCAAGGCGCCCAATGCGGGCCTGCATTCGCCGATCGGCGGCAAGGTCGAGATCAGCCTTGGCGAGAGCCCACACGAGTGCGCGCGTCGCGAGGCGATCGAGGAGAGCGGGGTGGTGCTCGCCGACCGTGACCTGCGGCTCACCGGCATCGTCAACGAGCGTGCATACCAGGACGAGAAGCACTGGTTGATCTTCCTCTTCGAGTCCACGCGGCCGATCGGGCACGAGGAGGTGACCACCTACGACTTCGACGAAGGCACGCTCGTGTGGGTGCCCATCGCCGAGGTCGCTTCGACGGGCATCCCCGAGACCGATCGCACCATCATGTGGCCGAATGTGCAGGCGCATCGCGGAGGCTTCTTCATGGTCGACATCGATTGCTCGGCTGGATCGATCGAGCACCGCCTGGTCGAGAGTTGGAAGGCACGATGACCACGGGAGCGGGATCGCCACAGGAGCCGCCGCGCGACCCGCTGCCGAGCGATGCGACGATCGATGCTCAAGGGCACCACACTCCGCCCCTCCATGCTGCCGAGACCATCGCGCCCGGTGGCATCGATCAGCCGACGCCGGTCACGACCGCTCCCCAGTCGGCCACGAACGCGGGTGAGGGCGGTGCGCTGCGCGACTCGGTCGCGGACGCGATCCGCGCCGCGCGCGAGAAGCCGGGCGAGGTGATCGGTCCGTACACCCTGATCGAGTTGCTGGGGGAGGGCGGCTTTGGTGCGGTGTGGCATGCCGAGCGGCGCGAGCCCTATGTGCAGCAGGTGGCGCTCAAGCTGATCCGTGCCGGCATGGATTCGGAGAGCGTGCTCGTGCGGTTCGAGCAGGAGCGCCAGGCCCTTGCGCTCATGGATCACCCGCACATCGCCAAGGTGCTCGACGGGGGCGTCACGCCGGCAGGGCGGCCGTGGTTCGCGATGGAGTTCGTGAAGGGCGAGCCGATCACGGTGTTCTGCGACCAGCACCACCTTGGGCTGCACGAACGGCTGGAGCTCTTCCTGCAGGTGTGCGATGCCGTGCAGCACGCCCACATGCGCGGGATCATCCACCGCGATCTCAAGCCAGGCAACATCCTCGTGTGCCGGGTCGACGGTGCAGGGGCCGTGGCCAAGGTCATCGACTTCGGCATCGCCAAGGCGCTCTCCGTGCGGCTCTCGGATCACGGTGCGCACACCGGCCTCGGGCAGATGATCGGGACGCCCGAGTACATGAGTCCTGAGCAGGCCGAGCCGGATGCCACCGACATCGACACGCGTGCCGATGTCTTCGCGCTCGGCGTGGTGCTCTACGAGCTGCTCGCGGGGACCACGCCGTTCGATCCGAAGGCGCTCCGTGCACAGGGTTTCCAGCACATCCAGCGCACGATCCGCGAGGTCGATCCGCCGTCACCGAGTGCGCGACTCACCACGCTGGCGCGGCAGGACCCGGCGGTGTGCGAGCGCATGGAGCGCACGATGCACCGTCGCATCGATGAGCTGGTCCGGCAGCTGCGCTCTGAACTCGAGCTCATTCCACTCAAGGCGATGCGCAAGGACCGCGAAGAGCGTTACGCAAGCGCCAGCGATCTGGCGCTGGATGTACGCAACTACCTCGGTGGGCGGCCGCTCCTGGCTGTCCCCGAGAGCCGTGCGTATCGAGCCCGCAAGTGGGCACGACGCAATCGTGGCTTCGTCGTCGCGGCGTCCGCGGTCCTCGTCGCGCTCGTGATGGGTTTGGTCGTGTCGCTCGTCGGTTGGGGCGAGGCCGCCAGGCAGCGGGCGCAGGCCGAGCGTCGCGAACGGGACGCCACGCGCGTGATGGAGTTCATGACCGAGACCCTCGCGGGTGCGAATCCGATGGATGGCGGGAACGCCGATGTCTCGCTCGCTGATGCGCTCGATGATGCGGTCCGAAGGCTCGATGCAGGCGAGCTGGAGGACCATGCCGAGAGCGAGGCGGCGCTGCGGCTCGAAGTCGCCCGCGTCCTGCGCGGACAGGGAGAACTCGCGCGTGCCGGTGTGCTGGCCCGGCAGGCGGCGACGATGTTCGAGGCCTTGGAGGGGCCTTCGCCCAGCGTGGCCGCAGCGCTCACGGAGCAGGGTCTGGCCCTGCTCGACGGTGACGATGCCGAGGCTGCGCTGGCTGTCCTGGAGTCGGCTCTTGAGATCAACGATCGGGCGCTCGGCAGCGACGCTCCCGGTCTGGTCGGCAATGTGACCAATGTGGCGCTCGCTGCGGCTGCCCTGGGGGACCACGAGCGTGCCATCGGGCTGCACCAGCGTGCGCTGGCGATCGCCGTCGCGGCGCATGCCGGCCCGCATGAGGATGTGGCGGCATGCATGGGCAACCTGGGTGACCTGCTCGCCAGTCTGGACCGGTTCGATGAGGCCGAGGACCTGCTCGCGCGGTCGCTCGCCATGCGGGAGTTGCTCTTCGGCGATGCGCACCCCGAGGTCGCCGAGGCGCAGAACAACCTGGCCATCGTGCGCTGGCACCGTGGCGATCGAGCCGAAGCCGATCGGCTCTTCAACCGCGCGCTGGCGATCTACGAGCGCTCGTACGGACCAACCCACGCGTACACGCTCACGGTGCTCGAGTCGCTGCGCGACCTGCACCGCGAATGGGAAGCCGCAGAGCCCGGCAAAGGCCACGCCGCGGCAGCAGAGTCCTTTGAGCGGCGGATGGTTGCGCCGCGCAGCTCAGTTCCCTGATCACACCCCCGCAGCGCGCTCACACAGGTCGCAGAGCTCGTTTGCGCGGGCCTCGGTCGCGGCCTCGGCGATCACGCGCACGATGGGCTCGGTGTTGCTCGCGCGCAGGTGGACCCACCCATCGGCGAAGTCCACGCGCACACCGTCGACATCGCTGAGGCGCTCCTTCCTGAACGCTGCCTTGACCTTGGCGAGCGCAGGGGCCACCGCGGCCATGCCGCCAACCGAGGCCAGCTCCATCTTGCGCTTGATCATCGCGTAGCGGGGGAGCGACGCGACGATCGCCGAGAGCGGCTTGCCCTCGTGCGCCAGCAGTTCGAGCACGAGCGCCATGGCGCTGAGCGAGTCGCGCACCCAGCACACGCCCGGCAGGATGACGCCGCCGTTGCCCTCGCCGCCGAAGATGCCGCCGTTGGATCGCAGGCCCGCCACGACATTCGCCTCGCCCACGGCCGTGCGCACCACACGCGATCCGGGGAACCGCGCCGCGATGTCATCGATCATGCGGCTCGTCGAGAGGTTCGCGGCGAGCGCGCCGCCGCCCGTGCGCTGCAGGATGCGCAGCGCGGCCAGCACCAGCGTGCACTCCTCGCCGATGAAGCGGCCAGTCTCATCCACGATCGCCAGGCGATCCGCATCGGGGTCCTGCGCAAATCCGCACGCCGCACCGGGGGTGCTGCCCGTGGCCCGCGCCAGCTCGACCAAGTTCTGCACGAGCGGTTCCGGCGTATGCCCGAAGACCCCGGTCGGCTCACCGAAGAGGTGGGTCACGCGGCAGCCGAGCGCCTCGAGCAGCATGCGCCCGCCCTCGCAGCCGCTGCCATTCACGCTGTCGAGGACGACGACGAACTGCCGCGATCGGATCGCGTCGGCGTCGACCTGCGCCAGCACGCGGTCGCAGTGCACCCGCGCCGATGTGTGATCGTGCGTCACGCGGCCGATCTCGAGCGGCCCGCACCAGTCGATGCGCCGTTCCTTGAAGCGAGCAACGATTTCCTTTGCGACCGCCGGCGGCGGCGCGAGACCGTCACCATCGAGGCACTTGATGCCGTTCCACTCGATGGGATTGTGGCTCGCGGTGATGGCGAGCCCGCCATCGGCGCGGTGGTGGCTGATCATCACGCCGACCGACGGTGTCATGGCCACGCCGAGCTCGATCACATCGCAGCCCGTCGCCAACAGACCGCCGATCGCGGCGGACGCGAGCGGCGGCCCGCTGATGCGGCCATCGAGCCCCACGGCCACGCGAGGTCGCGCCTTGCCGGTGGTGGCCTTGAGGAATGATCCGAACGCCCCCGCGTAGTCAGCGGCGACCTCGGGTGTCATGGTCGTGCCGACGATGCCTCGTACACCGCTCACGCTGAGCATCAGGGGGGCTTCGTGCGCTGTCATGACCACGGACTCTAGCGAACGCGGCACGACGACGGTGTGGTGCGCACTCCAGAAACCACACGGAAAGCAAGCAAGCCATCGCTATACTCGCACGCTTCCATGTTCGAACTGAGCGTCCAGCGGGTGTTCTCGGCAGCGCATGCGATCGTGATGCGCGGCGAGCGTGAACCGCTCCACGGCCACGACTGGAACCTAGAACTGGTCGTCACGGCCGATCGACTCGACGACGACGGCCTGCTTTGCGACTTCCACGCGGTGCAGGCGGCCGTCGACGAGGTGATCCGGCCCTTCCAGAGCGGCAACCTGAATCAGACCCCGCCCTTCGATCGGGTGAACCCGACGGCCGAGCTCGTGGCCAGGCACATCGCCGACTCCACCGCGGCACGGCTTCCCACCGGCGTTCGCGTCGTCTGCGTGCGCCTGACCGAAGCGCCCGGCTGCGCCGCCCACTACCACCCAAGGCACGATTGACATGCCCACCACCCGCAAGAAGCCACTCCCCTCCGGCCCGCCGATCCTGACGAGCCCCGAGCGATTCCTCTGCCGCGACCTCGCGTGGCTCGAGTTCAACCGCCGCGTCCTGCACATGGCGCTCGATGCCCGCACGCCGCTGCTCGAGCGCGTGCGATTCATGACGATCTACTCAAGCAACCTCGATGAGTTCTTCATGAAGCGCGTGGGCGGGATCCGGCATGCAGTCGAGAGCGGCCAGACACAGACCGCCTACGAACCGTTGACGCCCGCGATCCTGCTCCATGAAGTGCGCGAGAAGGTGCACGATCTGGCGCGCCAGCAGAGCGCGTGCTGGCAGGACATGGTGCGGCCGGCACTGCGTGGATCGGGCATCCGCGTGATGTCGTGGGAGGAGCTCGATGCCGGGGAGCGGGCCCAGGCCGAGGCATGGTTTCGGCGCACGGTCTTCCCGATCCTGACGCCGCTGGCGATCGATTCCGGCCACCGCTTCCCGTTCATCTCGAACATGAGCGTGTCCATGGGCCTGGTGTTGCGCCGCCCAGGCGAGAACGAAGCGCTCTTTGCACGCGTGAAGGTGCCCGATGTGCCGACGCGCCTGTACGAGCTCGAGCCCGGCCGCCGCTATGTGCCGGTGCTCGACATCATCCGGAACAATCTCGATGACCTCTTCCCGGGCATGGAGATCCTGCAGGTCATGCCCTTCCGCGTCACGCGCGATGCCGAGCTCGAGACTGACCAGACCGACCCCGATGACCTGCTCCAGGCGTTGGAGCAGAAGCTCAAGAAGCGACGCTTCGCGGAAGTGGTGCGGCTCGAAGTCATGCCCGGTGCCAGCCCACGCATCCTGCGCTTCCTCATGGAAGAACTGCAGCTCGGGCCAGAGGACATCTACGAGGTCGATGGCCTGATCGACTATGGCATGCTCAACACCTTGGCGGATCTTGACCTTCCGCAGCACAAGTTCAGCAAGTGGTCACCGCTGCCCCCGGCAGGACTGGAGGATGACGAAGCCGACATCTTCGCCCGCATCCGTCAGGGCGACCTGCTGCTGCACCATCCGTACGTGAGCTTCAACGACAGCGTCGAGCGATTCATCGAGCAGGCCTCGTGCGATCCGAAGGTCCTGTGCATCAAGCAAAGCCTGTACCGGACGAGTGGTGACAGTCCGTTCATCGCCAGCTTGATCCGTGCTGCCGAGGCGGGCAAGCAGGTCGCCGTGCTCGTCGAGGTTCGAGCCCGCTTCGACGAGGCCCGAAACATCGAGTGGGCGAAGAAGCTCGAGCAGGCGGGCGTGCATGTGGCATACGGCGTGATCGGTCTGAAGACGCACACCAAGACCAGCCTCGTGGTGCGCCAGGAAGGCCAGTCGATCCGGTGCTACGGCCACATCGGCACCGGCAACTACAACAGCAAGACCGCGCGGCTCTACGAGGACCTTGGCATCCTGACCTGCGACCCATTGATCACCGAGGACCTGGTCGGGCTCTTCAATTACATGACGGGCCGCTCGCTGCAGGCGCAGTTCAACAAGCTGCTTGTCGCGCCCACCACCATGAAGCGATCCTTCCTTGAGCTGATCGAGCGCGAGGTGGCGATCCAAGGCAAGGGTGGCACCGGCAGGATCATCGCGAAGATGAACCAACTTGAAGACCGCGCCGTCATGGATGCGCTCTATGCGGCAGGTCGGGCCGGGGTGCAGGTCGACCTCGTCGTGCGCGGCTTCTCCTGCCTGCGACCGGGGGTCGATGGCCTGTCGCCCAACATGCGCGTGCGCTCGATCATCGGGCGTTTCCTCGAGCACAGCCGCATCTTCTTCTTCGGTGGCGGACACGCGGATCCGCTCAAGGGCGACTTCTTCATCGGCAGCGCGGACTGGATGTATCGCAACCTCAATACGCGCGTCGAGGCGGCCACGCCGATCGAACTCCCCGCACATCGCCGCCATCTCTGGAAGATCCTGTCGTATTGCCTTGAGGAACGCAGGCAAGCGTGGCTCATGCGGCCTGATGGCATCTTCGATCCGGTGTCGGCGGATGGGGTGGACGCCGACGACCCATCGATGCTCGGGCTCCATCAGCGGCTCATGGACGATGCCCGTGCCGAGTTCATGCGTCGCCACGGCGGCGACGATCGCGTCATGCCGTGAGTGACTGCTCAGTGCGCGCGAGCGATCGCGCGATACGAGCGAGTGTTCAGCGCACAGGCGGCTTGAGGTCGGGCATCGTGCCGTCAACCGCAGTCGGCGTCGGGGCGGAGCCAGCGGCCTTGATCGCTGGTTCCCCTGCGAACGGCACGCTGGGACGACTGAAGCCTGAGTCGAAGAGAATGTCGTTCAGGCGGCCGGGCGCGACATAGAAGAGTTCGCCGCTCACCGTCCACGCGCCGACCGACGCCGGCAGCACGACCGGCAGCGACTCCTGGACCGTCTCGCGTGGTGGCACGGTCCGAGTGGCGACCCACTCGATCCGGCGGCCATCGGCATTGAACACCCAGTTGTCCAGAACAAGCTGTGTGGCATTCGGATTGTGCACCTGCACGACGAGCGCCCACTCCTGTTGCGCACCAATCGTGGCCACCGGGACAGCCTCGATGACCTTGACCTTGGGTGCTGTCCCGCAGGCTGCCAGGAGCGCGGGAACGACCAAGGCATGGTGGACGGTCACTCGCATGCGGGGGACTCTACACGCGGCGGACGGTCGCACGGGGCGTACCATCGCCCCATGCCGCGTGGACCCGCGTTGATTCTTGCTGCGTGCTGCGCCCTGGCTGCCTTGGCTGGTCCTGGCGCGAATGCGCAACAGTCAGCGATCATGCCCACAGTGGCCAATTCGCCGACGGCTGCCGAGTTCATCCTTCGTGCGGATGAACAGGCCGCGACCAACCCCGGCGAGAGCGCTCGACTGGCCGCAGAACTCCTGCGCGACCTCGCCGACAGGCTCGTGGAGACCAAGCAGCCTGGCGTCTACCAAGGCGTGGCCGATCAGGTCGCGGCACTGCTGGCGGCCCACCCGACCGTGCTCGAGCGCTACCGCAACGAGGTGAGCACGCAGGCGCGGGAGTGGCTGGCCCAGGGGCGGCTGGTCGAAGTCGCCACGCGCTTTGCTGCAACCGATGCGGGGCTCCAGGCGATGCTGCGGCTTGCAGGCCGCGCCCTGCAGGATGCTCGGGTCGACCAAGCCACGGCCTGGTTGCGGCGCGCTCAGACGCATCCTTCAGCAGCACTCGACCCTGCACCGCGCCTGGCGCTCGAGGCCTTGGCGGCATGGGCGGCGGGAGACCGAGCGGCATGGAGGGCTTCCGGTACGGAACTCGCTGCCGTGCCGGGCGTCGCGCCGTCGCTCGTCGAGCAGATTCGTGCCATGGGTGAACCGACCCAGCGCGCACAGCGGGCAGTGCTCGGCGATGTCGCCCCGGATGTCGACGCTCAGGTCCCGATGATGCCATGGACGGAAGCCTGGTCGGTGCCGCTGTCCTGGTCAGCGGCATCGATCCGCAATCGTGGCATGGTGCAGGTGGACGAGATGATGGGTCGCGACGACACGGCCCGTGGTGCACGCAGTCGGCTGAACACCATGGTGCCGATCATCGACCGTGGCGAGGTCATCCTCGCCGATGGCCGGACGGTGTCCTGTTTCGATCTCTTCACCCGCTCCCTGCGTTGGCAGGCGATGATTGCGATCGACCAAGCACTCAGGGGAAGCGACACGATGCTCATGCCCTGCTCGGTCGACGCAGAGCGGGTCCATGCGGCTGTCTCGATCAGCGAGCCCGGCGGAGCGGTGGCCTCGCGCGTTGTGGCCGTGCGCCGCAGTGACGGCCGTGTGCTCTGGCAGCGTTCGCTGGAGGAGCCGGATGGCTTCTTGCCCGGCGAACTGCGCGTCGCAGGTTCGCTCGCGCCGGTCGGCGATGTCCTTGCTGTGCCGTGCCTGCGGCAGAACGGCCGTCTTGAACTCGCCTGCTGGCTCGTCGGGCTCGATGCCGAGGATGGCACCACGCGATGGGCTGTTCCGCTCGGAGCGGCGATTGGACTGCTTCCTGAGTTCGGCAATGTGACGACGATCCGTGGAGGCATGGCGGCGGTCGCGCATGGTGGCTTCGTGCTCGTGGGCACGATGGTCGGGACCGCAGCATGCGTCGAGGCACCAACTGGTGCGGTGCGTTGGATCGCACGCGATGAACTCGCACGGACGCGACAGCAGCCCTTGCATGAGGCGTGGGAAGCTCTGGCACCGGTGCTTGATGGCGACACGGCCTGGTTCCTGCACGCAGATGCGCGCATGGTCATGCGGCGCTCGCTTGCGGATGGGGCAGTGGTCACGGCCCAGGCACTTGGGCAGGGAGAGCCGCTGGGTGCTGCGCAGTACCTCGTGGGTACATCGGGAACCATCGTCGGCGTGGCCTCGAGCGGCGCGCTCTCGGCCGTATCCACAGCCGATCCCGTGGCACGGCGATGGCAACTTCCTGCGCTCGATACGGAGCCCTTGGTCGGTCGTGCGGTCCTGGCACGATCGGGTCGTCAAGCCGTCATCGTCCTGCCGCGGGCCACGCGAGTCGATGTGCACGATCTGGCTTCCGGTGCGGCGATCGGCTCGATGCCCGTCCGGCGCGGCGGCTTGATCGGCGTGGGTGACGACCGTGTGGCGGTCGCGTCCGAGATGAATCTGGAGGTCTGGGGACGCGGTGAGCGAATCGTGGCGGACCTCATGGCCCTGGTGGACCGTGGCACGGCCAGTGATGCCGACATCGCTCTCGCAGAGTCGGCGTTGGCACAAGGCGACACCGCCCGAGCACTTGACATGGCCCGTCGTGCGCTGGCACGGCTTGCGGCAGGGGCATCCGATGACCACGACGCCGCCGCGCGTGCGCGGGTCGTCGAAGTGCTGCTTGCGCTCGTCCGAAGCGGCTCCACGGGCACCGATGCCATCGAAGTGCTTCGTCAGTCGGCTTTGCTGCCATCGCAGTCGCTGCGGGTGGCCTTGGCACTCGCAGATCGACACGCCTCACGATCGGAGTGGGCCGATGCCGCCCGGACGATCGCCGATGCCGTGCCTCCCCTCGACGGCGATCCGCTCGTCGAGCATGGTGGCGCGCGTGTACGCACGAGCCAGGTGCTCTCGATGGCCATGCAGCGCTTGGTCGTGCGTGCCCGCGCGGCCTCGAGCAACTCCATCGAGCAGGCTGCCGACGAAGCGGTGCGCCAACGAGCAAGTGCTTCAGCAGAAGCCATCTCGCGCGCCTGGCGCGGCACGGTGGCCTCGATCCGGATCCTGGTCGAATCGAGCGATCGCGCCCGGGCGGACGGCCGCCTCGACGACGCGAACCGCTGTGCCCAGCGTGCGGCACTCATCGCGCTTGAGCGTACCGATGCCGGACTGCCTGTCGATGCGCCGCTGCTTGATCGAGTCATCACGCGCGTGATCGATGCTGGTGTCGGCGACCTTCTCGCCGTGAAGACGCTTCGTCGTCTGCAGCGGGTGGCTCCGTCGGCCGCGGCCTTCACGGCGCTGTCCGCCGCCCACCCCTGGGTGGTCACGCCGCGCCTGGCCCGTGCGGGCCCTACGCCGCGCAAGGGGCAACGGGCGATCCAGTTCTCCGCGAGCCTGCCGACGCTCGATGCCTTCGCGCGGCAGCAGTCCACGCCGGACCATGGCGTCCTGGTCGTGAACCAGCAGCTCGTGGGGATCAAGGGATCCACGCTCGCGCCCGAGTGGGCCATCGAGATCGAAGACCCCTCGCCAAGCATCGTGCGCGTGCTGCCGAACATGATGGTGCTCGAGCGCACCCTGACCCTTCCGGGCCGGCTCCGTGGGCTGGATCCCGCAACCGGTGCGGTGATGTGGTCGATCGAGGATCTCGGCCAGCTTCTTGGGCCCGTGCAGCCGATCGCGGGCTGGCGCGACGACGAGAATGTGCTCTCTCGGCGCGGTCAGTTCGCTGCGCTCCCGCTCGGTGATGGAACCGTCGCCGTCCGCGGCGATGGCAGCTGCGTACGGATCGATGCCGATGGTCGCGTGCGCTGGACCAGCGGACGCTCACTGCCGATCGTCGAGCGCGCGAAGGCGGCGATGGGTGGTGTGGCGCTCGTTGGCACCTCGCTGAGTTCCGATCCCGCGCTCACGCTCGTCTCCTCGGCGTCCGGTCAGGAGCGCGGCCAGGTCTATCTGGAGGGCCTCGCTTCGGTCGAAGCAGTCGAGTCCACGCTGTGTGGCTTCGTGGTCACGCGGGGACTCTCCAGCGCGCTCGTCGAGGACACCGAGGCGGGACCGCGCATCCTGTGGGAGCGCATGAGTCCGCCGGGCGCCACGCGCCGGATGCCCGCGGTCGTCCTGCACGAAGCCATGTTCCTTGGCCAGCCGACCGATGGTTCGTTTCGACTCGACCTGGATGATGGATCGAGCGCTGCACTCGACTGGGACGAGGGGACCGCCGGAGGCTGGAGCCCGTTGCTCGAACTCGATGATGGGCTGCTCTTCGCCAAGGGTGATCGCGTGGCCCTCGCCCAGGCGAGCGGACGCATCACCGGCAGTGCGCAGGTGGCACCATCCGCCACGCCGCTGATGGCCATCGCCTGTGAGGGTGGCGTGATCGTGCAGGTGCTCGAGATGCCAGAATTGCCGGCAATCCAAGGCGGTTCGACCTTCATGCTGCTCGATGCCGCACAGGGGCTGCGTCAGGTATGCAGCGTCGCACGGCTCATGGTTCCGGTTGGCTGGCAGCGAGCCATGCTGCTCGATGGATGGATCCTGCAGTTCGGCGAGGACCAGTGCATCGCCATCCCGGTTGGGCCGAGTTGACAGACCATGCCGATCCCACGATAGTCCCGCCCATCGGAGGACCCATGCCATCCATCGCGGCCAGCGGCCGGACATTCGCCAGCCTCATCGCCCCCTCACAGGAAGCCATCGGTTACGACGAGGAGGATGCTGACGCTTTCGAGGAGATCGATGACGACGACGATTTCGGCGAGGAGGAATTCGCCGACGAGGATGGACTCGATGAGGACGAGCAGAAGGACGGCGATTCCAAGGGTGAGGAGGAGGACCCCGACACCGAGGATGATGATGACTTCTTCGGAGGCGAAGTGGATGGGGAAGACGAAGACGATGGGAAAGACGAAGACGATGGGGAAGACGACGACGATGACGATGATGATGACGACGATGATGACGACGATGATGACGATGATGACGATGATGACGACGATGACGACGATGACGACGATGACGACGATGACGACGATGACGACGACGACGATGATGACGACGACGACGATGATGACGACGACGACGACGTCGAAGACGACGACGACGATGATGACGACGACGACGATGATGACGACGACGACGACTTCGAAGACGACGACGACGAAGACGACGACGAAGACGACGCGGATGAGGAGGCCGAGGAAGACGACTCTGATGAGGAGCCCTGAGCCTCAGTGAACCCAGCCACGGACCCGAAGGGCCGGCCAAGCGCCGGCCCTTGTTCGTTTGGTGGGTTCTTCAGCCAGCGGGCTGGATCCCGCGCAGGTCGCCCCTCAGTTGCTCCCCGGGGGAGCGAAGGTCATGCGGTAGATCCGGAGCGAGCGGCCGCGAGGCCGTGCGAGCAGCGCCGACTCGCCGTGTGCCCCAAGCAGGATCCATGTGCCCTCGGCGACGAGTACCCGCCGCGCCGGGTCGGGTGCCGGGCCCAAGCACGCCCAGACCCGGTCACCTGAGGACCAGAGGCAGTGGCGTCCACAGCCCAGCATGCCGGTGGTGCCCTCCGGCAGGAGGGTCGGCGCTGCCTCACTCCAAGGGCTCCATGCCGCCAAGCGGCTGAACCTCGGGTGGTACAGCAGCACGGTCGAGCCCGTCGTGCATGTGGGGCCGAGTGCGCTCACGCATTGCCACGCCATCTCGCGGGTTCCTCGCATCGACAGCACGGCACCCTGCAGGGGTGCGGGCTCGCTGCGGGCGGGTGAAGCGTCGAATGCCATGGCTCGGAGCACGCCATCACGCACTTGGATCACCGTGAGCACGCCGTCGACGAGGCATGGCCCGCTCCACTCCACGCCCTCCACCGGTGCGATCGCCGGACCCGCACCATCGGCACAGGGAACCCACGCGCCGCGCGTACGCTCGAACGCCGCTTGCTCCACGCTCCACGCGCGCGAACCGTGCGCTCGCCTGCACCAGGTCATCAGGATCCGGTCGTTTCGGCATGCGATCCACGCTCCGGCATTGGTGGCGCCATCCTCAAGCAACCACTGCACCGTGCCGTCGGCCAGCGACAGTACGCCGAGCCGTCGTGCACCGCCGGGCTGCGGCTCCTCAACAAGGGCCCCTCCACCATCACCATCGATCCATGAACGCCCCAGGAGGAGATCAGGCCCCATCGAGCGGGGCACACCGAGACCATCTGGTTCGATGGGATGGATGGTGACGATCCCGGCGTTTCGCTTGGGTGCATCCGTGGTGCCCAACCTGGTCGCCCAGTCCGGCACGCTGTCAAGCTGCACCGCGATGGCACTGCCATCGTGCGCGACCACGGGCATCGTGAAGCCGTCCCAGGCGACCTCGCCCAGCGAGACCAATCTGAATTCGACCGAGGCGAGCTTCGGATCCTGCTCGGCTGACGGACGCACGCTCGCGTCGGTCGGCACGCTCGAGCAGCCCGTCATCCACAGCACGGCGATCGTTACGACACCGATCGCCACGAACGCTCGCGCCCGGACTCCCGTGACCGCCAAGCCCCTTGTCGCGTCGCCCACCTCCCGCATGTGGGAAGGGCGCATTGAGGTCGGCAGCCTTGCGTCAGGGCGTCGTGGGCGGCTTGGGCGCATCCGGGATCATCAGTTCGCCGCTCGGCAGGCGCTTGGCCGTTGGGTCCTCAAGCAGCTTCTTGGGGTTGCTCGGCAGCGGCTTCTCAAGCTCCTTGAGCCGCTCAAGTTCCTTCATGTTGTAGTTCATGTTGAAGTCGTCGGGGTTCTCGATGACGATTGGCGTGACGAAGATCAGCAGCTCACGCTGCGCCTTCGAGTTGTCCACGTTGCCGAAGATGAAGCCCAGGCCCGGGATGTCCTTGAGGATGGGGAAGCCCGTGTTGTCCTTCGACTCCGACTCGATGCGGATGCCGCTGAGCACGATCGTCTGGCCGTTCTTGACCGTGACCGCCGTGTTGGTCTGGCGACGGTCGATCGTGGGGTTGTCGCCCACGCCGGCAGCCGCGATGTTCACATTGGAGAGGAGCACCTCGATCTCCATCGCCACATTCATCTCGTTGGTCACGCGCGGCCGCACATTCAGGCCGATGCCGACGGCGATCTGCTCGAAGCTCGCCGTGGTACCGGCGGCATCGCTGGTCGTGCCCGACTGGAAGGGCACGTCCTGGCCGCTGAAGAACTTGGCTTCCTTGTTGTCGGTCGTGACGACGCGCGGTTGCTGCAGGATCCGCACGGCCGTGTCCTGCGCGAGCGACTGGAGCACCACGGTCGCGTCGACGCCGAAGTCGAACGTGAACTCGTTGAACTCGGCGGGGAAGTCCGTGTCGCGCACACCCGCCACTTCGGTGCCGATGCTGACGGCGTTGTTGGGGTTGCGCGGGGCGACCTGACCGGCGGGACCGAACTTGATGCCCATCGCGAAGTCATCGCCGATCTCGACTTCCGCCAGCACCGACGAGATCATCACCTGTCGGCCGGGCTTGTCCAGGTCGTTGATGATGCCAATGAGCGCCTCTTGGATCTCCGGCGGCGCCAGCACCAGCAGGGAGTTCTGCACTTCGTTGGGCACGACGCGGCTCTTGCCCACGAGCGCGCTCACTTCGGCCTGGTCCTCGCCGCCGGCGCCACGGCCCGACTGCCAGGGGAACTGCACCGTGTTCTGATTTCCGGTCGCGCCGCTGGTTGCACCGCTGGTTTCACTGGTTCCGCCGCCTGCGCTCTCGAAGTTGATGCCGCTCAGGCCGGTGTCCTCACGCGTGATTTCCGCACCCGAGCCGGCCTGCGCCAGCAAGGCGTTCAGGATCTCGGCCATCTTGACCGAGTTGGCGTACTTCAGGGGAACGTTGGTCGGGATGCCGACCTTGAGCGGTTGGTCGAGCAGCTTCACCATCTGGTCAAGCCAGATGAAGTTGTCGGGTGTCTTGCTGATGATGACCAGCCGGTTCGAGTCCGGGTACGCATCGATCTTGAAGATGTTGCTGACGGCAACCGTGGCGCCACTGTCGCCACCGCCGGCACCGCCACCAAGGCGCACCTGCGCGCCGCCGGTCCGCCCGCCGCTCGCGCTGCTGCCGCCATTCTCGAGCAGGGACTCGAGCAACGCCTCCATCTTGAGTGGATCGGTATAGGCCAGGTCGTAGACGCGGAACAGGCTGCCACCCGCCTGCGGGTTCACATCCCACACCTCGGAAATCAGATCACCGATCGATGCCACGATGTCGGGCTCGGCACGGATCGTGATGGAGTTCGTGGCAGGAAGCACCGTCAGCAGCAGATTGTCGGTGGTGCCGGCGATCTGCTCGATGCCCGCATTGCCCTGGGCTGGCGCGCCGCCGCGGCCCGGCGCGCGTTGGGCGGCCCCAGCGCGGGCGCCGCCGCCGGTGGGGCGCGTGTTGCTGAAGATGTCGGTGATCGCCGTGGCGATCGTCTGGGCATCGGCGTACTGCAAGCGGAAGGTCTGCGTCACGACATCCTGGTAGGTGGGCACATCGAGCAGCACAATGAGCTTGGCGCACCGCTTGATGGTGCCCACGTCGGCCTCGATGATGATCTGGTTCGAGTTGTTGTCGAAGTCGGCCTTGGCGTAGGTCGGCAAGCCGCCCTGGATCCGATCGAACACGCTCTGGGCCTTCGTGTTTTGGATGCGGAACACCTTCGTCAGGACCTGGCCGCTGTCGGCCATGGTCGTCACATCCTTGTCCGGTCCGAGGATCAGGCCCGGCTGCAAGGAGCGGATGTTCTCGTCACCGAGCGCATCGATCATGATGAGGTCCTCGGTCTCGACCACGGCGACACCGTTGAGTCGCAGCGCCTGGAAGATCATCTCGAGTGCTTCCGCCCGGGTGACCTTGCGGTCGCTCATGATCGTGATGGTCTGCTGCTTGACGCTCGCCAGCTTCGGGATGACGGTCTTGCCCGTCGTCTCGACGATGAACGGCAGGAGCTGCATGAGCTGCACATCGGAGCAGTTCACGAGCACCATGTCCGTGCGCGGGTCCGCACGGCGATCCGAGCGGAAGATGCGCAGCGGGGCATCCATCGGATCCATGCTGCCGTCGCTGGCTTGCGTGGAGGTCGAGTCGTCATCGTTCGCCGCGGGAGCATCGGTTGCGGGTTCTTGCGCCGCCGGATCGTCCATGGCGGGCTCAGGCTCCATGCCGGGTTCGCCGGTTGGTTCCTGAGCTGGTTCCTGAGCTGGTTCCTGAGCTGGTTCCGACGGTTCATCGGGCTCGTTCGTTGGTTCCTGCGCGGGTTCACGCGAGGGATCGGCGGGGCGCGTGGTCGGCGCAGTTGGTGGT
>VGYB01000019.1 GCA_016873115.1 Planctomycetota bacterium | reverse complement strand
CTGAGGTGCTGCCGCCGACGGCGAGGGCTTGGCCACGAGGAAGAGGACAGCGACCGCGAGCACGATGGCGGGCATGAGCATGGCCCAAGCGCCCACACCCGCGGCGACGGCTCCGGGTGCGTTCAACGCGGCGAGCTCGGCGAGCGACACGAACGCTGCAGCCAACGCGCAGGCCCAGGCAACCTTGGCGCCAAGGCGCCGCAGTCCGAGGCACAGCCCCGCACCCGTGAGTTCGAGCCCGATGAGCACTCGCAGGCTGTCTGCGCTGTCAAGACCGAAGCGAAGGCCCACATTCGCAAGCCATGTAGGCAGCCACGACGTGCCGCCGTTCCACTGAAACATCGCCGCACTGAAGAGGAGGCAGGCGACCGCCACCCGCATGTGAAACTCGCGGTAGTCCAAGTCAACAGCACGCTCATTGGAGGTCTCGTCGCTCACGATCCACCCTCCAGGACCTCGGCCAGGCTCCCGTCATCCTCGGGGTCGGTGCAGACGGCCTCGACGACCCCATCCTTCATGCGCATCACGACTGGGGTCTGGACCACATAGTTGGGGCCCTTGAGGAATGTGCGGATCGTGCACTCGGTGCACGGCATGGGCTGCTCGTTGGCAGGGTCGTGATCGGGAATGCCGATGAGCAGTGCCGGGCGCTTGAGCGAGCCCACGAAATGGGCCTCGAGCACCTCATGGCAGTGCTCGCAGTCGGCCCGGTACAGCATCACGATCCAGGTGCCGCTGCTGATCGTGGCCGGTGGGGGCGCATCGAGCAGGGCCATCTCGGGCTGCGAGGCGAGCGGCTTGCCGACCCAGGTCGCGAAGTCGGGCAGGTAGTAGGGCTGCACCTGGCTTGGACGCGCTGGCCACGCTGTCGGGGGCACCGTTGGCGTGACATCCGGCGGCGTTGGGGTGTTGGCTGTGGGATCCTCCAACTGCACCGGAGGAGCCGGCATGCCGAAGGCAACCGCAATGCCCACGGCGGCCACGATCGCAGCGGGGCCTCCACCGGCGATGCACGAACGCGTGCTGCACCCGCAGGCCTTGCGTGCACGCAGCACGCCGCCCAGCAATGCACCGTCGATCATCAGCATGTACAGGGGATTCATGCCCGACTTGCCGAAGCATCCGCAGGAACCCTTGAGGACGGCCTCGAACCCATCCTTCGCCCATCCCGTGCCGATCAGCCAGAGCAGGATGACGCAGAAGAGCGTCAGCACCGCCAGAGCCAGCGGACGCGCAACGCGCGGCATGCACAGGATCATGGCAGCGATGACGAACTCGGTGCCGCAGATCGAGCGAAGCGCGAAGTCCATCCACGCCACGCCCTGGAGACCGAAGGTGCCATCCAAGGACAGCACAAGGTCGAAGATCGGCTTGGGCAGGTTGCGCGGGTCGTTCTCCAGGAGCTTGGCGAGGGCTCCGGCGGTGATCCATGCGGGAACGGCGAGGCGGGTCACCACAAAGCCCAGGCGTGAGCAGAGGGTGCATGCGGGGGTCGCGCCGGATGTCGATTCATTCGTGACGGCCATGACACGGAGTCTACGCAGCCTGCGGGGTGGCGTTCGGCTCAGGATCGTTTCAGGAATCGGTCCAGCTCGTCATCGAGCCCGGGCGTCGAGAGCACATCCGCGGTGCCTGAAACGCTGATGCGCCCGGCATGCAGGAAGTCGACGGAATCTGCGGTGGCCGCCACGAACTCCATGTCATGGGTCGCGACCACCATGGTGGTGCCGGCATCGAGCGCCAGTTCGCGCAGGACGGCCGTGACCTCCCGGGTCAGCAGCGGATCAAGGGCCGAGGTGGGTTCGTCGCAGAGCAGGACGGTGGGCTCCATGGCAAGCGACCGGGCGATCGCCACGCGCTGGCGCTCACCGCCGGAGAGTTCATCCGGGTGTCGGTCGGCCAGGTGGAGCGCATGCACGCGGTCAAGCGCGCTTCGGGCGCGCTCTCGGGCGGCATCGGGTTCGAGGCCGAGGACCCGCTGCGGGGCGAGCGTGACATTGGCCAGCGCCGTGAGGTGCCCGAACAGGCTTGGTTCCTGGAACACCATGCCGACCGAGCGGCGGATGTGCTGGCTGACGGTGAGGACCTGTCCATCGACCGCCAGCACGCCGTCGACCATGATCGACCCCGCATCAAGCGGCTCGAGCAGGCCAAGGCACCGCAGCAGGGTGCTCTTGCCGCTGCCGCTGGCACCGATCAGGGCATGCACGGTGCGGCGTTCGACGCGCATCGAGCAGTCGGTGAGCACAGCGCCGGTGCGCGGCCAGGCCTTGCACAGTCGGTGGGTTTCCAGGGCAGGCGTGGTCATCTGGGTGTGGCCTCCCTTGGCGTGCGCACGGTGCGGGCTCGATGCTCGAGCGACCGTCCGAATCCATCCGCCACAAGGCTGAGCACGAGATAGAACGCGGCCGCTGCGACGAGCATTGCCGGTACGGCGAAACTGGCCTTGCCGATCCCAAGCGCCACCGCGAGCAACTCCTGCACGCCGATCATGCTGACCAGGCTCGAATCCTTGATGAGGCTGTTGAGGTCGTTGATGATCGCCGGCAGTGACAGTCGCCAGCTCTGCGGTACGACGATGCATCGCAGCGTCTGCCAACGCGTGAATCCCAGCGCACGCGCCGCATCCCACTGCGAGCGGGGGATCGCCTGCAGCGCAGCGCGGTGGATCTCGGCTTCGTAGGCGGCGTAGTTGGCCGCGAGACAGACGATGCCCACCACGATCTTGTTCCAGGTCAGGAGTTCGGGAACGCCCAACCACGCGCCCAGCGCGGGCAGCGAGTAATACAGCAGGAAGATCTGCACCAAGAGCGGCGTTCCGCGCATGACGAGCACATAGCCACGGCAGAGCCGGCTCAGGGGCTTCGGGCCATGCAGGATCGTGATGGCCAGCAGCAGGCCCAGGAAGGTCGCGATCGGCATGCTGACGATGGTCAGGAATGCCGTCATCACGGCGGCTCGCGCGAGGGACCAGAGGACGGGCGCCCACGGCAGGGCATCCGCCTGCGGCGCACCGGTCGCTTCGGGAATCGTGGCGACCGTGGGCCCTCGATCCGTGCCGAGCTCGCGCTGCGCGTCATCCCAGAGTCCCCAGCGCTGGAGGATCCGGCCCAGCGTGCCGTCGGCCTGCATGGCCTCGAGTGCGGCGTTGACACTGGCCAGGAGCGCTGCATCATGCTTGCGCACGATGACCGCGTAGACGCCCGGATCGAATGTCGCATCGACGAGGGTGAGTCGGGGATCGTGGCCTGCATAGAAGCGTGCGATCAACGACTCCTGGAGGCAGGCATCGACGCGGCCCAGCACGGTCTCCGTGAAGGGCGCGAGCGAATCGTCGTACTGGACGATGAGCGATGCAGGCACACCGGCCGATCGCAGGCTGTCGATGCTGGCCGAACCATTGAGCACGGCGACGGGGTGGCCCTGGAGATCGGTGAGCGATGCAAAGCGGTCACGGTCCTCCGCCCGGACCACAAGTTGCTGGGTGTAGCGGAAGTACGGCTTCGAAAAGGCCACCACCCGTTCGCGGTCAGCCGTCACCTCGAAGCCATTGATGAGCAGGTCGCACCGGTCGGCTTCGAGGGCATCGATCAGGGCGAGCCAGTCGGCACTGAAGCGCTCGGCCCGCACACCGAGCCGACGCGCGAGCTCCTCGGCGATCTCGACTTCGAAGCCGATGATCCGGTCCGGATTGGACGGATCCGGGAAGGTGAAGGGCGCAGCGCCGCTGATGTCGCAGCCCCACCGCATGATGCCCGCAGCCCGCAGCCGGGACAGCCCGTCGTCCGCGGTCGCGCCCATGGTCGCGACCAGGATGAGCAGGGGAGCGAGCGTGCGCAGCACGCCGCCGATGCTAGCGATCGACGGGGGCCGTGATGCATCCACGGAGCGTCGGCCACGAAGCCACAGCGATGCCTCGCAAGCGGCCCACAGCGGATGACACACGGCGCACCGGCCGGGCCACTTCGCCCGGCGGGAGCATGGCTGCCCAGGCTGCTCGAGTGGCCCGCACGGCGCGTGCGCAAGCGCCTCCATCCGCACGATGGGCGAGTTCTGCGATGGGTGCTGCTTCACCCCGGGCACGACCTGCCCGATCACGCCGATGTACTGGGCTTTCTTGGGTCGCCACAAGGCGTCCTTGGGGGGACAATCCCCGCATGAGCCTCCTCATGGGCAGCGTGCGGAAGGGTTTCGCCGATCAGCGTCGCGACGACCAGCGCGTGGCCTCGATCGTTCGTGAACTCCTGGTCCACGGCAAGCCCGTCACCGTGGAGTCCCTGCGATGAGCCGATTCACGCGCTCAAGCCCGATGCCCTCGTCGCGGGGCGATCTCGCCCACTGGCACATGCGCGAAGGTGCGCTGCAGCGCATGCTCCCACCATGGGAAGAGGTCGATGTGGTCAAGGCACCCGTGCCCATGGTCGATGGCGCGACGGCTGAGTTCATCCTGCACAAGGGTCTGCTGCCGATCCGTTGGGTGGCGCGCCATGAGCAGGTCGATCCGGCAAAGGGGTTCGTCGACATCCAGGTCCGAGGCCCATTCCGTCGCTGGCGTCACGAGCACCGGTTCGAGGAGCGCGGTGCATCGAGTGCGATCACCGATGACATCCAGTACGAATTCCCGCTGCCGCCCCTTGGGTCGCTTCTGGGGGGCTGGCTCGTCCGCGGCGATCTCGAGCGTGCATTCCGCTTCCGCCATCAGCGCCTCGCGAATGACCTGCGTCGGCACATGGAGTGCTCGGCCCTGGCCGGCATGTCCGTCGGCATCACCGGTTCGAGTGGCCTGGTCGGGCGGCAACTGCAGGCATTCCTGACCACCGGCGGAACGAGCGTGAAGCGATTGACTCGCGGCTCAGCCAGCGCCGGCCGCGGCGAGATCCAGTGGAATCCAGGCGGTGAGCGCGTCGCCACGGCGCCCTTCGAGTCACTTGATGCGATCGTGCATCTGGCCGGTGCGAACCTGGCCGACGAACGATGGACGCCCGTGCGCAAGGAGGTCCTGCGCGAGAGCCGCATCGCGGCCACGCGAAACCTCTGCACGCTGCTGGCTGGGCTGGACCGCAAGCCGAAGGTCCTCGTCTGCATGAGCGGCATCGGGATCTACGGCACCGAGCACGGTCGCACGGTGGACGAGCGCGATGCAGCCGGCGATGACTTCATCGCGCAGCTCGCGCGGGATTGGGAGGCTGCGGCGCAACCTGCGATCGACGCGGGCATCCGCGTGGTCTTCCTGCGAGCGGGCATGGTGGTCACGGCTGCGGGCGGTGCGGTGGCGAAGATGCGGACGCCGTTCCTCTTCGGCGCCGGCGGGCCGATTGGATCGGGTCGGCAGGGCATCTCGTGGATCGCGTCCGATGACCTCCTGGGCATGATCGCCACGGCCATCATCGATGACCGTTGGTCGGGACCGGTGAATGCCGTGGCTCCCGAGTCGGTCGAGCAGCGGAACTTCGCCAAGGCACTCGGTCGCAGCCTGCGTCGACCGGCGATTGCCCCCATGCCGGCCGCCGTCGTGCGCATGCTGTTCGGCGAGATGGGCGAGTCATTGCTCCTGCGTGGGCAGTTCGCTCGCCCCACCCGCGCGAGCGAACTAGGCTTCCGCTGGGACTTTCCGCTGGTGCAGGATGCCCTTGACTTCGAACTCGGACGCGCGTGATGGCACCATCGATCTGCTGGTTCTCGAACGATCTCCGGTTGGACGATCAGCCCTCTTGGCGGGCTGCGTGCGAGCGCGGCGAACCGGTCGTGGCGCTCTACATCTGGGATCCCGAGGGTGAGGGTGCCTGGTCCCCCGGCGGTGCGAGCCGCTGGTGGCTGCATCGCTCTCTCGGTGCGCTCGATGCCTCGCTGCGCTCGCTCGGTGGTCGGCTCGTGATCCGCTCGGGACCCCGGGCCGCCGTGCTTCGCGCGGTCGCCAAGGAGTCTGGCGCTGACACCGTCTACGCCAATGAACGGTTTGAGCCTGAGGCGCGCGAGGCGAACGCAGCGGCACAGCGTGAGCTCGCAGGCGCCGGTGTTGGGGTCGTCTGGGCGAACGGTTCGCTGCTCCACGACCCATGGTCGCTTCGCACGGGGACCGGCGTGCCGTACAAGGTCTACACGCCGTTCTCGAGGGCCTGGCGTGCCAAGTGCCAGCTCGACGCAGCACGCGGCGCTCCGCGCACGGTGCCATGGTTCACGGGCGCGCTCACCAGTGCATCGGTCGAGTCGCTCGGGTTGGAGCCGTCGAAGGCGTGGGATGGAGCATTCCATGCGCTCTGGACCCCGGGCGAGGCTGGGGCGAAGGAGCGGCTGAAGGCCTTCCTCGCTGGCCCGGTCTCGGGGTACGCCGACGGGCGGGATTTCCCCGGGCACCCCGCAGCCAGCCGCTTGAGTCCGCACCTGCACGCAGGTGAACTCTCGCCGCGCCGGATCTGGCACGAAGCCGAGCGTGCTGCGAACGCGCATCCGGCGTGGCGTGGGGCGATCGACAAGTTTGAGGCGGAAGTGCTCTGGAGGGACTTCGCCCACCATGTGCTGGCCAACTTCCCGCACACCGCGGAGCGACCGCTGCAACCTGCCTTCGAGGCGTTCCCGTGGAGCGATGACCGCGAGGCGCTGCGGCGCTGGCAGGGCGGGCAGACGGGCTATCCGATCGTCGATGCAGGCATGCGCGAACTCTGGTCGACTGGCACGATGCACAACCGCATCCGCATGGTCGTGAGCTCCTTCCTCGTCAAGCACCTGAGGCAGCACTGGCGCCACGGCGCCGACTGGTTCTGGGACACCTTGCTCGATGCGGACCTGTCCAGCAACTCGCTTGGCTGGCAATGGAGTGCCGGGTGCGGCGCAGACGCTGCGCCGTACTTCCGGATCTTCAATCCTGTCCTGCAGGGCGAGACGTTCGATGCAGACGGGACATATGTCCGGCGTTGGGTGCCGGAGCTCGCACGCGTGCCCAGCACGCTGATCCACAAGCCATGGGAAGCGCCCACGACCGTTCTCGCCGCAGCGGGGGTGGTGCTTGGACAGTCGTATCCACGGCCCATCGTCGATCACGCGACAGCGCGTGATGCAGCACTCCGGGCACTCTCGGCGATCAAGGCACCAGCCTCATGAGCGGCACGCGTCGGACCGGAGTTCTGGCCTGCGCGTGCTGCGCGAGCCTGGTGAGCGTGCTCAGTGCGCTTGCGGGGCAGTCTTCGGCCCTCGTGCGGGCGACTCCGGCCACGCCGTCGTCGCCGAACCAGGAGCCCGTGCCCACGACGAAGGCACCAAGGCCAACGAAGGGCGCGCCGACTGCCGCCAGACCCACCGTCAGCAAGGCGGAACTGGCTGCAGCATTCCAGCGGCTGGAGGCTGCCATGGCCGATCGCCCCGCAGGGATGCCGCGCGCAGAACTCAACCGCCGGTTCGATTCGCTCACGCTGCTCTTCTTCCAGAACCGGCTCGTCGAGGCCGTCGATGCGCTGGATGCACTCACGCTCGATGTGCTGGGTGTGCAGGACCCTGACGAGCGTGCTGATCTGCTTCGTGCGATGCAGGTGCGCGTTGCCCCTGTGCGCAGTGCGCTGCACGCCGACGAGGCCTCGATGGCCGTGTCGGTGGCGCTGCCACGGTCCGGCCTCGGTGCGCCGATCACCCTGCGAGCCGGCGGCGGCCAGCCGTTCGAGGTCACGCCGCCCGCCACCGTCACGCTCGCGATGGGGGAGGATGCGGGAGCACGCACCATCGATGTCCGTGTGGCCAAGGACCCGGCGAGCGACTGGATGCGGATTCGGACGGTTCCCGTGACCGAGGCCTCGCCGGATGAACTCCGTCAGAAGGCCGAGCGTGCGATCGAGCTCGCCGCCGCTGCCGGTCGTGCCTCGACCGCCGACCTTGCCGAAGCCCGCGCTCGCGCAGCGCTCCTGACCAACGAGGCATCGCCGCGTCGCACGATCCAGCTCGTCATGGACCAGGCGCGCATCTGGTCGATGGTGAGCGAGGACCTTGCCCGACTCGAACGGGGCGAGCCGCTGTTCGTCGGCCGCAGGGGCGACCAGTGGCGCACGATCGATGTCGGTGGCGTGAAGCTGCCGTGCCGGATCGTCGTGCCCGATTCGGTGCGCGCCGGGTCCAGCCCGCCGTTGGTGATCGCGCTGCATGGCGCCGGAGGCGATGAGTGCATGTTCTTCTCCGCATACGGCCAAGGGGAGATCGTTCGCCAGGCCGACCGGCTCGGCTGTGTGGTGGTGGCGCCCAACACGACGGTCTTCGCGACCAGCCCCTTGCTCTTCGATGGTCTCGTCGACCAATTGGCTGGCGAGTGGGGCATCGATCGTGAGCGGGTCTCGGTCGTCGGCCACAGCATGGGTGCAGCGGCAACGGGTTCGATCGTTCGTGCGCGGCCTGCGGCGATCGCGCGGGCGGCGCTGCTGGCCGGTTGGGGTGGCTTTGGCGGCGTACCCGGCGCGGGTGGAACGGCGATGGATGAGGCGGCGATCCGGGGTCTGCCGCCCGTCCGCGTCGAGTTGGGTGCGCTCGATCCGCTGATGCAGGCCAATCGAATCTCGGCCTCCGCACGGTCACTCCGGGATGGTGGTGCGCGCATCGAGTGCACGGTGCACGATGACGAAGGCCACACGATGATCGTGCCGCAGGTGCTGCCGTCGGTCATGGAGTGGCTCGTCGCGCCGCGCGCCGCCACGCCCGCACTGCCAGCAGCAATCCCAGCGCCAGCACGATGAGCTCGAGGATCACGATCCCTCGTACCCCGCTCCACATGCTGCCGACGAGTGCGGCTCCCGGGCCGACCACATACCCCAGGCCGATCAGCGCTTCGTGCGTACCGCCCGCGTCAACATCGGCGCGCTCAAGTCGCATCGCGTAGTAGAGCGCGCTGTAGTAGAGGACGCCGTGCCCGATCCCCAGGGCGACCAGCCCGATCACGAGCGTGATGGTGTTGGGCGCGAATGCGGCCATCGTGAAGCCGCCGGTGAGTGCGAGCGCCGCGATCACGAGCCCCTGCCAGCGGCCATGCCAGAAGTGCGTGACGGCAAGCACGCACACCGCGGCCGCACGGGCCAGAAGCCAGAGCGAACCCAAGGGGGTACGCCACGCCGGATCGATCGCCAAGGCATCGATGGCGTAGGGAAGGATCGGGCTGATGGCGCCGACCACGATGTAGGCCGTCGGCAGCAGCACGCGCGCACCCGCAAGCATCGGCCGGTAGGAGTCGGGGGCATCGTGGAGCTCCGTTCCGTGCGGCGCTGGTTCGCGTGGCAGGAACCGAAGGCACACGATGCTCAGCACGCTGATCGGCAGCACCGCCACCATTGCCCAGCGCGTGTGGCCGGTCGCATAGAGCGGCGCCATGAGCAGGAGGCACGCTCCGACCGAGACCATCCAGTTGATGCTCCAGAGCCCGATGGAGCGTCGCATGGCGCGGCCATCCCGGCCACTGCTGACATAGGCTTCGACGACCGGCCACATCATGGCGCCCGCAATCGAGAGCACCGACGCAGCCACGACGAGCCCGATGCTCGAGCCGGGGATCAGGACGAGCGGCGCCGCCAGCCCCTGTGCGACGAAGATCCAGCCGAGGAAGGCGCGCGGGCTGACCTGGTTGCCCAGACGACGCAGCAGCGAGCCTGTCCACCACGCCGCGATGGCGTACGCCATGGCGGTGCCGACATACAGCGCCAGCGTTTCCTGCCTCGTGTAGGCGTACTCGCGCTCGACGAGGAAGCTCAACCCGTTCCAGAGCACGCCGGTCCCGAGCGAGTTCACGCAGGTGATCGTGTGGAGCGCCCACGACTGTGCACGCGGCGATGGCGCGTCGTGGGCACGCATTCGGGCCTCCTGGACAGCATCCGTGCCGTTCATGCAGCAAGGCTAGCGGGGTTGGCAGGGGCCTTGGTACAGTCCTTGATCGTTCGTTGTCTTGGTAGCTCAATTGGATAGAGCGTCGCCCTCCGAAGGCGAAGGCTGTGGGTTCAAGTCCCGCCCAGGACGTTCCGGCTCGATGGAGCGAGGTCACTGCGTGGTGCTTGCGGCCGCGCCCCCATGTCGCGACGGCCGCTCATGGGCCCGTCGGGAGTGCCCCGCACCGCGTAGAGTCCGCGCATGCGCATCGCCGAGTTCCAGAAGTTGATCCACGACCGTTACTACGCCACGGACAGTGCGCGCGGTGCGGGCAAGACCTTCCTGTGGTTCGCCGAGGAGTTCGGCGAACTGGCCCACGCACTCGGCAAGTTCGAGCGTGGCGAGCCGGACCCCGCCAACCTGCGCGAGGAGTTCGCCGATTGCCTGGCGTGGATGTGCACGCTGGCCAACATCGCCGGCGTCGACCTTGAGGAGGCGATCCGCGAGAAGTACCTCCAGAGCGGCGGACCCAAGGGCACCAAGTGACCTGCGCGGTCTGCGAGCAGCACACCGCGGCGCGTGCCGCAGGGCATGTTCTGTGGACCGACGGCCGTTTCCTCGTGATGCATCACCCCGAGCCGAGTCCGCTTGCGGGTTGGCTCCGGCTCGATGCGGTGGCGCATGTCGGCGGAGTGGCCGACCTGGGCGACGAGGACGCTGCCCGATTCGGTGTGTTGCATGCGCGCCTCGCCGCGTGCATGAAGCAGGCACTCGGCGTGGACCGTGTGTACTCGATCGCCTTCGGCGAGAGTGCCCGTCATCTGCACATGCATCTCGTGCCGCGCCGTGCCGATCGTGATGATCTGGCCGCGTGGGGCCTTGCCGACGGCTATCGCGCCTGCATGCGCGATCCATCGATGGCCGCTGCGAACGCTGCCGTGCACGAGGCCCGGGAGCGATTCCGCGCGCTGCTCGCGAAGGCGCTCTGAAGCGTCAGGCTGCCGGTTCAGGGATGGGCGCGATCGATTTCGCGACGGCCTGGCCTGCGATCCATCCCGTGGCCCAGGCCCATTGGAAGTTGAAGCCGCCGATGCGGCCATCGACATCAAGCACCTCGCCGCACAGCGAGAGCCCCGGGCACCGCAGGCTCTGCATCGTTCCCAGATCGACCTCGTCGATGGGCACGCCGCCGGCCGTGACCTCGGCGTGCGTGAACCCGCGGTCGCCCTCGATCGGCAGCATCGTGGACACCAGGAGTTCGACGAGCAGGCGACGGGCCTCGCGCGGTGTCTGCTGCACCGTGGCATCGGATGCGAGCCGGGCTTGCGCGAGGATCGCTCGGGCGAGCCGCTCCGGCAGCCGCTCGCGAAGCACGGTGAGCAGGCCTCGGCCCTTGGCAGCAAGGAGCCATGCATCCGCCGCCTCGGCGGACTCGCCCGGCATCCAGTTCAGGATCAGCGTGGTGCCCGGGTCACGATCGCGTGCCTCGAGCAGATAGCGGCTGATGTCGAGCACGCTCGGGCCACTGAGTCCGAAGTGGGTGCAGAGGGTGCTGTTGGCGAAATGCACCAGTCGCTTGCCGGTCGGTCCTTGCAGCACGAGCTCGGCATGCACGGTGAGCCCGCTGAGCTCCCTGATCCAGTGACCGGTGGGAAGCGTGAGTGGCACGAGGGCGGGACGGATCGCCGGGGTCAGCGAATGGCCGAGTGCCTTCGCGAACTCGTAGCCTGCGCCATCCGATCCGCTGCGCGGGAGCGCCATGCCACCGGTCGCCAGGATCACACGCTTGGCGCGCATCGAGCCCCACTCGCCGGTGACCAGAAATCCCTCGTCGCCGCGGCTGATGCCGGTGACGCGCGCAGGATGCACCACCGAGGCGCCCGCATCGGTCACGGCACGGAGCAGGGCATTGAGCACCGTGCGAGCGCTGTCGGTGACCGGAAACAGCTTTCCGGTCTCCTCGCGCTTGAGTTCGACCCCGAGCTGGTCGAAGAAGTGCACCGTGTCATCCGCTCCAAAGCGCCTGAGCACGCTTCGCACGGCAGGGCGGTTGACGGCGTACTCCGCTTCGGTCACGCGCCAATGCGTGACATTGCATCGCCCGCCCCCAGCGATCAGGATCTTGGCTCCGAGCGTCTTGGCACCGTCGAGGGCGACGATCGTGCCAGAGGCACCGATCGCCTTGAGCGATCGCCCGGCGGCAACGGCAGCCATCAGGCCCGCCGCCCCGGCGCCCACGATGCACACATCGGCCGGCACGGTCACGGCGAGCCGGACTCCTGCATGAGAAGCTCGATGTCCAGTGGCGAAGCCTTCTGGCTCTCGTACCGAAGGCGTACCGTCGAGCCGGCATTCGCCCGCACGATGAACCGGAAGACGGTCGAACCGAGGCCGGGAATGCCGCGCTCGACCCGGAGTCGGGCCGGCTCGGCCTTCACCGGGCTGTAGGTGCGATCGAGCACGCCACCCTCGGCGACGCCGCCCGCCGCGACCACACCAGCCGGATCAGACAGTCCGATCGTCAGGAGATCAGGCTGTGCGATGCCTCGATCTGCGGCCCGACCCGTGCGCGTGGGGATGCGGCGATCGTTGCAGATCTCGACCGAGACCTCCCACACGCCCTCACCGAGTGACCGCACGCGCGTGTGGCCAGCCCGAAGGAGCGGCATCTGGCTCGCATGGAAGGTCGTGAACGCGAAGTTGCGGTGGCACTCTTCCTCAAGCATGAAGTGCGGCGTGGCACGGCTGGACCACTTGTTCTGGCCGCCCACCAGGATGGTGCCGAGCGTTGGATGCTGCACTTCGGTCCAGTCCTTGAAGGTGCGCCCGAAGAGGACATCGTCCCGCCATCGGGTCCGCTGCTCCTCGGTGGGAGCGGATCCATTCTGCATGATGCGGTCGTCGGTCCAGAGTTCGTTGGTGAACGAGACGACGCCCAGGCCCTCGGCGGTCCAGTTCACGAAGCCGCCGTGCACGGTGTAGAGATCCTTGTAGATGATCATCGGGCGGTAGCCCGGCAGCATCTGCGCGCCCGCGGCGGCGATCGCGTCGTAGGCCGCGCGGTCGCTCGCGGGATACGCCGACTCGTTGTACTGGACACCGGGACCGCGCAGGATCATGCCACCGGCGTTGTGATAGCTCTGCACCGCGGCGATGTTCGGGCGGGCGAGGATGAACTCCGCCACGCACCGCGTTTCCGGGTAGGAGAGCGGCCACGGCCCCGCGCCACGCTGCACATGGTCCGGCTGCCAGTCGCTGGGCCAGTTGCGGTTCATGTCGTAGCCGCCCTGGCCATCCTCGTTCACGCGGCCATCGCCGTCGTTGTCGATCCCTTCCTCGCCGGCGAAGCTCCAGTCACCGCGTTCGACGGTGCCATCGGGCTTGGGTTCGCGCGACACCGGCGTGAATCGCCGTGGGTCGCGCGGATCGCGACGGTGCGTGCCGTTGGGATCCTTGCGCCACATCTGGCCGATCGACCCGTCGCCGTCAAGGTCATCCGGGCCATCCTCGTCGAGTTCGCCGTCGCGATCGTTGTCGAATGGCTGCAGGCCGGTGCGATTGGAGTTGGGCGTGTGGGCCTTGCTGAACCACTCATCGCGGCCGTCGGGATTGACGCTCGGGCAGAGGTAGAAGACCGAGCGGTCGATGAGCTCGGTGAGCCCGGGCACCTGGCCGTGCGCGTTGCAGAGGGCATCAAGCGTGTAGCCCACGACCTCGCCGGCCTGCACTTCGTTGCCGTGGATGTTGCCGTCGATCCACATGGCGGGCTTCGAGGCTTCGGGACCGGTGGTCGGGTTGTTGACGATCGCCACGACCATCGGCCGGCCGAGGGCGCTCTTGCCGATCTCCTCGATGCGGACGAGGTTCGGTGAACGCGCGGCGACTTGCCTCACGGCCGCCAGCAGCTCGTCGTAGTCGCGGTAGCGGTTCCACGCGATGCCTGACTTGCTCGGCAGGGCATCCTGCGGCGCCAACGCCGCCGCTGCGATCACGATCATTGGAGCCATCACCATTCCCAGCCTCCTTCGAGCACGCGGCCGCCGTAGAGCAGCGCATCATCATCCACGATGACCCGGTCGAAGCGGCCGCTCGGGTAATGCACACCGATCTCGATGTGCGTCTTCGGAGCGCGCCGCACCGTCCACGAGACGCTCGCGCGCGAGCCCGGGTCGAGCCGCTCGATGCGGCGTTCGACGTCGCCAGAGAGCAAGGCATCGATGCCCACCTTGGCGCGCAGGCGAAGCGGCGGAATCGCATCATTGGTCCTGGCCATGGCCGTCGTCATCGGCATGCGACCGTCGTTGACGAGATCGACCGTGATCTCCGTGACGCCCGGCGCGACCTCGCGCGCCTTCACGCGCTCCACGCGCACGCGCGCGGATTCACCCGCGAGCGCGGCGACGAAGCCCGCGTGCTTGGTGATGAGCTCGGGAAGCATGGCGCTCGGCGGCTCGGTGCGGAAGCCCGGCGCCCACCCGCCGATCTCGACCTTGCCCAGTGATGGGTGGTCGAAGGGCTTCCATGGCAGGAAGCCGCGGCTGCCCTGATCGCGATCGCTCCATGCGAGCCACGCAGCCGCGTCCTCGTCCGCTGGCTTGGGGGCGTCCTTCTTGTCCTCCGGCGGCGGCGAGGGATCCGGCCGCTGCCAGACCTGGCTGCAGAAGGTCGGCAGCCCGCGATGCGCGTAGCACCATGCTGCGAACGAACCCTCGTGTGCGGCGTCGCGGGCGCGCTCGATCCCGGTCGAGTCGCGATAGAGCTTGCCGATGCGTTCATAAAGCGCCTTGTCATCACCATCGATGAAGACCGGCGTGCGGCCCGTGATGTCGCGCCGCTCGTGGTTGGGGGTTCGCGCGAGTGAGTCCTGGCGGCCGAGCACATAGACCGCACCGAGCCCCGGATGGGTGCGGATGAACTCGGCGAGGGCCTTGGCTTCGGGGGCCTCGAGCGGGAATCGTCCGGCGTCGGCCGCGAATTCGCGCCAGAGGTGGGGGAAGTTCGCGTCGACCGTGATGCCGCCGATGGCATCCTCGCCCACGCTGCCGTCGCCGTCCTGGTCGAGGCCCTCGACCATCAGCGAGAACGCGGCGAGTTCACCCTTGGCGCCATCCGGCGCACGGTCGAGCCGTGGATCGGCCGCATCGGCCACGCGTGTCGCGGGCGCATCCGAAGGACAGTCGAGTCGACGCATCATGGCGATCACGCCGTCGCCGTTGACATCACGCGGGGCATCCTCATCGACGCGGCCATCACGGTCATCATCGATGCGCGCACCAACGCGGCCGGCGTGGTCCTGCGGACGAGCGAGGCCGACGGCCCATGCATCGGGATTCGCGATCGGAATCACCCAGAGGTCCAGCCCATCGAGCACGGTCCGTGCATCGATCGCAGCCCGCTGTTCCAGTGCGAAGCGCTCGGCGACACCGGCGGCGACCAGGCTCCCCGAGCGATGCCAGCCGTCGAGGCCCGCCACGATCAGCACCGCGGGCACGGGCACCTTGCGCTTGGGCTCGCTCGTCACGTGCAGCGCGTGGATGGTCCGGCCGGCCGTGCTGGTACCGATCGAGGCAAGCGTGACCTTGCCATCGCTCGACGCCGCGAGCTGCCGCAGCGACTGCTCGAGCGCCTCAAGCGAGATGAGCTCACCAAAGCTCGTTGGCGGTGGCGCTGGCTTGGCCGGTTCGGTGGCCGGTGCGGCAGGTGCCGGTGGCTGCGCGGGTGCCGCCGCATCCTGCACGAAGGCAAGCTGAAGGACCACGAGCGGAGCGATCATCATGGGGAACCTTCCTTCACATGTCCTGCGAGAGCGTAGCGTCATCCATCAGGTAGAGACCGACAAGCCAGCGTTCCATCACATAGGGCTGGATCCGCAGGATGCCGGTGATCGAGGCGAACCTGATCTGGTGTTTCAGGCCGACTTCGACCGGCGAAGCGAGCTTGACCTCGACACAGTCGTACGGCGACGGCGGCACGCCGATGCAGCAGCCATCCCACTGGTTGAGCATGGCGAGGAGCTCATCGGACTCCGTCGAGACGATCGGAAAGGCGATGTAGCCCGCGATCGTCACCCACTTGCCATGCAGCATCGCGAGGCGCTGTGGGATGATCTTCTCGCTGAGCCGGGGGACATAGGTGTTCGAGCTGCTCTGCAGGAGGTCCCACGACACTTCGTAGGGATCCTCCTTGGTTCCAGAGCCGCGGATGATGAAGTTGCCGTCGGCGATGATCTCGCCATCCTCCCGCTTCAGCATGCCCGCCTTGACCGTGGCGTCCTCGATGCGCGCGTCGAGCCCCACTGACAGCCCACCCTCCGGCGCCTTCTCGGGCTCGCGTGCCGGTGCGTTCGCCGTTGCCGTGGCCTCGGCTGCCGTGGCGGCTTCGCGAGCGGCTGGCGTCGAGCCGCCGCGCATGGGCAGCTCGATCGATCTCCCGACGGTGTTGACGGCAGCCATCTCCGGCGGCGCGTCGCGGTCCTCTGGCGCGATGACGATCCACGCACCGGCGACGATCAGGAGTGCGAGCAGCGTCCAGAAGAACTTCATGGTTGGACTCGTGGTTCAGCCCAGGGGGCGCAGGCCTTGGACGACGGCTGTGCGATAGGCGCGCAGGGCCGGGACGATGCCCGCCGCGCAGGCGAGGAAGGTGGCCGCGGCCGTGCACAGCACGATGGTGCGCAGGTCCATGCTCGGATCGATCACCAAGCCCACGCGTCGCTGCAGCTCGGCACTGGCGACCGTACCGAAGACGGCTGCAAGCGCGATACCGAGCCCCGAACCGAGCAGCCCGATGATCGCGCTTTCGGCGAGCACGAGCCCGAAGACCCGGCCCTGACTCGCTCCGAGCACGCGCAGGATCGCGACCTGCCGACGGCGCAGGTCCATGCTGTTGTAGAGCGCCAGCATCACGCTGAGCGCACCCGCGACCATGACCGCGACCGCCATGGCGATGAAGAGCGTGTCGACGCCACTGACGATCTCGAAGAGCCGCCCGACTTGCTGCGCGGGCTGCGCGACCGTGAACGGGAATTGCCGGCGCAGGAGGTCGAAGGCGACCGGAAGGGCGCTGCTGACCTGCTCGCCGGGCCGCGTGGGCACGCGCAGAAGGATGCCGGTGATGAGCTTCTCGCTGTCGCGCAGATCTTCCGGATCGACATGCAGGTGGCCGTGGTCATCCTCGCCGGGGTTGGCGGCGTTGGCTTCCTTCAGGCGCGATTCCTCGGCGTGGACGCACCAACTGGTCTCGAGACTCGTGAAGATCGCGCGGTCGTGGGCACTGCCGGTGGGAGCGAGGATCCCCACGACCTCGACCGGGTGATCCTCGTGCTCATGTGCGGCTGCTCCGCTGGCGGTGCCCATGCCGTGCGCGAGCACCAGTTCGGAGCCGACCTTGAGCCCGTGCATCCGCGCGGCCTCGGCACCGACGACCGCTTCGTAGGGCGCCTCGAAGGCCTTGCCCGCGACGAAGGTCCACGGCTGGCCGAGCACGGGCTCGAAACTCGTGAAGAACTCCTTGCTCGTCGCCATGACGGGCGAACCGCGGAAGCTGTCGCCCAGCTGCGTGGGGATCGTCCACGACCACGGGAACGCCTCGCGGATCTTCATGTACGCGGCCCAGTTGATCGGCTGCGAGGGCGCGTTGGCATAGAACATCCCATTGAGCACGGCAACCAGCGGGCTGGTGTCGGCGCTCACGAGCAGGTGGGCGTTGCCGGTGCCGCGACGGAACGCCGCGCGCCCGGCATCGCGCATGGCCAGAAGCACCAGCAGCAGCGCCACGCTGACGGCAACCATGGTCACGGTCACGGTGGTCGAGAAGCGGCGCAGCGAGAGGCTGCGCAGGACGATCGTGAAGTCGGTCATCGTGCTGCCTCCACGGTGCCCAGGTCGATCACGCGACTGAAGTGCTCGCGCAGCGAGGGATCATGGCTCGTGCAGAGCAGCGCCGCACCGTGGTCCCGGCAGGCGCGCTGCAGGAGCCCGATGGCCGTGGCGGCATTCGCCGGATCGAGGCTTGCCGTCGGTTCGTCCGCGAGGACCAGGGTGGGGCGGCAGGCGAGCGCACGGGCCACCGCAACACGCTGCTGCTGACCAACGCTCATGGTCTCGACAGCCTGCTCGGGCCGGTCGATACCGAGCTCCGACAGCAGTGCACGCGCCCGCGCATCGTGCGTTGTCGCGGGCACCGAACTGAACATCATCGCAACCGTCAGGTTTTCGATCGCCGAGAAGCCGTGCAACAGGTTGAAGGTCTGGAAGACCATGCCGATCGAGGCGCCCCGGAACGCATCGCGCGCAGCGCCGCGCAGCGAACTGATGGGCATGTCGGCGATGGCGATGGATCCGGCGTCAGGATCCTCGAGTCCAGCGATCAGGTGCAGGAGGGTGCTCTTGCCGCCACCCGATGGGGCGACGAGCAGGGCCTGTTCACCCTGCGAGAGCGAGAGCGATGGAATGGAGAGCCTGAAACCGCCCGGTCGGACGAGTTCGAGGCCATGGATGGCGAGTGCGTTCACGGGGCGGCAATGGTAGCGGTCTAGCCGACATCGGCCAGTCCAAGTGCATCGCCATAGGTCGACATGAGCTTGCGGCGCAGGCGCGCGTCGTCGGGATCCGAGAGCGTGGGCGAGGCATCGATCGCTCGCTGGGCCTCGTCTCGAGCGGCAAGCAGGAGTGCCGTATCGCGCGTCAGGTCCGCCACCCGCAGTGGTGGCAGCCCGCTCTGTCGCGTGCCGAAGAATTCACCGGGGCCTCGCAGCCTCAGGTCGTCCTCGGCGATCGCGAAGCCATCGGTCGTGCTCGAGACGGCCTTGAGCCGGCGCTCACCGTCGTCGGCCGTGGGATCGCCGATGAGCACGCACAGGCTCGCCTTCGATCCGCGTCCCACCCGTCCGCGCAATTGGTGGAGCTGGGCGAGTCCGAACCGCTCGGCATGCTCCACGATCATGATGGTCGCGTTGGGGACATCCACACCCACCTCGATCACCACCGTGCTCACCAGCACCTGCGTACGCCCATCCTTGAAGGCCCCCATCACGGCATCACGCTCGGCAGGGGCGAGCCGGCCATGCATCTGGCCGATCGCGAGACCCGCGAACGGCCCTGCCTCGAGCGCAGCAGCGTGGCTCGCGACATGGGCCAGGCCCTGATCGCTTTCCTCGACTGCGGGGACCACCACATACACCTGTTCGCCACGATCGATGCGCGTGCGTGCATAGGCGTAGACCTCGGTTGATCTTGAGCGCGGCATCAGGCGCGTCGCGATCGGCTGTCGGCCCGGTGGAAGGGTGCGGATCGAGCTCACATCGAGGTCGCCGAAGAGCGTCAGCGAGAGTGTGCGCGGGATCGGCGTGGCGGTCATGACCAGCATGTGCGGCATGTGGCCATTGCCCTTGGACCGCAGTGCCGCACGCTGCTCGACGCCGAAGCGGTGCTGCTCGTCGATCACCGCGAGCGCGAGGCTGCGGAACTGCACGCCTTCGCCGAGCAGTGCGTGCGTACCGATCGCCAGGTCGACCTGCCCGCCGGCGAGCGCGGCGTGGGCCTCGGTGCGCTCGCGGGCCGACAGCGAGCCCGTGACCAGGCGGAACCGCACGCGACTGTCGCAGAGGAGCGCGACGACATTGCGGAAGTGCTGCTCCGCAAGGAGTTCAGTTGGCGCCACGATGGCTGTCTGGTGCCCGTGCGCGATCGCCAAGAGCGCCGCGTAGAGCGCCACGGCCGTCTTGCCTGAGCCCACATCGCCCTGGAGCAGCCGGTTCATCGGTGCGGTGCCGGCGAGATCGCGGGCGATCTCGTCGCACACCGCCATCTGGTCGGGTGTCAACGAGAATGGGAAGCGATCCACGATCGCTCGGTGGATCGCGTCGGTGCGGGGCAGGGCCACGGCCCGCTCTTGGTGGCGCGCCTGCCATCGGCGCATCGCCAGACCGAGCTGCAGCAGGAGCAGTTCGTCGAACGCAAGCCGTGCCCGTCCGCGTTCTGCCTCGGCAGGATCGGCCGGCAGGTGCACCATGCGATACGCATCGGCCAAGGGCGGCAGCCCGTGACGCGCCACGATCCCGGCGCGAACGGGATCGTCGATCAGGGGCAGCGCGTGTGGCAGGGCGACCTTGAGCAGCGACTCGATGCGCAGGCTTGAGAGCTCTTCCGTGGCGGCGTAGACCGGGCGCAACCGGCCGGCGATCGGCGTCTCGCCCTCGCTCGGTGCCTCGTCGCGCCAGCGTGGATTGCTCATCTCGATGTAGCCAGCGCGGCTCTTCGCCTTGCCTTGCGCCACACCGCGCAGCCCCGGGCGCAGTCGCCGGGCGATCCATGGAGCGTTGAACCAGACCAGCCGCACGCTGCCGGACTCGTCCTCGAGCGTGGCTTCGACGCGCGGTCGTCGGCCGGGGATGTGACGGACGGCGGTGATCATGCCGCGTGCGCTCATTTCGCCGACCACGCCGTCCTCGCGCGCGTTGGCGCGGGCCTCTTCGGCCGTCTGCTCGCCCAGGTCCTGCTCGTACCGGATCGGCAGGTGACGCACCAGGTCCGCCACGGTGCGGATGCCCAGGGACCGCAGGCTCGTGGCCTCGCGCCCGGCCACGCCCGGCAGGGCGGCGACACCGGACTGGAGCGTGATGGTGGCATCGCCGGGTGGCATCGTCCGTACCATACCCCTGTGGCAAGGAAGCCCTTCGATCCCAGTCTTGCTCAAGGTGCGCTCTTCCGCCAGCAGTCCGCTGTTGGCTCCGGGTCGAGCCCCACCCCCGATGCATCCGACGGTGCGCTGACGGCCAGCGTGGTCCCCATGACCGTCTCGGCGCTCGCCGCACGCATCAAGGAAGCGCTCCGGATCGGCGTGCCCGGTTCCTTCAGCGTGCGCGGTGAACTCGGTCGCGTGAGCCAGTCGCAGCACCTCTACGCCACGCTGCGTGAGGCGGATGCCACGATCGGTCTGGTCATGTTCGCGCGCGAGTTCGCTCGCCTCGGCTTCGAGCCCCGCGAAGGGATGGCGGTCGTCGTGCGAGGGCGCCTCGACTTCTACGGTCCGCAGGGCAAGCTGCAGGTCATTGCCGAGTCGATGGAGCCCGATGGGCAGGGTGACCTCGATGCCCGCAAGCGTGAACTGGAGCGGCTCTTCCGCGAGCGTGGCTGGTTCGACACCGAGCGCAAGCGTGCGTGGCCGCGTGTACCCCGTCATGTGGCCATCGTCACGAGCGAGGGTGCTGCTGCGTTGCAGGATGTCCTGAATGTGCATCGTGAGCGCGGACGCACCTGCAAGCTCACGCTCGTGCCGACGCCGGTGCAGGGTGATCGCGCCGCCGCCGAGGTCGCCGCCGCGATCGAGCGTGCCAACGCCGCCGCGCCCTCGCTGCCCTTCGACTGCATCGTGCTGGTGCGGGGCGGTGGCAGCAAGGAGGACCTTTGGGCCTTCAACGAGGCCGCGATCGTCGAAGCGATCGTGCGCAGTCGGCTGCCGGTGATCACCGGCATCGGTCACCAGATCGATGTCAGCCTCGCGGATCTCGCGGCCGATGGGACCGCGGCCACGCCGTCCCTGGCTGCCGCGAGCGTGTTCGCCGACCGTGCGGCACTCGACGAAGAGCTCAGCGTGCGTGCGGCCGATCTTGATCGTGCCGTGCGGGATGCGCTCGATGCCTGCTCGCTGGCGCTCGAGCGGCTCACGACTCGACCGGTGATGCAGTCGCCAGCGGCGGCGATCGTGCCGGCGCGTGCTCGCGTCGATGGGCTCGCCTCGCGGGCGCAACTGGCGGTGCGCCGATCCACCGGTGACATCGGCCGGAAGCTGGCCGTGATCGACGCCCGCCTGGCGCGGTTGGATCCGGGCGCTCGGCAGGCTGCTGCCCGTGCCTGCCTGGATGATGTCGCGCGTCGCCTGATGCAGTCAGCAACTCGCCGATCGGAACGGCATGCGGCGCGCGTGGATCTCGTGGCGCGCCAACTTGCGGCGCTCTCGCCCACGAGCGTCCTCGAGCGCGGCTATTCGATCACGCTGGGTGCGGATGGACAGCCCGTCCGATCCGTCGATCGTGCCCCACCTGGAGCCAACCTGACCACCGTCGTGGCCGATGGCCGCATCAGCAGTACCGTGACCGCCCGAGACAAGGAGTCGACATGAGCCCAGCCAAACCAAGCAAGGAACCGGCCGCCGATGACCTCGCCACGCTCACCTTCGAGCAGGCGATGGAGCAGCTCCAGAAGCTCGTCGAGCGAATGGAATCAGGCGAGTCCGGCCTGAAGCAGAGCCTCGATGACTACCGACGCGGTGCTGCGCTCGTGAAGCACTGCCGCGCGCTGCTCAAGGAGGCTGAAGAGGAGATCAGCCGTCTCTCGGCAGGGGAGCGCTGAGCCTTCCCATGGAGTCGCTGCCTGACTGGGTCCTCATGCATGGCCTCGCCGCGCTCGGTGCGGCATTCGCCTTTGGCATGGGTGCCTGTGCAGGCAGCTTCATCAATGTCGTGGCGGTGCGCTGTCCCGAGGGCATGAGCGTCGTTGCACCGCCGAGCCGCTGCCCCACCTGCGGGCTTCGACTGGCCTGGTGGCAGAACCTGCCGATCCTCGGCTGGTTCATCGTGCGGGGCCGCTGTGCAGGCTGCGGCGTACGGATCTCGCCGCAGTACCTCGTCGTTGAACTCGTCGTCGGAGCGATGTTCGCGGCGCTCTGGTGGCAGTGCTTCGGCGGCACCGCGGCGGATCGTGCCCGCGAAGCCGGTCTTGGCTGGTTCGCGCAGCAGGGATTCTGGCGGGCGTTGCCGATGCTCCTGGCCTGGGCCTGGTGCATCGGCTCGCTCGTCGCGATCACGATGATCGATGCCCGCACCTTCACGATCCCCCTGGCAATTCCGGTGCTCTCGACGGTGGTGGCGTTCCTGGCGGCTGCGGTCCAGGGCTGGGTTCCGCATCCGGGCACGATGGTCTCCCCGCTCCCCGCAGCCCCCATGTGGATGGCGGGTGCCGCGATCGGCGGCATGATCGGGGTGGTCAAGCTTGCCGTGCTGCTCTGGGCCGGGGTGCTTCGGCCAGGCTTCCACGACTACGAGCAGTTCGTTTCCAAGGGGGAACTCTTCGCCAACTATCCACATGCCCGTCGCGAGGCGGTGCGTGAACTCGGGCATGCGTGCATCGTGCTCGCACCCGCCGTGCTCGGCGGGTTCATCGGGGTGTTCCTCGCTGCCTCGATCGGATCTGTGCCGCCGTGGCTTGAGCCAGTGGCCGCAAGCATGTTCGGCTACCTCGTCGGTGGCGGGATCATCTGGGCGATCCGGATCGCCGGCACGCTGGCGTTCGGACGCGAGGCGATGGGCTACGGCGATGTGCACATCCTGGGCTGCGCTGGTGCCGCCTTCGGCTGGATCGTGCCGCTCGCGGGATTCTTCATTGCGCCCTTCGTCGCCCTTGCCGCGATGGGGGTGCTCGCGATCGTCTGGCGCCGCGGTGGGCGGCGCGAACTGCCGTACGGACCGTACCTTGCGGCGGCGGTGCTCCTCTTGGTCTACTTCAGGCCGTGGTTCGTGGACCTCGGCCGAGTCGCCTTCCCGGGCATCGTCGAAGGTCCTTGACCCATGATCCGAGGCGATTACCATGCGCGCGGGCAGGAAGCCCCGGTGCCGCGTGGTGCCGCCAGCATCAGAGGAGTCAAGGATGACGAAGTTCGTGATGACCGGGATCGCCGTGTCGCTGCTGACGATGGTCGGCTGCGAGGGCCAGCACAAGCAATCCAGCACCACGGAGATCGATGCGCTCAAGGCGCAACTCGATGATCGCAGTCGTGCGCTCGAGGAAAGCGAGGAGGCCCGTCGTGCCGCTGAGCAGCGTGCGCACACCGCCGAGCAGGCTGCCGCAGGGCTCGCCAATTCGCCGATCGCCGCGGCTCCGGTGAGCGAAGGCGCGGCCGAGGAGTTCAACGGCATCGAGGGCGTCAGCGCCGAGAAAATCGGTGAGGACATCCATGTGGTGATCGAGGGTGATGTGCTCTTCGACAGCGGCAAGAGCACGCTCAAGGTCGCGTCCAAGCGCAGCCTCGACCGCATCGTGACGATCATCCAGGAATCCCATTCGGGCCGTTCGCTCGATGTGGTCGGCTTCACCGACACCGATCCGATCAAGGCCAGCAGGGATCGCTTCGCGACCAATTACCACCTTGGCTTCGAGCGCGCCTTCGCCGTGCGCGAGTACCTGATCGCCAAGGGCTTGCCGAAGGATTCCATCAAGCTCAGCTCGTGGGGACCGGACAAGCCGGCCGACACCAAGGCGCGCAGCCGGCGCGTCGAGGTGATTGTGCTCGGCGGAGCGGGCTGAACCGCCTCCGGATGGAGACAAGGGAACGCGGGGCCGCGCCGTACGGCTCCGCGTTGTCGTTGGTGGAGATGCATCAAGGTCGCCCGGACCCGCGGCAAGCGACTCACCACGGCGGACTTACCACTCCAGGCGCAGGCCTTCGTCCTTGACTTTCTGGACGAGCAGCTCGACCTCGGCCAGCGTTGCGGCGAGCCGACGGCCGGCATCCTCGAGCGATCGGTAGAGATCGGGGTTGTTGACGAGCTGGCCCACGGTGCCTTCGCCCGCATTGACCTTCTCGCTGATCGACTGCACATTCTCGAGCGTCTGGCGCATGCGCTCGATGACCGGACGCAGGTCGGCAGCAAGGGTGGTGGCCTGGCCCTCGACGCCCTTCGCTGCACCGGCGACCGCATCCATCGCGGCGCTCGCCTGATCGATGAGCTGGCTGGCCTTCCAGACGGCACTCTTGGCATCGGTGCGCATCTGCTCGTCGTTGAGCCATGTGTTGGCACCGGCGAAGGCCGCCTCGGCCGAGGCGAGCATGCGGTTCAGCCGCGTCACGCTCGTGCGGATCGAGCCCTCGTTGGCGGGATCATCCGGGTTGCCCTTGAGCGGAGCCACGAGCTCGTTGAGGTTGCGGGCGAGCTCCGTGAAGTCCTCGCTCACGATCGAGGCGATGCGGTCCTCGAAGGTCATGAAGGTGGCTGTGGCGATCCATGTGCCGTCGCGGGGAGCCATGGCGGTGCGGGCGGCCGGATCCTCGGGCATGCGGAAGTTCAGTCGCGAACCACCGCCGATCAGGCCGCTCTCGCACGAGACCTCGCACGACTGCGGCAGGTCGACCTCGGCATCGATGTCTGCTTCCACGCGGACCGGCGGCTCCTCGGATGGGCGCACGGTTACCGCGATGACCCGTCCGATCGGGACGCCGTTCAGCATGACCTGCGAACCGGTGCGAAGCCCGGCGCCGATGTTGGCAGCCACCGTGACCCGGTACGACGATTGGACGAGCCAGCGCAACTCGCCGAACATGAGGAGCAGGGAGACCAGCACGCCGAGGGCACCGATGCTCACCAGTCCCGTGACGAAGTTTCGTGCGGCGTCCTTCATGGAGTGCCCAGTGTAGACGCTCGGTCGCCGCGGATCTCCGCCAGTTCCTCTGGCGATGCCTCGCCCTGGAGGAATCGGCGCACGACCGGATCCGGGCACTCGCGGAGCTCGGCGGCCGATCCCTCGAATTGGATCGTGCCATCGTGCATGAGCACGAACCGGTCGCCGACCTTGAAGGCCGACTGCAGGTCGTGCGTGACCACGATGCTCGTGATGTGCAACTCGCGCTTGAGCTTCAGGATGAGTTCGTTGATGATGTCCGACCGGATCGGATCGAGCCCCGTGGTCGGCTCGTCGTAGAGCACGACCTTGGGATCGAGGACGATGGCACGAGCCAGCGCGATGCGCTTGCGCTGCCCGCCGGAGAGTTCCGCAGGCATCTGCTGGAGCGTCGATGCAAGCCCGACCATCGTGGCAACCCGCTGGATGCGGGCGTTGATCACGACTTCGTCGGTCACGCCGTGCTCCCGCAACGGGAACGCGAGGTTGTCGGCCACGCTCAGCGAATCGAAGAGTGCGCTCATCTGGAACAGGAAGCCGATCTGGCGGCGGACGACGCCAAGATCAGCATCGCGCAAGCGGTCCACGCGATGGCCGTCGAACCAGACCTCGCCGACATCGGGTCGCAGCAGACCCACGATGTGCTTGAGCAGGACGCTCTTGCCGCAGCCGCTGGGGCCGAGCACCACGGTCGTCCGGCCCGCCGTGAACGAGACATTCACCCCCTTGAGCACCTGCAGGCGTCCGAAGCGCTTGCGCAGCCGGGCGACGCGAATGAGCGGTTCGTTGGACGGCGACGAGTCCACGGTGGAACCCTATCATGCCCGACCCCCCGGAAGGAGCGTGCGTGACCGGTCGAATCGTCCATCAAGCAGGCTTCCTGCGCATCGAGTGCCTGCAGGTGCAGGCGCGAGATGGCCGCATGCTCGATCGTCATGTGATCCGTCATCCCGGGGCGGTCACGGTGGTGCCCGTGCTCGATGATGGCCGCATGATCATGATCCGCAACTTCCGCATCGCCGTCGGCGAGTGGCTCCAGGAGTTCTGCGCGGGCAAGCTCGAACCAGGCGAGGATCCGGAACCTGCAGCAGGCCGCGAGCTCGAGGAGGAGTGCGGCTACCGCGCGGGTCGGGTGCGTCGGCTCGGCGCCTACCTGACCTCGCCCGGATTCTGCGACGAGTTGATGCACCTCTACGAAGCCACGGCGCTCACGCCGTGCGAGCAGGCGCTCGAGGCCGATGAGCAGATCGAGGTCGAGCTCGTGCATCCCGACGAGGTCGAGCGACGCATCGCGACCGGCCAGATCAAGGACGGCAAGACGATCGCGGCATTCCACCTGTGGCGTGCATCCGGGGGTCGCGACCATGGGCGTTGAGTCGCGTCAATGGCGAGAGCCGCATGTGGGGGGTGCAGGAGCGCTTGGCTCGCTCAGCGTGACCGCGTGGATCATCATCGCCTGCGTCGCGGTCTTCGTGGTCGATGGGTTCCTGGCTCCACGCATGGTGCCGCTTGGGATCAGCGTGGACCCGGGCGTGGACATCAATGAGATTCGCGGCAAGCAGGTCGTGCTGACCGAGCCGGTCTCGCAGACGATTGTCGAGCGCCTGCCCAATGGCAGGCTCGCCGAGCGCACGATGCCCTCGATGGGCGGCGATGCGCCCATCGTGCTTGCCGGCACCCAGACGCAGGTCGGCACCATCAGCTACCAGCTGATGCCGCTCCTCAACAGCTGGCTCTACTTCTCGACCGCCAAGGCACTCATCGTCGAGCAGCCGTTCATGGGCTGGACCGGCCTGGAGTTCTGGCGCATCGTCGGCTTCCAGTTCGTGCATGCCGATGTGAACCACCTCATCTTCAACATGCTCGGTCTCTTCTTCTTCGGTGGCGTGATCGAGAGCTACCTCGGCAAGAAGCGGTATCTCGCCTTCTACCTGCTGTGCGGGATCTTCGGCGCCTTGCTGTACCTCGCGCTCAACCTCGGCGGTTGGGCGCTCGCGCTGCTCAAGCTGCCCTCGATCCCCGGACTCCTCTTCAACGATCCGACCACGCCGCTCGTGGGCGCAAGCGCGGGGATCTTCGGCATCATGTTCGCGGCGGCGCGCCTGGCACCGAACACGGAGGTGCTGCTCTTCTTCTTCATACCCATGAGGCTGCGCACGCTGGCCATCCTGCTGCTCGCCTATGCCATCTGGACGATCGTGAGCGCCGGGAACAACGCCGGGGGCGAAGCCGCCCACCTTGGCGGAGCGATCGCGGGTTGGTACTTCATCGGGAACACGCACCATCTGCACGGCTTCTTCGACTTCCTCGGCCGGATCGACCCCACGAGCCGCTCTGGCGCGGCCAGGCGTGCACAGCGTCGGACACCCGACAACGCCGAGATCGACCGCATCCTTGCCAAGATCCAGGCCGATGGCATCGGTTCGCTGACGCGCTCCGAGCGCGAGACCTTGAGCCGGGCGAGCCGGGATGCCTGACGTGCCGATCCGCTACGAGCGACTGGCCGGCACCACGACGAACGCCGCCCGCCTCGGGCGGGTGCACACGCCGCACGGAAGCTTCGATACGCCGGCGTTCATGCCGGTGGCGACCGCCGGCGCGATGAAGGGCCTCACGCCTGCCCAGGTGCGCTCGACCAACAGCCAGATCATCCTCAACAACGCCTTTCACCTGATGCTGCGACCGGGCCACGAGCGCGTGCGCTGCTTCGGGGGAGGCCATCGCTTCATGCGATGGGACGGACCGATCCTCACCGACTCCGGCGGCTACCAGGCTTTCAGCATGAGCGACATCAACGCGCTCGATGAGGATGGCATCACGTTCCGCTCGTTCGTCGATGGCTCGACGGTCAGGCTCAGCCCCGAAGAGAGCATGGCAGTGCAGAACGCCCTCGGCGCAGACATCATCATGGCCTTCGATGACTGCCCGCCTGCGCGTGCGCAGCTCGATGATGCGACCTACCGCCGCCGTGTCGAGGAAGCCAATGCGCGCACCGTGCGGTGGCTCGACCGTTGCATCGCGGCGCACGCGCGACCGACGGAGCAGGGGCTCTTCGGCATCGTGCAGGGTGGCACGCTGCACGACCTCCGTGAGGCGAGCGTGCGCGAGATCACCGCTCGGGACCTGCCGGGCTACGCGATCGGCGGCGTGGCCGTGGGCGAGGGCACCGCGGCGATCCATGACACCGTTCGCTTCACGGCTCCGCTCCTTCCGGCCGATCGTCCGCGCTACCTCATGGGGGTTGGCTACGAGCGCGACATTGTCGCGGCGGTCGAGGCCGGCGTCGACATGTTCGACTGCGTCCTGCCCACGCGGAATGGCCGGAACGCCAATGTCTTCACGCGCGCCGGCCAGTTGCGCCTGCGCAACGCATGCCACGCCGAGGATGACCGTCCGATAGAGCCCGGATGCGGCTGCGAAGCCTGCGCGGGCGGCTTCTCCCGCGGTTACCTGCGACACCTGTTCATGGCCGGCGAGATGCTCGGGCCGACGCTGGCGAGCCTTCACAACATCCACCACTTCCAAACCCTTATGATGGAGATCCGCCAGGCCATCGCCCAGGACGCGTGGAACGCTCTCCTCGCGCGATGGCCCTGCCTGGCGGTGACCGTTCACCCCGATACCGACCATGACTGATTTCATCGCCGCCGCCATCCTGCAGGCACCGCCCCTCCCGGGCCAGCCCGCTCCCGCACCTGTCGCTGCCCAGGGCTCCGCCCCAGCCGGCGGCACCGCACCGGCCGCCGCTTCGCAGGATCCGGGTGGGTTCTTCTGGATCCTGATCCCGATGATGCTCGTCATCCTCGTGCTGCCCATGATCACCGGCCGCAAGGAGCGCAAGAAGCGCGAAGCCATGCTCGCATCGATCGCCAATCGCGACCGCGTGCAGACCATCGGCGGCATCATCGGCGTGGTGATCGAGGTCAAGAGCGACCAGGTCACGCTGCGCGTGGATGAATCGTCGGGCACCAAGCTCACCTTCGCGCGCAACGCCGTGAGCGACATCCTCGAGAAGGCCAAGTCCGCAGACTGAGTCGCGCGGTATCCACCATGAACAAGCTGACCACGAAGATCATCCTCATCGCTGTCCTTGCCGTCCTTGCGGCCCTTGCCGTGTGGCCGCCCAAGGAGAAGATCCGCCTCGGCAAGGACCTTCGCGGCGGGGTCAGCCTCGTCTATGCCGTCGAGATGCCAGAGGGTGTCGATTCCCTGACGGTCCTGACGCAGGTGATCGATGCCCTCAAGCGGCGCGTCAATCCTCAGGGGGTGCTGGACATCAGCATGACCCCGCAGGGTCGCGACCGCATCGAGATCGTCATGCCGCTTCCCTCGGAAGAGGGCAAGGCCCTGCAGGAGGCCTTCCGCACGCGCCTGGCCGAGGTGGCCGGCCGCATGCAGCTCACGGCGCGGGAACTCGACCGCGCGCTGCAGGAGCGCAACGCGACCTCGCTCGTGCCCGCGCCCAAGGATGGTGCCGCGCCCGCTGCCGGCAGCCGCGCGGCATGGCTCGCCCAACTGCAGTCCATGCATGATCAGGCCCTGCAGGCCCGCGCCGAGTACCAGACTGCCCTCGAGCAGTCCGCGGATGCCGCCACGCTGGCTCCCATCGAGGAGCGCATCGCCTCGGCCGAACTCGCTGAGCGCAAGGCACGCGAGGCCCTGCTCGCCTCGAGCGTCAACGAAGCCCGCCTGAAGCGCGCCTTCCAGCTGTCCACCAAGGGTGACCGGCTGCGTGATGACAGGGGCAAGGCACTCTTCGACGAGTCCGGCAATCCGGTCTACGGCCCGAGCCAGCGCGAGCGTGAACTCGAGGCGATCGCCAAGCAGTGCCCCGAATCGGCCACCGAGCTGGATGGCCTGGTCAAGGAGTACGACGCCTATGCGACGGCGATGACCGGCTACGAGGATCCTGAGGATCTCAAGCGCCTGCTGCGTGCCGCGGGCGTGCTCGAGTTCCACATCCCCGTGAGCGCCGCGAATGCGCAGGGCGTCAATGTGGGTGAGCTCCAGACCCAGCTCTCCGAGCGTGGCCCTGATGGCACCGATAGCGTGGTCGCAAGCTGGTACCGGCTCAACGACCTGAAGCAGTGGTATGACGATCCGCGCCAGCTCGAATCGCTGCTCGCGGATCCCGCGAGCTTCTTCCGCGGCCGCGACATGGTCGCCGCGCAGCACGAGGGCCAGATCTATGTGCTGCTCTACGACACCGATGCGATGAGCATGACGCACGCGCCAGGCCAGGTCTGGTCCATGAAGAGCGCGCGCCGCGATGCCGACGAGTTCGGACGCCCGTGCGTCTCGTTCCAGCTCGACCAACAGGGTGGCATGGCCATGGGTCGCTTGACCGGCGCCAACCTGCAGCGCCCGATGGGCATCGTGCTCGACGGTGAGCTCTACACCGCGCCGACGCTCCAGTCGCAGATCAACGGTTCCGGCCGAATCACGGGCAATTTCTCGAACGAGGACATCACCTACCTCATCCGCGTGCTCGAGGGCGGGGAACTCGAGGCGAAGCTCAAGCCCGAGCCCGTCTCGGTGAGCATCCTTGGGCCGGCGCTCGGGAAGGACAACCTGGCGCGCGGCTTCGAGGCGGTCCTGCTCTCGACTGTGGCCACGGCCGTGATCATGATCGCGTGGTACCTCAGCGGTGGCGTGATTGCCGTGATCGCGCTGGCACTCAACACGCTCTTCCTCTTCGGCATCATGGCTGCCATCGATGGCGCGTTCACGCTGCCCGGCCTGGCGGGCGTGGCACTCTCGATCGCCATGGCGGTCGATGCGAATGTGCTGATCTTCGAGCGCCTGCGCGAGGAAATGGCGGAGCACAAGGAACGCCTGCGCGATGCGATCGACATCGCCTACCAGCGCGCCTTCAGCGCGATCATCGATGGCAACATCACCAACCTGATCGTCTGCGTGGTGCTGTACAAGGTTGCGGCCACGGAAGTGAAGGGCTTTGCGCTCACCATGGCCATCGGCGTCATCACCACGCTGTTCACCGCGATGGTGGTGACCCGCGTGCTGCTTGCGTTGTGGACCAATGTGCTGCATCGCAATAGCCTTCCGTTCACCACCACCATCTTCCCGGGCATTGCCTCGGCACTCCGGCCGAATGTCGACTGGATCGGCAAGCGTGGCGTGATCTGGCTGGGATGCATCGCGCTGGCGATTGTCAGCATCGTGGCCACCTTCTCCAGCGGTCGCGAGATGCTCGATACCGAGTTCCGCGGCGGCATCACCATGACGCTGGTCACCCGTCGCACGGCCCAGGGAGAAGCCGGTGGTCTCGATGGGCGCCTGGCGCTCTCCCGTCCGGAGGTGGAAGAGCGCATCCGTGCCATCGGCGAGGGTGCGGGTGCATCGTCTGCCGTGGCCCAGTTGCGCAACGCGACCATCCTCACCGTGGGTGAGTCGACCGCCGATGGCAAGGCCTCGTCCTTCCAGATCAAGGTGGCCAATCCTGCGGACTTCAGCGGTGACGACACGGCCACCGAGGCGGTGGTCGATGCCGTCGCCAATGCCTTCTCGAAGGACATCGAAGTCACCCTGCCCCTGACCTTCAAGGGCGCGGGCACCGATGCCGCGGCGCTCCAAACCCGTCCCGTCAACGCCGACACGCTCGGTGCCGTGATCGGGCGTGAGGGCCGTGGCGAGAGCGTGAGCGAGTACGCAGGCGGCGTGGCCGTGCTGATCGAGGGCATCTCGCCGCCGATCACGCTCGCCGACGCGCAAGCTCGGCTTGGCCGCATGCGATCGCAGCCGGACTTCGGCCCGATTTCGTCGCGCGAGACCGAGCTCATCGGGCTTGACATGGCGCAGCCGGGCAACCCGAGTGCGGGCTACAGCTCGATCGTCATGCTGTCCGTCGATCCAAAGGCGCTGATCTCGAAGGTCGACGCTGCGACCTGGGATCGCGTGGTGGCGCAGCCTGAGTGGACGCTGGTCAATGCAGCGCTCACCCAGAAGCTCAGCCTTGAGCAGGTGAGCAGCTTCTCGCCCAGGGTTGCCGAGAACCTGGCGGCCAGCGCGGTCGTGGCGGTCGTCCTCAGCATGATCGGCATGCTGCTCTACATCTGGCTGCGCTTCGGCAGCCTGCGGTACAGCATGGCCACGATCGTGGCCGTCAGCTTCAATGTCTGCGTCTGCTTGGGAGCGCTTGCCTTCAGTGTCCGCACCGAGGGGTCGGCCTTCGGAGCCTCGACGCTGATCGAGGGCTTCCGGATCGACCTCAATGTCATCTCCGGCCTGCTGACGATCATCGGCTACTCGCTGAACGACACGATCGTCATCCTCGATCGCATCCGCGAGAACAAGGGCAAGGCCGAGTTCGCCACGCGCGACATGGTCAACGATGCCGTCAACCAGACCTTCAGCCGCACGGTGCTCACCGGCGGTGCCACCTTGGTCACGGCGTTGATCCTGTACTGGTTGGGTGGCACCGGGATCCGCCCATTCGCCTTCACCTTCATGGTGGGGCTCATCGCCGGTACGGCCAGTTCGGTGCTGATCGCGGCGCCGCTCAGCTATGTGGCGCGCCCAAAGAATGTTCAATAATTATGTGAGCCCGGCATCAGGACGATGCCGATATTCCTAGACATAACGCTTCACGGAAGGAGCACTGTCATGGCTCGTGGCACGAAGATTGCGTTGGTTTTCCTGTTGGTTCTGTTCGTCGGAACTGGCGTCTACCTCACGCTCATCGCCCCCTCACCCAACCCCACCGGCGACCTGTCGAGTGGTGGTCTCATGGCCGATGGTGGTCTGGACTCTCAGGGCCTGACCGGCACGACGTTCCCCGAGACGATCGTGCTCGGGCCTGCAACCCCCGGAGGCTCGGGGATCGAAGTCATCTCGCCCCCGGCGGGCATCGACATCTTCAACCAACCGGCTGTTGATCCGGCGGCGGCACCCAATGCCCCGGCTCCCAGCTTGACGGGTCCTGGAGTCACCAACGGCGGTGGCGGTCCCGACGGTCGTGCCGTCACGCCAGCCTTCGTCGAGCCGGTCGCTCCGGTCGCTCCGGTCGCGGCGACCACGACCTACACGGTGGTGTCGGGTGACACCCTCGGCGGCATCGCCCAGAAGACCTACGGTCGCGAGTCGGCGTGGACGGCCATCCTTGAAGCCAACCCCGGCATCAACCCGAACAGCCTCAAGGTCGGTTCGAGCCTGCAACTGCCCGCAGGCGATCAGATTGCAGTTGCCAGCAAGTCGACGCGTGGCGCAGCCCGTGGCTCGACCCCACCGGCCAAGAAGGGCGCAAGCAAGTCGACGGGAACCACCGGCCGCCGCTACACCGTCAAGAACGGTGACACCCTCTGGAAGATCGCCAAGGCCGAGTACGGCACGGCGACCAAGGCCAATGTTGATCGCATCCGCGAGGCCAACGCAATCGGAGCCGATGGTTCGCTCAAGGCTGGCCAGAGCCTGACGATCCCGGCCAAGTGACCACGAGCCGCGAGACACGGCTGATCCATCCGATCCGCGGGCTCGACGCCACCACCATGGGCGTCGAGCCCGCTGTCGTTCACCAGGAGGACCTCGGGTGAGGCATCGAAGGATTCGGCTGCTCCCGCGTCTGCTCGTGGTCGCGCTGGTGTGCATGCTTCCGGTGGCTTGCAGCGCTCCGTCCGCGGCGGATCCGCCCCCATCCGTCCACACCCTCGATGGCCGGACCGTCGAGCCGTTCAGGGGCCGTGGGGGATCGCTCGTGCTCTTCATCTACCTCGTCGACGGCTGCCCGATCGCGAACGCGCTCTTGTCCGAGATCGCCCGCATCGGTGACGACGCCCGCGCTCGCGGGGCCACGGTCTGGCTTGTCTACCCGGATCCGCATGTCGCGCCCGCGACGATCGAACGGCACCATCGCGAATTCGCCCTGGAGTTGCCGACGCTGCTCGACCCGCGCCAGACCACGGTCCGCGCCACTGGCGCGACGATGTCGCCCGAGGCGGCGATCGTTCGGCTCGACGGCGCAGGGGGGTTCGATCTGCTCTACCGAGGCCGGATCAACGATCTCTTTGAGGGGCCTGGGCGCCGCCGGCCTTCAGCCCGGACCAACGACCTTCGTGAGGCGCTCGACGCCGCGTTCGCGGGCCGTCGCCCCGATCCGGATCGCACGGCGGCGGTGGGGTGCATCCTTGAGCCCGTCCCCTAGGAAGCCGGATTGCCGGTCTGGGAGTCAAGTTTTCTTGGGTTTTCAGAGTTTCGCGGCCCACGCTCCGCAGGTTGCTGCAAGATAGGGCGATGACCAAGCCAATTCGATCCGTCCTCGCGGTACGCGTGACGCTGGTCACGGTCCCGTTGCTGACCGCTCCGGCGGCCCTTGCCCAGTCGATCGTGCCCGCGACGACCCAGTGGATCCGCAACACCGGCGGTCAGGTGGGCTACGGCGGCATCCTGGCGAACGTCACGCTGGTGCGGCACTCGACGAACTTCGTGTATCCGTCGAGCACCGGCATTCCGAGCTATTCGATCGGACCGTGGCCGGGGAATCCGAATGTGCCCGCCAACCAGAACTGGGTCTTCCGTATTGCGAAGAATCCGACGGTCGCGTCGTCACCGACGGCCACTCCCCTCGGGTCGATCGGCGTCCTCTCGAACGGTGTTCCGTTCTTCAATGCCCTCGATGCGATGAGCTACAACAACCAGAACATCTGGCACCGGAACGCGATGTACTGGGAAGCGGCGAGCTTCGACGCCTGCAAGGGACACCCCGCACCGGGCGGCGTCTACCACCCACACCAGTTCCCGCCCTGCGTCGTGGCGACCGATGCGCAGCATCACTCGCCGATCATCGGCTGGGCCTTCGACGGCTTCCCGATCTACGGGCCATACGGCTACCTGAACGCAGACGGCAGCGGCGGCATCGCCCGGATGCGCACGAGCTACCGCACGCGGGCGATCACGCAGCGGACCACGCTGCCCGACGGCACGCAGTTGCCGCCGAACCAGTACGGGCCTGCGGTGAGCACGCAGTACCCCATCGGCTGCTTCGTCGAGGACTACGAGTTCGTGAATGGACTCGGCGACCTGAATGTCCACAACGCACGATTCAGCGTGACGCCCGAGTTCCCGGAAGGCCAATGGTGCTACTTTTCGACGATCTCTGCGAGTGGCGCGACGGAGTACCCGTACCTCGTCGGGCCGCGCTATTTGGGCACGCTGGTCACGGGGAACACGGGGCCGAATGGCGGCCATGTGTCGCCCACCGACAATCCGGTCACCTTCACCGGCGGGCCATGCCCCGCTGACCTCAACTGGAATCGCACGGTCGATTCGGCCGATCTCGGTTGGCTGCTTGCGGCGTGGGGTGTGTCCGGCGGTGGCGGCGACATCGATCGCGACGGCCAGATCGGTCCTGGCGATCTTGCGTTGCTGCTCGCGGCGTGGGGTGAATGCAACTGATCGCGCTTGCGATCGCGGCGCTCACGGCATCCGAGCCCGACTTCGCACGCGATGTCGCGCCGGTGCTGGAGCGCTGCTGCCTCCACTGCCACCGTCCAGGCGGTCCGGGCGCATACGACTTCACGCGCCCAGCCGAGGTGAAGCGCGTTTCCCGAACGCTGCTCGCGGTCATCGAGAGCGGTGTGATGCCGCCGTTCCTCCCCGTTGAGGGCGTGGTCGAGTTCCCGTCAAGGCCGACCGAAGATGAGATCAACGCGCTGAAGGCGTGGGTCGAACGAGGTGACGGGATCGACGGGGCCGTTGATCTCCATCCGGCGACTCTCCCCGAGACTCGTGAGCCGATCGTCGCGTGGGATGTCGCCGATGGCTGGACGATCGGGGCGAACGACAATCGTCAGATGCGGTCGTTCATCGCCGGCATCGCCGATCGGCCACTCGTCGTCGGTGGATGGCGCGTCCGCGCGAAAACGCCCGGGCTGGTCGCCCGAACGCTGCTCTGTGCGGGTGATGCGAAGCTCGCGAAGAGTCTTGATGAGCGGGATGCGAGCCTCGGCTTCAAACTGACTGGCGATCTTGCGACGCGGCCAGCGGGGGGCATCGGCGGTGTCGGAATCGACGGTGCCTTCGTGCTTCCCGACGGCTTCGCGATCTCCATTGCTGCCAACGAGGCGATCGTCGCCGAGTGCCACGCCGACGGGCGTGGGCGGGACGAGAGCGGGCGATTCCGCCTCGAGGCGCTGCCTCCGGTCGTGGTGGGGGAGTCGCCGATCCGCATGCTGCACGCGATGACCGTCGGTGGCGGGGGAGCGGAGCGGGAGACCTGCGTCGGCGACACCGTCACGAGCGTCGCTCCGCCCAACGACCGCGATGTTGATCTCGTGGCGATCGTGCTGCGACCTGGGATGTACGCGGTGCGCGTCCGCCTGTGGGCTGTCGGCCCCGATGGCCGTGCGACGACTCTCGTCCGCATCGACCAATGGAATGGTCATGTCGACCGACCGTACCTCGTTGATCCGCCGTTTCGGCTTGCGCGCGGTACGCGGCTCTCGCTCGAGACCGTTGCCGAGAACGCGGTGCTCGCAAAGCGCTCAACGCCGCAGGCTGTGCTGCTCGTGGCGGACGCGCTCGCGTCTGCGCAGCCGGAGCCGGCGGCACCGAAGGAGCTTGCCGCTGCTTCGCTGCCCGCTGGTCCCGCGACCGCCGCGTTTCTCGCCTCGGCCGTCGACTGCGGCAAGGACGATGCCCGTCAGCTCGCGACACCGCTGGTACCCGCGACCGTCTATCGCGAGGTGTTCGGCGTCGATCCCGAGCCGCGCACCGGCCCGACGCAAGCGGCGGGCCTGACCTGGTTCGAGGCGATCGATCTGTGCAACGAACTCTCGCGGCGCGCGGGACTTGAGCCTGCGTATCGCGTCGAGTTTGCTGAACGGGATGGCGCCCGGCTCATGTCCGCTGTAGTCACGCCACTCGGTGGCTGCGGTTGGCGGCTTCCGAGTGAGACGGAGTGGACCGCGACATTCGACTGTCGGGATGGTCTCTCCGGAGTCCTCTGGAACTGGACGAGCGACGCAGAGGGCTCCGCGCGGATCGTTCGCGGCGGTTGCTGGGCCGATGCAGCGGGAACGCAGGGAAAGAACGCTCGAAGCTCGGCTCCGCCCGCGACGCGCAACGAACTCTTCGGAGCACGACTCGTCCGGACGCCGGCGGGCCGCTAAGGCGGAGCTACGCCGGCTTGTCTGGTTTCGCGGCGTCGAGCGCGCGAACGATCGTGCTGTCCACCTACGCCATGAACTTCGCGAAGGGATGGAACCGGAATCGGTTGTCGGGGTCCACGCGGCGCTTGATGGCTTGGACCTTGGTCGCCATCTCCGCCGATCCGAAGATTTCAGCCGCCTTCGCGCTGCGGCCGACATCATCCGGCTGCGAGTGCGTGCCGCTGAAATCCACACCGAGCCCGGGGACCTTTCTGGCCTGGTCCACCACGGCGTTCGTTTTGTCAACGATGGCCTTGCGCTCCTCGGCGTTCTTCGACTGAGCGTCGTAGAGCGTGACGAGATCGAC
>VGYB01000018.1 GCA_016873115.1 Planctomycetota bacterium | reverse complement strand
TCGCCTCGCAGGCCTGCTCGAAGAGCTTCAGCCGTTCCTCAATGCCGAGCTTCATCCGGTCGCAGAACTGCGTGACGGGCTCGCCCTTCACGTAGTCCATCGCGAAGAAGGGGCGGCCTGCCGGCGTGAGCCCGCCGTCGAGCACCTTGGCGATCCCGGGGTGGTTCATCACCGCAAGCGCCTGGCGCTCCTGCTCGAAGCGGGCGAGCACGCTCTTGGAGTCCATGCCCGCCTTGACGACCTTCAGCGCCACGCGCTGCACGAAGGGCTCGCGCCGCTCAGCCAGCCACACCGATCCGAAGCCGCCCTCGCCGATCAGCGAGAGCAACTTGTATGCGCCGATCTGGTCGCCTGCCTTCTCGAGGCCGTCGCGCACAGCGGTGGATGCGGAACTCGGCTCCTGGCTCGGTACACCGTGACCAAGCGCGCCTTCGCGGGTCCCGTCGCCCGTCGGCCGATGATCGTCATCGTCTGCAGGCCTGATGGTCTGGTCACCCGGTGCCATGCCGCGCAGACTAATCCAGCCTCCGGGCAACCACGCACCACATCACCATGGCCCTGACCGAACGGTCCTTCTTGAACACGCCCCAAACGAACAAGGCCGCCGCCCGCGGAGGGCAGCGGCCTGTGGATCGGTGCGAAGAGGGGCGCGCTCAGACGCCGATGGTCGCAGGGCGGCGGGTGCCGCTTGGGCGGCCAGCGGCGATGCGACGCTTGGCGTAGGTGATCGCAGCGTCAGCAGTCGAGTCCTGCGTGCGGCTCTCTTCAAGCACGGCCAGGGTGGTCGCTTCGATCTTGGCGACCTTCTCGTCGACCATGGCTTCGGTGTAGCCGAGGTAGAGCCCGCCCAGGCGGATCAGGCCGCCGGCGTTGGCGACGAAGTCCGGCGAGTACAGAACACCCTTCTTCTTGATCGCGACGCCATCGGCCACTGGATCGAGCAGCTGGTTGTTGGCGGTGCCGCAGACGATGGAGCAGTTCAGGCCCGCGATCGTCTTCGCATCGAGCACGCCGCCGAGCGCGCACGGGGCGAGGATGTCGAGCTTCTCGGTGAGGAGGTTGCGGTCGTTGCCGAGCGCCACGCAGCCGAGTTCCTCGACCGTGCGCTTCATCGTGGGCACATGGACATCAGCCACGAGCACGGTCGCGCCTGCCTCTCGCAGGAGCTTCGCAACTTTGTAGCCGGTCGCACCGCAGCCTTGCACGCCGACGGTGAGGTTGGCGAAGCTCACCGGCTTGCCGAGGAACTTCAGGCAGGCCTTCATCGAGTTGAAGCAGCCCTGCGCCGTCCACGGGCTCGGGTCGCCGCCACGGCTGACAGCCTCGCCGCCCATGATGTGCGGGGTCTCGCGGGCCATCCAGTCGCAGAACTGCGGACTCACACCCACATCCTCGGCGGCGATGTACTGGCCGTCGAAGGTGTTCACGAAGCGGCCCATCGCGCGACCCTGCGCCTCGGTCGGCTGCTGGCCGGGCTGCGCAAGCATGATCACGCTCTTCGCACCACCCATCGGCAGGTCGGCCGCGGCTGCCTTGTAGGTCATGCCTTCAGAGAGGCGCAACACATCGAAGAGTGCCTCGTTGGTGCTGGCGTAGGCATAGCGGCGCGTGCCGCCAAGCGCGTTGCCGAGCACCGTGCTGTGGATGGCCACGATGGCCTTCAAGCCGCTCGAAGGATCTTGGTGGAGCGCTACGCGCTCGTGGCCCATCGTATGCATCGTCGTCAGCAGGTCCATGGTGTCTCCGGGGGATAGCGAGGCGGGGATGCTAGTGAACATCGAGGGGTGTGCGAAATCGGGCTCAGGCGCCGTTGGCCACCTTGGTGCCGGCGAAGACACTGCCAGTGCCGAACTGCGGGATGTTCGACTGGTCAGGCTTCTTGCCGGTGCCACGCACCGCAACGACCGGCGTGCGCTCGGGGAGCACATAGTCGGCATTCGGCAGGCTGTCGGCCCAGGTGAGCACGGCCTCTGCGGCACGCTTCATGGTGGTGTCGCAGTTCACCCGCAGTGCCCGCAGCTCCGCATCGAATTGCTCGCCCGCGAAGGCGATGAAGTGATCGACGATCGCGGCCTCGTGCTCGAGCTCGCGGCCCTCGAGGCCACGGCGCATGTTGCGCTCGAACTTCGACAGCGCGCAGAGGCTGGCGTGGATCCAGAGCGCACCCATCGCCAGGCGCGACTGGATGGTCTGGGCGGTGACGATGCCTTCCTCGTGCTCCTTGAACATCATCTTGACCTGGTGGCTGAACTCGCGGATGCGCATCATGCACTCATCGAGGTGACGCGTGATGCGAGGGTTCCGGCAGGCGAAGGTCGGCATGCCACGGCGGAAGCCAAGGAAGAGTTCCGAGCCGATCTGCATGGCGCTGCCGAGGTTGGAGAAGGGGCTGCCCTTGATGCCATTCATCCACTCGCCCAGCTGCTTGCCGCCGTAGGCCCAGATGAAGGAATGCATGACCTCGTTGGCACCCTCGACGATGATGTTGATTCGGCTGTCGCGCCAGATGCGCTCGACCGAGTTCTCCGTCATGTACGACTCGCCGCCCATGATCTGGAGCGCATCGTTCACGGTGCGGTAGCCCATCTCGCTGCAGAAGACCTTGCACATCGCGGTCTCGACCATGATGTCGTCATCGTGGCGGTCGAGGAAGCCGGTGGTCATGTAGAGCATGGCGTCCATCACGTAGATGTAGCCGGCCATGCGCGCGAGCTTCTCCTTGCAGAGGTCGAAGTCCGCCAGCGGACGATCGAACTGGTGGCGGTACTTGGCCCACTTGAGCGCCTGCTCGTAGGCAAAGCCCGCACCACCGAGCATGCCTGCACTGAGTGTGCAGCGGCCGTAGTTCAGGCACGTCATGGCGATCTTGAAGCCCTGGCCTTCCTTCGCGAGCAGGTTGGCCGCAGGGACCTTCACATTGGTCAGTCGGATGCGCGCCTGCCAGGTGCCGCGGATGCCGCACTTGGAGCGGTTTCGGCTGAAGATGTCGACACCTTCCATGTCGGGCGTGCAGATCAGCGCCGTGACGATGTCCTTTTGCTTGCCGGTCTTTGGGTCGGTGACCTTCTGCTTGGCCATGACGGTGAAGAGGCCGCTCAGCGCGCCGCTGGTCGCCCACTTCTTCTCGCCGTTGAGGAGGTAGTGCGTGCCGTCGGCAGAAAGCTCGCAGCGGGTTTCCTGGCCGCCCGCGTCGCAACCCACATTGGGTTCGCTGAGGCAGAAGGCGCTGAGCGTGTCCTTTGCCATGCGGGGCAGGAAGCGCGCCTTCTGCTCGTCGGTGCCGAAGAGCATCACGGCCTTGCAGCCGATCGACTGGTGCGCGCTCACGAGCACGGCCGTCGAACCACAACTGCGGCCGATGCGCTCGAGTGCGCGGTTGTAGCTGGTGATGCCGAAGCCGCCGCCGCCGAACTCCTTGGGCACCGTCATGCCGAGCACACCGAGCGCGAACAGGCGCTTGATCACCCAGTCGGGGATCTGCTGTTCCTGGTCGATCAGGTGCGCGGGGTGATCGGTGCGCAGGTAGCGATCGAGGTCAGCGAGCAACTGGTCGCAGCGCGCGGTCTCGTCGGCGCTTCCCTCGGGATAGGGGAACATGAGTTCCTCGCGGAAGTTGCCCCAGAAGTTGTTCTTGATGGCTCCCATCGCCGAGGGATCCGGCCCGAGCATTTCCTGGGCGGCCTCGATCTGCTTGCGGTCTCGTTCAGCGATGCCCTTGATGTCGGCAAGGTTGGTGGAGCTCATGGGGGATCCTTCGGAGTGGTTCGGCGGCGAAACGGAACGGGCGACCCATCAGAGTCGCCCGCAGGCGAGGAAGTGTAGGGTGGTCGGCCCGGTGGTGGAAATCGCCTGCCAACCTCACTTCTTGAGGAACGCAGCCAGTTTCTCGCGGGCCTGCGGCGTATGGCGAAGGCCGACGAGTGTCTGGCGCTCGCGTTCGCACGCAGCGCCCCAGCCACGGTCGAGCCCGAACTGAACGAGGTCGCAGACGGCCATCGCGGCGGGGGTTTGCGGGAGTTCCTTCCGCGCTTGGGCAAGTGCTTCGGCCACCCCGGGAAGCGCCAGCCCCTGATCCCCGCGGACGCAGCGGATCGGGTGCTGCTTGGATTGGCTACGGAGCCAGGCTGTGGCGGTGGCCCGGGCGGTCTCGGCCGAGGGTGCTACGGCATTGAAGAGGCATGGTGGCAGGGTGTTGCTCGCGAAGGTCTCACCAGTCGCCGTGGCCTTGATGGCGGTCAGGGGATCGATGCGCGCTGGCAAACACTGCGTGCCGCCCCAACCCGGGCAAATCCCGAGCCCCGCTTCAGGCAGGCCGACCCGATACGGTTTGGCGCCCTCGGCTGCGGCGACCCCGATGAGGCCGTCGCAGTGCATGGCAATCTCAAGACCGCCGCCGAGCGCAGCCTTGCCGATGATGGCGGCACTCGGGCAGGGGAGCGCCGCAATGCGCCAGAACGCATCGGCGGCGCGCTTGAGGTACCCGTGCAGCGCGCCGTCATCCATGGCATCGATCTCGGCCAAGTCGGCCCCAGCCACAAACACGCGCTCTGAGGCACTATCGAGGATGAAACCGCTGAGATCGTGCATCGATTCGACGCGATCCATCGCGATATGGATCTGATCGATCAGCCACGCATCCAAGACAACGACCCCTCCACGGGGCTTCTCAGGGTTGATCTGCAGCGTGAGCGAGACGATCCCATCGCCAAACTCGGTGATGTTCAGCGCAGATGTTGGCATGATCGATGCTCCTGGCCTTTCAAGGTCGATTGTGACTGCATCTGTGTCGATCGTGTATCGATAAGTCGTGATTTCAAACGAAAGTGCAGATCAGGAACGCCACAGCTTGGCTAGTCGCTCCTGCGCCTCACCGCCCTGGATGATCCTCGCGCTGATCTCCGCTGCCTCCCGGATAGCGGCATCGTCATTTGATCCATCAAGAACCGATAACCATCGTTTCGTCTCACGGATGGCGAGTGGTCCGCCCTTGGCCAGTCCGGTGGCCAGTGCCATCGTGGCTGATTCGAGTTGATCGAGCGGCACGCAGTGGCTGGCGATGCCCTTGGCGTATCCCTCGGCGCCGCTCATGGTCCCGCCCAAGAGCAGCATCGCGCGCGCCGGGCCGGCGCCGATTTTCTTGACGAGCCAGGGCGCCACGACCGCCGGGCAGATCCCCAGGTCGACCTCTGGGTAGCCGACCTTGGCTTCGGGGTGCGTCACACCAAAGTCGCAGACGACCATCAGTCCGCACCCGCCACCGATCGCGGCACCCTGGACCTTGGCAATCGTGGGAATCGGCAATTTTCGTATCGCCAGGCTGGTTTCGGCAAGCGCTCGCAGCATGTCTCCCATCGCGACCGGATCGGTCGCCACGGCCTTCAGGTCCATGCCGGCGCAGAAGCTCTTGCCGTCGCCTTCCAGGATGACCACGCGGACATCCGCGCGCGACTGCAGCGCTTCGATCGTCGAGCGCAGCTGCGTGATGAGGTCCCTGGAGAGAGCGTTGCGCGCCTCGGGGCGGCGCATGCAGACGCGGGCGATGCCATCGGTGATGTCGAGCGAAACGAGGGTGGACATGGCCAAGAGCGTAGCCGCGGCGACGCGATCAGCGGCGATGCAGGAAGTAGCCGCACTCCGGGCATCGGTCGCTGAAGCCTGCGCGGTCGATGACATGGCCGCAGCCCGGGCAGAGCCCTTGGTCGGCGCGCCCGGCCTCGATCCGCGCGCGGCGGCGCCAGACGAAGAGTTGGACCCCGCGCCTCACGAGCGCGCCGAGCCAGACGAGCGCGAACACGATTGGCCAGGCGACCAGTGCATTGACCGCGAAGCCAACGATCGAGATCGAACCTTCGCCGGTGATTCCTGCCAGGTCGATGTTGTTGTGTGCAAGCATCCACTTCCGCGAACGATCCAAGTCGAGACCCTGCAAGGGCGCCGTTGATGGATCGAGTTGAAACGAGGGCTTCAAGACGGTCGTGATGGTCGCCGATGCACCGCTCGCCGCGGGCCATCCCGATCGTCGTCGTTCGATGGTGACGGTGCATCCGACTGTCTCGATGAATGACTCATGCTCCAGATTCACCGCAGGTTGCGTCGGGTCGTCGAGGTCGCGGCCACTGGCATCGACCCAGCGACCATGCTCGAGCCGGTGGAAGCGGGCCTCGAGCGGCTCGATCGTGGTGCGCCCGAAGGCAAGATGACCGACGATTGCCACGACGGGGGCGATCACGAGCGAACCCCACATCGATGCCAGGACCACGCTCTGCCAATGGCTGCGCCGGATTGGCGCAGCATGATGCTGCAGGTCGTCGCGCCAACGGCACCATCGACGGCGCAGTTGCCACCATTCGATCCGCGGGCGGTGATAGAGCTTCGGGTCCATCAGCGTGGCTTCTGCATCGCGGCCCAGGTGGCCGCGAGCATCGCACTCGATTCATCGCTCGAACCCGTGGCCACGCTGGCCGCGAGCGTGGCATCGAGCGCGGCCAGGTCGCACGAACCATCATGCGCATTCATCCAGCGCTTGATGCTGGCCATGGCCTGTGGACCCTTGGAGAGCAGCTGGCGCGACACGGCCAGGGCGCGAGCATCCAGGGCGGTCGGATCGTCAACGATCTCGTGCACCAGGCCCTGTGCGCGCGCTGCAGCCGCATCGAGCGGTTCAGGCTCAAGGGCGACCGTTCGGGCACCGCCACCGGTGTGGCCGCGCAGCGTGGGCAGGCTGATCGCCGGGCTCAATCCGATGCGATGCACGGGGTAGGCGAATCGGGCAGCCGGTCCGGCAATCACGACATCGCAGGCCGTGACGAGCGCGCATCCACCCGCGAGCGCGGGACCTTGCACGGCTGCCACGACCGGGCAGGGCAGCGAACGCAGGCAGCGCACTGCCGCGGAAAGCCTCTGGAGGAAGGAGCCCATCATCGAGGGATCGGCGACACAGGCGCCGAGGTCGAAGCCGCTGCAGAACGCGCGCCCGGTCGCCGAAAGGAGGACGCAGGATGCCGCCTGCCTTCGCGCCACGGCTGTCGTGACGGCAGCGAGCGCTGCATCGAGGTCATCGAACATCGCCTGGCTGAGTGCATTGCGCCGCGTATCGTCGCGGAGCGTGATCCGGTGCAGCGCTCCATCGTCGAGCACCTCATGGCTGATGAGCCGATCCATTCCCGCATTGAACACGATGCAGGTTCTCCCCGCAGGTACGCGGGTAGGCTCCGGTGATGCCCGAGCCCGATGATGAGCCCACGCCCCAGCCCACGACCGGCACACCGGCCGTGGAGGGAGTTGAACTTGAGGTGCCGGGTGAACCCAGCGCTGAGGACCGTCGCGTCGAGCAGCTCATGCAGCACTCCATCGATGTGCCCGAGTTGGCCGAGGCGGTCGAGGCACAGGAACCTGCCGACGCTGCCGTCACGCTCGAATCGCTGCGCGAGACCGAGGCCGTCGAGGTGCTCGCCGAGATGGATGTCGATGCGGCCGCTGAGGCGCTCGCCTACATGCAGACACCGCTTGCCGTGAGCATGCTGCGGGACCTGATCGATGACGACCCCGCGCTCGCGGGCAAGTTCCTGGAGGAGATGGCGCCCGATGACGCCACCGACCTGTTGCAGGCCCTGCCGGTCCGCGATCGCGAGCGTCTGCTGGCGAGCATGGCCTCCGGCGAGGCGCGTCGACTGCGCGAACTGATGGTCTACGCGCCCGACACCGCGGGCGGCATGATGACCACGCAGCACTTCAGCGTGCGCGAGGCAATGACGGTCGCCGAGGCGACCGAGTCGATTCGGCGCCACGAGGGAGCGGAAATCCTGCAGCACGCGTTCGTCACCGATGCCAAGGGGCATCTCAAGGGCATCATCAGCCTGCGCCGCTTGCTCGTGGCCAAGCCGACCGACCGCATCGCCGACATCTGCGAGCGCACGATCGATGCCATCGCGCCCGACATCGACCGCGAGGAAGTCGCCCACGAGTTTGAGCGCTACCGCTACGCGGCACTGCCGGTCGTCGATGGGCATCACCGCCTGCTTGGCGTCGTGACCGTCGATGACGTGATCGACATCATTCGTGCAGAAGGCACCGAGGACGCCCAGCGCATGGTGGGTGCCGGCCGCGAGGAGGCCGTGTACTCGAGTGTGGGCGTGAAGTTCCGCGGACGGTTCCCCTGGCTGCTCGTGAATCTCCTCACGAGCAGCATCGGTGCGCTGGTGGTCCTGCGCTATCAGGGCTTGATCGAGGAACTCGCGGTGCTCGCGGCGATGATGCCGCTGATCGCCAACCAGTCGGGCAATGCCGGCCAGCAGAGCCTGGCGGTCACGCTGCGCGGCATCGTGCTCGACCAGATCCGCCCGCGCCGCGCACTGCCGCACATCCTGCGCGAGACGAGCGTGGGCCTGGTCAACGGCCTGATCTGCGGCGTGATCGTGGGTGGCGTGGTGGCGGGCATCGAGTTGGCCCTGGACCGGCCATGGCAGATCGGTGCGGTGATCGCCCTGAGCATGGCGACCACGCTGATGATCGGGTGCCTGACCGGCAGCATGTTGCCGCTGCTCATGAAGCGCATGGGTGCCGACCCGGCGACCGCAAGCACGATCTTCCTGACGATGGTGACCGACTCGATGTCGTTTCTCGTCTTCCTTGGGCTGGCGAGTGCGTTCTCACGCCTGATCGGCGCGGGTTAGGCGGACTCCGCACCCGGCACTCGGGCCGACCGTTCCGGGGTGGGGCCTCCGGATCGGCTAACCGATAACCATCGGGCGCAATGGCGCGGTAATTGCAGTGGGACGCGCAGGGCCGTACCTTGCGCTCCCGCTGTTCGATCGACCATCCGAAGGGATTTAGACATGGCCATCCGCGCTTCGTTGTTGCACTCCGCCACCTTCTGCTCGAGCCTTGTTTTCGTGGCGATCGCCCACGCGCAGGACCCCGCACCGGCTGCTGATCCGTCGGCTGGTGAAGAGGCCGCTGGCACGATCATGGGCTTGCCCTACGACGACCCGATCGTGCTCGCCGCGGGCATCGCCGTCGGCGCGATCGCGATCGCACTCATCGTCGGCGCCGTGCTCTGGATGCGCGGCGAGAAGAGCGAGGGCGGCACCGCGTCGAAGGGTGCAGCGTCCCGGAAGCCGACAGCCCAGACCTCCGCTGGAGAAAGGAAGCCAGGTCCTCGTACGCCGGGCGGTGCGCGTCCGGCAAGCATGCCGATCACGACGCCGATGACCGATCCTGCGGCATCGTCGTCGATGGATCCATTTGGCGATGACGACCTGGGTTCCACCAAGCCCATGATGGGTGCGCCGGTGACGAGCGACGCGGACTTTGATCTTCCTGGGCTCCTTGATCTGACTGACCTCGATCCGGTCGAGGCACCCAAGCCGATGGCCGTCGCGCCAACTGTGCCTGTGATTGCCCCAGTGGCGGCGACACCAACTCCGGTCGTGCCTGCCGCGGTTGCGCCGGTGACTCCAGTGGCGCCGATGCCCGTGGTCCCGGCGGCGGCCATTCCCGCTGCGCCGATCGCTGCTGCATCCGCCCCAGCACCGGTTCCTGCTCCCGTGCTGCCGCGTGCAGTGGTGCCGGCAACCGCCACCATTCCTGCTGCGCCGATCATGATTCCGGTCGGTTCAAGCACGCCCTCGACCTCGCCGGTGGCCGCCGCCGGCCCGATCACGGCATCAAGTGTGGCCAAGGAGTGGCGCCGCCACCGCAGTGACAGCCTTTTCGCCTTTGCCAAGGGCCTGTATGAGCAGGCACTGTCGACGCGCGGTTCCGACGGCCACCTCCAGCGATCTGGTCTCGTGCGCCTGCTTGCCGAGCGTGCCCAGACCGATGACCTGAAGCGCGCGGAGGAACTCGTCGGCGTGGGTGGCGTTGCCGGTGATGCGATCGCGCTGCTGCGTGCCCGCGAACAGCGTTTCGAGGAGGTCGAGACGGAGCTCAACCGACTCTCACTGCACTCGGCCAATGAAGAGGTGCGAGCTGCGGCGCTGACGGCCTCGCAGCTCTTGACCGCTGCCTACGAGAAGCGCGGCGACCATGGCAAGGTCGCCCACTTCGTGCACAAGATCGAGTGGGAACTCCTGCGCCGTGCCGAAGCCGGCATGGTGCCTGATGGCGATGTCGATCGTGCTGTTTCACGACTGATCATGGCATCGCAATGGCGTCCGGCGCTCACGGTCGCCACCGAGTGGCACGGATGGAGCAATCGTGATCCGGTCTGGAGCCGCACCGTGCTGCGTGCAGCCGTCGCGATGCAGCCGCACTGCATGAACGATGCCGACCTCGCCACCAAGTCCGAGGCGATCCGCCGCGAAGCGCTCGACCTGGTCGAAGGCGAAGGATTGGCGGATCTCTCACGCGGCCTGCGGCTCGCGGCCACGCACGATCCTGACCTCATCGGCATGGCCCGAACGCACCTCATGCGCGCGGTTTCAGGTTCCGACCGCGTGGACGGCGTGGCGCGGCCGTTCCTCGCGATCCTCGAAATCGGGCAGGGCAACCTCGATGCTGCCGAACAGCACACCTCCATGCGCACCGGTGCGGCACCCGGCCTGTTGGAACTTGCCCGCGGCATGCTCGAACTTGCACGAGCCCGGTTCGACCACGCACGCCGTGAGTTCGCCGCGGCGATCGATGCGCTCTCGACGCAGAAGTTCTTCAACTTCCCGGATGCCGTGCGTGAGGCGATCAACGAGACCCGCCCCGCGCATGAGGCACTCAAGGGACTCTGCGCCACCTATGTGGCGACCGGTGATGTGACAGGCGCTCGACGCGCACTCGATGAGCGCATGGTCGGCGGTGCCGACAGCGCACTGATCGCGCAGGCCCTCGTCGACAGCGGCCTGAGCAAGGGCAAGGTGCACTTGGATGCCTTCCGCTTCCTCTATCCGCCAGCGGGCCAGACGAGCGCCGAACCCGCCGTGCTTGCCAAGCTGTTCGAGATCGGCTCGCGGGTGCTGCGCGATCCGTCCGGCTTCACCCAGGATGAACGCGACACCGTGCAGCGCATGCTCGAGGCACTGACCCCGGGCGTGGAACGCCCGCGTGGTCGTGGCCGCTTCTATGTGCGTCGCTATGCAGGTTCAAGCCATCCGCTCTTCGAGGTGGTGTGGCTTCCCTCGGATGACGACCCGGTACCTGCAGCGGTCGAGTGGAACCTGGTGGCACACGGCGCCGATGGCTCGCGCGTGTCACGGCTCTTCGAGCGCGGCGTCTTCACGCCCGAGTCGAAGGCCTATCTCGTCTCGGGACGCGACAGCGAAGCACCCGATACCTTCGGCGGTGCGCGCACGGTCGCCCTGATCGACCCCCGACAGATCGCAGTGGGCGCTGGGGACTGGAAGCTCGAGATCAGCTGCAACCGCAGTGACGACCGCGAGTCGATCGCGTTCCGCAGTGAAGGCCCGTCGCACGAGGAGATCCTGGGCGCGTTCGCCGACCACCGTGAGCGCTTCGTGATGCTGCTCACCGGTCTGCTCAATCCCAAGGTCGGCAAGAAGCAGATGGCCGACGTGGCCCATGCGACCGCACGCTCGTTCCCGTTCGATGTGCCGAGCGAGCTCGATGCGTATGCGGCGGACATCGAGGTGCGCCTGACGAACACCACTCCGCTCCTCAGCGAGATGGATCCAGCCGCGCTCGATGCGATGGCTGTGCGTCAGGCTGCCACCCTTGCGGCGGCACCGTCCTACCTGCGTGTGCACATCGTGAGCCTGCTCCAGAGCCCAGTGGTCAACGTGGCCATGCGTGCCGATGGGCTTCGTGGCGCGATCGCCCGCATCCAGGGCGTGGCCGAGCACGCCGAGGTGTGATCAGGAACCCTGCCTTGGCTTGACCTGCTCGTCGGGGCGACCGTCGACCGGCAGCCCGGCCTGCTGTTCCCAGCTGTCCGGCAGGAGGTTGATGCCCAGCCTGCGAGCCGTGGTCACGGCCAGCGGAAGCAGCAGTGCGCTTCCCGGTACGACGGCGAAGAACGCGCCCAGCCCGGCCAAGCGGAGGAGATCGCCGAATTGACGATTGGCCCGATCGATGTCGGCGCTCGAGGCCTGGCCTTGTGTCGCTCGACCGTAGATCTCGAGCATCTCGCGGGTCTGCGTACCCTCGGCCTGCAGCATCGTGCGCAGGCGAGTGAACCCGGCCTCAAGTTCGGTGCGGGGGTTGCGCAGCACGGCTGGCACCAGATGGGACCAGTCGGGGCGAGGTTCCAGGGGCGAGGGACTCGGACCGAACATGCCCCGATGGTACGGCCAACCGTGCTTGGATCATCGGCCCGAACCTTCGATCGACCCTCGCGGGCCTGCAACGGTCAGGTGTACCTCTTGACGCTCTCGCAGGTGCAGACGAGGTTGCGGTCGCCGTAGGGATTGTCGACGCGACTGACGGCCGGCCAGAACTTGTGGTCACGCAGCCACGATGCGGGCCATGCGGCCTGTTCGCGCGTGTACGGGCGGCTCCACGAATCCGATGACACCACGGCCGCGGTATGCGGCGCGTGCTTGAGCGGGTTCGAGTCGCGTGGCATGCGGCCCTCCTCGATCGCGCGGATCTCCTCACGGATCGAGATCAGCGCGTCGCACAAGCGGTCGAGCTCGGGCTTCGATTCGCTCTCGGTCGGTTCGATCATGAGCATGCCGGGCTCGGGCCAGCTCATGGTGGGCGCATGGAAGCCATAGTCCATCATGCGCTTGGCGATGTCATCGACCTTGATTCCCGCGCTCCTGTCGAACGCGTTGCAGTCGATGATGAACTCGTGCGCGCAGCGGCCGTTCGCGTTCACATAGCGCACCGGGTAGTGCGCCTTGAGCCGCTTGGCCATGTAGTTCGCAGCAAGGATCGAGACCTGCGTGGCAAGCGTCAGGCCGGGGCCGCCCATCATGGCGATGTACATCCAGCTGATCGGCAGGATGCTCGCGCTGCCGTAGGGGGCGGCGCTGATCGGGCCGATCGCGTGCGTGCCGGCGCTGGTCGGGCTCAGGACCGGATGTCCCGGCAGGAAGGGCTTGAGCGTGTCGTTCACGCCGATCGGTCCCATGCCCGGACCGCCACCGCCGTGCGGGATGCAGAAGGTCTTGTGCAGGTTCAGGTGGCAGACATCGGCACCGATGTCGCCGGGCCGCGCGAGGCCGACCTGCGCATTCATGTTGGCGCCGTCCATGTAGACGAGACCGCCATGGGCGTGGATGAGCTCGCATGTCTCGCGGACATTCTCGTCGAACACGCCGTGCGTGCTCGGGTAGGTGATCATGACCGCGGCGAGGTTGGCGGCGTGCTCGGTGGCCTTGGCCTTGAGGTCGGCCAGGTCGATCTCGCCGTTGGGCAGGCATCCGACGGGGACCACCGTCATGCCAGCCACGACGGCGCTGGCAGGATTCGTGCCGTGCGCGCTTTCGGGGATCAGGCAGACCGTGCGGTTGGTCTGCCCGCGGTGCCCGTGATAGGCGCGGATCACCATCAGACCCGCATACTCGCCCTGGCTTCCGGCGTTGGGCTGCAGGCTGATGGCCGTGAAGCCCGTCACTTCCTTGAGCCACTCCTCGAGCTGACGGAACATCGTGGCGTAGCCCTTCCACTGGTCGACAGGCGCGAAGGGATGGATGTTGCCGAACTCAGCCCATGTGACGGGCATCAGCTCGCTGGTCGCGTTGAGCTTCATCGTGCACGAGCCCAGGGGGATCATGCTGTGGCAGAGCGAAAGGTCCCGGCTCTCCAGGCGCTTGATGTAGCGCAGGAGCTCGTGCTCGCTGTGGTAGTTGTTGAAGACATCCTGCGTCATGAACGCATCGGTGCGTTGGAGCGCGGTCGGGATCGCAAGCGAGGCAGGCACATCGAGCGCCGGCGTTGGCTTGCCGACAGCCGCAGCGAAGGCGCCGAGCAAGGCCTCAAGCGATGCGGTGGTGATCGTTTCGTCGAGCGTGACGCCCACGGTTCCATCGGTGAAGTGCCGCACATTGATGCGGCGCGAGGCGAGCGCCGACGCGAAGCCGCCGGGCGAGCCGGCCAGCCGCACATGGAGCGTGTCGAACCAGGTGTCGTTGAGCACCGTGTGTCCGAGCTTGGACAGCGCAGCCGCAAGCGTGGAGGTCGCGGCATGGATGCGCCGAGCGATGCGGCGAAGTCCATCCGGGCCGTGATAGGTGCCATACATGCCCGCCATGACGGCCAGGAGCACCTGCGCGGTGCAGATGTTGCTCGTGGCGCGGTCGCGCTTGATGTGCTGCTCGCGGGTCTGGATGGCCATGCGAAGGGCGGGCGCACCGGTGGCGTCGCGGCTGATGCCGATCAGGCGACCGGGCATCCGGCGCACATGTTCAGGCTTGGTGGCGATGAACGCGGCGTGTGGCCCACCGAAGCCCATCGGTACGCCGAAGCGCTGCGCGCTGCCCACCGCGATGTCGGCGCCCCAATCGCCCGGCGGCACGAGCATGACGAGTGCCATCGGGTCGCAGCACGCGACGACCTGCGCACCGGCGGCATGTGCGCGCTCGGTGACGCCACGGAACTCAGGCACCGAGCCATCGGTCGCTGGGTACGCGAGCAGCGCGCCACAGAACGCCTTGGCCGTGAAGTCAGCCTTCATCGGATCACCCACGACCACCGTGATGCCCAGCCCGCCTGCACGGGTCTGGACGACCGCAATCGTCTGCGGATGGCACCCGGCATCGACAAAGAAGTGGTCGTGCGTGGACGCAGCGATCGACCGGCACATGGTCATTGCCTCCGCGGCGGCGGTGCCCTCGTCGAGCAGCGATGCACCAGCGAGCGGCAGACCGGTCAGTTCGGCGATCATGGTCTGGAAGTTCAGGAGCGCCTCGAGGCGGCCTTGGGCGATCTCGGCTTGGTAGGGGGTGTAGGCGGTGTACCAGCCCGGGTTCTCGAGGATGTTGCGCTGGATCACTCCCGGCACGATCGTGCCCACATACCCCATGCCGATCCAGGTCTGCCAGATGTGGTTCTGCTGCGCGATGCGGTGGAGTGCAGCGAGCGTCTCGGCCTCGCCGCGCTCGCTGACGCCGAGCGTGTTGGTGGGGTCGTCGATCCGCAAAGGCTGCGTCATGCGGATGCCGGCCGGGATCGCCTGTGCACTCAACTCATCGAGCGAGGCGCAGCCGAGCGCGGTCAGCATGTCCACGATTTCCGGTTCGCTCGGGCCGATGTGACGCCGGATGAAGGTGTCGGCCGGCGCGAGGGCGATAAGGGACTTGGAAGCGATGGGCATGATCGAGGGAAGCGTGGTCATGGTGGGGTGGAGGCTGGCTGGGTGAGCGGAAAGTATAGGCCTGACAGCCTCGATCCCTTGCACGGCGGGCCCTTGGAAACCTAGAGTGGACACCCACGCGTCGGGGCACGCCGCTCCGCGTAGGAAGGTCCCCTTGATGCTTACCGTGCGCATGACCGTCACCATGCTCCTGAGCGCCGCGTGCGCCGTCTCGGCGATCGCCATGGCACAGGATGCCGAGCCCGAGCGCAAGAAGGGCACCGTCATCGAGGGCACGGTCAATGTCTTCGACTACAAGCCCAAGGACACAGGCATCGATCCGGACATCGCTGGACAACTGGCCGCCATCGGGCCGGTCGGCCAGCAGTGGTACCAGCATGTCATGACGCTCTCGAATCCGTACTTCGAGGGCCGCGCGCCGGGCTCCGACGGCATCGCTGCCGCCGCCAACTATGTGGAGTTCTGGATGCGCCAGGCGGGGCTCGAGCCGGGCTTCCCGGCAAAGGAGGGCGACAGCGAGCGCACGACCTACCGACAGACCTTCGAGTTGCCGGGTGCGGGACCCAAGGTGATCGATAGTGCCGTCGCGATCGGCGATCGCGCACTCGGGTCCGGGGACGACTTCGTGGTGCTTGGTTCGAGCGGCAGTGCGAGCGTCACGGCTCCGCTGGCCTTCGCTGGCTATGCGATCGAGTCAGGCAAGGATGGCTACACGAGCTTCAAGGAGGATGGCGAGGACCTCAAGGGCCGCATCGCAGTGTTCTTCCGCTACGAGCCGATCAACCAGGAGGGCGTCAGCCGCTGGAGCGAGAGGCGCTGGAGCGAGTTCAGCGCCGCCGCACCGAAGCTCGAAGCGCTTGCCAAGCGCGGCGCCGTGGGCGTGATCATGGTCACGCCGCCCGATGCGCGCGACGCCCGCCGTGGGCTCGAGATGACCGCCACGAGCCGTTTCGGCGATCGTCTCTCGATCCCCGCAGTCCAGCTGAGCATCGAGTCCATGGATGCACTGATCCAGCAGGCCGATCCCGATGGGCGCTCGCTGGCGGAGTGGCGCCAGAAGGCCGACGAAGGTTCGGTCACGACGGTTCCGCTGAAGGACTCGGTGCAGGTCACGCTGAAGGCCGAGTTGACGGCCGGCACCATCGCGACCGACAACATCGGCGGCGTGCTGCGTGGCGCCGGATCGCTCGCCGAGGAGTGGGTCATTGTGGGCAGTCACTACGACCATGTCGGGTTCGGTGCCTACGGTGCCGATCCACGCAACCGTGGCAAGCTTCACCCGGGCGCCGATGACAACGCCAGCGGCACGGCAGCCATGCTCTGCATGACCCGCGTGATGGCGGATTGGTACGGGTCCGACGATGCGCCCAAGGATCGCCGAAGCATCCTCTTCATGGCCTTCAGTGCAGAGGAGATCGGCCTGGATGGCAGCCGCCACTGGACCGAGCACCCCACGCTCAAGCAAGAGTCCATCAACGCGATGGTCAACCTTGACATGGTCGGCCGACTGCGCAACGACGAGCTTGTCGTGGGCGGCGTGGGCAGCGCGAAGGGCTTCAAGGAGTGGCTTCGTCCGCGCTTCGAGGCCAGCGGCTTGACGATCCGCTCCGATCCAAGCGGCCGTGGACCGAGCGACCATGCGAGTTTCTACAGCGCAGGCATTCCGGTGCTCTTCATTTTCACGGGCCTGCACGACATCTATCACAAGCCCGGTGATCATGGATGGACCGTCAATCCCGGTGGTGCAGTGAAGGTGATCACGCTCACCGAGGCGATCACACGGGGCTTGGTGAGTGAGACCAAGCTTGAATTTGAAGGCAAGACAGCGGGCTCCGGCCAGGACCGCGGCTATGCCAAGGTGCGGCTGGGCGTGTCGCCTGGTTACGGCGAGACCGGCCAGAGCGGCGTGGTCGTCGAGGCCGTGAGCGAGGGCACCAGCGCTGCCGAGGCGGGCATCAAGAAGGGCGATGTGCTCCTGGCCTGGAACGGCGAACTCCTCGAGGGCGCCGGCGACATGATGGACCAGCTGCGCAAGCACGCCCCCGGCGACAAGGTCAAGATCAAGATCCGACGCGACGGCCAGGAGATCGAAGTCGATGTCACGATGAAGGCGTCCAAGCCGCGTGGTTGATCGACCGGTCGAAGGACCAACGCGTTGCTGGACCTGCGGCTACCCGATCGCGCCGGAGGCGGCGCTCTGCTCCGAGTGCGGTGCGCCCCGCTCGGAGGCATGGCAGCGCTGGTCGCGTGCGACGCGGATCGATGCGTTCGACGCGTCAGCGGCCGCACGGATGCTTGCGCACATCCGGTGGTGCGCGATCGCGCTGATGGTCGCCTCGGCTGCGTGGATCCTCGTGCCGCCCATGCTGCCGTTGGCGCTGCGGTCCTCGCTGCCGGCCGTCGTGTTCCTGTACCTCGTGCCTGATGGCATCGTGCCATGGCTTGCCGTGCTCGGTCTGTGGCCCGTGCTCCATGGTCGATGGATGCGCCTGGTCTGCTGGGTGACGCTCGCGATGAGCCTGGTCCGCCTGGCCGAACTGGTGGTGCAGGAGTGGTTCGCGACCCCGGCGATCAGCGCGATGCTCGCGAAGCCGTGGGCTGTCCTCAGCTTGACATCCATGGGCATCCTGATGCCCGCGGGCTCGCTGGCCGTGCTCATGGTGGCGGCACTGCGGCTGGCGACAGGGCTTCGTTGGCCATGGAGCTCGGCCGTGGTGATGGGAACAGCAGGCCTTGCGACGCTCCTGTGCCTTGCGTGGGCAGCCGCGTTTCTTGCCGCCAACACCGAGGGACTCGGTGCGTTGCAGCCCACGCTCACGCGCATGCTGCAGATCCTGCGCTTCACATGGCTCGTCTCGGGACTGAGCGTGCTCCTGATGAGCGCGTTGCTGGTCGGTGTCGCTCGTGCACTTGCACGACGGCTACGCTAGGGGTCATGCGGCTCGCCATCGCAGCATCGGTTCTCGTTCTGGTGCCGCCGGCAGCCAAGGCGCGCGGGCAGGATCCCGCGCCGCCCGCGACCAAGGCTGTCGCGACGGTGTCCCCATCCATCGAGCGATCCTCGCAACCCACACCCGATGGCGCGGTGATCTGGTTCGACCAGCCTGCGCGTTCGTGGAACGAGGCACTTCCGGTGGGCAACGGTCGGCTGGGCGCGATGGACTATGGGGGGGTTCATGAGTCCCGGCTGCAACTCAATGAGGATTCGGTCTGGCAGGGCCGGCGCGACGATCTGCAGCCGCGCGCGCTGTCCATGGAGGTCGCCGATGTACGCGATCTGCTGTTCGCCGGAAAGATGCGGCAGGGTCAGGATCTCGCACAGCGCACCTTGATGGATCCCGAAGCGGATCGGTCGCACCAGACACTCGGTGAACTGGTGCTGCGCATGCCCGGCATGGAGCGCGTGACGGGCTATCGGCGCGGCCTGGACCTCTTCACCGGCATCAGTGCCACCACATGGAACAAGGATGGTGCCAACTACATGCGCACCATCTTCGCGAGCAAGCCGCACGATGTCATCGTGGTCGAACTCGTGTGCGACCAGCCTCGTGGCGTTGACCTGACTGTGGCGATCGAGCGCCAGCCGAGCGGCCTGGGTTGTCCGCTCGTGATCGATGCGGGGACGACCAAGGGATCAGGCATCGTTCGGGTCTGGGGGCGCACCGAGGCTGATGCAGCGGCTGGCGTGACCTTCGAGGCCAGCGTGATGGCGCTCCCGCGTGGTGGCACCTGTGTGCAGGATGGTGCCACGCTGCGCATCGAGCGTGCTGACTCGGTCTACCTGTTGATCGCCGGGCGCACGGACTATTGGGGCGAAACAGCGCTCTCCGACCGCAACGCGAAGGACCTGACCGCGGCCGCGCAGAGCCAGGAACCGCTGCGCGATGAGCACATCAGGTGGTTCAGCCGACGCATGCAACGCGTGACGATCGATCTTGATCCCAGTGATCCTGCAGCGCGTGCGCTCCCAACCGATCAACGCCGGGCGCGGATGGAATCCGGGGAGCCCGATCCCGAACTCATCGCCATCTACGCGCAGTTCGCCCGCTACTTGCTTCTGTCCTGCAGCCAACCCGGCGACCTGCCCGCGAATCTGCAGGGCATGTGGAACGAGCACCTCAAGGCGCCGTGGGGCGCGGACTACCACACCAACATCAACCTGCAGATGAACTACTGGGGCTGTGAGGTGCTGAACACGCCCGAGTGCTTCGATCCACTGATGGCCTTCACGGAAGCGCTGGCCGTGCGCGGCACCAGGGTCGCCCGCGAGATGTACGGCGCCGGTGGTTGGTGTGCGCATCACACCAGCGATGCGTGGCATCGCGCCACGGCGACAGGCCAGACCGTGTGGGGACTCTGGCCGCACGGTGGTGGCTGGCTCGTGCGCCACGGATTCGAGCACTACGCATTCGGGGGTGATCTCGCACAACTGCGTCGCGCCTGGCCGCTGCTTCGTGGCGCGAGCGAGTTCTATCTTGATTGGCTCGTGCGTGATCCGATGTCGGGCAAGCTCCTCGCAGGTCCGAGCTCGAGCCCGGAGAACAGCTTCATCCTGCCCGACGGAACGCACGCCGACATCGGCATGGGCAATGCGATGGATCAGGAGATCATCGAGGACTGCTGGCGATGCACACTCGCGGCTGCCGAGGTGCTCAGTGAGCAGGACGACCGCATCACGCGCAGGATCCGCGATGCACTGCCGTCGCTCGCCCGTCCCAAGGTTGGCGCGGATGGACGCTTGATGGAGTGGTCGAAACCATGGCCCGAGGCCGAGCCAGGGCATCGGCACATGAGCCACTTGTACGGTTTGCACCCAGCCGCGCTCTTCACGGCAGAGGAGACGCCGGAGCTCATGGCGGCGGCGCGGAAGTCGCTTGAGCATCGGCTCGCCAACGGCGGTGGCCACACGGGCTGGTCGCGTGCGTGGCTCGTGAACTTCTTCGCACGCCTACGGGATGGCAACGAGTCATGGCGGCAGCTCAACGAGTTGCTGCGCAAGAGCACGCTGTCGAACCTGTTCGACAATCACCCACCATTCCAGATCGATGGGAACTTCGGTGGGGCCGCGGGCTTGGCCGAGATGATGCTGCAGTCGCACCAGCAGATGGGCGAGGGGAGCGAGCGTGGTCATGTGGTGCATGTGCTCCCAGCGTGGCCCGATGCATGGATCGACGGCGGCTATCAAGGCCTGCGTGCGCGGGGTGGCCACGAAGTGCTCGCCCAGTGGAGGGCGCATGCGATGCATGCGGTGCGCATCGAGTGCGGTTTCGAGCCGCTCTGGATCAGGTTGCCCAAGGGGTGCGAGGTCAAGGGCGCATCGAGTGACGGCAAGCCGGTCGCCATCGAGCGTCGCGGCGAGGCATGGTTCGTGCCAAGCACGCAGCCGGGCCAGAAGATCGATGTGGTGTTCTGAGGCGCGCCTGGGAGCGCTGACGCTCATCCCTCAGCGCCTGGGAGCGCTGACGCTCATCCCTCAGCGCCTGGGAGCGCTGACTCAGTCAGTCGAAGCGGAACACACCCTTCTTCCACGCATACACATAGGCGATCACGCTGGTCCCGACGAAGAAGCTGATGCGGGCCAGGAAGAGGCCGGCCTCGGCGCTGCCGGGCTCGAGCTTCGTGAAGGCGAGCGCCCACGGGTAGAGAAAGATGATCTCGATGTCGAAGAGCAGGAACGTCATCGCGAGGATGTAGAAGCGCACATTGAAGCGCTTGTGGGTCGTCCCGATCGGGTCCATCCCGGACTCGTAGGACATGCCCTTGACGGCGCCCGCTGCCTTGGGGCCCAGGAGGAGGCTCGCGACGATGTTGATCGCAGCGAAGCCCACCGCCATGACGCACACCATCAGGACGGGCAGATAGGCAGCGAGATCGCTCGAGAAGTTCCAGCCGTTCATGGGGCGGAAGTGTAGCCGGGCAGACATCAGCGAGCGCCTGCGCGCAGCGCAGGCACCGGATGAGGAGGCGAAGCCGACGAATCGGGGCGGCCGGATTTGAGGCCTCTGGGCCCAAACGGTCGCGCTCGCATCAGCGAGCGCCTGCGCGCAGCGCAGGCACCGGATGAGGAGGCGAAGCCGACGAATCGGGGCGGCCGGATTTGAACCGACGACTTCTTGCTCCCAAAGCAAGCGCTCTACCAAACTGAGCTACGCCCCGAGGGGATTCCAGTGTAGCCGTTGGCGCACGCTGGACGCCCATGGCTGACCGCACCAGCGGTGTTATTGCTGCCGGAGCCAGTCGTCACACGCAGCATCGCGCTCGGGCCGATCGGACCGGAAGGGACCGATCGGCTGTCCGCGGCCATCGACGAGGTTGGCACGGGTGGGGTTGTTGCTCCAGGCGTATCGCACCGACACCGGGTTCGGCACCTCCGGGCTCCACACGAACACCGAGGCACCGCTGATCATGGCGTGCGCCCACACGAAGCGACCGTCTTCCCCCGCGATGGCGAAGCCGTCCGGCGGCGTGTTGCCACGCGTGCGCATTGGCCCGCCGAGGTCATCGAACGACACAATCAGGACATGCCTCGTCGCGCCATCGACCAAGCACAGGGAGCGCGAGACGGTGACGGGTGGGCCAGCTCGTGGCCAGCACCGCTTGCCGTAGGCAGCATCGAGCGCCCACAGCGCAAGGCGGCGACCGACCTCGCGCTTGTTGCGCGGGTGGATGTCATCCGCATCGCCGATGTCGGTCGTGATGGCAAGGCCGACCTTCGGATCGCGCTGGGCTGCCTCCAGCTGCGCATCGCGCAAGAACGCCCAACCGCCTTGCGCCGGCTCATTGCTCTCCTTCATGAAGGCCGCCAGCTGCACGACACCGAAGGGCATCTGGGGCTGGCCGAAGGCAGCACGCCAACTGGAGACGAGCGCCGGCAGCAGTGTCCGGTAGGCCTCGGCCTCTCCTGCATTGCTCTCGCCTTGGTACCAGACCGCTCCACGGATGCCGTAGGGCACGAATGGTGCGATCATCGCGTTGAACATGCCGGCGAAGCGCTGGTCGCGTTCGCCGGCCTTCGCCGGATCGCTCGCGGCTGCGTCGTTGGCCTGGCCGATCGCCTCGCGCGTCACCGGGCACGCACCGAGCGTCACGGCGTCGATCCAGGGTTCGATCCTGGTGCCGCCCCAGTTGATGTCGAGGATGCCGATGGGCACGCCACGCAGGGCATCCTGCACCTCGGTGGCCAGGGCGTAGCCCACGGCTGTGACATCGCCGACATGCTCCGGAGTGCAGATCCGCCACGCGGCCTCGGTGGTGAAGGCCGGTGCGCCGGCGAGCGTGTGTGGCACCTTGATCGCGCGGATCGTCGGCCGTCCGGCAGCGCGGGCACGCTCGCCGTCGGGATTGGCGCTGCCGTTGACGGTCCATTCCATGTTGCTCTGCCCACCGCACAGCCAGACCTCACCGACGAGCACATCCGCGATCACGAGTTCGCTCCCATCGCCCATCACATGCAGCGATCGTGGCGCTTGCTGCGCCGCCTCGGCAGGCAGCATCACGCGCCATGAGCCATCGCTGCCCACCGAGCCCTGTTGTGGATCGTTGTCGCCCAGCCGTACGGTGACCTGCGAACCGGGTGTGGCTCGTCCCCACACCGTGATCGGTCGATCGCGCTGCAGCACCATATGGTCACTGAACACAGCGGGAAGTTCGATGCTGCCGAGCGCCGCGATGAGGAGGAGCGTGTGCATGGCGCACAGGCTATTCGCCAACGGGGTCCGGCGGGGCGCTCCACCACGGGTCGGTCGTGAGGACGACCATCGTCACGGCACGGTCGTGTCGCTTGCGGCCTCATCCGTCTCGCGCGTGGCGCTGGCCCGGCTGGCACGCGGATCCTCGTCAGTCAGGCCTCGAAGGCTGCGCAGCGTCGGGAAGCGTGCAGCGATCATGCCAACCACCACCAGTGTGCCGACGCCGCCCGAGACCACACTGAAGACCGGTCCCATCCACCGGGCGACGAGCCCGCTCTCGAAACTGCCGAGCTCGTTGCTGCACTCGATGAACATGGTGTTCACGGCACTCACGCGACCGCGCAGTTCATTGGGCGTTCGCGTCTGCACCAGCATGTGCCTGATCGTGACGCTGATCGCATCGAGTGCGCCGCTGGTGACCAGCGCGAGTGCAGCGATCCAGAAACTCGTCGACAGTCCGAACACGATCATGCAGGCACCGAAGCCGGCCACGCTCCAGAGCAGCGCGGGACCGGCGCGGCGGATCGGCGGCCGCGAGGCGAGGAAGGCCGCCATGATCAGGGCGCCCACATACGGCGATGCCTTGAGCACGCCGAACGCGAATCCCTTCTGGCCGATGTGCAGGATCTCGTCGGCGTACATGGGCAGCAGGGCGGTTGCACCGCCGAAGAGCACCGCAAGCAGGTCAAGCAGGAGCGCACCGAACACCACGCGCTCGCCGATGATGAACCGTGCACCCGCGACGAGCGACCGCAGCGTGAGACCTTCGGTCGTCCGCGGTGCCGGCTCGGGTCGCAGGAATGGCGCCACCACGGCGAGCGATGCAGTCAGCCCTGCCGCCACCAGGTAGAGCTGCCAGGTCGATCCGATGGAGTCGATCACCAGCCCCGTGGCGATCGGTCCGCCGATGGCGGCGGCCTGGAAGAAGCCGCTGTTCCAGTTGACGGCATTCTCGAGATTGCGCCTGGGCACCAAGAGCGGCAGCAGCGAACCGCGCGCTGGCCCCGCAAAGGCGCGCACGCAGCCGCTCAGAACGAGCAGCAGATAGAACTGCCAGACCGGGGCATCATGAAGGTCGAGCCACGCGAACGCGGCGCACAGCGCTGCGAAGCAGGTCTGGCAGACCACGAGGATCCGCGTCCGTTCGAAGCGGTCGGCGGCGTGACCAGCCACGAGTGCCAGCAGCACGACCGGCAACGCCCGGCAGAGTCCCGTGATGCCCAGCGCCAGCGGATCGTGGGTGCGCTCCCACACATCCCACAGCACCGCGGTCGTGAGCACATGCAGCCCAAGGCTGTTGAGCATGAAGCCCGTGGCGAAGCGTCTGTAGTTGGCGTGCTGCAACGCCTGGAATGCATCGTGAGGCATGGATGGACATCAAGCCTACGGCCGTGGCAATTGGCGGAAGGATAACATTGCCACGATGGACGCAACGGATCTGCGCCTCGCCTGTGCACGATGCATGTGCGTGGGATTCCACGGCCACCATGTCGATGACGCCTTGGCCGACATGCTTGATCGTGGCGTCGGCGGCGTGATCCTCTTCGCGCGCAATGTCGCCTCCCGAGGACAGGTACGCGAGCTCTGCCTGGACATCAAGCGCCGCGCGCGTGGGCTCGTCTACATCGGCGTCGATCAGGAAGGCGGGCGCGTGCAGCGGCTCGTGGATGGCTTCACGGCGATCCCATCGATGCGCGAGGTCGGTCGGCAGGGGCCACAGGCCGCCGGCCGCTGGGGCCGCGTCATCGCGCGTGAGTTGCGCAGCGTGAACATCGATCTTGACTTCGCCCCCGTGGTCGATGTCGACAGCAATCCTTCGAATCCCGTGATCGGCGAGCGATCATTCGGAACCGAGACCGGAACCGTCTCCGAGTGCGCGGTCGAGTTCATCCAGATGATGCAGCTCATGGGCGTAGGTGCGTGCTCCAAGCACTTCCCGGGCCATGGCGATACGAACAAGGACAGCCATCACGATTTGCCGAGCCTGCCGCACACCATGGAACGGCTCGGCCTGACCGAGCTGCCACCGTTCGCGGCTTCGATCCAGGCTGGCGTCGCCGGCATCATGACGGCACACATCCTCTTCGAGGCGCTTGACCCGGATGTGCCCGCCACACTGAGCCGCCGGGTGGTCCAGGGCATGCTCCGGGATGAGCTCGGCTATGACGGCATGGTCCTCACCGATGACCTCGAGATGAAGGCGGTGGCCGATCGATGGCCGCTGGGCGACGCAGCGGTCCTGGCCCTCGGCGCTGGTGTGGATGTGGCGCTCGTCTGCCATGATCACGGTCGACAGGTCGAGGTGCATGAAGCGCTCGTGCGCGCTGCCGAGAGCGGTGCGCTCGAGCCTGCTCGCGTGCACGAGGCCGCGCGGCGTGTGCGACGCTTCATGCAGCGCTTCGTGCGCTGACCCCATCGATCCGCTGGACGCGTCCGAGTCAGGCCGCGCGGCGATCCCAGGCAAGCAGCCGCAGTGCATTGAATGCCACCACCACGGTGCTGCCCTCGTGCAGCACCACGGCGCCGCCGAGCCCGATGTCGCCCAGGGCAGCCAACGGCACCAGCACGGCGATCACGCCCATGGCGATCATCACATTCTGCATGATCGTGCGTCGCGCCGCCCGCGCCAGGCCGATGGCCCACGGAAGGCGAGCCAGGTCATCGCCCATCAGCGCGACATCGGCGGCTTCAAGGGCGACATCGCTGCCACGCGCCCCCATGGCAATGCCCAGGTCCGCCGAGGCCAGCGCGGGTGCATCGTTGATGCCGTCACCCACCATGGCCGTCGGGCCTGCGTCACGCATCGCACGCACCCGCTCGATCTTCTGCTCAGGCATCAGGCCCGCGGCAATCTCGGTGATCCCCACCGCGGCGCCGATCCGGTCGGCGACGGTCGGGGCATCGCCGGTCAGCATGGCGATGCGCACGATCCCGGATCGACCGAGATCGGCCATCACCGCGGCGGCACCGTCGCGTGGAAGGTCCTCGAAGGACAGCACCGCGATCACGCAGTCCTCCTCGACGACGAGCGCCACAGCCTGGCCTCCGGCGCGAAGCGCATCGATGCGGTCCTGCACCGGTGCCGGCAACGGGGTGCCATCGATGATCCGTGGCGAACCGAGCGCGTACGCATGGCCATCGATGTCTGCACGCACACCCATGCCTGGCACGACGGTGACCCGCGCCGGCTCCAGGCGTGGGGTGCCTTCCGCACGCGCGGCATCGCGCACCGCGTGGGCATAGGGGTGCGAACTGTGTCGGTCCAGTGCCTCGGCGATGGCGAGCGCACGCTCACGGGTCGTGCCATCGAAGCATTCGATCGATCGCACGGTCGCGCGGCCGGTCGTGAGCGTGCCTGTCTTGTCGAAGGCCATGCAGCGCAGCGATCCCAGCGTCTCCAGGTGCGCGCCACCCTTCACCAGCACGCCGCCTCGTGCGGCCCGTGCGATGCCCGCCAGCACCGCGCTCGGCGTGCTGATCGCCAGCGCACACGGGCTCGCACCGATGAGCACGGCCATGCCGCGCAGGAAGGCATCGTCGAAGCCGTGTCCTGCGAGCATCAGGCCGCCAACCACGGCTGGCACCGCCAACAGCACGATCGGCGTGTAGACGCGGGTGAAGCGTGCAGTGAGCCTCTGCGCCACGCCACGGTTGGCCTGGCCTTCCTCGACCAGCCGAGCCATGCGAGCCATCATCGTCTCGCCGGCTGCACGAGCCGCACGGACTCGCAGCAACCCTTCGCCATTGAGCGTGCCGGCGTAGCACTCATCGCCGGGGTCCTTCCGGACCGGCACGCTCTCGCCGGTCATCGGACTCTGGTCCACGCTGCTGGTGCCTTCGGTCACCGCACCATCGATGGGGAACCGTTCTCCCGGCCTCACGATCACGATGTCACCGACCGCAAGTGCGCTCACGGCCACGCGTTCCTCGACACCGCCACTCACCTTCGTTGCCTCGGTGGGTGCAAGTTCGGCCAGCGCCGAGATGGCGCTCGATGCGCGCTCGGTCGCCAGGCCCTCGAGCCCATGGCCCAGGGAGAAGAGGAACAGCAGGATGCCTGCCTCCGTCCACTGGCCGATCGCGCATGCTCCGATGGCCGCGACCACCATGAGCACATCGATGTCGAGCGTGCGCGCCACGACCTGGTGGATCGATGTCACAAGAGGATGCCAGCCTGCGATCACGCACGCCATGGCCGCGAGGATCCACAACCAGGATGGCTCAGGCACCGTGGTTGCACCAATCACCCAGTGGGCGATGAGCAACACACCAGCAAGGAGCGACCGACGCACATGAGCGTCGGCAACCATCGCCTGCACGAACACGGCGTGGTGCGTGGCACCAGGCCTTGTCCCACCACGGTGCCGCGTTCCGCTCACAGAGCCGTCTTCACGCCGCAGGCGCGCAGCGCGCACCAGCCGAGCACGCCCTCGAGGATCATGAATTGTCCGCCCACGATCAGGGACACGCCCACGATCCATGGCCAGGTCCCATCGAGCATGTCGGTCGACCGCATGACGACAAGGACGAGCCCCGGCACTTCGATCAAGGCACCGGCAAGGATGCGCGCCTTGCGTCCGCGCTGGTCGATGTTGCATGTCACGGCGCTGCCTCCACCGTCGCCATCGCCTTGGACTGGATCTCGTCGACGATCATGGACATGACGGCGCGGTCCTCATCGCTGAAGCGGGTCTGCGCCATGTACTCGGTCACCCTTGCCGCCAAGGGCGCGATGCCACCCCAGATGCGGTCATAGGCCGCTCGGTTCTCCGGCGTCGGATCCTGGCGCATCTTCTTGCGGGCAAGGCCGACCTTCACCATGAGGTCAGCCTGCTTCTGCACGATGGCGCGGAAGTCGTTCCACCGTGCTTCACGCGTGCGTGCGCGGAGTGCAGCAGTTGCTGGATCCTCGGTCTGTCCGCCAGCGGACGGGCCACTCGATCCGGCTGCGCCACCGTCCGATGAAGGAGCATCGTTGCTCGGCGTCTGCGCAGGTTCGGGTTCAACGACCGTCGAGCTTGGTGCGGCATTCGGGTCGCGGCGCATCGTCGCACCGCCAGCGGCGCCGTCGGTTCGCGCACCTGATTCACCATTGGTGGGGGTGCCATCGGCCGTGGTGCCACCCATGGCGATATCGGATGTCTCCGCGTTGTCGCGACCGCTGGTCGTTGTCGGCGTGCTGGTTCCGGGAACGCTTGCGGGCGTCGGCAACGGCGGAGTGGGATCGTCGCTGCAGCCGGCAACGAGGAGCACGATGAGGGCCAGATGACGTTTCATGCGAGTCATTCTAGGGTCAACCCGGGGATTTCCGCGGTGGGTGCGCTAGCATGATCGACATGCGTATGTCCAAGGCTCCGCGTGCCTTCTCGCTCACGGAACTGCTCGTGGTCGTGGCGATTCTGGCGCTTCTGATGGCGCTCCTGATCACAGCCATCGCCGCCGTCCAGCGCACCGCTCGGGTCACGAAGTGCTTGCACAACCAGCGCCAGATCGCGTTGGCTTGTGCGTCCTACGCGAGCAGCAATGCAGGGCGATTGGTCAGCCCCCTGACATCGTCGCCCGGCACACTCACCCTGACCCCACCTGGCTGCCCGACGATCTCCTACCCGACAGGGACCCTCAACAATGAGTTTCATTCGTGGACAGCGTCGTTCGCTCCCAACATGATGGGCAGTACCGAGCTCGAGACCGCCATCACCAAGGGTGCGCTCTATCCGTATGTCGGTTCGGTGTTGCTCTATCGGAGCCCCCTTGATCCAGGGACGCGCCTGCGCAGCTACTCGCTCAGCGCCTTTGTCGGCTGCCATAGCCCCGATGAACGGACCAGTTACAGCGGCTGGGAGCAGTACTACGAACCCGAGAATTGCCAGAATCTGAACACCACGGCGATGTCGCGCATCCAACAACCGTCGAAGACGATCAACTGCATCACCGAGGACGACAACGATGGATTCAACTACAACAACCAGGGCTGGATCATTGACCTGACCAACTCGAACTGGGTCGACTGGCCCGCGTTTTGGGATCCGCGGAATGTGACCTATGCGATGGTTGACGGCAGCACCGAGCGCTACGAGGTGGCGCGGCCCGAGTTGCCGGGTCTGATCGATGCATTCGGACACTGGTACTACGAAGCGCCCGTGAACGGCAGCGGTTGGCGCGCTCGTCGCGACTGGTATCACTTCCGCATCCGTTGCCTGCCGGGGAATGTCCCGAACCCACCCTGATTGGTGGTCACCCATGGCCGAAGTGAACCAAAGGCATCATTCTCAAAGAGCCTTCTCCCTGACGGAACTGTTGGTGGTGATTGCCATCATCAGCGTGTTGCTTGCGCTACTGGTGGTTTCGATCCAGAAGGTCCAGGCCACGGCTCGGAGCGTCGGATGCCAGTCCAAGCAGCGGCAGATCGCCTTGGCGTGTGCCGCCTACGCCACCGATCAGGCTGGTCGGCTGGTCAGTCCCCGGACAGAGAAGCCAGACCCTGGTGTGTCAGGGAGCGGCTTCGACATCGGGAGTGCCTGCCCACTGCTGTACTGGCCGACGGCTGCCGCCGCCATTGCGAATGATGCCGAGTCGTTCCATTGCTGGGTGATGATGGTCCAAGGTCCCGTGGTCGGTGTGCCTGGCGCGGTGTACTTCACCGGTGGCCCCGGCGGAGACACGCGTCAGGAGACGGAGTACGCGATCACGCGTGGGCGGTTGTGGCCGTATCTGGGCACCCTGGATGCCTACCGCAGTCCCTTGGACAAGCAGGATCGTCTGCGCAGTTACTCACTGAATGGGTTCGTCGGTGTCCAGGTTCCCGATGATTGGATCGTCAACACACCGGTCGCTCAGTGGCAGTCTGCCCTCGGCGAGGGCGATTGCAGTGCGTTCGACACCACGGCGATGTCCCGGGTCCAGAAGCCATCCATGACCTTGTGCTCGATCGTGGAGGCCAAGCAGCAGGGGCTCTACTCGAACTACGGCGGGTGGATCATCGATCCAACGCAGGCGCTGTGGTACGACTGGCCAGCCTTGTGGGACGGTGTGGTCGTGACGCATTCGAATGTGGATGGCAGTTCAACGGCCCACGAGATGCAGGATCCGGCGCTGGTCGAGCTCATGAAGTCCATCCCGCCGAATACGGATCTCACCGAGCCGGCGGGCGTGCACGCCGATTGGCTCTACTTCCGGAACCGGCTGCTCCCGGGCAACATCGCCAACGCCGTCCCCGGGGCGCCCTGAGCGCGGACATCCGTTGCGGGGTGCACCTCAGGGTGCGCGCCAAATCTCCGGTTGAACGAAAGAGGGCGCACCGAGTGGTGCGCCCTGCCATGGTTTGATGGTCTGGGCAGGTCGCCGCTCGATGGCTCAGAGCGTGCTGCCGAAGGCGGCGAGCACCATGGCCAAGTCATGGCCGTCAACCGTGCCATCAGTGTTGCAGTCGCTCGTGGGTGAGTAGTCCAAGCCCCACCAGCCGAGCACAATGTTGACATCGGCGCTGTTGACGATGCCGTTCAGGTTCACATCACCAGCGGCGATTTCGCATGAGTCGGGCGTGCCATCGCCGTCGATGTCATCGGCGGTACCGGCAGCGATGTCGGCCGCATCATCGATTCCGTTGTCATTGCAATCGGTGATGGTCCCGGCCGCTGGGGTGGTCTGCTCCGCGTCATTGGTTTCGTTGGTGAGGTCATCCGAGACGACCCAGGTGTTCAGTGCCGTCTTCTCGAGCACGGTGACTTCCACGATGTCGGACGAGGTCTCTTCGACCACGACCTTCTTGGTGGCGGTCTGTCCCTTGACGACGCCGTCGGCAAGGCAAGGACCCGACAGGAGGGTGGCTGCGACACCCATGGACGCGATCTGGTTGATGTTCATGGCAGTGACCTTCTGGTTCGGCATTGAGTGGATCCGAGGTTCTGCATATCGGCACATCAATCTTCATTCCTGTACTTCGGAAGGGGGAAGCCAGCAGTTTCTATCCTGAATGCATCGCCGGAGTACGCGCGCCGTGTCATCCAAAGAGTGGTGCGTTGCACCACCCCTCCCGCGCCCGTCTCGATCGATGGTCCGTACCTGCGTCTCAGAACGCAGCGTTCCGCGGCGTGCGCGGGAAGGGGATCACATCACGGATGTTGGCCATGCCGGTGGCATAGACGATCGTGCGCTCGAAGCCCAGGCCGAATCCGGCGTGGGGGACCGTTCCATAGCGCCGCAGATCCCGGTACCACCAGTAGGCAGCCTTGTCGAGGTGCATCTCATCCATGCGCCGATCGAGCACATCAAGCCGCTCTTCGCGCTGGCTGCCGCCCACGATCTCGCCGATGCCCGGCGCGAGGATGTCCATCGCAGCGACCGTCCGCTCGTCATCGTTGAGCCGCATGTAGAACGCCTTGATGCCCTTGGGGTAGTTCATGAGCACCACCGGCCGGCCCACGAGCGTCTCGGTCAGGTAGCGCTCGTGTTCACTCTGGAGGTCCATGCCCCACTCGACCGGGAACTCGAACTTCACGCCCTTGGCCTCGGCAGCCTGCAGATGCTTGATGCCGTCGGTGTAGTCCATGCGCTCGAAGTTCGCCTTGACCAGCGCCTCAAGCCGATCGATGCAGCCCTTGTCGATGCGCTCTGCGAAGAACTTCAGGTCGTCCTGCCGCTCATGCAGGAGATCCGAGAAGATGGTCTTGAGCAGGTCCTCGGCGAGCTGCGCATCCGCCGCCAGGTCAGCAAAGGTGATCTCGGGCTCGATCATCCAGAATTCCGCCAGGTGGCGGCTGGTATTGCTGTTTTCCGCTCGGAAGGTCGGGCCAAAGGTGTACACGCTGCTCAGGGCGCATGCGTAGGTCTCGACGCTGAGCTGCCCGCTGACGGTGAGGCTGGTTTCGCGGCCGAAGAAGTCCTTGTCCCAGTCGACCTTGCCGTCATGCGTGCGGGGGATGTTGAGTTGGTCGAGCGTGCTCACTCGGAACATCTGGCCTGCACCCTCGCAGTCGCTGCCGGTGATGATCGGCGTATGCACCCAGTAAAAGTCGCGCGCATGGAAGAAGCGGTGGATGGACTGGGCGAGGCAGTGGCGAACGCGTGCCACGGCACCGAAGGTGTTCGTTCGCACGCGCAAGTGTGCCTGCTCACGGAGGTACTCGAAGCTGTGCTGCTTGGGCTGGATCGGATAGGTGTCCGGGTCCTCGACCCAGCCCACCACCTCGACCGACTCGGCCTGCAACTCCAGGGCCTGGCCCTTGCCTTGGCTCGGCACGAGTTCGCCACGACAGATGATCGAGCAGCCGGCGGTCAGCCGCATCACCTCGGCCTGGTAGTTGGCCAGAGTGCTGGGCACAACGACCTGGATGGGATCAAAGCACGACCCGTCACTCACATGCACGAATGAGAGACCGGCCTTGCTGTCGCGTCGCGTTCGGACCCAGCCCTTGATGACGGCCTTCTTGCCGATCGCCGAGGCGGGGTCAGCGAACAGTCGGCCGATAGGGCGTTCAATCGTGTTCATTCGCGGGACGCTAGGGCAGGCATGGCGTGCGTGCAGCGGCCTGACCCGTCTTGGCACATCGCTCTGCCTCGCGTTGGACAGTGGCGACAAGGCCACCGCGTGCCGATAGGGCAACGACCATGATGTCTCATAACATGAGGCCCCATGCTGACCAGCCCGATTTGGCCCACATTCGGCACACCCTTTGCTACGAGCGGCCAGCATGCATTCGCCGCTCCGTTTCTACAGCACCGATTCGGGCTCCTTCAGCCCGGGTCATCATGTGCGTTTGTCGCACGCTGGCGGCAGAACGAACCTGAATCTCCTGCTTTCCTACGGCGGCTGGCGTGATGACACCTTTGCGGACCTACTGCCTCGGCTGCTCGAGCCGCAGGGCATCCGTTGCCTGCGTGCCCGCAACCTGACCGAGAGCGACCAGGTCGTTCGGCAGGTCAGGGTCCACATCGCCGTGGTCGACATCGGCCTGCCGATCGGTGAGGGCGCGGGTGAACCTGCTGGTTCGCGCGTTCTCCAAATCCTGCGCCGCATGGATGTACCGCCCCCCACGGTGGTGGTGCGTCCGCCCCAGCCGTCGTTGCGTGACCATGGCCGTTCACTGCGCGATGCCCTGCACGAGGGCGCTTTCGCCGTTCTTGAGCGCAGCTGCTCGCTCGAGACCTTCCTCGACACCCTTCGCCGCGTGGTGCAACGCCACTACGCCGGCCACTGGCCCTCACCGCCCGCCGGGGCGGGCTACTCGCCTTCCTCGCCCACCGGGGGCTTCCCCCGCGGTGGGCATTTCCCCGGGTGAGCACGCGCTCTCCCTTCCGTTTCACACGACCCAAAGGAGATTCACACATGAAGGTTCGTCCCCTCGGAGACAAGATCCTCGTCAAGCGCGAGGAAGCCCAGACCAAGACCGACAGCGGCATCTTCCTGCCCGAGACCGCCAAGGAGAAGCCGAAGACCGGCAAGGTCATCGCCCTCGGCAACGGCGTGCTCAACAAGGACAAAGGCACCTGGATGCCCTTCAGCGTGAAGAAGGGTGACACGGTCATCTTCAGCGCCTACAGCGGCACCGAAGTCAAGATCGACAGCGAAACCTTCCTCATCATGACCGAGGAAGACATCCTCGGCGTCATCGACTGATCCAACGCCGGGACCACCATGGATTCCACCGCACTCCGCACCGCGCTCAAGGAACTGAACGGCCAGCGTGACCTGCGCATCGAGTTCGCAGGCTCGCATCCGTGCATCGTCAAGCGCGCGTTGCTGGTGCCCCCGGAATCCGATGGCCTCGTGAAGGTCACCGACGGCTCGCACATCTACGTCTTCGACGCCGAGCGCGTCGCGTGGATCGAGATCGGCTGACGGCGGTCCCGGCACCACACCACACCACACCACACCTCATCAAGCAAGGAACCACACCATGGCAGCAAAGCAGATTGCATACGACACCGACGCCCGCGAGCGCATCCTGCGCGGCGTGCAGAAGCTCGCGAAGGCCGTCAAGGTCACCCTCGGCCCGTCGGGCCGCGTCGTGATCCTCGAGAAGTCCTTCGGCGCCCCGACCGTCACCAAGGACGGCGTCACGGTCGCCAAGGAGATCGAGCTCGAAGACGCCTACGAGAACATGGGCGCCCAGATGGTCAAGGAAGTCGCCAGCAAGGCCAGCAAGGATGCCGGCGACGGCACCACCACCGCCACGGTCTACGCCGAGGCGATCTACCAGGAAGGCCTGAAGAACATCACCGCCGGCGCCAACGCCAACGCGGTCAAGCGCGGCATCGATCAGGCGGTCGCCACCGTCGTCGATGAGCTCAAGCGCCTCTCGAAGCCCGTGAAGAACAGCACCGAGATCGCGCAGGTCGGCTCCTGCAGCGCGAATCAGGACACGGCCATCGGCAAGATCATTGCCGAAGCCATGGACAAGGTCGGCAAGGACGGCGTCATCACCGTCGAGGAAGGCAAGAGCCTCGAGACCGAGGTCGAACTCCTCGAGGGCATGCAGTTCGACAAGGGCTACCTCAGCCCGCACTTTGTCACCAACCAGGCGACCATGGAGTGCGTGCTCGAGGACTGCTATGTCCTGATCCACGAGAAGAAGGTCTCGTCGGCGAAGGACCTGCTTCCGGTGCTCGGCAAGATCGCCGAGAGCGGCAAGAGCCTGCTCATCGTCGCCGAGGACATCGACGGCGAGGCGCTGGCCACCTTGGTGGTGAACAAGCTCCGTGGCGTGCTGAAGATCTGCGCCGTCAAGGCACCGGGCTTCGGCGACCGCCGCAAGGAAATGCTTGGCGACATCGCTACGCTCACGGGCGGCACCGCCGTCATGGAAGAGCTGGGCATCCAGCTCGAAGGCATGAGCCTGACTGACCTTGGCCGCGCCAAGAAGATCACCGTCGACAAGGACAACTGCACCATCGTCGAAGGCGCCGGCAAGACCAAGGACATCCAGGGCCGCATCGAGCAGATCAAGGGCCAGATCGATGCCACCAGCTCCGACTACGACCGTGAGAAGCTTCAGGAACGCCTGGCCAAGCTCGCCGGCGGCGTTGCCCAGATCAATGTGGGCGCGGCGACCGAGGTCGAGATGAAGGAGAAGAAGGGCCGTGTCGAGGACGCGCTCCACGCGTGCCGCGCGGCCGTTGAGGAGGGCATCCTCCCCGGAGGCGGCGTCGCCGTGCTGCGCACCCGCAAGGCGCTCGAGAAGCTCAAGAAGGGCCTCGAAGGCGATGAGAAGGTCGGCGTGGACATCGTCCTGCGCGCACTCAGCGCACCGATCAAGCAGATCGCGGCCAACTGCGGCCTTGACGGCTCGATCATCGCGCAGAAGGTCGATGAGTCGACCGAGCCCAGCTTCGGCTTCAATGCCGCCACGGGCGAGTACCAGGATCTGGTCAAGGCCGGCATCATCGTGCCGACCAAGGTGGAGCGTGTCGCGCTGCAGAACGCAGCGAGCATCAGCGGCCTGCTGCTGACGACTGACTGCGCCATCACTGAGATCAAGGAGAAGAAGGCCAAGGCTCCGGCCGGTCCGGGCGGCGGCATGGGCGACATGGATTACTGATTGGCTCTGCCGACCTTCGACTGTGGATCGGCTCCACTGATCGGGGTTCGCTGATCAGCCCCTCCGACTGGGGCCGATCAGGCCACTTCGCCCAACCTCATGTGCATGCGACAAGGCCCCGGCATCTGCCGGGGCCTTCTTCATTGGTGAGTTGGCCGTGGTTCACGCGAGTGCGGCGCGATCCGGCCGACGCGATCACTTCGCGCCGAGGATGTCGCGGCCGCGAATGCCGTCGGTCGTCAGCACGTGGAAGCTCGTATCGACGAGCATGTCGAACGAGTACTGCTGGTAGTAGCCGTTGATGCCGTAGGGCGTGCCGGTGTGCCACAGGCCACGGCCGGTGGTCGGCGGCGCACCTGGTGTTCCATTCCAACTTGCCCGTGCTCGTCGGTCCGCATCCATCACCTCCGAGCAGGCGATGGATGAAACATGCCCGTCGAAGAAGAGTGCGTTCGGATTGCTGCTGATGCCCTGATTGAAGATCCAGGGCTGCGAGCCGCCCTCGAAGGCGGGGTTCGTGGGACCACCGTCCTGATTCTGCAGCCACTGGTGCTCGATCATGCGGGTCTTGAGTTCGGGGTATGAAGCCTGGCCCACCGCAGGGCCGCGATATCCCGCTGGCATTACCCGTGGATCCTTGTAGCCGTTTCGTGACAGCACGTCAGGGCACCACATCGCAGCCGGGCTGAAGCAGTACGAGGGAAACACGACGCCGATGGAGTCAACATAACTGAAGCTGTCGGGTGAGTTGATGTACGAGTCAGCGAGTTCAAGGTTGATGAGATCCTTGGGTGCGAAGAACGCCTTGTCGTAGAAACGGCCGTTCAGGTAGTTCGAGAATCCCTGCACACATGGTGCACGCCAAGCGCCGAACAAGTTGCGGCTGGTTTCGAAGGTACCTGGCTCAAGGAGGAAGAAGTTGTCGCAGCCCACCAGTCCGGGGCAATTGATCGGTCCGGGGCCGACCGAGATCGCCCATTGCGTAGCGCCCTGCCAGCCAAGGACCACGGTGGGCAGGCACGCGTTCTGCAGGTAGTTCTGGCAACTCCCGAACGCACCCACGTCATCGGGAGTGGCCTGGAACTGCCGATCGGCGTAGTCGGCGCCATAGGTGGCATTGGCTGCTGCGAGGTTGCGCAGGTTGCCTAGGCTCTGGGTGACCAAGGCCGCATCGCGCGCGCGACCGAGTGCAGGCAGCAGGATCGCGATCAGCAGGCTGATGATCGCCACGACCACGAGGAGTTCAACGATGGTGAAGGCCCGGAGTCCGGACGCACGGCGTGGGGCGTGATCCATTGAGCAAAGATCCTACTTGGCGCCAAGGATGTCGCGACCGAGGATGCCGTCGGTCGTGAGCACGTGGAAACTCGTGTCGGCAAGGGTGTCGAATGAAAGTTGTTGGTAGTAGCCGTTCACGCCGAGCGGCGTTCCGGTGTGCCACAGGCCACGACCCGTCAGTGGTGGGGCGCCCACTGCACCGTTCCAACTTGCTCGCATGCGTCGATCGGCATCCATGACCTCGGAGACGGCGAGAGAGGCCACATGCCCATCGAAGAACATGGCGTTGGGAGTGCTCGAGTTGCCCTGGTTGAAGAGCCAAGGGTTGGAGCCGCCGGCAAACCCGGGATTCGTCGGTCCGCCATCCTGATTTTGCAGCCAGTAGTGCTCGATCATGCGGGTCTTGAGCTCCGGGTACTTGGCTTGACCGACCGATGGGCACTTCCAGCCGGCGGACAGCGTCGAGGGTTGCTTGAAGCCGTTGCGAGACAGAACATCAGGGTTCCAGCATGCAGCCGGGCTCCAGACATAGGTGCTGCGGATGCTTGAGCCACCGACGGCCGACGGCGGGATGAACTCGCCCGGGTATTGAAAGCCCGGATGTGCTTGCTCAGTAAAGATCTTGTCCTTTGGCGCCCAGAAGACCGGGTCATAGTACCGCCCGTTGACATAGGTGTTGAAGGCCTTGTAGTTCGCCAAGCGCCAGTAGCCGAACAGGCCATTGGCAAAACCCCACTCGTTGGGCCAGTAGACGATCCAGTTGCCGCAGTTGCCGGGGTAGTTGCCCGGGCACATGCCACCACCGAGCCAGAAGCCCCAGAGTCCGCCATTCATGTCCCAGCCGGCGATCTGCTGCGGCGGGCAACTGACCGTATTGATGTAGGTGTTGCAATTGCCCTGCACCAGACCGAAGTCATCGCACGAGGCGGTGAACTGCCGGTCCGTGTGGTCCGCGCCGTAGGTGGCGTTGGCCGCAGCAAGGTTCCGCAGGTTGCTCAGGCTCTGGGTGATCAAAGCCGCATCGCGCGCGCGCCCGAGCGCGGGCAGGAGAATGGCGATGAGCAGGCTGATGATGGAGACCACCACCAGGAGCTCGACGATCGTGAAGGCGAAGGCACGGTGTCGTTCAGTTAGCATGAGTCATGCTCCTTTCCGCGTCCGCGACCTGACCTCAAGCAGCATAGTCTCGATGCCAGGCGCTTCTAAACTCACAGCACCGTTCCTCGGCTGGAATTGCTGAAGAGCGGGCCGAAGAGCGGGCCCATGAGGGGCAAAGCACAACAGACCCCCCCGGGGGGGCGTTGGGGGGGGTCTTCGGACTTCTGTTGGCCTGACGGTTCTGGCCGTACATTGGGCCTGCAGGGCCATTGGATGAGGCGGACTGCGTGGCACAGTTCCCAAAGAGGCGTAAGCCTCACTTGGGGGTCATGATGTCGCGACCGAGGATGCCGTCGGTCGTGAACATATGGAACGACGTGTCAGCCAGCATGTCGAATGAGAGTTGCTGGTAGAAGCCATCCACCCCCAGCGGGGTGCCGGTATGCCACAGTCCGCG
>VGYB01000017.1 GCA_016873115.1 Planctomycetota bacterium | reverse complement strand
GCCGGATGTCCCAGACCGCCACGATGGGAAGGCCCGCACGGGTCGCCGCCTGAACATGCACGCCGCCGATCCCGCCGCAGCCGATGATGCCGATGCCGAAGGCCATGGTCGCTCCTTGAGTGCTCCGCAAGGCGAAGCGATCCTAGAATAACCCGGCCATGAGCAAGCAGCCCATCGCGATCGTCGGAGGCGGAATCGTCGGCCTCTCGACCGCCTACGAACTCAGCGAGCGCGGCCACGAGGTCGTCGTGCTCGACCGCGAGATGATCCATGACAGCGCCTCGTGCGGGAACGCCGGCATGCTGTCGATCGGCCATCCCCCACTCACGCGGCCCGGCGTGAGCGTGCGTGGACTGAAGTGGATGCTTGATCCGACCAGCCCGCTCTACATCCGTCCTCGGCTCGATCCGGGCCTGATCTCCTGGCTGTGGAACTTCCACCGGCATTGCAACCAAGAGCACCTGAATCGCTGCATGGTCACGCTCTGCCAGATGGGCTGGCGTTCGCTGGAGCGGTTCGAGCGCACGATCGATGCCGAGTCGATCGACTGTGGCTATCGCCGCACGGGCTGGCTCGATGTCGTTCTTCACGAAGAGAACATGGATGCAGCCGAGGACGAGGCCCGCATGCTCGCACCGCACGGTTTCACGCACGAGTGCCTCGACGGCGCGGCGCTGCGGGCGATGAGCCCCTGCTTCACCGATGCCGTCGCGGGCGCCGTCCTCCACAAGGACAGTGCCAACATGGATCCCCGCGCGTACACCAAGGGCCTCGCCCGCGCTCTTGAGCGCCGCGGTGTGCGTGTGCTGACTGGCCCTGGGTGGGATGCAACCGGCCTCGAACGTGATGGAACCGGTCGGATCACCGGCGCCATCTGCGCCAATGGCACCGTCGTGAGTGGTGCAGCCGTGGTGCTGGCGGCGGGTGTCTGGAGCACCGGACTCGCCGGCGATGCGGGTCTGGACCTTCCCATGCAGGGTGCACGCGGCTATCACGTCCAGCTCGACGGCATGCCGGGCCTCCCGGCGACGGCGTGCGTGCTGCACGAGACCTTCATCGCGGTGACCCCGATGGGTGGTCGCCTGCGCTTGGCCGGTACGCTCGAGATCAGCCCGCTCGATGCGCCGCCGATGCCGCGGCGGCTGGCCATGCTCACCGAAGGAGCGCGGGCGTATGTGCGGGGCATCGACGATGCCCGCGCGAGCGAGCACTGGTCGGGCTGGCGCCCCTGCCTGGCCGATGGCATGCCCGCGATCGGCTGGGTCCCGGGTGCAGACGGTCTAGTGATGGCCACTGGCCACGCCATGCTGGGCATGACGTTGGGGCCCGTGACCGGTGAACTCGTGGCCGACCTGATCGATGGTCGTCCACCGTGCATCGACCTGTCGATGGTCGATCCGGCGCGGCTCTCAGCAGCGGTGGAGTGAGTCCAATCGCTACGATACCCGTCATGCGTTGCATTCCCGCTGCACTCATCGTCACCAGCCTGGCCACGCTTCCCGCCTGCACCCGCGAACTCGAGGTCCGCAATCGGGAGCTCGTCACCGAGGTGGATGCCCTGCGCGGCGAGAACTCCGAGTCGCGCCGATCGCTCGAGCGAATGACCGGGCAGTTGGCCGAGCGGGACAAGGCACTCACCGAAGCCCACCGCACCGCGACCGAAGCCCGCGCCGCCGCCGAGGAGTCCAAGGCCATCGCCGTGAAGGCGCAAGGTGACGCCGAAGAGGCCAGGCGCGCTGCCGCCGATGCCGACCGTCGCGCCGCGACCGCCGTTGCCGATGCCAACGCGGCCAAGGATCAGCGCGATGCTGCGCTCAAGCGCATCGACGAGATCACCTCGGAACTCTCCAAGGCCAAGGGCACAAGCGACACGGCCGCCGCCGAACGCACCAAGCTCGATGCCAACCTCGACCAAGCCCGCAAGGATGCCATATCTGCGCGTGAGCAGCGCGACAGAGCCACCTTCGAGCGCGATGAAGCCATCAAGGTGGCCGACGGCATGAAGTCGTCCGAGCAGCCCGAGCCGGAGAGCGGCACTGCGCTCATCGCCATCGTGGGTGCCGTGATTGGTGCCGTCGCGGTCGTGCTCTTCTCGTCGGCCCGGAAGGCCCTCGCAGGCGGCTGATGTTGATCTCGTTCCGCTGGCTCTGTGCGGCTGCGCTGCTTTCGCACGCTGCACTCGGTCAGGATCCCTCCGCGCCCGATCCTGCCCGGCCCAATGCCCTGGTGATCGTGCTTGATCGCGTTGGCACCGGCGATGTCGGCTTCCTCGGATCGACGCTCGGTGCCACCCCGAACCTCGATGCGCTCGCCTCTCGCGGTGCGGTGCTCAAGCGCGCGTATGCAGCATCACCCGAGCCTTCGCCGGCGCGCGCGGCCATCCTCACGGGACGTTGGCCCAACGCGATGGGCTTCGAGTTCGCCATGCCGTTGAGCGAAGAGGCCTCAGCCCCCGACGCTGGGCTGCGCGGCCTACATGCCGGCACGCCCACCATCGGCTCGCCCTTCGCTTCCGGAGGATGGACCACCGGTTTCGTCGGCATGTGGCACATGGGTGTCACGGCAGAGCAGTCACCCATGTCCATGGGCTTCAACTTCGATTGCTTCGTCGCACATGCCACACGGACGCGCAAGCCGCGACCGGGCAAGGACGACGGGTTCTCCCTGCGGAGCCTCGGTGCCGTCGACGAGAGCTTCGAGCGGCTCGAGGATGCGATGACCGGGTGCGCCACGGGCTTCATCGAGCGCGAGCGATCCAAGCCATGGGTCCTCGTGGTGGCGCTGCCCGGGCTCTCGCCTCCGTTGGCGCCGTCAGCAGATGACCTCGCAGCGTTCCCAACGCTCAAGGGCCGTCGTCGCGAGATGGCCGCGTCGCTTCGTTCGCTCGATCGATCGATCGGCGCCATGCTGGCGACCCTGGACGCCACCGGCCAGACTGGGCGAACGATGGTGGTGGTGCTGGGCGACACGGGCGGATCGATGGCATGGGGATCATCGAACGGTCCGTTGCATGGCGACTTCGGCAGCTGCTTCGAGGGCGGGCTGCGCATTCCCATGATCATCGCGCTGCCCGGTCGCATCGCCCCCGGGACGACCTACCCGCATCCCGTCACAGGTGCTGATGTGCTGCCGACGGTGACTGCTGCGCTTGGCCAGCCGGCCCCTGCATCGATCGATGGCGTCGATCTGATGCCCTTCATCAACGGCGACTCACGGGATCTGCCCCACGCCGAAGTGCACTGGCAGTCCGGCATGAGCGCAGCCACGATGTTCTCTGGACTCAAGTACGTCATCCCCCTCGATGGTGCGCCCTCGATCTACCGCATCGATCAGGATCCGAGCGAGTCGATCAACGCCGCCGACGACTCGGTCGATGCCTACACCATGATGCGCGAGCGGCACGAGCGGTGGAGCCAGGCGCTGCCTCCGGCCCGGTGGCTCGCGGATGGGACGATCCCCGAGGCCCTGAAGACACCACCCCCGCCGCCAGCCCTTCCGGACCCGGACAAGCGCCGGACGCGGAAGACGGATCCTGATACCTGAGGCAATCAAGCGGCCGATGGATCGGCTCAGGCCTCACCGGAGCGTCGACCACGCATCCACGATCTCGAAGGCGAGCGCCGCCGCAAGTCGTGCCGTCCGACCATCGGGGTCAAGCGCCGGCGCCAGCTCAGCGAGGTCCGCGCCGCACACACGGCACAAGGCGATGCACCGACGGATGCTCTCCGCCGCCTCGGGGCCGACGCCCAATGGCGTGGGCGCACTCACGCCGGGTGCATAGGCGGCGGCGAAGCAATCCAGGTCGACTGTCAGGTGGACACGATCATGGCGCGCAATCGCCGCCAGCGAGGCATCGATCCGGTCGGGCGCCAGCGAAGCGGGCCCCTGCCACGCATAGCCCTGCTCCTGGGCGCGGGCGAGGAGTGCCGCGGTGTTGCTGGCGCGCTGGATGCCCAGTGCCAGCGCGGCGAACGAGCGACCGTGTGCCGAGCACCACGACTGCATCTGCGAGTAGCTCGTGCCGCTGTTGGGTCCCTCGGCTGGAACGGGGCGGTTGTCGAGGTGCGCATCGAGGTTCACGCTGGCGGTGACGCCATCACGGGGCGTAGAACCATCATGCGTGGCGAGCCCGAGCCAGTGGCCGAACGCGACATCGTGACCGCCGCCAAAGACCAGCGTCCGTGCTCCGCGGGCCTGTGCACTCGACACGCGTCGCGCAAGTTCCTCTTGGGCGCCGAGCACACCATCACCGTCGGCCACCACATCGCCGCCATCGGCAAGCGCGATCGGATGCGCCGGGCATGGCAGGTTCGAGCACGCCCGACGAAGCGTCGTCGGGCCCTCGGCCGCGCCTGAACGCCCCTTGTTGCGGCGCACGCCGGCATCGACCGCGTACCCGATGATGACCACGGTGCCCTGCGCGGCATCACGGCTGTCCCAATCCCAGGGCTGGACCGCTTGGTGCCAACGGCGTGCACGCGGGTCATTGCCGTCGTCGCGGCCGGACCACGCATCGTCTGCGGCGGGGCGCCACGGCATCACTTCTTCTCCTTTGGGCCGCCGAGCAGGCCATCGAGTGCCTTGCCAGCGCCATCCATCAGGGACTTGCTGGCATCCTCGAGGGCCTTGCCGCCATGCTCGCCGATCGTGTCCATCACTCCCTTGACCAGGCCCGCACCATCGCCAAGGTTCGACAGTGCGTCATCGAGCGCCCTCACCGCGCCCTCGGCCAGCTGCGAGGTGCCCTTCGTGACGACCGCGGCCACCACATCATCGAGGATGATCGTGACGAGCTGGTCGCCGAGGTCACCGGACGGGTTGTCCGAACTCACATCATGCAGGACAAGCTCATCCAGCCTGACATCGAGCCCGGTGGGCACCTTCGCCACATCGCCGCTGGCAATCAGGCGCACATGGCGCAGCGTGAGCTCGCGGATCAGGACCTTGGTACCCGAACCGGGTGCTGGCTTGGGGTCTGCCGACGGAGCGGTACCCATCGCCTTCGAGGCGTGGTCGATGATCTGCTGCACATTGATGACGCCATCCCTCTTCTCGAGCCTCAGTTCCAATCCATCAATGAGCATCGACGGGATGACGATGTCGTGACCGAGTGCATCCAGGACGCCGGCTTCGATGTCCATGCGGCCGATGACCAGGCAAGAAGCGGAGGAGAAACCGGCTGGATTGGAGATGCGCAAGGCATCCAGGCTTGTGCTCCGGCGGATGATCCCGATCGATGCCGATGACAGGCCAACCTCCACGCCCAGAAGGCGAGGCCCCGCAGCACGGACCGCCGTGACCACGATCGAGTCGAGGGCAAGCACGGCTGCCACCCCGGCGACGGCCAGCAGGAGCATCAACGCGGCGCCCCAACGCGCGATTCGACGTGCATGTCCCGTCATGCCCGGACGCTACCACGCGGTGAAGGCGGTGGCCGCCTATGATCGTCGCCCCATGAAGGAACCAGACCTCAACGACCCCCGCGTCAAGGAAGCCATGGCCAATGTGAAGTCGCTCTTGGGCTTCGTCGGAGATGACCCGGAGCGCGAGGGCCTGCGCGAGACCCCCAAGCGCGTGGTCAAGGCGATGCTCGAGCACTTCCAGGGATACTCGATGCGCCCCGAGGATGTGCTGTCCAAGACCTTCACCGAGATCGATGGCTACGACCAGATGGTGCTGCTGTCGGACATCGATGTGCACAGCCACTGCGAGCACCACATGGTGCCCTTCATCGGCAAGGCCCATGTGGCCTACATCCCCGACCGCAAGGTGGTCGGACTGTCCAAGCTCGCCAAGCTCGTCGAGGTCTATTCCAAGAGGCTGCAAGTCCAGGAGAAGCTCACGGCACAGATCGCCAACGCGCTCGAGGAACACCTCAAGCCGCGCGGTGTCGCCGTCGTCGTGCAGGCACGCCACTTCTGCATGTGTTACCGCGGCGTGCACCAGCCGGGAGCGTGGACGACCACCAGCAAGCTCTTCGGCGAGTTCCTTGAGAGTGCCGCCACGCGAGCCGAGTTCCTGAAGCTGATCGAGCTGCCGCGTCCGGATCGCTGACCGACTCCGGGAACGACACCCGCTCCGGTGCGCCAAGGCCCGACCGCGGCCGGAGCGTGCCGTTAGCATCCTGCGCTCCATGAGCGACAGCCCCAAGACAATGGACGACATCGTGTCCCTCTGCCGGCGCCGCGGCTTCATCTTCCAATCCAGCGAGATCTATGGCGGGATCAACGGTTTCTGGGACTACGGACCGCTCGGCACCGCGCTCAAGCGCAACCTGAAGAGTGCATGGTGGGCCGATGTCGTGGAGCGCGAACTGCTCGGTCCCGATGGCGAGCCCATCGACATCGTCGGCGTGGACTGCACGATCATCATGAACCCCAAGACATGGGTCGCCTCCGGGCACGCCGGCGGGTTCAACGACCCCATGGTCGACTGCCGCGAATCGAAGCAGCGCTACCGGGCCGACCATCTCGTGGTGCTTGGCCGCATGGCCGGCGATGCACGGCTCTGGGCCTTCGTGGAGGGCGATGATGACGCACGCACCCGCGCCACCAAGGCGCTCTGCAAGTACGAGCGCATCGATGCCCCCGGCGCCGACCATGTGCTGCGTCCGTTCACGGCGATCTCCGCCGACGAGCGCGCCCGCTGCATGGGCCCGGCCGCGAACGAGCCCGGCTCCCTCACCGAGCCCCGGCAGTTCAACCTGATGTTCAAGACCCACTGCGGCGCGCTGCAGGACGACGATTCGATGGCCTACCTGCGGCCCGAGACCGCGCAAGGCATCTTTGCCAATTTCTGGAACGTGGTGGACACGAGCCGCGTGAAGATCCCCTTCGGCGTCGCCCAGGTCGGCAAGGCCTTCCGCAACGAGGTCACCCCGCGCAACTTCACCTTCCGCAGCCGTGAGTTCGAGCAGATGGAGATCGAGTTCTTCATCCATCCCTCGACCGCCGTCGAGTGGTATCGCTGGTGGCGTGACTGGCGCTTCGGGTGGTGGCAGTCGATCGGCCTCACGAGCGCGAACCTGCAGCTGCGCGAGCACGACCGCGACGAACTCGCCCACTACGCCAAGAACGGCGCCGGCACGAGCGACATCGAGTACCGGTTCCCGTTCACCTCGCCGGGCTACGGCGAGCTCGAGGGCGTGGCGCACCGCGCCGACTTCGACCTCACGCAGCATGCCAACCACTGCGGCAAGGGCGAGAAGATGCGTTACTTCGACCAGGCCCGCAACGAACGCTACTTCCCGCATGTCGTCGAGCCGAGCGCCGGCGCCGATCGCGGTGCGCTTGCGCTCCTGTGCGAGGCGTACACGCCCGATCCCGCTCGGCCCAGCGGCGTCGTCATGCGGTTCCACCCGCGCATGGCACCGATCAAGGCTGCGGTCTATCCCCTCACCGCCAAGGATGGCCAGCCCGAGATCGCCGAGAAGCTCTATCGGGAACTCCGCCGCAAGCACACCATCGAGTTCGACGAGAAGCAATCGATCGGCAAGCGCTACGCACGCATGGACGAGGCCGGCACCCCCTACTGCTTCACGATCGACGGCGAGACGGCATCGACGGGCTCGGTCACGGTTCGCCACCGCGACACGCTGCAGCAGGAGCGCGTGGCGCTGGACCAGGTCCCGACCTGGCTCGACGAACGCCTGGGTACACCGTAAGCAGGGCGCCCTGCCAGCGAATCGTGCCGGTGCTCACTCCGGGTGCGCCGCAGCGTCGATGCACAGGATCTGGAAGGCAGCCTGGGCGGCAAGCAGCGCCGTGATCCCCTGGGGATCGCGCGACGGGCAGACCTCGACCACATCGGCACCGGCAAGCCGGATGCCCGCCAGCCACCGCAGCGCCAGGAAGAGTTCGGCCGCGCTGAACCCACCGCTCACGGGCGTCCCCGTGCCGGGCGCGCACGATGGATCGCACGCGTCGATGTCCAGCGTCAGGTAGCACTCGTCGTCGCCGAGTCGCGCTCGGAACTCCTGGATGATCGCTGCGACCGATGCGCGGTCCTCGACCCAGCGTGACATGCCCACGACGGTGATCCCCGCCTCGCGACCGAAGTCGAGGTCCTTCAGCGTATTCAGCGGACCCCGCACCCCGAGCGACAGCGTGCGCTTCGGATCGACCACCCCTTCCTCGATGGCACGGATCAGGAAGCTCCCGTGCCCGTAACGCTCGCCCCAGATGACATCGACCGTATCGAGGTGCGCATCGATGTGGATGAGCGGCAGCCCGCTCGACGGCCGGCCCGCGCGCTGCCAGGCCACGCGCAGGTTGGCGAGTGCAATCGAGTGATCCCCGCCGATGGCAAGCAGCCGCGTCAGATCCTGATCACCGAGGCCACTCGCGAAGTCCTGCACCAGCCCGACATTGTCCGAGCAGGAGTACGCCGCCACGGGACTGTCCCCGGCATCGGCCATGCTGAAGCGCTGCGCAAGATCGATGCCCAGCTCCGGGCTGCAGGGCTTGACATACTGGCTCGCGTCACGCACGGCCCGCGGACCGAAGCGCGCACCCGGGTGGTAGGTCGTGCCACCATCGAAGGGGACACCGTAGATGCACCACTCGACCGGCTGATGCTCGGCGCGCACGCGATCCAGCTCGGGAAGCCGCATGAAGGTGGGCAGCCCGCTGAACCTCGGTCGCTCGCGTCCACTGGGCAGGTCGGTCGGCATGTCGTGCTCCTCTTCAGGTGCTGGGCATCAGCCCAGCCAGGTGTCGTCCCACAGGGCGCCATCGGGCACCGCAGCGGCATCGCTTGATTCTTCGAGGTGGGCGATGGGTGCAGCGCAGGAATCCACGCTGAAGGCGGCAGCCGGACGGTGGTTGCCGCTCAAGCCGAGTCCGCCGAACGGCAACGCACTGCTCGCGCCGGCGGTACCCACATTCCAATTGACGCAGCCTGCCTCGAGGCGCGGGCACAGCGCCTCCCAGCGTGCCCGGCTCGCGGTGAAGACGCTCGCCGCCAGGCCAAACCGCGAGGCATTCGCCTGCTCGAGCGCGTCCTCATCGTTCCTCGCCACGGCGAGTTGCACGATGGGGGCGAAGACCTCCCCATCATGCTCAAGCGTCAGGCGCGGCCACTTGAGGATGCCCGGTGTCATGAACCAGCCCGGCCGATCCAAGGCCGACGCACGCAGCAGGATCGTGGCCCCACGCGAGACCGCGCCGGCCTGGAACTCCAGCGCCGCTCGCCTGGCCGCCTCCGTCGTCAGCGGACCCATGAAGGCCGGAGCCGCGCCATCGCCCTCTCCGACCAGCAGCGTGCTCGCCATGCGGCAGAACGCGGGGATGAACCACGGCGCTGCCGACTCGTGCACGACGATGCGTCGCGTGCAGGTGCATCGCTGACCAGTCGTGGCGAAGGATGCGCGGGCGCACTCGAGCACGGCCTGCCGACGATGTGCATCGTCCAGCACGATGGCGGCATTGCTGCCGCCCATCTCCAGTGCGAGCAACCGTCCGGGCCGGTCGAGATTCGCTTGCATGATGCTTCGACCGACCGGCCACGACCCGGTGAAGAGAATCCCGTCGAGCCCGTCATGCGCCACCAGCGACTTGGCCACCTCCGGCCCGCCCTGCACGAGGTTGAAGACGCCCGGCGGCAGTTCCGCTGCCACCATGCACTCGGCCATGATCTGGCCCACGAGCGGGGTGCGCTCGCTGGGCTTGAAGACGATCGTGTTCCCCAGGAGCAGCGCCGGTACCCAGTGCCCATTGGGAAGGTGTGCCGGGAAGTTGAACGGCCCGAGCACGGCCATCACGCCGTGCGATCGGAAGCTGCAGCGGTCCACCCGCGTGGGGGCCACCGCGACCTGCCACGGCCGCACGCGAGACTGGCAGGTTTCGCCCAGCGTGATCGCCACCTTGTCGGCCAGGAGCTTGACCTCGAGCCGGGATTCGGCCAGGGTCTTGCCCATCTCGCGCGTGATGGCGCGGGCGATGTCCTCCGTGCGTGCGGTCACGACCGCAGCGAATCGCTTGAGCGCGCCGGCCCGGGCATCGGCGCCTGCCATGCGCCAGGCTGGCAGAGCGCGTCGTGCTGCCACGATGGCCGCTGACACTGCATCGATCGAGGCTCGGGCGCTCCACACCACCTCCTCGGGTCGCGCCGGATTCACGCTTGTGACATCGGCACCCTCCGCCTGAAGCGGGTGCCAGCGTCCATCGATCAGGTTGGCTGGCCCCATGCGTCAGCGCCGCTTCGTCGTGGTTCGAGCCTTCGTGCCGGCGCGCTTCGCACGACCGGGCGCCTTCAGGACGGTCACGCCGACGCTGCTGCCGACCTCGACACCCAGTGCCTTTGCCGCCTCGCGGGGAAGGCGCACCGTCTTGCCCGAAACGCTGACCCGCGCGCGCAGAGCGCGGAACCCGTGCTCGAGATCCTGTGAGCTCACGATCGCCTCGGCATTGCCGCGGCCAAGCGATGCAACCTTCAGCCGCACGGTCGATCTCACCAAGGGGATCTCGTCCCGACGCGCCTGCAGGTACGGGCCGCCGTCGAACGGATCGACATGGTTCATCTCGCGGAAGCCCTGCTTCTCGAGCATGCGCAGGGCCGGTGCGGTCTCGTCACCGACCTTGCCGATGAGGTTGCGTGCCTCGGGGGGCAGCAGACTGATGTAGATCTCGCTCTTGGGAAAGAGCGATTGGATGAACTCCTTGCTCTTGGTGCTGAAGAGGTCCGCCTCGGCGTAGCTCAGGTTGATGAAGCGCCGGCCCAGGTACTCCCAGAGCGGAGTGTGGCTGTTGGGATCGAGCGCCCCCATCATCTCGGCCAGGATCACGGGGCTGAACTTCGCTCGGTGCAGGCCGATGAAGTGGAACCGCACGAGCGAGAGCAGCGCGCCGAGCCTCTCGGAATGGCCACGGTAGCCCGGCGAGAGGATGAGCCCGCCCACCTCACTTGCACCCGACTCGTCGGAACCGAGCTGGATCGTCACATGCACCTGGCCCGTGCCGAGGTCCTTGCTGTAGTGCTCGCGCTTGCTGACCTGGAAGAAGAGATGCGGATGGCCGCTCCACGAGATGCACCCGATCAGTGCGCTCGTGCCGATCACTGCGCCGCTCGAGGTGTCCTCGAGCACGAACATCCACTCACGGTCACGCGCGTGGGTTTCCTTGCCCGTGAAGCTCAGGCGGCTCGCCTGGATCTTCTCGGCAAGCAGGTCCTTGTCGGCCGGCAGGTTGATGAAGTGGACCATCTTCGCCAGCTTCAGCAGCGTGGGCAGGTCGCCGAGCGTGGCTTGACGGATCACGAACATGCCGTCACCCCACCTTCCTGAAGGCTCGCTCGATCACCTCGAAGACAGGGCCCATGTGGGCCGGCTCCATCACGCCGACGGGGGCGAGCATGCGCATGTGATACGGGCCATGGCCGCAGATGAACGCGATCACCCCCTCGTCGAACGCGGCATGCAGGAGCTTCATGATGCGGTCCTTGTCGCCGCCGAAGGGTGTCAGGCGCATCATGCCACCCACCCCACCGACGAGCGAGGGCTGCGCACGGCCGAGCGAATCACGCGCAGGCGGGAACCACTCCGGATGGGCGCCGATCAATCGCTCCGCATGCTTGCGGAACGCGGCGTGCAACCGGGCGTTGCGCCCATCGGGGCCGTAGTAACCGCCGTCGCGGAGGATCGTCAGCGCCTCGAGCCCCGACTGGAATGCGCTCACGCTGCTCGAGAAGGTGCCGCTGAGCAGGCCCGCCTTGGGGTTCATCGCCTCGGTGAAGAGGCATGCGCAGACCTGGCTCATCTTGCCGATCGTGACCACATCGACGAACTCGCCCAGATCCAGCATCTGGAAGGCGAACATGCTCTCGGTGCGGCCGAAGCTCTGCACCTCGTCGGCCCAGACCGGGATGCCGGCCTTGCGGCAGATCGTCATCAGGCGGACGAAGAACTCACGGGGCGCGACCCTGAAGCCGCCCTCCCCTTGCACCGGCTCCATGACGAAGCAGCTGTGCTGCCCCGGGTAGCGGTGGATTGCCTGCTCGAGGTGCCAGGCCGCCATCTCGATCGAGCGTTCGCCCATGGCGGGGTCATAGAACGGCATGTAGTCGACGAGCACATTCTGCACGACGCCCTGTCGATACTCCGGGCCATCACCGATCTGGCTCATCGTGGTGGATCGACCCATGAAGCAATCGGCGAACGCAATCACCCGCGGTGCTGCATTGGTCTTCTGCTGGCAGACCTTGAGCGCGCTCTCGTTGGCCATGCAGCCGGAGTTCGTGATGAACGCGTGACGGATCGAGCTGTCCTTGGAGGCCTCGGCGACCAGGAGTTCGGCGATCGCGATCGAGTCGGCGTTGAACTGGAGATTCCCCTCCATGACCACATCCGCGACGGCAGCCCGGAGCCCGGCCCGCACCATTCGCGGATCCGCATGGCCGAACATGTGCACGCCGATGCCATTGATCATGTCCCACTTCACGCTGCCATCAGCGAGCTCCACCAGCGGCCCGCAGCCGGCACCGGTGCCCACATAGGGATAGAGCGACGCCCTTCCACGCACACCTCCGTTGCGTGCGAGCCAGGCGTCATACGACTCCTTCCGAGCCGGATCGGCGGGGCGTGCGGCGGTCAGGTTCCCCTGCAGTGCTCCGACACGGGCCACGATGCGCTCGATCAATTCGGCGACCTGAGGGTCGCGGGCGAAGGCCGGCAGCGCGTCGTGATGGGTCGATCCGTGACTCATGGCCGGATGCTATCCCGCACACGCAGCATGGTCAGGGCGAGCAGCGCAGCACGCTCACCGAGGCTGTCCAACTCGGCGAACTCATCGTGTCGATGCAGGTTGCCGCCCCGGACACCCATGCCATCGAGCGTCGGCACGCCAGCCGCCTGAATGATGTTGCCATCGCTCACTCCGCCTGTGAATCCTGCCCCCACATGGAGGCCAAGCGATCCGGCTGCATCCTGCATGCAACGCACCAACGCCTCGACCGCATCCGTGCGTTCCTTGACCGGTCGATTCACCTCGATCCCCACCACCACCTGCGGCAGGTCATCGGGTCCGCCGCGGCCAAGTGCCTGCAAGCCGGAACACAGTGCATGGCCGTCAGCCTCGGACTGCCAGCGGATGTTGCCCACCGCATCAGCGTGGTCGGGAATGATGTTCGTGGAATCGCCTCCACGAAGGAGCGCCATGTTCACGATGCGCCGCGGCGGATCGGCAAGCCGTGCTGCAGCAGCCACCGCCTCGCACAGTGCGGTGACGGCACTGATCCCCTTCGCCGCATCGCGCCCCGCATGGGCGGCGCGGCCCGTGACCTCGATCGACACGCGTGCGCTGCCCGGTCGCTGGACCACAATCGATCCATCGGGCATCGCAGGCTCCGGGATGAAGGCCGCCGCATGGCCCGGTGCGAGGGCGGCCAGCGCATCACGACTGGCCCACGAGCCAGTCTCCTCGTCCGTGGTGGCCACCACGGTCCATGACAGGTCATCGATCCGTGCCTGTCTTAGCGCTCGCAGCGCGAGCAGCACGACCAGCACGCCCCCCTTCATGTCGGCCACGCCCGGACCCACGACACGCGAGCCGGTTTCCGTCCAAGTGGCCCCCTGCCAGTGCGCGTGCACCGTGTCCAGATGCACGCACACGAGCATGCGCCGTCGATCATCGGATCCTGACTTCGCCACGGCGACCCCAGCACCCGTGCTTGTGCCATCGGGTGCATCGATCCTGTTCATGGCGGTCGGAGCAGGTCGGCGTTCGATCGATGCACCGAGATCGATCAGCGCACGCTCAACCCACGCGAGCACGCGACCCAGGGCGCCCACATCAGCGGACGATGACTCCAGATCGACCAGCTCGCGCCAACCCGTCCGCGCAGCCGGCTCCAGCGCGCGCACGGCTTCGATCACGGCTCGATCACGCGCGCGTGCCGCCTCGGTCATGCAGACACCGCCGCACACGATGGTCGCCACGAACCCTCGAACACGGTCGTCGCCGGCCCCGTCATGAAGACGCTCGACTCGCCACCAGCCCACTCCAGCATCAGCATGCCACCGGGCAGATGCGCTCGGATCGAGTTGCGGGTCCGGCCTTCGAGCACACCGGCCACCGTCACCGCGCAGGCACCCGTGCCGCACGCCCGGGTGATGCCGCTTCCCCGCTCCCAGGTGCGCATGCGCACATGCCCGCCGTCGACGACCTCGACCACATGCACATTGATCCGTGCAGGGAAGGCTTCATGGTGCTCGAGCTTGGGCCCGATCGCAGCCAGATCGACCGACGCCACGCTCGGGCACCAGAGCACCAGGTGGGGGTTGCCCATGCTCACGAGGGTCGCCACCGGCTCCATGGCGCCCCAACCCCCGTCACCGACTGCCTTGCGCAGCGACGCGGCAAGGTTCCCATGGCCCACGACCGGCGCGGAGGGATCGAGCCCGGGGAACGATGCAGGAACCCGCGCACTGGCCAGGATCGGTGCGCCCATGTCCACGCGGACCGACTCCACCAGATCATCCGCCCCGGCCGTCCAGGCAAGGCTCAGCACGCCCCGACCGGTCTGCACGCGCAGCGGGTTCGCACTCGCGAGCCCGCGATCGATCGCGAACTTGCAGACGCAACGAACGCCGTTGCCGCACATCTCGCTCTCGCTGCCGTCGGCGTTGAACATGCGCATGCGCACATGAGCGTCGATGCCGCGATCCGGCGGCATGACCAGGATCAGGCCATCGCTGCCGATGCCCCGATGCCGGTCGCTGATCTGGCGTGCGAGTGCCGCAGGATCATCAACCTGGTGCACGAAGCCATCGATGTAGACATAGTCGTTGCCGAGGCCATGCATCTTGGTGAACGGCAACGCAGTCATGGCCGTCGGATCGTGCCCATGTCGATGACGACCCGGCCGCGGCGGTACACATCCACATTGAGCGTGGCACTGTCGATGAAGCAGAAGACGATGCCATTCACGCCCGTGGCGTCGGCGTAGGTGAAGTCGCCGATGTGCGGCCCTGCATAGCGGCCGTTGTCGTAGGACTGCGCGTGGAAATGGAAGTGCGAGAGCCCGGTGTATCCGGCCTCGAACATCTCCTTGCTGGCCTCGAAGCGGACATCGCTGCCACGAACGCGGGGCGTGAACTCGACCGCTTCGATGCGCCCCTGGTCGTCGAGCCGCAGGATGCCGCCATACTCGGTACCGCGGTCATTGACATCGCGATCGCCGATCTCGAAGAGGTGCGTGCGCAACTGCGGCGACTCGAAGGCGCGGTGCAGCACGAGGATCAGCGCACAGTCCCCCCAGGTGAGCCGGTCACGCTGGTCGTACAGGGTCTCACTGTACTTCCCGTCGTAACCATCGAAGTTCGGCGAGTGTCGGCTGGGCTTGATGGTCGCCCGGACCTGTTCGAAGAGTTCCTGCTTGGTGCGCAGGGCAAGCTCGGGCCACCCTTCGACGACCGCCATCGCCACGGGCACCTCGCGTACCTCGAGCGAACGACGCGCGGCGTCGGGGAGCTTGGCCAAGGCGGTCTTCGCCCGCTCCAGGAACGCAGCCCGCCCCGGCTGAACGAACGCACGCATCCAGAGGATCTCCTCCTTGTTGCGCGGCATGATGCCCAGGTCGAGCACGCCCGTCCTGAGTTCCCGCATGAGCGCATCGCCCTTGGCAGGCTCCGTCTCGCGCAGTTCGGTCAAGAGCCGCTCTTGCTGGCCTTGGGCCACGAGCAGCTCCCAGCAGCGCATGCGGAGGTTCTCCTGCTGGCGCACGGCAGGATCATTCATCGTCCGGAAGAGTTCCGGAACGAGTCCTTCCTCGCCGTAGAGCGCGACCAGCGCCAAGCGCTCAGGCCGCTCCATTGGCTTGTCGTCCCAACCGGGTATCGGCATGGCCCACGCACGGATCAGTGCCGGCGCGAGTTCGGTCCAGCGCAGTTCGGCGATGCGCTGGCACAGCGTGCGTCGCCACTCGAGTGCCGTCATGCGCGCGAGGTTCACCTCGATGGACTCCTCGAGCGCAGGCTTGTCGATCCGGTAGAGGCGGTCGAATGCCTCTTCGCGGATCTGTTGCACATAGCCCGTCGAGATCACGATGGACTTGAGTTGGCGGATGTATTCCGGCGTGGGCTCGGCATCGAGCTGCTCCATCGCGCGGATGTGCTGTGCTGGCAGCGCATCGGGCGTGGCCAGCACACCCTGCGGGTCGCTGATGGGGCCCGAGGCGCAGGCACCCAGGAGAAGGGCAAGAACGGTCGGCGCGGCCGTGCGCATGCGGGCCAGTGTACGGAATCGAGGCCTGACTACACTTTGGCGATGCCCCGCGAGACCAAGGCCCAGCCCCACGGACCGCTCGATGAGCGCGTGAGGGCCGTGCTGGATCTGGTTCGCCCGGGCATCCGGGATGATGGCGGTGATGTGGAAGTGGTGAGTACGGAGGGGGGCAAGGTCGTGCTGCGCTTCCTCGGAGCGTGCATCACCTGCCCGAGCAAGTCCATGACCCTTCGCGGCGGCATCGAACGGCTGCTCCGGGAGCGCATCCCGGGGATCGTCTCGGTCCATTCCCTGAATTGAGTCGTACCCCGCCAGGGGTGCAGCGCGGACCGGACCGCCCCAGCGGTCAGGGCATCAAGCCCCGGCCGCCCCGTCTTCCGTGATACGGCCGGCGATGTCAGTTCGCCGCTGCTGCTGCTCCTCGAGGATCTCCCTGGCCACCTCGCTGCGGTGGACGGGCATCTCTCGAGGGAAGTCAAACGCAATGCGGACGCGATCACCCTTGATGGCGGCAATGCGGATGGTCCCCAGCGGAGCTGCGGGGTTTCCGATGATGACTTCTTCGCCGACGTGACGGGTGATGACGAGCACAGCGGACCTCCTGCCCAGACTGGCCACCGCGCGCATCCGTTCGCACCGTGCGGTGGCTGACCCAGGCGACGCGCCCGGACCAAATCAAAGTACCCCCCTCCTTCGGGATTCACCCCTCCTCGGATGAACAAATGTCGAGTTCCGGCAGATGGTTATCTTGGGAAGTCCATAAAAATGCCCCTGCACCCTTTGAGGTGCAGGGGCATCGACGGAAACGGGCTTTCGCCCACTGCGCCTCATCCTTGAGGCTGCCACCGCCATCCTTGGCTGTGGCCCGAACCATCCATGGTTCGGTCAGAAGCTGGAACAGGCTGCGTCCGTGCAGGCGGGTTCCAGCGTGTCCGGGCACCTTCCGTGTGCCCGATTGGGTGCGATCCGTGCACCCAGTGCACCGTCCTGGTGCGTTCGTTCGAGCCGCAATGTGCGCTGTGCGCTCACTGCATGCCCGTGATGTCCTCCAGCGTCGGCTCCCGGTACTGCGAGGCGCTGATGAGTTCGATGTGGTTGCCCACCCCAAGGAGGACCACCTTGTCCTCCAGCTTGAACAGCTCGAGCAACCGATCCGGAATGCGGATACGGCCGGCCGTATCGACCTCGAGGGCATCGCTGTTGCTGAACAGCAAGGCCGCCCGCTTGGCGGATTGAGCATCGTTCACCAGCCCTGACCGGAACGGCTCCGCCTGGACTTCGAACTCCTTCTCGGTCCACAGGCACAGCCGGCCACCCGAGCCCGGCGACACCATGATCCGAGCGCCATGGACCATGGGGTCCAGGCGCGCCCGCCATTGGGCGGGGATCGCTAGACGACGCTTCGCGTCGAGTCCGTGGATGTAGGTGGACGTGAAGAGCACCCAAGTGACCTCAGCCCCACTCTACGACACTTGGCCCCACCATGCAACACACTGCTGCCATTTTTCTCAAGTCGGCCCCATCTGAGCCATAATCTCGCGGGAACCACGAACATAAGTCTTGATATTGTAGTTAGTTAGATCACAATCCAGACTCTGGCCAGTTGTTACGCCATGGGAGATTGCATGCTGACCGACCGACCCCCGCTCTCACGTGCGTTGGCCGACCCTGCTCTGGCGCTGATCCCAAACGCCGCCATGTTGCTAACCGCGACCTTCGGCGAGATCCGCACGGGGGTCATCGTGCGTTGCGTGCAGCAGTGCGCCATGCACCCCCCCATGCTCATGGTGGCTCTCGAAAAGGGTCAGATCATCAGCCCCCTGATCCGCGACAGCCGCAACTTCACCCTGAGCGTGCTCCCGAAGGAGGACGCCCTGTTGCGACGCATGTTCGCGCGGGCACCCGACCACGGGGGCGATCCGTTCTTGGGCATTCCCCATCGCACCGCACCCAGCCGCGGCGTCGTGCCTGAGCGGGCGCACGCCTTCTTCGATTGCGAGCTCGTCCGCCATCTCGACATCGACGCGGACTTCGAGGTCTATGTCGGGATGGTGCACCACGCCCAGGTCATGCACGCGCCGGGTTCGTGCCTCTGCGAAGGACCCATCGAGGCTCCTGAGACTCCAGCCTTCCGCACGCGGCATCTTCCCTCGACGACCACGCTCGAGCCCGTGCCCAGTGCGCCCGTGCGCCGCAGCGCCACACCCAAGGCTGCACCTCGGCGCATCCGCCCCGTGGCGAAGAAGTCGCCGGCACGCGATGGCTCACGCTCGTCCTCGGGAGTTGCTGGCCGCAAGCGCTGAGCGCGCTGCAGCTCACGCCCGGGCAGCAGCGTCCATTCGCCTCACGCCCTCCGTGCACCCGCGCCTACGATCATGACGATGCGCGTGGGCTCCACTGCAACCGGCCTCTTCCGCGGGGCGTCGAATCGATTCGGCCTGGACTACCGCTCCGAAGCTGCGCTGCTGGGTGCCCCCTGCGTTCCGATCATCGATGCCCACCTCCATGTGAACGGCGCGCGTGCAGCCGCGTTGTTGCGCGACTGCTGCGCGCTCTACGGGATTGAGCGCCTCCACTCGATGACGCATCTGGAGCAACTCGACTCGATCCGTGCGGTCTTCGGTGATCGCATCGACTTCATCGCCGTGCCGAACTTCGCCGACCCGGACAGGCTGCGCGCACACACGGCCGGGTATCTCGACAGGATCCGTGCGTTTCACCGCGAAGGCGTACGGACGGTCAAGTTCTGGGCTGCCCCGCGTGCAACGGACATCGCGATCGAGGCCGGCAGCCCGGGCGCACTCGCGCTCGGTGCCGCCGCGCGCGTGGATGCCGCCGACCTCGCTGCATCACTCGGCATGCGTTTCATGGTGCATTGCGCCGATCCCGATGCGTGGTTCGCGACGCGTTACCGCGATGCGTCGACCTATGGCACCAAGCGCTCCCACTACGAACCGCTCGAGGCCATGCTCGATCGCTGGCGCGTACCGACGCTGGTGGCGCACATGGGCGGCTGGCCCGAGGACCTCGTGTTCCTCGATGGCCTCCTCGCCCGCCATACCAACCTCTGGCTCGACACCAGCGCAACGAAGTGGATGGTGCGCGAACTCTCACGACACCCGCGCGACGAGCTCATCGCGTTCCTCGATCGCCATCAAGCGCGCATCATGTTCGGCAGCGACACCGTGACGAGCGATGACCACTTGGTCGCCATGGACGGCAAGTCGGAGATGGCGTCCAAGGCCAACGACGAGCGCGAGGCGTTCGAGCTCTACACCAGCCGCTACTGGACGCTGCGGACCTTCTGGGAAACCACCTGGAACGGGCCGAGCCCGATCAGCGACCCCGATCTCGCCATGGTCGATCCCATCCGCCACGGACCGCTCGATGCACCGGGATTCCAGGGGCTCGGCCTTGATCGTGAACGGCTCTCGTGGCTCTACCGAGATGCCGCCAGGGCCTTCCTCGCCGCCTGAACGGCAGCACTCAGACACTCACCAAGGACTCGCGAAGCGCCGCAGCCGCGGCCTTCGCCCGTGCGCCCGCGGCCGTCTGCTCGCCGGCCGAGCCAAGCAGGCGAGCCAGGCACAGTGTGAGCCCATTGACCCCCTCTTCCTGCGGTCGGACCACCCACGGTTCATGCGTCGCGCCATGCGGGGCCAGGCAGGGCGTACCAGCCGCAGCGAAGGCAGCCAAGCACTCCGGTACTCCGACCTGCGTCGCCATGGTGTACGAGCCGTCGATGGTTGGAGCCACCACAGCGACGGCCGCCTGAGCCGCAATCGTGGCGAGCGCGGCGTGGTCCTCCAGCACGATGAACGACTCACTCAGGCCCAAGTCGTGCGCGAGCTGTCGAGCGCGGTCCAGCCTGGCTGCACCCGGCGCCAAGACCAAGCGAGCCGCGCAGCCAAGCAACGCCACCCTCGCGATCGCCTCGGCCGCGATCAGCCCGCAGACCGTTGCGGAAGGCTCGCCACACCAGAGCACCAGTGGTGCAGCGGGGCCCGGATTCCACGACGATGGCGGCACGGCCCGCCACGATGTGGGCGCACGCTCGGCCCACGACACGCCGTCAGGCACGCCATGGCTCCACTCACCCCACGCCACCACGCGGCCATGACCGTGGGTCCATCGGGCCAGATGCAGCGCGTTCGGACGCACCCCGACCACGCGGCCGGCATCCAGACCGGCCGCGCGTGCATGGTCCGTGGCTGTGCCCACGGCCACGATGCGATCTCGCTCGACGCCCTGGGCACGCAGCGACTCGACGATGGATCTCAACCGCGTCGGGCAGACGGTGGCAGGCGTGCCGATGTCGATGACATGCAGCGTCACTAGCGATCCTGTGCGCGCTGGCGGGGCGCCTGGAGCGTGCCGCCGAGCGGGTTCTCCTCGTGCTCGTAGAAGAGCTCGGCGATGTCGGTGGCCAATTGCATCGCGAGCTGGTCCTCGATCTGGCGCCGGCCGGAGGTGGAGACGTACATCGACTGCGGCGGTTCGCGCAACTCAGCCTGGACCGGGTGACCGCCGTCATCGCCCGGGAAGATGCGGGTCTGGTCTTCGAGGTCGATCACCTTCACGCGCACCGTGGCACCCGGTCGCGGGCTGGCACCATCCACGCTGAGCGCGAATTGCTCGACCACGACATAGATGACCTGCTGCACGTTCATCGCGCGACCGATCGACTCGATGCTGGCGCGCTTGCCCTGCGCGTCGCTGCGACGCGCGAGCTGAATGGCATCGGCACAGCTGACCAACTCGGTCACCTTGCCCTGGTCGAAGAGCAGCCGTTCGGTTCGGTCGGCCACCTCGGCGCGCAAGGCCACGCGCGTCATGCGGTTCTTCGGGTCATCGACGAAGACCAGCGTGCGCTTTTCGGGGAGCTCGAACACCGCAGGCACCTTCGGAGGGCCTTCGATGATGTAGGTCGCCGGGATGATGATGTTGCATGCCGCCGACAGGCACGGCACGGCCATCAGCAGGATGACGATCGGTCGAAGCATCATCGTGCACGATCCGGGTACTTGTCCTCGAGGTGGTCGTAGAAGAGCCAGCCTGCCTTGTCGACGAAGACCTTTTGCAGACCAATCTCAACGCTGCGCTCGGTCGCGCTCTCGCGGCCGAGGTTCTCGATATCGGGGAACTTGCCCATGATGTTGAATTCGGCGGCGTAGGCATCGGGATCGAGGCCATCGTGCTCGACGATGCCCACATTGGCCGCGGCCAGTCCGTCCCACAGCCAACGGTTCCCAGGCGGATTCAGGCGGTATTCGTAGAGGTCGACGACCACGAGCCGTTCGACATCGAGTTCCTGCGCGATCTTGCCCAGAGGCATGGCTGGCCACGATGGATTCTGGTGCTGCCACGCGAGCGCCACGGTGGGATCGAGCACGCGCACACCGTGCACATTCTTGCGCAGCACGAAGGCCAGGTTGAGCGCCACATTGCCCATCGCCGTCGGATGCTCGTAGGCCGTCTGCATGTCGACCTGCAAGAGCACGGCCACGGTGCGGTTCTCCAGGCCGTCGTACTTCGCCAGGACCTCGATCTTCTTGAGCGACTCGATGTTGTCGCCCACGGCACTCGCCACGCCGAACACCCAGCAGCCTCCGAGGGGCAGGCACGCAAGGCAAAGGGTGACGATGGCCAGCGGTCGAAGCACGTTCAGATCCATCCCTTCAGGCGAGCGGTCGTCAGGAGCCAGGACGCGAGGGCCGTGGAGCCGACAACCCACCAAACCGTTCGGCCGGGACTCCGGCAGAGCCAATAGCCTAGCCGACTCCCTGTCGCCGCTCCAAGCACGCCCAGCATGGCTACCGCCGTGGCGAGCACCGCGAGCAGGAACCCCATCGGCTGCGTCCGGATCGAGGCCAGGAGATCACCAGCCGCTGCATGCGCAAACGCCGTCGTCATCCCGCACGATGGACAGGTGATGCCCAAGGCCGTCGGCCAGGTGCAGGTCGGAATGCCCAGTTGCACATGCGTCCCGATGCCAGAGGGATCGGGCCGCAGGAAGGCGGCCACGATCACAGGCGCTGCCGCAACCAGGCCGACCACGAGCGAGGTCAGGCGCTCGGACGGCGAGAGCCGGGCATCGATGGTGGACTGTGCGGTCGCTGCCATGCGCGGACTGTAACGCCGGTGCTCGCTAGCCTTGCGGCATGCTGCGACCGACCCGTTGGTGCGATGGCCACCTCGACCTTGCGTACCTCGCGCTTCACGGACACGACCTGCTCGCGGACGCGCCTGATCCTGCGTTGCGCTGCGTCAGCCTGCCGGCACTCGTGCGCGGGCGCGTGACGACGGTGCTCGGCACGATCTTCACCGAGCGCAGCCCTGAGGGCGCAGGCACGCCCACGGGCTACGACGCGCTCGATCCCGACAGTGCCTTTGCGGCCGGTGTCCGGCAACTGGAGTGGTACGAGGCCATGGAGCGTGCTGGGCACCTTCGCATCGTGCGCACGGCCACGGACCTCGACACCTCCGCACCGCTTCGCGTGGTGCTGCTCATGGAGGGTGCCGATCCGATCCGGTCACCCGAGGATGTGGCCTGGTGGCATGCGCGCGGCGTGCGCGTGGTGGGCCTGACCTGGGCGCTCGGCTCGCGACACGCTGGCGGGAATGCGGCGCACGGGGGGCTCACGGCACTTGGGCGCGAGACCGTCGCCGCGCTCGATGGGCTCGGCATGCTGCACGATGCAAGCCACCTGGCCGATGCGGCGCTCGATGACCTGCTTGCCACTTCACCGCGCGCCGTCGTGGCCAGCCACAGCAACTGCCGCGCCTTGGTGGACGATCGCCAGCGGCACCTGCGCGATGACCAGATCGCCGCGATCGCCGCTCGCGGCGGCGTGGTCGGGCTGAATCTCTACGGCTCATTCCTCGCCCACGGGCGTGAGGCGACGCTGCATGATGCGCTGGCCCACCTTGAGCGCGTGGCATCGATCGCGGGACGCCATCAATGCTGCCTCGGCAGCGATCTTGACGGCGGCTTCACGCCGATGCAGGTGCCCGCGGGAGTGCGGGCACCCGACCAGTTCGATGCCCTGGATGCCGTGCTTGCTGCCGCGGGGTGGACCGACGGCGAGCGCGAGAACTTTGCCTGGGGCGCGTGGGACCGCACCCTGCGCACCACATGCCTCGCCTGAGCGCGTTGATCAGGCCGACAGGCCGGCGCTCTGCTCGTCATTCAGGTCGATGCGCCGTCGCTGGCCGGCCACTTCGATGCCAACATGCAACAGGATGCCCGAGCCGTGCAGCGGCACGCCCAGCCGTGCTTCGTCGAGCACGAGATGATCGACCATCTCGGGATGCGAGACATCCTTCAGGTCGACCACGGCCGAGCTGAGCAACGACCAGTTCGAGGTGCACCAACTGCGGGCCACGCGAAGGTCGCGCGTGCTGGCATCGGTACTCAGGAGATGCAACCGACCATGCATGTCGATGGCGAGCTCCACATGCGCGGCGTTGGCCGGGCGGATGCGCAGGCCGACGAACTCCGGGAACCATGCGAGCAGGCTGCTGCGGGGCGCGTCCGTGCGAGCGGTGCGCTGGGCGGCGTGGTTGGGATCGACAAAGGCGGGTACGGTGGCCATGGCGGGCTCCTTGATGGGAGGGGTGGCGGTTTGAGGCAGTTCGGCCGGTGGTTGGAGGGATGAATCGATCGGTGCGGGGGTGTCAAAGCGCGAAGCCACGGCCCGCAGCGCATCGCAGAGTTGCGTGGCGACCGCAGCGAAGTCGGCGCGCGTGCGCGAGCGGGTCTCGGCGGTGACCACGCCTCCCAGGCGATCGACGCGCTCAATCGAGCCGCACCAGCGCACCGGCATGGACATCTGGCCATCGGCCCACTGGCTGAGCCCGCCCGCAGCCGCGGCACCCACTTCCTGTGATGCGGCCACCGTCACCACATGCACGGGCCTCCCGGCAACGGACATCGTCTCGAACTTCGAGGACAGCTCCTGCAACTTCAGGCGTGCAGCCGCCTTGGCGGCCTCATCGCAGCCGGTGAGCAGCACCAGTTCGGTCGAGGGGATCAGGCAATCGCTGGCGGCATATCCATCAGGCAGGGCAACGATCCATCGCCGCACCACGCGGCATGCGTCGGGCAGCTTCTCTGCGGCAACCTCCACGTCGCGGCCTTCGGCGTGGAAGAGATCCACCCGCATACGCTGGTCATCGAACCGCACGAGGCCGGTCGGACCATGGGTTCTCGCCAGGCGCTCGGCCAACTGGGCGAGCCAGATGCCGGACATCGACGGCAGGTTGCCGCAGAGCGCCACGAGCACAGCCGCATCGGGAAGCCGCGGCGAGGTGCCGGCACCAATCGGTGCATTGGGTTCTGGAGAGCCCATGAAGTGCGCCGCGAGATCCTGGTAGGTGGATCGCGTGCTCATGGCTTGGCCTCCTCTGACGCAACCGTGGCCTCCACCGCCCGGAGCGATCGCATGCGTTCGACCACATCGAGCGCACGCGCACTGAGTTGAGGGGCCTGACGGGCTGATGCGGGCAGTGCCTCGCCGATGGCCTCGTACTCCGGCTCGGGGCTGTCGTCCACGGCGCGCGCTGCACGCTGCGCCCACGCTTCCTGCGTGCGCTGCACCGCAGGCGGCGAACCAACGAGCCACGCGGCGAGTGCTCGGAACTCGGCGGCTGCGTCGCTCGAGGGCGCGAACTCGGTGATGGGCTGGCCGAAGGAGACGGCCTCCCGAAGCGCTTCGTGATGGCGGATCGAGCGCGGCGCCACACGGCCGGGGAACTTGCGCTGCAGGGCACCAAGGATGTCAGCGCTCAGGTTCGTTCCGTCGCGATGCATCGTGGGCAGGATGCGCAGCGTGACCGCCCGCTCCATGCGCGCGACGGCCGCATCAAGGAGCGCCACCTGGCTCTCGGCACCCTTGAGCGCCAGGAATCCCGTCTCGACCGGCACGATGAGTTCGTCGCAGGCCCGCACCGCATTGAAGGTGAGCAAGCCGGCAGTCGGTGGGCAATCGACCAGGCACCAATCGAAGCGTGGCGCCATCACATCAAGCAGTTTCGACAATCGACGGTCGCGATCGTTCGCGCGCAGCAGCGGACCGCTCGACTCGATGCGCGACATGCGCAGATGGCTCGGTGCAAGCCATACACCCTTGACCGGCTCCCACAGCAGCCCCGACTGGACCAGCGGCGAACCTGCCCCCTGCTCGAGCACATCGCCCACGCAGTGCTGGATGCGATCGGCGGGTACGCCAAGCGACACCGCGCAATGCGACTGTGGATCCAGATCGACGAGCAGCACGCGCACGCCCTGCGAGGCGAGCACGGCGGCAAGGTTCACGGCCGTGGTCGTTTTCCCACAGCCGCCCTTCTGATTGACTATGGACGAAACGCGCATCCTTGCTCCAGTGGCCTTCTCGCGTGCCGGGCGTCCTGCCCGGCGGGATCCTTCAGACGCTGGGAACTGTAGCGCGGAGCGACCTTGGATGCGCATCCTGCTTTGACATGCTGGAAGGCCGAACTAGGATTTGCCGCATGGACTCGCTTTGGCGGCCCGTTCGCTTCACTGGCCAGGTCGCTGTGGTCGCCCTCGCGGCGTCCACGCTCGTCGGAGCCTGTACTCCTGCCCCCGTGCGAGGTCCCGATGGCTCGCCGCTTCGCGCGATCACCGGCGAGAACCCCCGCACGCGCAAGGGTTTCGGCCCACCGCCGCCCGGGCACCCTCGCATCGTCGGCGAAGCGGTTCCTGCCGCCGTGCTCAACGGCACGGCGGGCCTTGCTCCGGATGCCGAACTCGCCTGGACATTCATCGGACCACGGCCATTGGCCAACGACTACTGGGCTGGCAACGGCAACTCGGGAGGCCGCGTCGCGGGCCTTGCCTGCCACCCGACCGATCCAGCGATCGCCTACGCCGCGAGCGCCTCCGGCGGGATCTGGAAGACCATGGACTCGGGGCTCTCGTGGACCCCCATGAGCGACCAGGCGCCCATCCTGAACCACGGTGCCATCGCGATCGATCGGCAGAACCCCGAGTCCATCTGGGCTGGCACTGGCGAATACACCGTCAGTTCGACCGGCGCCGGGGTGCTTCGATCGCTCGATGGTGGGCAGACATGGACGCAGTTCGGCGCTGCGGCCCTGGGCTCGGCGAGATGCTCAGGCATCGCGGTCGTCTCGAGCGACGATCCCGCCGTGCCGAGTGCCCTGCACTGGACCGGCTCGCTCGGCTATCGCGTCAGCCGGGATGGCGGCGCGACGTGGTCCTCCGGGGTTGGGCTCGGTGCGGATTGCTCGAGCCTGGTCGTGCATCCGATCACGCCGAGCATCGTCTATGTCGCTCGATACGGCCAAGGGATCTACAAGTCGACCGACGCGGGCGCGAACTTCGTCAAGCTCACGGGCGGGCTTCCGACCACCGGCCTCCACCGCATTGTGCTCGCGATCGCCCCATCGCAACCATCAACGCTGCTCGCGCTCTTCATCAACAGCAGCGGCGGCCTCCTTGGCCTGTACCGAACGACCGACGACGGCGCAACATGGGCGGCGATCTCCGGTGTGCCCGATTTCCCTCTGCCGCAGGGGTGGTACGACGCCTCAATCTCGATCGATCCGGCGAATCCCAACCGCTACTTCGGTGGCGGCGTCGACACCTACAGCGTGGCAGGCATCGTCGAGAGCACCAACGCCGGAGCATCCTGGACCGACATTTCCTCGAACGGTGGGCGCATTCACCCGGATCATCACTGGATCGCCTGGGGCGCCGACGGGGTGCCGTGGTTCGCTCACGACGGCGGCGTCTCGCGGCGCGTGGGCTCCACATGGCAGAATCGCAGCGGCAACCTCGGCGCAGTCCAGATCTACGCCATCGATCAGCATGACACGCTCACGAATCACATCGCCATTGGCACGCAGGATGCCGGCTCCGCACGAAAGACATCGTCATCCTTGACCTTCACGCAGACCTACACCGGCGATGGTGGCGCGTGCGAGACCGATCCCGCGACCTCGTCGATGACGTGGCCGACATACCCCTATCTGCGCGTGATCCGATGCATCAACTCGTGGTGTGTGGACATCAGCGGGGCCTGGACGGGCGACACCCGCGACTGGATCTCGCCGATCGCTCTGGACCTGAGTTCGCCGACCACGCTCTACGCGGGTTCGAATCGAATCTGGAGGAACACGGCCGCAACGACCGGCAGCACGTGGACCGCGATCAGCACGACCACGGTCGGCAGCGGCGGCACGATCTCCTGCATCGCTCCGGTCCCCGGCATGCCAGATCATCTGTGGGTCGGGAACAGTCGCGGTGGCGTCTACCGGACCGCCGACGGCGGCACCACCTGGCTGCTCGCGCGCGCGTCTGACAACACCGCCATCGGAACCATCTGCCCGATGCCCGGTGATCCGACCTCGGCGTACATCTGCCGAGTGACCAGTTCGAGCACACGGGTCCTCCGTACGTCCAACGGCACGGCCTGGCAATCGGTGACGGGCACCCTGCCGGGCGGGATCACGGCGCAGTGCCTCGCCATTGATTGGGGTCGTGGGCTTCCAGGAATGGTCGTCGGCTCCGGCGCGGGCGTCTACGCGAGCTTCGACGATGGCGTGTCGTGGATACGGAGCGGAACGACCCTGCCGAATGTCAACACGAGTCAACTGCAGATCAATGCTGCAGCGCGGACCGTGCTGCTCGCGACATACGGGCGAGGTGCGTGGAGGTCATCGCTCCCCGCTCCCGCGGATTTCAACGTCGATGGATCCGTCGACGGTGCCGACCTCAGTGTGATCCTGTCGCAGTGGGGATCATGCACCGCCACGTTCGGCTGCGCAGGTGACCTGAATCACGACGGCGAAGTGGACGGCGAAGATCTTGGCGCGTTGCTCTCGAGCTTCGGGTTCTGAGACCACTCGTCGGAGTCGATCACGCAGCCCCGACCGCCGACCAACCGGCCATGACGGCATCCTCGGGCGGGGCCTCGACGAGGCCTGCACCGACCGGCCCCTCGGGCAGCACCATGACCAATCCCCTGCCCGCACGCTTCTTGTCCAGGTCCATGCACCGGCGAAGCGTGGCCGCCGGATCCGGGCTGGACACCACATCCTGCAGCCTGGTGGGCAGTCCGACGCGCTCGAGAAGCGCTTCTAGGGCCTCCACCTGTGCATGCCTGACGCGCCCGAGGCGGCTGGCTGCGGTCATGGCGGCGATCAGGCCGATCGCCACAGCCTCGCCGTGCTTGATGCGGTCGTCATGACGGGCCTCGATGGCGTGCGCGTAGGTGTGCCCAAGGTTCAGGAGCGCGCGCTCCCCCTGCTCGGTCGGGTCACGGTCGACGATGGCGACCTTCACGGCCGCGGCCCGGGCGACCAGTTGGATGATCGTCGCGGCGTCCTTGCCCACGACCGACATCGCGTTGGCGGTGAGCCACTCGGGCAGTCCTGCATCGGCGAGCAGCGCATGCTTCACGCACTCGGCCAGGCCGCACTGCATCTCCCGGGGCGGCAAGGTGGCCAGCGCGGCGGGATCGCACACGACCAGCTCAGGCATCGCGAATGCACCGACCGCATTCTTCGCGAGGCTCCCGTCGCGCAACACCACATTGACCGCCGTCTTCCCGCCGATGGCGGCATCGACCATGGCGAGCAGCGTGGTCGGCACCTGGATGCACCGCACGCCGCGCATGTATGTGGCTGCGAGGAAGCCCGCCGTATCACCCACGATGCCGCCGCCCACGGCCACAACCACGCCGGAGCGCGTGATCCCGTGCGCCTGGAACTGCGCAGCGAGCGATCCAACGGTGTCGAGTGACTTCGCGCGTTCATCCGCAACCATCGTGCACAAGCGTGCATCGATGCCCACACCCTGGAGCCCCTGAGCGATGCGTCCGGCGAAGGCGACCACCGCCTGATCGGCGACGATCGCCACCGGTCCGCCCGCGGGTCGTGAAACGAGCGCATGACGGACGGCATCCGCTGCCTCGTGGCCGATGCGGATCACGCTCTCGTTGGGCGGGCGACCGTGCGCCAGGTCCTTTCGCATGCTGACAGGCTACTCCCGGTGCGCGGACTGGAAGGCGAGGTAGGCGCCCATCTCCTTCTGGCCCATGTAGACCCGCAACATCCGCTCGGGGATCCGGGGAACATCCATCCACATGAGGACATCGACCACATTGCCGAAGTCGCGGTCCACATTGAAGGCGAGCACGCGGGCTTCCATCTTGAGGTACTGGCGGATGAGGACGGGCACGGTTCGCCGGCCTTCCTCGATCTCCTTGACCAACTGCTCGAGTTCGGCCACCTGCCCGAGCGACTGCCGCCAACTGTCGGGATCCCCGTGGTGAGCGCCGAAGTCCTTGGGCGGGTTCTTCGCCTTCACGAGCTCGGCGAGCCCGTCGGCACGGCGGGTGGCATGCAGGAACGCCACGATCACATGCTTGCTCGCCAAGCGGAAGTCGTCGCTCACGCTGACGGTGCCGTACAGCGATCCGATGCGCGGATGGCGCGCGATGAAGAGCGCGATGCCACGCCAGAGCAGGAAGAGCGGCAGCGGCTTGCGCTGGTACTCCGCGCGGACCCACGCGCGGCCCATCTCCAGTGCATCCTCGAGCCTGGGCAGGATCTCGGGCGCGAACTCGAAGTAGTTCGAGAGGTAGAGCCCCTTGATCCCCGACTGCTCCATGAGTTCACGGGCCAGACCGAGCCGATATGCACCGACGATCTCGCGCCGTTCGCGCTGCCAGACGAAGACATGACGATACTGGCCGTCGTACCGATCCAGATCGATCGCGCGACCGCTGCCCTCTCCGACCGCACGAAAGGTCACCTCGCGCAGGCGGCCGATCTCGTGCAGCACGCGTGGGATCAGCGATGCGCGCGCGCAGTAGATGGCATACGGACCCTCGCTGTGGTAGAGCTCCGTCCCGGGCAGCGCGCGCAGTTCCTCCTCGAGTGCGTCGGGGCCGTGCAGCGCGTGTTCGATGAGCGGCTCCTGGGGGCCGAGCACGGGCGCCTTGACCGTGCGTTGGCGCAGGTCGCGACCGAGCATCTCGCAGCGCACGCGCAGGTAGTCGGTCACGCTCTGCGCATCGCCCAAGCGCTCCATCCGCTCGGGGAGGATCGGGCGACCGATGCTCACGCGCAGCGGCTGGCCGAATTGCTTCACGGCCTCGCGCGGGATCTGCGCGGTGCGCAGGATCGGGTGCACCATGCCGAGCCGATGGAACCACGGCGAGTTCTCTCCCTCGAACCACATGGGCACGACCATGGCCCGGTGCTTCATCATGAGGCGACCGACATTGGCCGACCACGGCGGATCCACGCTCACCGGGCAATTCCTGCTGCGGTGGCTCACTTCGCCCGCGGGGAACAGGCACAGCACATGCCCATCGGCGAGCCAATGCATGGCCTGCAGCAAGGACCGCATGTTCGTGGTTCGGGCATTGGCTCCCCCCATCACATCGACGCCGATCAACCACGGGCGGAGCGAGTCGACCTCCATCAGGCGGATGTTGGCCATGATCCGCATGTCGCGCCGATGCTCGGTGACGAGCGCGCACATCGCGCAGGGGTCCCAGAGGCCGAACGCGTGGTTCGCCACGACCACCACTGGCCCCCGTGACGGCAGGGACTCCGCCATGCTGCCGGTGATGTCCAGCGTGCGTCGGCCTTCCTTCAGCAGCCCATGGAAGATGGTCGGTTGCCCGCTCGCCGCGGCTGCGCGCCCGAGCGCGCGGAGCTTCCTGACGCCCAACAGGCGTTCAGCGAGTTCAAGCCACATGACTGGATGCTACGGATCCCGATACCCAGGAGCTGCGCCGAGCCACCGGCAGCTGCGTGCGATCGTCACACCGTGCCGGCCGGGCATGGTGGCGGCCGCGTGATCAGGGACAGACGCCCCAACTGCTGAGCAAGGTGCCCAAGTCGGCTCCATCGACGACACCGTTCGCATCGACATCGCCCTGGCCTGAACCTCCCCAGTTGCTCACGAGCGTGCCGAGATCGGCGCCATCGACCAGACCGTCGTTGTTGAGGTCCGCCGGGCACGGTGGCGGCGGCGGGACCTGCGCCTCGTAGGCGCCCATGTCGACGATCGGTGGACCGACGCCCGTGTCGGGAGTCGACACGATGTCAACTCGACGCGGCAGACCGTCATGATCGACAAGGATGCCCGCTGGGATCAACGAGCTGCTCCCCGCATCAACGCCCGGGGATGCCGACTGGAGTCGGAGGTCATAGCTGCCCTGATTGATGAACAGCGGGGCCGCCGAGATGTTGCCCGTGCCGGCGAAACCACCCTGCACGAGCGAGTAGCTCACCGTGGTCGTGCCACCGGAGTTGGTGACCTGGTTGTTGGCCGTACCACCGGTCCCGGTGTTGTTCCAGAAGATGCAGTTGGCCAGCGTGGTGGTGCCCCCCGTGTTCAGGAACCCACCGCCGCTCGCTGCGACCGCGGAGTTGTCGACGAAGGTGCAATTCCGGATCGTGACGGTCGCGCTGTTGCCGGACCAGATCGCGCCGCCACTGCTGGAACTCGTGGCGCGGTTCTGGATGAAGACGCAGTTGGTGATCGAGCGGCTGGCCACGCCGTAGGTCTCGATCGCACCCGCGCGCGCCGCCTGGTTGTTGCGGAAGAAGCACCCGGTCCAGGTGACCGCACCGGCATTCGTATCGAAGGCTCCGCCGTACGAGCCACCGAGATTGTCGAGGAAGTCGCAGTCCACGAACGAGCCGCCTGCACTCAGGACATAGCCCGCACCACCACCGAAGGTGCAACGATTGCCGACGAAGGTGCAGTTGCGGATCGTGGGTTGGCCATTGGAGAGGATGATGATCCCGCCGCCCTTGTCGTAGTTGGACGCGGTCGCGCCATTGGCATAGCCACCGGTCACCGTGAAGCCATCGAGCACCGCCGTCGCCGCGACGCCGGTCGCCGAGACCACGTGATAGGAGTTGTCGGCGAGGTTGGTGGTCGTCCCGTTGTCGTTGCGCGAGAGGTCGCCGGTGAGCGTCGTCGGGTTGGCGGCGATGTCGCGCTGGGCGAGTTCGGTCTCGGTTCCCGCGAAACCCCCATAGACGGCCACACCCGTCTTCATCGTGATGAAGACCGTCCGGGAGGTGCCCGAGGTCGGCTCGTAGATGCCCTTGGCCACCCAGACTTGGTCGCCACTGACGGCCGCGGTCAGCGCGCGCGACACGCCATCGACCGAGCGGTAGGCGTTGTCCCAGCTCGACCCGTCATCCGCCCCCGCCGTGAGGTTGATGTTGACGAACTTGACGGCGGCCTGCGCCGACGAGGACAGTGCACCCAGGACGAGCAGCGTGGTCAGGATCTTCATGGTTCTTGGCCCCATTGGGGTGACGGAACCTACAACCAGTCCCGAGCAAGTCACGCATGGCGGGTCGATATTCCAGACGAATCACCCGCGCCAGCTGCAGCGGGCGCTGCGGTGGGTCATGAAACGAAGCAGCCCCGGCATCCGCCGGGGCTGCAAGGTGAATGACCCCAAGGGGATTTGACGCCGGGTCGAGGGCGCGAGCCCGAGACCCAGGCGACACAGCCCCTTGAGGCGGGCGAGGGCGACGAGGCTTGGCGCGCACGGCGGCGCAGCCGACGGCCGCGCCGGACGAGGAGCCCGAGCGCGCCCCGCGGTGGCCGCTGCAGCATCAGCTGCAGCGGGCGCTGCGGTGGGTCATGAAACGAAGCAGCCCCGGCATCCGCCGGGGCTGCAAGGTGAATGACCCCAAGGGGATTTGAACCCCTGTCCTCTCCGTGAAAGGGAGATGTCCTAGACCGGGCTAGACGATGGGGCCAGTCGGTGGACGGGCGAAGACTATAGCGACTCCGGCGCTCCGTGGCGAGGACTTCCCCAGTGCGCACGACCTCTGGCCCACCCCGGTAGCCTCGAGTCCGTGCCGCACGAGAGCCAACCGACATTCCATCCCGGTCGCGCTGGGTCCTCGATCATCGTCTGCCCCATGCTGATCGAGCGCAAGGCTGCAGAGTCCTGCGGCCGTCCGGTTCCCGTGATCCAGTGCGGCATCGGACGCGATGCGATCGAGCGCGCCTTCACACGCATCGATGGACTTCCCGACCGACCGCGCCATGCGGTGCTCTTCGGCATCGCGGGCGGCCTTCGTGAGCCGTGTGACCGCGAGACCGCGTGGGTCATCGATCGCGTCGTCGATGCAGCGACCGGGTCGAGCACGCACTCCCCCACGGCGCGGTTGGCTCCACCCAAGTCGACGACCACCGTCGGCCACGCCGACACGATCATCGCCACGCCGTCGGATCGAGTGGCGTTCGCCGAACGCACCGGTGCGAACCTCGTCGACATGGAGTGCTGGGCCTTCGCGCAGGCTGCCTCGGCGCGAGGCATGGCCTGGACTGTCATTCGCGCCGTGAGCGACGGCCCGCTCGACGAGATGCCGATCGAGGTGCTCGACCTCGTCGACGCGGATGGGAATCCCAAGGTGGCCGCTGCCGCGGCTGCGGTGCTGAGGTCGCCGAGCCTGGGCGCCAGGCTCATGACGCTGCAGTCACGCAGCTCACGCGCGCTCGCTCGTGCGCAGGCCCTGCTCGTGCACATGCTCGATGCCGTCGATGGTGCACCCGTGGCGTGCAGCACCGCACACCCCGCACTCATCATGGGCGGGACCTTCGATCCCCCGCACCGCTGCCACCTCGGCATGCTGATCGAGGCCTGCCGCACGGTCTCCGCCTCGAGCGCGATCATCGTGCCTGCGGCCGCGAATCCCCTCAAGGATGCGAAGGCAGCGCCGCCGGCCGTGCGCTGGGAGATGCTCCAGGCCGCACTGCACGATCCCGACATGCCCCGCACGAGCGCCGCGATCATGGTCAGTGGCTGCGAACTCGAGCGCGGCGGGGCGAGCTACACCATCGACACGCTGCGCACGCTGCTGCCATTGATCCCCGGCAGCACCGAGCACGGACCTCGCTCGGTGCGGCTCCTCATCGGCTCCGATGCGCTGATGCAACTGGATCGCTGGCGGGACTGGCGAGCGATCCTGGACCTCGCACGACCTGCCGTCGTCATCCGGCCCCCGCACACCGTGGACGAGGTCCGCTCCTGGCTCACGGAGTTCTCCCAGCGCTACGGCCTCGGTGAAACCACCGACTGGCTGCTGCCGGTCGCCCCCGTCGACCTGAGCTCGACCGCCCTTCGTGCAGCGCTCGGCCGGGGCGAACGGCCAAACGGCATCCTTCCTGCCGTCGTCGAGATCGTCGAGCGACATCGCCTCTACCGCGCTTGACGTGCGCCGGCGTGACCTAGGATGTGGTGCCCATGAGCGCCACCGGCACCGTCTCCCGCGTCAGCTTCGTCAGCCTCGGCTGTCCGAAGAATCTCGTTGACAGCGAGAAGATGCTGGGCCTGCTCCGCGCCGATGGGCTCGAGCTCGTCAACGAGGACGATTCGCCGGACGCCATCGTCGTCAACACCTGCGGGTTCCTGGAGGCGAGCAAGGACGAGAGCCTGGGCGTGATCAAGGATGCGATCGCGCGCAAGGAGCGGGGCGAACTGCAGCGCGTGGTCGTGGCCGGCTGCCTCGTGCAGCGCCACCGCGCCAAGATGCTCGAGTGGGCGCCCGGCATCGATGCCATGATCGGCGTCTTCGACCGCGATCACATCATCGAGGCCGTGCGCGGCGAGCGCGCCGCCCGCGCAGGCGTGACCAAGGATGCCCCGCGCTACTGGATCTCGGGCAACGCGATCCAGGCCGCCAAGGAACGCGGCATCGAGACCACCGGCCTGACCGTGCACGGCAAGGATGGCCAGGGCATCGGCTACTTCGAGGGCGACGAGCAGCGCTACCGCTTGACGCCTCGCCACTGGGCGTACCTGCGCGTGAGCGAGGGCTGCAACCAGCGCTGCGCGTTCTGCACGATCCCGGGGATCCGCGGGAAGATGCGCTCGAAGCCGGTGGATGCGATCGTCGCCGAGGCCAAGGGCCTCTTCCAGGACGGGGCCTTCGAGCTCAACCTGATCGGGCAGGACACCACGAGCTTCGGGATGGACATCGGCTACGACGGCGGGCTCGAGGGCATGCTCACCGCGCTCGATGCGGCCGCGAACGAACGCGGTGGCGCGTGGCTGCGCCTGATGTACGCCTACCCGTCGAACTTCACCGATTCGATGATCGACACGATCGCGCGCCTGCGCAATGTGGTCAAGTACATCGACATCCCGCTGCAGCACGGCAGCGAACGCATGCTCGAACTCATGCGCCGCCGCACCACTGCCACGCAGCAGCGCGACCTCGTGATGAAGTTGCGCGACCGCATCCCCGGCATGGCGATCCGCACGACCTTCATCACCGGTCACCCCGGCGAGACGCAGGAGGATCACGAGGACCTGCTGGCCTTCATCGACGAATGCCAATTCGATGCGGTCGGCGTCTTCAAGTACTCGCCCGAGGATGGCACGCCCAGCGGCACGATGGACAAGGACCCCGCCCTGCATGTGCCGGACGAGATCAAGGAGGCCCGCGAGCAGGAACTCATGCTGCTCCAGCAGGAGATCGCCTTCGAGAATGCGGCGTACCTCGCGGAAGAGAAGGTGCAGTTCGATGTGCTCGTCGAGGGCCCCGTCAAGGGCCGCACCACCGGGCGCGCCACGACCGGCGTGACCAAGGGCGGCTCGCTCTTCACGGGGCGCACCTACTTCCAGGCACCGCAGATCGACAGCCTCAGCTACATCCACAGCCGCGAGCCGCTCGTGGCGGGCGAACTCGTGCGCTGCACGGTCGTCGCGAGCGATGGCTACGACCTCGTGATGCAGCCGACCGAGGACCTCGAGCGCAGCGTGAAGCTGCCGGTGCTCGGCCGCTGAGTGCGGGAGCCCCAGGGCGCTGCATGGGCTGGCTGCCTGACCTTGCCGATCCGACCTTCCGCCCCGGCTGGCGCGAGCAGGTTCACCTGCACTGGGTTGCGAATCTGATCATGCTCAGGAGTTGGCACCACACCGTGGGCTTCATCCTCTGGAGCCTGATCGCCGTGCCCGGTTGGCTCATGTGGGCGTGGTTCTTCCTGTTCCTCGCCGCCCTGGCAGCGAAGGGTTCCCTGGCCACAGGCGCGTTCATCGCCGCCACGGCACTCGGCCTGATCCCGATCCTGGCGATCCAGCATCTGGCATTCGTCGTCGCGTTCCGGCGCCACTACGCCCCCTGCTACCGCATGGCCATGAAGCGCTCGGGGACCCCGGTCTGCGAAGGCTGCGGACACCTCCTGGACCAAGGCGCGATGGAATGTCCAGAATGCGGTCGGGTCGCATAGACTTCAGGACTCTCCGGACCACGCCGTGAAGATCCGCAACTTCTCCATCATCGCCCACATCGACCACGGCAAGAGCACGCTCGCCGATCGCCTGCTGCAGGCCACCAAGGCCGTCAGCGAGCGTGAGGCCCGTGCGCAGATGCTCGACTCGATGGACCTTGAGCGCGAACGCGGCATCACCATCAAGGCGAGCGCCGTCACCGTGAGCCACACTTGGAGGGGCGAGGAGTACGAGCTCAACTTCATCGACACGCCCGGCCATGTGGATTTCGCCTACGAGGTCTCCCGCGCCCTCAAGGCGTGTGAAGGCGCCGTGCTCGTCGTCGACAGCACGCAGGGCGTGCAAGCGCAGACGGTCGCCAATGCGTACCTCGCGGTCGCCGGCGACCTCACGATCATCCCGGTCGTCAACAAGATCGACCTCCCCGCCGCAGCACCCGAGCGTGTCGCCATGGAAATCGAGCAGGTCTTCGGGTTCGCTGCCGAGGACTGCCTCCTGGTGAGCGCCAAGACCGGTCAGGGCATCAGCGAACTGCTCGATGCGATCTGCGAGAAGCTCCCCGAGCCCAAGGCGCCAACCACGACCAAGCTGCGCGGCCTCGTCTTCGATGCCAAGTACGACGAATACCGCGGCGTCGTGATGTATGTGCGCATCTTCGATGGCCAGCTCCGCCAGGGCGACAAGATCCGCATGATGGGCACCGGGCGCACCTTCAGCGTGACCGAGCTCCTGCGCTACACGCCCTTCCCGCAGAAGGTCAAGGAACTCTGCCTGTCGCAGGTGGGCTCGGTCTGCGCCGGGATGAAGACCCTCGGCGATGTGCGCGTCGGCGACACCATCACGCTCGACATCGATCCTGCCGAGATCGCGCTCGAGGGCTACGAAGAGCCCAAGCAGATGGTCTTCTGCGACTTCTATCCGTCGAGCGCGGATGAGCAGGGCAAGAAGAGCGACTTCGAGGCCCTGCGCGAGGCGATCGAGAAGCTCCACCTCAACGACGCCAGCTTCACCTTCGAGACCCAGCACTCCGAGGCGCTCGGCTTCGGCTTCCGCTGCGGCTTCCTCGGGCTCCTGCACATGGACATCGTGCAGGAGCGGCTCGAGCGCGAGGGCGGCGTGTCGATCGTGCAGACGGCACCGACGGTGTCGTACATCATCGACCTCAACGACGGCACCGAGCTCGAGATCCACAATCCCGCCGACCTGCCGGACCTGTCGCGGGTCAAGGCGATCCGCGAGCCGATCGTGCGCATCGAGATCATCTGCCCCAACGAGAACATCGGCGACCTGATGAAACTCTGCGAGGTGCGCCGCGGCATCTTCCAGTCGCAGGAGATGATCAGCGAGAGCCGCCAGATCCTGAAGTACGAGATCCCGCTCGCCGAGATCATCTACGACTTCTACGACAAGCTGAAGTCGGTCACCCGCGGCTACGGCACGATGGACTACCACATCACCTGCTACCGCGAGGATCGCCTGGTGAAGGTGCAGATCCTGGTGAACGCCGAGCCCGTCGAAGCGCTGAGCCTGATCTGCCACCGCGACAACGCCGAGCAGCGCTCGCGCGTGATCCTGGGCAAGCTCAAGGATCAGATCGACCGCCACCAGTTCGAGATCCCGCTGCAGGCGGCGATCGGCGGCAAGATCATCGCCCGCGAGTCGATCAAGGCCATGCGCAAGAACGTGACGGCCAAGTGCTACGGCGGCGATGTGACCCGCAAGCGCAAGCTGCTCGAGAAGCAGAAGGAAGGCAAGAAGCGCATGAAGCAGATCGGCTCCGTCACGATCCCGCAGGAGGCCTTCATGGCCATCCTGGACCAGGGCGACTGAGTCGGATGAGCCATGGGGGGGCGCCCCTTGCGACTTTCCAATTCGCCGAGGATTGCGGGCTTGTTGAGGGCTCGATTCAGCCCACGTACTCGTCGCGGATGCGGGCGATGTCGAAGATGGAATTCGCCCTCCGACGGCGGCTCAGGCCAGAAAGCTCCTCGGCTTCCACCTCGTCCCACTCCTTGGCGACGATTTCACAGACATCTTCAGCGATCTGCATTCGGGTGCGTGTGCCGCGCTTCGTCCGCTCGAGTTGCAGCAGCAGCAGCGTCTCGCCCGCATCGCACCACAGACCGACATCATCGTGCTCGCATTCGCAGCTTCTCTTGAACTCAGGACTTGGGTAGAAGGTGAACTCGGCATGCTCCTTCGGGCGGAACCCGACCAGTTGACCCGCCGACACGACCGCTGCCTTGCCCTTGGGCGCAGACTCTGGGAGTTCGAGAATTGCCATCGTGAGGCGTGACAGAGCGGCAGCGTCCTTCTTCATCCCGTTCATCTGGCACCAGTACAGCCAGCCGTAGAGGCCATCGGCGTCATCGATGGGCTCCTCCTCTTTCTTTGCCAAGGCATATGCCTTCGCGAGGAGCGCCGAATCCCCGTCAGAAAGCCTCAACAGCTCTGACACCGCTTGGGGTTTGGTGATGCACGCCTACAATGCCGCTTTCGTCGGGTTCGCCATGGCTGACTCCTGAGGACGTGGGATGGTAGCTGGTCATCGTATTCGGTCGGAGGAACGACGGCGTCTGTTCGCACGAGTACCGCTTTGGATTTCTGTGCCGGAATGAACGATCAGTCCAAACGATGCCGCATGACTCCCTTGATCCACTCCAAACATGGTTGTAGCCTTCAACAGTCGTCCCAATTGGCGGAGCGCAACCGTTCGGAGCCCTATCGAGGTCCATCACATGAGCAACGAACGAGAGTGGGTTGTCCGCTACAAGCTTCCGGGCGATCAGGTACGAACACCGCGCGAGATCGTGGTTCGGGCGATCTCCCAGTCCGATGCCAAGAAGGTCGCGCAGGCGATGATTCCTGGGGCCCAGATCCTCGGCGGACCACAGCCGCTGCGTTGAACGAGGTGGCCGATGAGCGGCTCCCGATCCGTTCCGTTGCTCTCCAAGAGCCAGTTCAAGATTGGCCATGGTTGCCCCCGTCGCCTGGCCTATGCGGTTGAGCGCTACCCAAGCACGTCGCAAGACGATCCCTACCTGAAGTTCCTTGCCGATGGTGGCTTCATGGTCGAGGCGATCGCGCGAGCCCTGTACCCCGACGGCAAGGTGATTCACACCGAGGGCGAGGAGACCCCGGCGAAGGCCACGCTTCGCATGTTGACTGCAGCGACTGCAGTCGACTTGTTCGAAGCTGTGTTCGAGCACGATGGATGCAGCGCCCGCGTGGACCTTCTCTCGCGCCGCGGCAAGACCATCGAGTTGATCGAAATCAAGGCCAAGAGCTTCAACTCGATCGAGGACGGCCAGACTCCCTTCCGCGGCAAACGTGGTGGCATCGGCAGTGAGTGGCTCCCGTATCTGCAGGACGTGGCCTTCCAGACGCAGGTCGTGCGTGGAGCGCTGCCCCCCGGCTTCACGGTCGTGCCGAAGTTGTGCGTGGTCGACACCGCGCGCCCGTGCAGCGAAGCCGCGGTGCACAGCAGGATCGAACTGCTCCCGGAGTCAAAGACCGAATTCGGCATGCCTCGTGCACGGTATCTCGGCGATCCAAGCGCGCTGAAGAACGACCACTTCCTGGCCTTTCTGGATGTGTCCAGTGAGGTTGCGGAACTGTTGGCGAACACCGACGCGGATGGCGTGGAACCAACCCGCAAGCGCCTGTCCAAGGCCTTGCGCGATAGCTCGCTCCGACAATTGCCGATCGATCTGGGTACGCACTGCCGGGACTGCGAGTACCGCAACGCCGCAGTGCCTGCTGATGCTCGCGACGGATTCAGGGAGTGCTGGGGGCCGCTGGCCGA
>VGYB01000016.1 GCA_016873115.1 Planctomycetota bacterium | reverse complement strand
GCTTCCTGACCACTGCCCTCGCGAAGTCAGGCCGTACGAACAGCACATAGCCGATGCCCATGTTGAAGACGCGGAACATTTCCTCGTCCTCGATGCCGCCGTGCTTCTGCAGGAACGGGAAGATCGGGTTGGGTGTCCAGGAGGAGCGGTCGATCACGCAATCCAAGTGGCTCGGCAAGGCACGACAGGCGTTGCCAGGCAGGCCGCCACCGGTGATGTGCGCCATGCCGCTGATCACCATCTTGCGACGGTAGCCAGCGAGCAGCTTCACGATCGGCTTCGCGTAGATCCGCGTGGGCTCCAGCAGCACGTTCCAGAGCGGCTTGCGGCCAAGCTCCGGGTACACACGGTCCATGTCCAGCGGCGCATCCTTCACGATCCGCCGCACGAGCGAGTAGCCATTGCTGTGCACGCCGCTGGCGGCCAGGCCGATGACCATGTCACCCTTGCGCACGAGCTTGCTCGTGATGATCCGTCTGTGTTCGACGACTCCCACGCAGAAGCCAGCGATGTCGAAGTCGCCCTGCCGATAGATGTCGGGCATCTCGGCGCACTCGCCGCCGATGAGCGCGCAGCCGGCCGCTTCGCAGCCCTTGGCCACGCCATCGATCATGGCAGCGGTGTCCTTCGGCGCGATGCGCGAGAGCCCAAGGTAGTCAAGGAAGAAGAGCGGTTCCGCACCCTGCACGATGAGGTCGTTCACATTCATCGCCACGCAGTCGATGCCCACGGTGTCGTAGACCTTGCGCTCGGCGGCGATCATGACCTTGGTGCCCACGCCGTCGGTGCAGCCGACGAGCACCGGATCGCGGTACTGCTTCCGGAAGAGCCCCTCGCCAAAGAGCCGGAACATGCCGGCGAAGCTGCCGTGCTGGCCGAGCACGCGCGGCGAGTAGGTCCGCCGCACGATCGGCTTGATCAGGTCGACGACCTCGTCGCCTGCATCGATGTCGACGCCGGCATCCTTGTACGTGAGCGGCTTCATGGCGGCCATGGAAGCTGGCATTACAACGGATCCGGCAGGTTCCTGCGCGGCAGAAGCCATCGCGACATTGCTATCCTCCCCCCCTCCCATGTCCATCCTGATCGACGGCAACACTCGGGTCATCTGCCAAGGCATCACCGGCTCGGCCGGTGCCTTCCACACCAAGGGCTGCTTCGAGTACGGCACCCGCATGGTCGGCGGGACCACGCCCGGCAAGGGTGGCCAGAAGGATGCCAACGGCCTGCCCGTCTTCGACACCGTCGACCAGGCCGTGCGCAGTACGGGCGCCACCGCGAGCATGATTTTCGTGCCGCCGCCATTCGCGGCCGACGCGATCCTCGAGGCTGCCGATGCGGGCATCAAGACGATCGTCGCGATCACCGAGGGCGTGCCGGTGCAGGACATGGTCCGAACGCGGGCTCGGCTGGCCGGATACCCCGGCACGATCCTGGTCGGCCCGAATTGCCCCGGCGTGATCACCCCTGGCTACCGAGTCGGCAATCGCTTCGAGGGAGGATGCAAGATCGGCATCATGCCCGGCTACATCCACACGCATCGGCGCGATGCCAAGACCGGCAAGGCTGTGGGCATCGTGAGCCGAAGCGGCACCCTGACCTATGAAGCCGTCTGGCAGTGCTCAGTGCGCGGCATCGGCCAGTCGACCTGCGTGGGCATCGGAGGCGACCCGGTCAAGGGGCTCGACTTCCTCGAGGTCCTCGAGATGTTCAACGCCGATCCGCAGACCGACGGCGTGATCATGATCGGCGAGATCGGCGGCAGCGCCGAGATCGACGCCGCGCACTGGATCAGGGACAACATGACCAAGCCGGTCGCTGGCTTCGTCGCCGGGCGCACCGCGCCCAAGGGCAAGCGCATGGGCCATGCCGGCGCGATCATCGGCGGCGCTGATGACACCGCCGAGGCCAAGCTCAAGGTCATGGCCGAGTGCGGAATTCATGTCAGCATGAGCCCGGCCGACCTGGGCCAGACGATGGCAACCGCGCTGGGCCTGGCCTGAGCGCGAGGCCTCGCGACGCGCGACCGGGACCCGAGGTTGCGGGAGGACGAGCGCCAGCACACCAGCGGCCACCGCGTACCGCACCATTCGTCGCACACCATTCCATTCGTTGCGCATGAGCGTGTTTCCCGCAGCAGGACCCATACCCCACTGTGAGCCTGAAGCAAACACCAATCTCAGCCCCCCGCGGGCGAGCACGAGCGCACCATGCCAGGCGCGTAGGATGGCTGCGTGACCGCGTACTCAACCCATCCGTGGCTCCCGCGCACGATCTGGTGGAGCGCCTGCCTCGCCGCCATCCTTGCCGGGGCGGCGCCCACGCGCGCACTTCGCGCCGATGGCCAGCCCGTGGCTGCCGCCGCGCCAAGCGGATCGTCCGCACCGTTCGACCCATCGGTCACCAAGCGCATCGCCATCGTGGGTGCCAGCGCAAGTGACGGCTTCGGCGTCGCTGTCAGCAACGGCAGCGCCACGCCCTTCAAGGCCGAGCTCGTCGACATGCGCGATGTGCTGGTCGCCGCCGCCAAGCCCGGCATGACCGAACTCGTTGCGCACTACGCAACCGGCCTGTTCTTCAGCGATCCGCTCGTGCGCGGCGAGGATGCCATCACGCGCGCGCTGAAGACCAAGCCGACGCTGCTGCTCGCCGTCGACTTCCTCTTCTGGTACGCGTACGGTGGCGGCGGCATCGGCAAGACACCGATCCGGTCGGAAGAGGACCGTGCGTCGCTCTTCGAGCGAGGTCTCTCCCAGCTCGATCGGGTTGTCGCTGCAGGGGTTCCCCTGGTCATCGGGAACCTGCCCGACATGCGCGCCGCCAAGGGTCGAATGATGTCCGTGATGCAGCTGCCCGAGGAAGCGACGCTTTCCACGCTCAATGAGCGGCTCGCTGCGTGGGCCAAGGGCAAGTCGCTCGTGCGTGTCCTGAACCTTGCAGGGGTGATTGACGAGACGCGATCCGGCGAGCCGATCCGCGTCGGACCCGTGCAATGGGATCCGGTGAAGCAAGGACCGGTCATGCAGCGTGATCGGCTGCATCCGGCGTTCCCGGGACTGGTCGCGCTGACCGAGCGAACCATGGAGTGCGCAGTCGGCGACACGGCCTGTCGCGAGCGCTTCGACTTCACGCCGCAGGATGTGAAGGCTCGGATCCTCGACGGCCTACCCAAGTGAAGCAGGCGGCCGAGGCCGCACCGAACCAACTTCGGCTCACTTCAGGTTCTCAAGCGCGCCGGCTCGCTCGTCCGCATCAAGCGACAGCAGCACGCTGCGGTTCAGGGCCACATAGGCATCGTTGCCCATGACACGGATGGCGTTGGCACGCACGGAAGCCATGTCATGCCACGCCCGCGGCACGCGTGGATGGCGCACGAGCGTCTCGATGGTGGCGCGGTTGGCCACCTGCCCCGCTTCGAGCGGCGCGGCCGCAAGCGTCCACAGCAGGTCGAGTTGGTTGAGGGTCGGGTTCTCGATCAACTCGATCGCCTGGGCCACCGCGTCGATGTTCCGCCAGAGGAAGAGCGGCATCAGTGCAGTCGGCGCAGACTCCTTCGCCACGCCGGCCTTCATGGCGTTCGCCCACACCGTACCCACGAAGTCCGGGCGGCCCAAGCGGCTCACACATCGCATCGCCATGAGCGCGTTGGCGCCAGTCGTCGCAGCGTTCATCGCCTTGACCGCCTCGATCGTCGCCGACTTGAGATCGACGAGGCCGTCGCGCGGCTGGGCGGGCGAGATCGCTCCGCGCAGCAGCCCAGGCGAAGGTGTCCAGAGCGGATCGCCGATCATTTGCACGCGCCAACACCGGTCACCCTCGCCCTCGAGCCAACGCCCTGCCACAAGCAACGGCACGCCGACGGCAATCCGCTGCGCGACCAGGGCCGGCGGAACGAACGCGTTCAGCATCGGCTCATGCACCGAACCCACATAGGCGAAGACGCCATGGTCGAGCCATCGTGCGCCGACGCAGACCGGCGACTCGGGTGCCGCCAGGCTGAACGAGTGGATCATGTGGAGGCCCATCGGCCGCTCGATCGCGGGAATCTCACGGACCCCTGCATCGTGATCCTTCAGGATCGTGAATGTGTCCGGGTTGCCCATCGAATTGATGAACTCAAGATCCGTCGACCAGCCACCAGCGGCGCGCAGTCGCCACGACGCGATCCCGCCCGGCGCGAAGCGGATCGTCACGGCGGTGAAGCCTGCCTTGGTGAGCAGCGATGTCGCCTCGCCGACCTCGTACTGGCGTGCTCCCGCATTCGAGGGATACGCCACGCAGTCATTGAGCCAGGCGGTCTTCTGGACCAGGAACAGCGAGCACATCGCCGCGTAGGCGCTGCGAGCTTCGGATCCGAAGATCCATCCGGCGATCGCCCAACGCCGTGGCACGCGGCCATCGGCAATGCGGCAGAGCGCATCGGTCGTGGCGATCGGTTCGCTGCGGCGCGCAGGCCCGAACGGTGACGCAAACTCGATGCGCTCACCCGGGGTTCCCATGCCGGCCATCGATCGGCAGATCGTGACGGCATCGACCTCATCGCCGAGTCCATTCCACGCCAGCCCCGTGGCCGCCACCGCATCGCGCACCGCGTCGCACAGGGCCGTCGTGCGGTCAGGATCGAGTTGATCGTTGGGCGCTCCCCAGTTGCCCGCCAGCGGCGCGAGCACTTGCCCGCGTCCGGCGGCAAGTGCCAGCGCAGCAGGCCATGCCGCATCCGCTGGGTCATAGAGCACCACGCCGATCGACGGCACTTCGCGAGCGGCCAGCGCCTCCTTCATCGACGACGCACCGGGAGTCCATGCATGCACCGCAGCGCCTTCGATCGCTGCGGATCTCGCCTCGACGGTCGGCATCGCTCCGACCGACCCGCGTCGGAAGACACGCTCGGGTGCGAACGACTGCATGAAGAGCGGCGTGAAGTGATCGTCCTCGATCAGCACGGGCCAGCGGCGATCGATCGTCCACTGCCGGATCTCATCCAGGTATGTCGCGCCATCCGGCACAAGGACGACCTGGTTCAGCACGCCCTGCTTCCGCGCCAGCACTTCGCTGCGCACGCCGAACCGAAGCGGGAACGGGATCTCCTGCTGCTGCGCTGCGGCTGGCGCTGGTGCCGGAACTGCCGGCGAACTGCCCGGCGACGGCACCTGGGAGGCCGGCATGGACGGCGAGCCACTCGGGGAAGGGACTCCGTCGGCCTGCACCGAGGAGGGGCCGAGTCCCGCGGCCGCCATGGGCAACATCGGCACGCTCACCGCGAGAGCGCGTCCCAAACGAACCAACCACGAGTACGGCATCGACACGATTTCGTGGCGCATCATCATCCACCTACGGGTGCCACGGCCTCGAAGATCGCCACCGCCACCAGCGCACCACCGATCGAACCTGCCACCGGGATCCACGCATATCCCCAGTCGCTCGGGCCCTTGCCGGGAATCGGCAGGAGCGCGTGCATCATGCGCGGAGCAAGATCGCGTGCGGGATTCACGGCGTACCCGGTCGGCCCGCCGAGGCAGATGCCGATGGCAAAGACCAGCAGCCCAACCGGCAAGGCACCCATGGCACCAAGGTCCAGCGAGATCACGCACCCATCGTCCATGGTGCCCTGCGCCACCTTGAGGCAGAGCAGTCCAAACATGAGGACCGCCGTGGCCATCACCTCGACGAGCAGGTTGCTCGCCGGCGCGCGGACTGCGGGAGCGTTGCAGAAGACGGCCAGCTTGGTGCGCGGATCCTCGGTCAGGCGCCAGTGCGGCAGGTAGAGCAGCCAGACGAGGAACGCACCGAACATGCCGCCAGTCATCTGCGCCAGACACAGCCGCACGCAGTCATCGCGTGCCACCATGCCCAGGGCGGACAGACCGATGCTCACGGCGGGGTTCAGGTGGGCAGGGCCACCGAGGAACGCCGTGCAATAGGCAGCGACGAAGATCGCCAACCCCCAACCCACCGTGGTGATGAAGAAACCACCGGCTTGTGAGGGGGACACCTGGCCCTTCGTGCGCGAGAGGATGACATTGCCGACCACGCCGTTGCCGAGGAGCACCAGGAGTGCCGTGCCCAGGAATTCCGCCGCGAGGTTCATGGGGGGAGGCTACACCCCGTAGCGACCGCGCTCCACCTCGCGGATCGGTCGCAGGGTCGCGTCCGGGAGCGATGACTCCGGCACGACGCGGCGCAGCCGCTCGGCGCAACGGCGCTCGACCTCGTCGCGGAGCCACCAGACCCACAGCGTCGCGTGTGCGCGAGCCGATTGATCGACCCACTCATCGGCTTGGAGCTGGTTTCCGCCCAGTCCATCCATCGACTCGATCAATCGTTCCTCGGCGCGGCGGAGCTCCGGCTCAAGATCGTCCTTCAACCCCAGCACATCCGCGCGCGCGCCCGCGGGGAGCCCCGCATTCGCCAGGAGCGAATCCAGCACCGGCATGATCCGTTGTCGATCCCGGAACCCATTGGGAGCCGCCTGCGCCGCGCATGCGCGGCGGAACGACCATGCATGCTTCGTGCCCACTGAGGCTTCAAGGTCCCGTGTCAGCGATGCGCGCAGCGATTCCCTTCGCTGGATGGCCTGTCGGTATCGCTGCATGAGCTCGGTCTGGCGAGCACGGCTGGCCTCACCGAATGCCGCACGCTCCTCGTCGCTCACATCCGCTCGCGTCCACCAAAGCAGCCCGCCGTACAGCCACTCGAACCCCACGCTGGCCCACGCCTCACGAAGCTCTGACAGCACCGCAGATTCAGCTGGCTCGACGGACGCAGCAGCCGAGAGCACCAGGCGCTGTTGCGCTTCATCCGAGACGCACCGCAGCGCCACGCGAACTGGGTCACCCGGGATGGGCGCGGTCACGACTGCCCTTGCCTCGTCGACCGGTGCGAGCCCCGCGCTCACCCGCATGGCTACCGCAAAGTCGGGCAAGGTCTCACCGGCGAGTTCTCCCAACGCGGTCCAGAACGCGTCATCGGCATCATGGATCCGCGCTTCGGTCGTCCGGGTGCGCGCGGCATAGGCCTCCACGGCTGCCACGGCGTCGCCATAGTTCATCGTCTTGACCCGCTCCATGAGTTCGATCTGTTCTCCGCGCAGCGCCGCGAGGTCTCCCTGTGCAATCGCCGACACGATCGACTCATGCGTCGCAAGCAACGCACGCATCGAGTCGGCCTGCGACTCGGGAATCCTGCATGCCTCGATGAACCGGTCGAGCAGGGCCAGCGTGGGGCGGAGCCGATGTGCAACGAGCGTCGCATCGAAGGAGTCTGCCGGCTCACCATCGACTTCCGGGGCCTCCGGATCCTCGCCAAGGAGCAGCTCGACCCCCTGCCCCTTGGCTGCGGGCTGTTCGATCGTCGCCATAGCTGCATCCGCCGCCTCACCACCAACCTGCGCCACGACCATCGCCTGCATCGCAGTCCGCGCGCTGTCTGCACGCGTCTCGCGCTGCGCCGATCCCTCCATGAAGGCACGCAATCCTGGCGGCTGCTCCTCCGTGCCGAACTGCCACCGGTACTGCTCCGCATTGCGCTCGCCCGCGGTGCGAAACATGGCCTCTTGCACCGCACCATCCTCATCCGCCCACCGAGTCAGTGCGGCAAGAATCCGCTCGCGCAGGGGCTGGTCCACCCCCGGCGCCCGCAGCAGGGCAAGCGCGGTCTGTTCCACGCCGTACCCACGATCGGTCCCCACGCTGAGCTCGTTGGCCATGCTTCGGCGCCATGTCATGCGCTGCTGCGCCGTCAACCGCGGCGCCAGGGAGAAGAACAGGGCAACCTCATGATCCACCACACCCACGATCGCCTCGGTCGTGGACTGCCAGCACCCGTTGTGCAGCGACGACAGGTACGCGAGCTCGGCTTGCTGGTCGCGTTGCAGCGATTCAAGAAGCTCAGCGCGCTTGACCACATCCGCCTCGCTCGATCCAGCACCGTCGCGTGCGGGATCCGCCGGCTCCACCTCGGCCGGCACGGCACCCACGCCGCCGGCAACCCCCGCTGCTTCACGCTCCACGCCGGCGATTCGCTCCGCCAGTTCCGTGTAGCGGATCCAAGTCGACTCCTGTTGCGCCGCATTTCGATCAGTGCACTCGAACGCATCGCCGATGCCGCGCAACACGCGGCGAACGAGATCCCGCCGGGCCAGCCGATGACGATCGACGTCGGGCTTCAGCTCGGCCCACCGTGCCGCATCATCCCGAAGCACCCTCTGCAGCGACGCGGCGGCATCGATGGCGGTGACACCGCCGAGCCAACCGCTCATGCGCGCTATGACCGCAAGCTCACGACGCACGCGCACACGCTCGATGCCCGCCGCAGCATCCGCCGGCATCAACGCCGCCACGGCCGTGAACAGTGCGCCATCGAGCTCCTGTTGCGCCAACTGCAGTTCGATGGAGGGCTTCCGCTGGCGTGCATGGTCACCTTCGGAGGACTTGATCGCCTGGCATGAACGCTCGACCAGTGGCCCGTGGCGCTCGACATACTCCATGTGCACACGCTCGAATGCATCCCAGTCGGCTGGCTCCGCTCCGGTTTCTTCGCGCAGCATGCGCGTCAGCGCACTGATGTCGATCGGCTCGACGGACAGGTTCGTGAATTGCGCGAGCGTCGTCGTCGGCAGGATCAGCGCCGCCACCCACGCCAGCAGTGCCAGCCAGGCGGCGCGCGGCGTCACATCGCGCTCCCGAGTCCCATGGCGCGACGCCATGCACTGATCTGGCCCAGGTGCATCATCTGGTGGTTGTTGCAGAGAAACAGCACCGCCTGCCCAAGCACGGGGAAGCGTTCCTTGAAGGTGCCCTGCAGCGGATTCGGTCCCGCCAGCACGGCATCGTCGAGTTCCGTGAGCAGGTCCGCCACCTTCTGGTGGCCGGCCATGTAGTGCGCCACGAGCGCATCCTTCGACGGGTAGGTCCCTGCGTCGACGCAGGGCGTGCCGTTCTTGAAGAGGTCCTCCCACCCCGCCGGATTCGAGATCGCGCCCTCGTGACCGATCAAGGTCGCCATGCGCGCGGGGTAGATGCTGAGGTGACCGATGTTGAAGGCCGCACTGTTCATGTCCTTGAATGGCATGCGCGCGAACGATTCGGCAGGGATCCCCTGGCAGAGCTTGTCGGCGTAGGCGATGGTGGCGAGGCAGTCGTGAGCGATGCAGTTGGCGAAGAGTCCCATGATGACCAAAGCGTACCGATCGTCGTCACGATCCGAGCACGCGTGAGCAGACCGCCGAAGCGACGGCGGGATCGCTTGTCCCGTGCACCACCGCCCTGCCATCGATGAAGACCGTCAAGTCGATCTGGAGCCCGCCCGTCAGCGACGGATCGACCGATCCCCGGACCAAGCCGTGACCAGTCGTGAACGACCCGGCGTGGGCGAGTCGCGCCAGCCACCCCGCTTCATCCAGCATCGACTCGACCGCCGGGCGGATCTGCACGGCGTTGCGCCCACACAAGACCGCCGCTCCCGATCCAGCGTCGCCATCGAGCCACTCGAAACGGCCAGCACCGCAGCACGGGCACGCGGGGTCACGAGCGACCGCAATCGTGCGCCACGAGCCGGTGGCCGTATCGACGCTGACGAGCGCGGGAACAGCCGGTGTGGCACCAGCCAGCACAGGCAGCCCAAGCGCAACGCTCGCCCCCGCCGCAATGGCGACCGTGGACGCAAGCACCCCGGCGGTATCGCATGTTCCCAGTGCACCGACCGGCGGTGCATCGGGCCAGACGCAGCGCAGGCACGGGCCACCAGGGCGGACGAGCATCGCACGCGCGTGCGTGGCGATCGCGGCGCAGTACACCCACGGACGCCCATCGCGAACGCAGGCATCGTTGAGGAGGTAGCGCGGCTCCATCGCGTCAAAGCCATCGAAGGCCAGGCCGATGCCATCGAGGTAGTCCTCGATCGACTCGCGGTCGAGCGAGTCGACCCACGCCTCCACGCGTATGGATGGATCGACCGCCTCGAGCCGCGCTCGTGCAGCGACTGCCTTCGGTGTGCCGACATCTGCCGTCGTGAAGAGAGATTGCCGCTGCAAGTTGCTCGGCTCCACGACATCCCGGTCCACGATCACCACCCTGCCGACGCCCGCACGCACGAGCTGGTCCGCGATGGAACAACCCAGCGCACCACACCCTGCGATCAAGACGCTGGATGCACGCAGGCGCGCCTGGGCCTCTCCACCGAAACCGGCCACCAGGCGCTGCCGGGCATGTCGCGGCGCGTCATCCATGGCGACCACCAGGACGCGAGGAAGGGGTGCGTGTGGTTGGGGACGACGGTGCCATCGGTGTTCAGTCTAGGATTCCCCGCGTCATGCCCAACGACCTCCTCGATCCACGCGTCTCGGTCCAGTTGCTGACCGGTGCCATGCTGGCCATCCTGTTCCTCCAGTCGGGCATCGACAAGGTGGTCGACTTCGCCGGCAACCTCGCTTGGCTCGAAGGCCACTTCGCCAAGTCGCCGCTGAAGGGCCAGATCAAGGCCATGCTGGTGGTCGTGACCGTCACCGAGATCGCCGCCGGTGCACTCTGTGCGGCCGGCACGCTCAGGCTCGCCCTCGCCGGGGACAGTCAGTGGGCCGTCGTGGGTGCGCAGCTGGCGACCCTGAACATCGTGATGCTCTTCTTCGGGCAGCGACTGGCCAAGGACTACGCAGGTGCCGCCTCGCTGGTGCCCTATTTCATCCTGTGTGCCGGTGGTGTGCTGGTCTTGGCCGCCTGAGCAGCCACCCGTCGGATCCGCCAACGAGACAGGGCGAGCCATGAGGCTCGCCCTGCATTGATGTCGTTGGATGGCCGTGACCGGCCCGTGATCACCAGGCGAAGTGGGCGAACGCCTTGTTGGCGTCGGCCATCTTGTGGGTGTTCTCGCGGATCTGCACCGATGTGCCCTCGTTGCGGGCGGCATCCATGACTTCCTTGCTCAGGCGCTGGGCGATTGGCTTGCCCTTCTCCTCGCGCGCCGAACCGATGATCCAGCGGAAGGCCAAGCTCTGTGCGCGTCGCTTCGACAGCTGCATCGGCACCTGGTAGTTCGCGCCGCCCACGCGCTTGGAACGCACTTCGACCGACGGGCGCACATTCTCGAGCGCGAGGTGGAAGACCTCGATTGCCGTCTTGGGCATGTTCTCCGACTTGTCCTTGTCCAGACGGGCCTGGATCATGTCGAAGGCGTCATACACCACGCGCATGGCGGTGGCCTTCTTGCCGTCTTCCATGATGCAATTGATGAACTTGGCCACGACCAGGTCCTGGTAGCGGGGGTCGGGCTTGAGCTGCTTCTCGCTGGCGGTGAATCGTGCCATCTCTGGGTCCTCTGGGCCATCGGCCCGGTTGGGTTCACGGTGCTCGGGCGTTGGACATGCCCGGACTGGGGAGCACCGTTACTGGGGTTGTCGCAGGCAACCGGCCTGCACGGCCCGGGAGGATCCCGGGACTGCTCCCGCGGTCGCCCGCGGGTGATCCGTCATGGTTGCGCGATCACTTCTTCGCGGCAGCGGCCTTCCTCTTCACGCCGTAGCACGAGCGGCTCTTCTTGCGACCGTCGACGCCGAGGCAGTCGAGTGCGCCGCGCACGACGTGGTAACGAACGCCGGGAAGGTCACGCACACGGCCGCCGCGCACGAGGACGATCGAGTGCTCCTGCAGATTGTGGCCTTCACCACCGATGTAGGCGGTCACTTCGCGGCCATTGCTGAGGCGCACGCGGCACACCTTGCGGAGCGCGGAGTTGGGCTTCTTGGGGCTGACCGTCTTGACCTGCAGGCACACGCCGCGCCGTTGCGGGCAGGCGGCAAGTTCGCGCACCTTGGACTTGGTGGCGGGCGAGCGGCGTGGCTTGCGAACGAGTTGATTGATGGTCGGCATTGGCGTCTAAAGTGAAGGGTCGGCAAGCGTAGCGAAGCCCCGGCTCGGCTGCAACGGTCCGGTTCCGTGTTATGGGAAGACCCCCCACTCCTTGACTTGCAGCACCATTCGCCTAGACTGCGCCGCTCGACACAGCGCGATGTGTTGTGCGCCCTGACCACGGAGCCAGCCATGAATCCCGCCTTCCGAACCTCGCCCGGCCGCAAGCGCCGTCGCCGTGCGCACCAGGCCCTGAAGCCCATGCACACCATCCTGTGCCCCAACTGCGGTGCCGCCAAGCGTCCGCACGCCGCTTGCATGGCCTGCGGATATGTCCGCCCCGGCCTGCAGTTGAAGCTGGGCGGCCAGGAAGCCTAAATGCGCATCGGCGTCGACGTCATGGGTGGCGACAACGCCCCCGACGAGATCCTGAAGGGTGCCTTGCAGGCCCTATCCCGCCTCGGCGCCGACGACACGCTGGTGCTGCTGGGTGATCGCGGAGCCATCGAGGACACGCTCAGCGAGCGCGGCATCAAGGATCCGCGCGTCGAGTGCGTCTTCACGACACAGGTCATCGGCATGGATGAGTCGCCCGTGGACGGCATCCGCAACAAGGAAGATTCGTCGATCACGGTCATGAGCAAGATGGGCGCCCACAGGCATGCCCAACGGCTCGACGCGATCCTCAGCGCCGGCAACACCGGTGCCTGCGTGGCAGGTGCCCAGATGTACCTGCGCCGCCTGCCTGGCGTGATCCGTCCAGGCATCGCCTGCACCATCCCGACCTTCGCCGGCCCGGTCGTGCTCATCGATATCGGTGCCAACATCGAACCCAAGCCAGCGCACTTGGCGCAGTATGGCATCATGGGCGATGTGTATGCCCACGACATCCTCGGCATCAAGCGACCTCGCGTGGCCCTGATGAACGTGGGCGGCGAGGCGAACAAGGGTACGGCGGACGCCAAGGAAGCCCGTGAACTGCTCGAAGGCACGCCCAGCATCAACTTCATCGGCTTCATCGAGGGCCGAGGCGTCTTCGACGGCGAAGCCGATGTGGTGATCACCAACGGTGTCGTCGGCAACGTCATGATCAAGCTCGCCGAGGGCCTGTCGGCCGGCATCTTCCGCGCCCTCGCCACCGAGGTCCTCGACATCGACCCGTCGCTTGCCGCACGGCTCGATCCGGTCGTGAAGAGCCTGTACGCCAAGTACGACTATCACGAGTACGGCGGCGCACCGCTGATGGGCGTGAACGGCACATGCCTCATCAGCCACGGATCCAGCCAGGCGCGCACCATCATGAACGCCGTGCTGCGCTGCAAGCAGTTCGTCGCCGCGGGGATCAACGACACGCTCGTCAGGCGCCTCGCGTCGTGCACGGCGGCCCAGGCATGATCCAACCTTGCGGCGTCCGTCTCGCGGGAACCGGCTCAGCCGTCCCGGACACGCGCCTGACCAACCACGACCTTGCGCGCATCCTCGACACGAGCGATGAGTGGATCACCCAGCGCACGGGCATTCGCGAGCGCCGCATCTCGGCGGGCACCCGTGACCCGGTGTTCAACCTGAGTTGCCGGGCTGGCCAGCATGCTCTCGACATGGCCGGCGTCAAGGCCAGCGACATCGACCTGGTGATTCTTGGCACCGTCAGCGGCGAAATGCTCTGCCCGAGCACGTCCTGCCGCGTTGCCGCGGCGCTGGGGGCCACCCCTGCCGGTGCCTTCGACCTCACCGCTGCCTGCTGCGGATTCGTCTACTCGATGAACGTCGCTGACTCGATCATCCGGGCCGGGCGCGCCAAGCGCGTGCTCGCCATCGGCTGCGACGCGATCTCGTCGGTCGTCGACTACACCGACCGCACGGTGAGCATCCTCTTCGGCGATGCCGCCGGGGCCGTGGTGCTCGAGCGCTGCGATGACCCGGCCAAGGGCTGCCGGTACCAGACCATGAGCGCCGATGGCGCAGACTGGCACCACCTGTACATGCCCTATCGCCCGGACATCGTGCCCGAGTGCGATCGCACGAATCCGATCCGTCTGGGGAACCTGCGCATGAACGGCCGGGAGGTCTACAAGTTTGCGGTGAACCGCTTCCGTGAGGTCATCGAGGATGCCTTCCGGAAGACCGGCCTCACGGTGGACGACGTCAGCCAGATCATCTGCCACCAGTCCAATGCGCGCATCATCGAGAGCGCCATCGAGAAGCTGAACCTGCCGCGCGAGAAGGTCCTCATCAACATTGATCGCTACGGCAACACGAGCGCGGGCTCGGTCGGGCTCTGCCTTGACGAACTGAACCGCGCTGGCAAGATTCCCGACGGCAAGCCCTTCGTCATGGTCGCCTTCGGCGGTGGCCTGACCTGGGCGAGCTGTGTGTGGGACACATGACGCACCCGCCGGCATCCGTACCGGCCAGACAGGAGCCGCCATGAGCCAGACCGTCCTTCTCTGCCCCGGACAAGGAGCGCAAGCCGTGGGCATGGGTACCGCGTGGGCCGCAGCGAGCAACGCCGCACGCGGCATCATCGATGCCGCCGATCGTGCCATCACGCTCCCGGTCGGCAAGACGCTGTCGGCCATCTGTGCCGAAGGCCCGCTCGATCAGCTCAGCCGCACCGACATCAGCCAACCTGCGCTGTACACCGTGGGTGTGGCATGCGCCGCGGCCATGCGTGAGTGCGCACCCAGCTTGCCGGCCGCTGCCGCGGGCCTCTCGCTGGGCGAGTACACCGCGCTTCATCTCGCAGGCTCGTTCAGTTTCGAGGATGGCCTCCGGCTGGTTGCGCTGCGTGGCCGCTTCATGCAAGACGCCGCCGAGGCGAGCCGGGGCGGCATGGTCGCGCTGATCGGCGCCGACGAGGAGAAGGCACTCGAGGTCTGCGCCAAGGCAGCCGAGGGCGATGTGCTCGTCTGCGCCAATTTCAATGCCCCGGGCCAGATCGTGCTCAGCGGCCACGCCACCGCCTGCGACCGCGCGGTCACCGTGGCAGGTGACCTTGGGCTCAGGGCCGCCAAGCTGGTCGTCGCGGGCGCTTTCCACAGCCCGCTCATGCAGCCGGCGGCCGAGCGCTTGGCCAACGCGCTCGACCAGACCGCGTTCTCCGCCCCAACCTGCCCTGTCTGGAGCAATGTGACAGCCCGTCCGCATGGCAGCGACCCCGCCACGATCAAGCGGCTCCTCGTCGAACAGCTCACGGCCCCCGTCCGTTGGAGCCAATCCTGTACGAATCTCATCGCTGCGATGCGCTCGGGTGGTACAGTGGTGGCCTACCGCGAGGTCGCCCCCGGCACCGTTCTGAAGGGCCTCATGAAGCGGATCGATCGAACCTGTGAGGTATCGAGCCATGACCAGCCAGACTCTGTCGCTCCCTGAACTGCTTCGATGCTGCGCCATCTTCGCGCCACTCGCGCTGGTCGCATGCGGTGAGGAAGCCCCGCCACCGCCGCCGCCCGTCGTGCAGGCCGAGCCGGAGCCGCCGCCGCCGCCGCCGCCGCCGGCCGTCACCAGCATCGCCGAACTCATGGAGCGCTACGGCATCGACCAGCGCGTCAGCCTGCCGGAGGATCTTGCCCCTCCTAAGGACCCCGAGCGCATCGCCATGCTCAGATTCATGGATGGCGTCGTTCGCGGCGAGCAGGCCAAGGTCGACCCGATGCTCAGCGACGACGACAAGGCCATCCTGAAGGAGATGGTCGAGGACGGCTCCTGGAAGCGCGCGACCGAAGGCGTGACCAAGGCCGAGTGCCGCTGGGGCAGCAGCCCCGATGATGCCGACTGCGCGCTGGCCGTGTTCTCCTACTCCGTGGGCGATGATCAGGTGGCGATGTGGACCTTCACCGCCAGCGAGGATGAAAGCGGAACCTTCACCGCCGAACCCTGCCTGCCCGGCATGATCCAACTGCTGTCGGGCGATGATTGGGTCAAGGCGTGGTTCGAAGTCGTGTCGAAGTACCTGGCCCGCGCCGACGAGCCCGAGGAAGTCGTGGCGCCCCCGCAGAAATCGACGCAGGGAGAAGGCGATAGCGAGGCGCCGAAGATGGGCTCCGGCCTTGGTGGCGGCTCTGCACCGATGCGACGCAAGGTCGTACCGGAAAGTGTGCCCGCACCGAGTGGACCGAACCCGTCCGGCAACTGAAACGGCCACCGCCCACGACTGACACCTCAGGAGCCCCTTCTGGGGCTCCTGTCGCTTGCAGATCCACTGGCGTCGCGCCGGGAGGCGCTCGCGTCACATCGTCATGCCGCCGTCGACCACGAGCACGTGGCCGGTGAGGTAGCCCGCCTCGTCGGAACTGATGAAGGCGCACGCCGAGGCGATGTCGTCCGGCGTGCCGAAGCGGCGCACCGGGATGTGCTCGATGGCCTTGTCCTTCACCATCTGCGGCAACGCATCGGTCATGTCGGTCGAGATGAAGCCCGGCGCGATCACATTCGCCGTGATCCCCTTGGAGCCGAGTTCCTGGGCAATCGTCTTGGTGAGGCCGATCACGCCCGCCTTGGCCGCCGCGTAATTGGCCTGCCCGGCGTTGCCGCTGATGCCGCTCACCGAGCCCACATTCACGATACGCCCCCACTTGCCACGCAGCATGTGGCGGCTGGCGGCTCGGCAACCGGCAAAGCAACTCCGCAGGTTGACCGAGAGCACGGTGTCGAAATCCTCGTCGCTCATACGGAGGATGAGGCCGTCCCGCGTGATCCCGGCGTTGTTGACGAGGATGTCGAGCCGGCCATGTGCCGAGGCGACATCCTCCACCAACTGCGCGAAGGCCGCCGCATCGGCGAGATCGCAGGAGCGTGCCTCGGCGCTGCCGTGTGCCGCGGTGATGGTTTTGACCACATCGCCCAACGCCTCGGCATTCCGAGCGACAGCCACCACATGGCGCCCGTCACGGGCGAGTCGAAGGGCGATGGCCTTGCCGATGCCTCGGCTGGCTCCGGTGACGATGGCGACGCGACGTTCGATGGCAGGATCCTTTCCTCGGGATGCTGGGGCGTACAGGGCGAGTGTATCGGTCTCCGACGGCCCCGACGGCCCGGTCCCGCATCGCTATACTCCCGACCCACGGCATTCCGCCGTTGCAGGAGGCATCCCTTTGACCGAAGCAGAGATTGAAGCCAAGGTGATCAACATCATCGCTGAGAAGATCAAGGTCGAGAAGACCGAGATCAAGCGAGAGACGAACTTCATGACCGACCTGAACGCGGACAGCCTCGACATGGTCGAGTTGCTGATGGCCTTCGAGGAAGAGTTCGGCACCAAGATCCCGGAAGGCGACGCCGACAAGCTGCAGACCGTGGGCGCAGCCATCGATTACATCAAGAAGTGCAAGGCTGCCGGCGGCTGAACACAGGCCGTACCCGAGCAGGTCCCGAGACCCCAGAGAGAACTGAGCGCGCCCCATGCCACGGGTCCTTGTCCAAAGGAACCCCGGGGGGCGTTGACGAGCCCTCCTTGCTACCTTTTGTGTAGGTTCCCCGATCCATGCGCACCCTGACCCTGCGACGCGTCGTGGTCACCGGCCTTGGGGCCGTGACCGACTGCGGCCATTCCGCCCCCGCCACCTGGGATTCGATGATCCACGGCCGCTCCGGCATCGGACCGGTCACGGCCTTCGCCCAGAGCGGCGACTGGTCAGTCACCTTCGGTGGCGAGGTGCGCAACCTCGACTTCACGCAGGTGCTCGATCCACGCGATGCCAAGCGCATGGATCGCTACTGCATCTTCGGCTATGTGGCCGCCTGCCAGGCGGCGATGGACAGCGGCATCGACTTCAGCACGGGTGACCCCTATCGTCGCGGCGTGGCCATCGGCAGCGGCATCGGTGGCATCGAGACGATCGAGCTCGGCATCAACAAGCTCGCCCAGTCTGGCCCCCGCATGGTGAACCCGTTCACCGTACCCAAGCTCATGCTGAATTCCTGCTCAGGGCAGGTGAGCATCCGGTTTGGACTCCGCGGCTCGAACGTGGCCACGGCCACCGCATGCGCCAGCGGCAGTCACGCCATCGGTGCGGCGTACCACTTCATCCAGCGGGGCGATGCCGATGTCATGATCGCCGGCGGCGCCGAGGGCTCGGTGACACAGCTCTGCATGGCGAGCTTCGCCGCCATGAAGGCGCTGAGCACGCGCAATGACGCCCCGACAGAGGCCAGCCGACCCTTCGATCGCGACCGTGATGGCTTCGTCCTGTCCGAGGGTGCCGGCGTGATCGTGCTCGAGGAACTCGGGCACGCCAAGGCACGCGGGGCCACGATCTACGCCGAACTCGTGGGCTACGGCGTCAGTGGCGATGCCCACCACATCGCAGCCCCTGATCCCGCGGGTGCAGGTGCGCAGCGTGCCATGGTCAACGCCCTGGCCGATGCGCAGTTGTCCCCGGACTCGATCGGCTACATCAACGCCCACGGCACCAGCACACCGCTTGGCGATGCCGCCGAGGTCGCCGCCGTGAAGCAGGTCTTTGGCCACCACGCCCGGAAGCTCTCCGTCAGCAGCACCAAGAGCGTGACCGGCCACGGCCTCGGCGCAGCAGGTGGCATCGAAACCGTGGCGACGGTCATGGCCGTGAAGTCAGGCATCCTGCCGCCGACCATCAATCTGCACAGCCCCGACGACGGCTTCGACCTTGACTTCGTGCCCAACCACGCCAAGGAGCGTGCCGTCCGCTACGCGATCAACAATTCCTTCGGCTTCGGTGGCCACAACACCAGCCTCGTGTTCGCCCGCTTCGACGGCTGACCGCCGCGCGAGATTCGTGGTGCGCCGAGGTACGCCGGCGCGAACCGTTCAGGACCTTGCCGGAGCCATCAGGCGTTCGGATTGCTCCACCGCGTCACTGAAGTTCGGCGCACAGGCGTCGGCATCCATGAGCTTCCACAGATCAGGCACGATCTGGAACGGCTGGCCGCCCACGATGATGCGGACGCCCTCGGCTGCACGCGATGCACGAACGGCAGCAATCGTGTCGGCAAGAGGGCGAAGGGACAGCGAACTTCCGACGCCCAGCGCCAGCACATGGATCGGGCGCCCCGTCTGGCACGCATCGAGCATGGCCACGATCTCGTCGGCAGGCGTGTTGGCACCGAGGCAATCGACCTTCCAGCCGGCCACCTCGAAGAGATCGGCGAGCATGCGGACGCCCATGTCGTGATGGTCGCCGCCCACGCTCGCGGCCAGGACGCGCCACGGACGCTCACCCTCGACCGGGACATCCATCCGCAACTGGGCCATCATCGACTGGGTGGCGTGGGTCACGAAGTGCTCGTCGGCGACCGATGCCTCCTGCATGTGCCACATCCGGCCGACCTCGGCCATGCTGGGCACCAGGATCCGCTCATAGACCTGCGCAAGCGAACGGCCGGACAGGCGTGCGCCGTGCACCACATGCCAGGCCCGATCGCGGTTGCGCTCGAGCAGGTGCAGGAGGTAGAGCCGCGCAGCGGTCGAATCGCCGCCGGTGGCATCGAGCAGGGAACTCGGCTGCGGCACTGGGGTACCGAACACGCGCTTGAGCGCTTCGTCGATGAGACGGCACGCCACCATCGCCTGCTTGGGGAGTTGCTCAGCCAGAACATCGCGCAGGGCGTGCATGCTCTCGACGACATCGATGTCCTGGATCTGCCGGGATGAGAAGGCCACGCGCGACCACTGCACCTGCTCGACCAGAAGCTCCACGCGGTCGAACGCCACGGCCACGGCGAGGTGCCCGAGCCGCTGGAGCATCTCGGCCTTCCACAGTCGCTCCGCACTGGCCCCGTAGCGCACCTGGATGCCGGGAGCCCGCTCAAGCAGCCGGGTCGCAGCCCAGCCGGCAATGGCACGGGACACGCCGTCGATCGTCTCGGCAGCCTGTCTGCTTTCGGTGTTCACGCGTGCGGGTTCGCTCGGCCGACGGCCGGGGATTCACCCTGGTTCGGGCGGGGTTATCGTCAGTTGCGCTTGCCGCCGAACATGGCGGCGAGCCGGAACGCCAGCTTGAGGGCCTCGATGTAGACCCAGACGAGCGTGACGATCAGGCCGAACGCCAAGTACCACTCGGCCTCGCGGGGAGCGCCGGACTGCACGGCGTCGTCGATGACGCGGAAGTCGACCACCAGCCACAGGGACGCCAGCCCCAGAACGAGCACATTGATCCCCAGGCCGATCAGGGCCGGCGTACCACCCTCCAACGCACTGCCGATCGAGATGAAGGGCAGCGACACACCGAACAGCGAGAGCACGAACCCGATCAGCATGACGACCAGCAGCCCGACAGTCGCCACGGTGAGCGCCATCTGGAAGGTCTGGCCGCCGCGCAGGATGCGGGCCTTGTAGAGGCCAAGCATGGTTCCCATGAGGGCCATCGTGATCACGAACGCCTGGAGCGCCAGGCCACCTGCCACGGTGATGCCCTTGGACTCAAGGATCCTCTCGAGGAAGAACGTGACCGATCCGATGGTCGCACCTTGAAGGATCGAATAGATGGGTGCGACCCAGCGCGCATGGCTGGGGCTGCGCCAGACGGCAATGAACGCCACGAAACTGAAGATCAGCGAGGCGATCATGAACCCCATCGCCCAGCCCGGGTTGGCCTTCGTGACTGCGTAGGCGATGGCGCCAGCGATCGCGCAGAGCATGGCGCAGGCGCCGGTCTTGTTGATCACGCCTTGCACGGTGGCGACACCACCCGCGGGCTGGGCATGGACCTTCTGGTCGAAAAGCTGATCGGCGAAGACGGGGTTGCTGGATTGGAGTTGGCTCATGGAGTTGATCCCTGAAGAGGCTGGTTGGATTCTAGGGCACGACGCTGGGTGGTCGAAACGGCTCACGCTGGCCGCTGCGACGACTGCTCGGCCTGGCGCGCTTGCGAGTACCGGGCAAGCTGCCGCGCAAGCGTGTCGGCATGGGCGGGGTGAAAGCTGAAATCAAAGCCCAGACCGACATAGGTGCGCTGGCTGCTGTCCAGGCGGGAGTGGGCCAGCTTGGCGGCCACCACGATCGGTACTGGCATCGATGCTCCCAGCGGAATGCGCAGCCAGAAGGTTCGGTGGCGAGCAAAGACCGGCGCTGCCGTGTGATCGACCCGCAGGCCGACCCCACCGGTGGCCATGTTCATGAGTTCCGCCTTGACCGGTGGACCGACCTGTGGCCTGCGCGTGGGCTCCGCCCCGATCGTGCCGTGCTCGAGGTACTCGCGCGCCACCGCGTCGTAGGCCACCTGCGCATCATGCACGCTCGCCGGATCGAGCAGCGGGAAGACATCGATTTCCGGCGGAGTGAGGCCGCCAAGTTCAAGACGCGGATGGCGGCGCAGGCAGCGCTCCACGGTGGAGGGCAACTCCAGACGCAGCACGCGGCCCTCCTTGCCGGGAACATCGCCGATCTTGCGCGTCCTGAAGGTCCAGCGGTTCTGGCCCAGCGAGATGACGCCGACGAGCGAGACGCCATCGTGCAACTGGATCGGCATGCCAACCGTCGCCGGCGACTCGACCAGGACATCGTCCTCTCGCAGTTCGAGCACATGCAGGCGCCAGATCAGGTCGCTGGCGTCGCGGGATTCGGCACCCTTGCCGGGCCTTGCGATGGCCACCTCGATGGCACCACCGCGCTCAAAGACCTGAGCCATGGTCCGTCGCCACTCCGACGTCCGGGATCGCTGTGCTGGCATGGATGCATCCTACGCGGCGAGGATCACGAGGTTCGTGTGCGCTGCAAGGCTGCGAGCGCCCGAGCGGCCTCCATGCATCGGTCGGCCGTGGCAGGATGGCCCCCGAAGCGCACGGCGTAGAACGAGTCGACCACCGATCGAAGGTGCATCCCCGCATCGGGTGAGCGCAGGGCGAGCGTCGCGGTGACCTCCAGCGGTGTCATGCCCGGTTGACGGATGGCACCGCGACGGCGTGCGGCACGAAGTGCATCCAGATAGTGCCTCGCCAAGGCGCGCTCATGTGACGAAGCGGATGGGCCCAGAAGCTGCGCGATGTAGCGCCGCCTGCTGCGAAGCATGGCCAAGACGACGATGGTGACCGCCAGGACCGTCCCGATCGAGGCGAGCCAGAGGCTGCCGACCAGGCCCGAAAATGTCTCGACCAGGCGCTGGCGGATGGCATCGAGCGCCCCCCACACGGTACGGACCGGACGGGACAGCACCTCCCGCGTACTCACCATGCTGCTGGCAAACTCGGACTGCGCCTGGACATCGAAACTGATGACGTGGCGTGTCCAGGCGAAGTTGAGCGGATCCCAGAGCCATCGCAGCCCGTCGGCCCAACTGCGCCGCTCGGCCTGGAGCAATTCGAGCGTCGTCGTCGGCGTGCCATCGAAGGCCGTCCACTGCGCATCGCCCGTACGCACCTCGACCCAGGCATGGGCGTTGGACGAGCGCACGATGTACTGCGACTGCGATGCGTCGTACTCGAGCGCGATGAAGCCGGCCACCACGCGAGCATCCACACCCATCGACTGGCACATCGCGCAGAGCGCACTGGCGAAGTACTGGCAGTGTCCCTGACGCGACGACGCCAGGAAGTTCACGATTGGATCCTCGCCGCGGCGACGACGGATCGAGCCAAGATCGGTCGTGTAGCGGAAGTCTCCCGACAACAGCGCCGACTGGAGCGCCGCCGCCACGGCTCGGTTGCGAATCCAGCGCGCTGCGGGACTGACGGTGGCTTCGTCGAGATCGGGCACGGAGCGTCCGCGAGGCTTCCATCGCTCCCACAGCTCGAGTGCCAGGGGTTGCACCCCGTCCACCGGAAAGCTGGGGATGGGCCCCGGCTCGATGACTCGACCCGACAGCAACGCCATGTCGCGATCACTGGCGTAGGGCTTGACGGCCACGGCGTATCGATCGAACTCGCCCATGCGGCTCGAGGCGCTCGTGAGCAGCATCGTGGACTGGTCAAACGCAACCGTCATGCCGTCGGCAGCCTGGATCGAGATCGGCGCGAGCACACTGAAGACCTGGTTCGTGGCAAGCCCTCGCATCTGCACGATCTGCCGGTAGACCTGCGAACGAGCATCGATGCCCGAATCGACGAAGGGCACGAAGGCGTCGCCGACGCCTTCGATGTACTCCCGCTCCACCTCCTCTGGCACCTGCCACGAGAGGGAACTGGGGTCGTAGCGGTCGAAGACTGCACCACGCAGCCGGAGCGGATCGGTGTGCTCGATCGCCAGACCGTCAGGGCCGATCCACCGCACGGTCATGACCTCGGTTCGCGAGTCCTCGATGCGTTCATCCGAGGCAAGGCTCACGCGCAGCGAGAACCCACCGGATCGCGTTCGGCTCCACAAGTCACCCCCGAATCCCTGACGGGGAAAGCTGAGGAAGACGAGGACACCGCAGACTGCCGTCAGGATCACCGAGGCGACCGCAAAGCCGGTCCAGCATCGCAGGGGGGACGCGCCAGCCGCGGGCTCGAAGGGCAAGGCCGACCACCCGGCCGGGAACCGCATCGCGTGACCTGCGGCAGCGCGCTCGGTGCTCACTTGGACCCATGCTGCCGCCGCACAGGCAGGCATGAGCAGCGAACCCACGACCAGCGGAATGCCCGCCAGCAGATCAGTGCCATCGAGCGAAGCGAACAGGAGCAGGATCGATCCGAGCACCAGCACGTGCCGTTCGTCGGCCGCACGATGCCGGGCGAAGAGCTTGATGACCAAGGCTGCTCCGCAGAGGAAACCCACCTGCTCCACATCCGGTGGACTCCTCGTCATGAAGGTCAAGACCCCCGTGGCCACAATCAGGCTGGCGATGATCCAGTGCGCAACGATGGTGGGCAGCCGCCTGGGCCGTACACCCTGCGCAAGCACACCACTGGCTGCGGCCGCAACCAAGCAGAACGACAGGAAGACGAAGGAGTCATTGGCGATGCAGAAGGCCGACAATGAGAGCATCGCCGTGACGAGGATCAGCGACTGCATCGCGCGGGGCATCGTCATGATCCGCTCCCTTGGCGCGATGCAAGGCCCTGCAACTGTGCAGCCGACTGGTGCACGGCGGCGCCGCCGCCGACGGCTGGGTCGATGCGCCCGGGGTGGATGACCACCGTGGCTGAACGCTCGTCACCGGGACCGGAGACCATGGCACTGGTCCGGGGCGCATCCAAGTCGAGCTTCGCCAACTGCACCAGCAGTCGATCAAGGTGGCGTACGCCACCGGTTGCTGGCATGGCCGCACAGGGCAGGCCATGCACGCGGAGGCTCACCTCATGGCCGAGCGCGATCGCGCTCGAGGCGATGCTCGCGGCCATCGTGATGGCATCCTCTTCACGCTGCCGAGCATCGACGCCGGCTGGCAGCCGACCGGCCAAAGCGTCGGTGGGCTGCGAAAGGTTGAGCACCAGACGCAGCCGTGGGTAGCTCGGGCTCGCGCGCTCGATCACGGCCAGCTGCTCCCGCGATGCCGAGCGACGCCACGCCACATCACGGAGGCTCGTGAACTCGGGTGCATCGCGCACACCGAAGAACTCCTCGCCATGGCCGGGCCGGGATGCCGCACGCTGGCCGGCCGGACCGTGGTCAAGAAGGGCCCGCAGCCGTGGGGCGGGCACGCGCACGACGCGCGGCAGCACGATGACCGTGGCCCGTTTTCGCCATGTCACGCGCTTGCCCACGAGCCCGAATGGGAACGACGACTGTGCCATGACATCGACAAGCTGCACTTCGCCACGGCGCTCCGGCCGCCAGGCGAGTTCCACCATGCACCGTTCGCCGGGCCCCACCGACACGAGCCAGCCCTCCCACGGACCGAGTGCCGATTCACGGATCGAGACGGCAAAGGCAGGCCAGATCCACGACGCATTCCGGACCTCGTACTGCAGCACCAGCGGATGACCAACACGCGCATCGCGTGGTACGAGCCGACGGATACGGAGCCCCATCATCATGGCACCGCTGGCAACGCCGCTGACGACGATCATGCCAACCGTCGTACCCACCGCCCAGATGAGCAGGTTCGATGGCCGCCAGACGACCGCCATGACCAGCACGAGCACTCCGATCACGAAGACGAATCCGTCGAGCGCTGGCCGATAGGACAGGCGGCGCCTCATGGTGTGCGTCCACAGGCGCCGATCGAAGGCATCATGCCCCCTGCTCCGGCACCATCTTGGGAACCGTATCCCGCAGGCGATCGATCGCTTCAAGCAGCGTCTGGCAATCGCTCGGACGGAACGAGCCACCGGGAAGGTCGACGCTCCATCCGCTGACCGCATTGCGGGCGATGCGATGGTGGGAACCCGGCTCGAGGTCAGGGCGCGTACGGGGGCGATCGACCAGCCGCCCGTCGACGCCATCGCCATCGAGGTGATCCACCCGGTACCACGCCTGCTCGATGCGGTCATCGCCATCGGTTCCGTCCACGGGGGCTTGCACCATGAAGTGCTCCTGCGCAAGCACCCGCCAAGCCGGGGCGTCCGCTCGAGCCAGCGAGGCGAAAGCCGTGGCGAAGAGCGGGAAGGTCCGTTGTGCCTGGCGGGCATTCGCATCGACTTCGCGTTGCGCCAGGTAAAGCACCGCACTGCCCTCCTCGATGCGCTGCGCCGCCTCCTGAGGCCATGTCCACGCCTTGCGGAACGCACCACGCTCGCTCGCTGCACACACCGCCACGCGCGGTGACTTCACATGGTCGATCCCGATCGCGGCGATGCGCTCACGCCACGCGCGACTGCCGGCGTGGGAGTCTTCGACGAATCGGTCTGCCTCGGCCAGCGGCACGAGTGCGACCACCATGCCATCGCCGATCTCGATGGGCTGGCCCGGAAGCGGCAACTCATCCTCGAGCAGCAGCGGCACCAGCGTGTCGAGCACCATCTCCGCGGCGAGGGCATGCTCGACGGGCACCTCGAGGAGCTCGAGCTCGGGGCGGCCGATCCGCAACAACCCGACGGTGCAGATGGCCACATGGGATGACGGCACATCGGGCTGGTCGCTCACGCCCGGCAGGCGCACGATTCGCCACATCAATCGATCGATCGGCACGGCATCCGAGGCGAGCACTTCCCGGTCAAGCTCGGTACGCGGAACGAACTGGCCGGTCGTCACATCAAGCACTCCAGCCGCATCGGCGATCGAACCCGCGAGGAGATTCAGGAGCTGGAAGTACTCGTTCGGACCCTCGTCACCGTCGAGCTGGACCTGCAGCCGGATGACCCATGAGCATGATGCTGCTGCGCCGAGCATGGCGCGCCACGCATCGTCGATCTCAAGCGCCTTCTCGCACCAGAGCGCCACAGGGCTCTCCACGCCGTCAATCGCGCACTCGAGCGCCCACGTGACCTCTCCCTCGGGCACGTCCATTTCGGAACCGACGGGCTCTGCTGCGTCCATCCATGCCGTGAGTGCAGCCAGCACTTCCGCGGCGGTCGGCGGGTCAGCATGCGGCCAGAACGCCACGAACTGCAGCGGCATCGGCTCGAGTTCAGGCCATGAGCCTGAAGGAACTGGCGCGTGGTCACCGGGCTGCTCGTGGTCCATGGTGCTACGCTACACCGCGACGCCATGGGCCCACTCATGACGGAACCTGCACGCCCCGAAGCCGCTCTCGATCTCCGCGGTTCGCCGCCTTGGCTCCTTGCCTCGATCGGGGCGGCCGCGCTGATCATGGGCTTTTCGTGGTTCGGTGGGTTGATCAGTTGGCACGATGCCATCTCGCCGCCATTCGACGGCACGCCGGCACTCACCCTGTCCACCTTCAATCCGCACGGCACCAAGGATGCGCACGCGGTGTGGATCCTCTCGGATCGTGCGCTCTGCATCGGTCCCTATTCAGCTGCAACATGGACCGCCATCCGCACCGCTGCGCTCGGGGCCACCGTCCTGGGCAGCCTGATCGCGTTCCATGTCGTGCTCAGGCGGCTGGCACGATGCGGTGCCGGACAGGCCGCATCGGCGACGGTCCGGGAAGCTCGCCGGATGCTGGTCTGGTGGATCCTTCCCCTGCTGGTGATGTTTGTTGCCGGCACCATCCTCACGCTGGATGCCTTGCGGATGGCCGGACTGGTCTGGATCGGTCTCATGTGCGTGGCCTGGCTGCCCTGGCGCATGGCTCAGACCATCCGAGTCCAGGGCCCGGGCATCGGGTTCCTGATTCCGACACTGGTGCAGGCCTTGATCGGGATCGCCTGTTTGGTGGCCGCCGTACTGGCCGGAGGAGCGTTGGTCTCCCCGCGGGCATAACCGGGCCCCGATCGCCACGGGCCTCCATCGGACCCGGTCCGAACTCCATCACCGCTGCAGGCGTTCCTCCATGCTCGGGCGTACAGTCCCCAAGCCCACCTTCACCCAGAACCAGGAGAACACCGTGGATCCACTTCGTCGCTTGATGACCGCCGTCCTTGCCCTGCCCGTGGTGGCTTGCGCCGCCCTGGGGTCCCAGCACACCGCCGATGCCAAGCCGGCTGAAGCACCCGCCGCGCAGCCCGCCCCTGCGGCCCCTGATGCCCCGAAGGCGGACGCTCCGAAGGCCGATGAGGCCGAAGCCGAGATCAAGAGATTGCGCACCGAAGCCCAGCTTCGCGAGGAACAACTCGCTGCCGAACTGGCGCGCGTGCGTGCCGAGAAGGCGCGGCTCGATGCGGCGATGGGGCTGTATGCGTCCCAGCAGGCCAAGGCCAATGAGCCTGAAGCCACCCGACTCGCTGCCATGCAGCGCGAGGCCCAGCTCCGTGCCGCCACGCTTGACGCGGAACTTGCCGCAGGCAGCGCCGAGATGGCCCGAATGAAGGCCGAGCAAGACCTGCTCGACATGCGTCACCGCGTGAAGCTGGCGAGCTTGCGCCGCGAGCAGGAAGCGCTCGCCGCGGAAAACGCCCTGACGGCGGAAAAACGCCGCTCCGAGCAGGCCCGTCTCACTGATGAGCAGATGCGCGTGGAGATCGAGTCGCGCACCCTGCTGGGCCAATTGGCCCAGCGCGATGCGCGGGACAAGCTCCGCGATGCGGTCGACCCGCTTGAGATGTACCCGCGCGAGCCCTACAAGGACGGCGTGATCACCATCAGCGACCGCCGCATCTCCCTCAACGGCCCGATCGTCAGTGGTACTGCCGACTTTGTCTGCGACCGGATCGACTGGTTCAACAACGAGGACCGCACCAAGCCGATCTTCATCGTCATCGACAACTCGCCCGGTGGCAGCGTGATGCAGGGCTACCGCATCGTGAAGGCGATCGAGACCAGCGATGCCCCGGTGCATGTGGTCGTGAAGAGTTTCGCTGCCAGCATGGCTGCGACCATCGCCACGCTCGCCCCACACAGCTATGCGTACCCCAATGCGATCATCCTGCACCACCAGATGTCGACCGGCATCAACGGCAACATGACTGACATCGAGCAGGAAGTGAAGATGGCGCAGGAGTGGGAGCGCCGCCTCGCCGAGCCGATTGCCCGCAAGATGGGCATCTCGATGGCCGAGTTCAAGGACCGCATGTACAAGGCCCGCAAGACCGGCGACTGGGACGAATTCGCCGACAACGCCGTCAAGCTCAAGTGGGTCGATCACATCGTGAGCGAGATCCGCGAGGAAGGGATTCGTCGCAAGCCCACCTCGGCGCCTAATGCCCCGATGTGGACCATGTTCGGCGTGAGCATGAAGCAAGACGAGCAGGGCCGGCCCTACATGAGCCTGCCACCGCTCGATCCTTACGACTGCTACTTCATGATCAACCCCCGCGGCTTCTACCGCATCGAAGGCCGCTGAGGCCCGACTGACCGCCACCGATCGCCGGGCGGTGCCGCATGGCACCGCCCGGCCTTTCGTTCGGTGGGCTTGGCATGCGCTCGGTCCGCGCGCGGGTCAGAGCACGAGATTGACCATGCGGCCCGGGACCACGATCACCTTGCGCGGCGACTTGCCCGCCAGATGAGGCAGCACATCGGGATGGCCGAGCGCGATCGATTCGACCTGTGCCGCATCGGCCTTCGTCGGCACCATGATCCGGGCACGGATCTTGCCCATGACCTGGACCGCGATCTCGACCTCGTCGTCCACGAGCATGGCTGGATCGGCGATCGGCCAGGGTGCATGCACGACCAGGCCCGATCCCCCGAGCTTGGCCCAGAGTTCCTCAGCGGCGTGTGGCGCGAACGGTGCCAACAGCCTGACGAATCGCTCAAGTTGCGCGTGGGTCAGCCCACCATCGGCCGGATCCTTCATCTCCTGGGGACGCGTCGCTGCATTCACGAACTCGATCATCGATGCGATCGCGGTGTTGAACGCAAGCCGGTCGATGTCACCGGTCACCTTGTGCACCGTCCGATGCAGCAGGCGCTCGACCGCAGGATCCGCCTGCCGCGCCAGCAGCAGCCCTCCGGTGCGCTCATCGACCGCCAGCCGCCACGCACGCTGCAGGAACCGGTGCACGCCCGCGATGTCCCGCGTGTTCCAGGGCTTGCTGGCCTCAAGCGGCCCCATCGACATCTCGTAGAGCCGGAAGGTGTCGGCGCCGTACTCGGCGATCACCTCGTCGGGATTGATCACATTGCGCAGGCTCTTCGACATCTTGGCGATGACCTGCGTGACCGGGCCACCACCCCGCTCGTGATGCGCACCACCGCTTTCCTCGACCTGGTCGACGGCGACCAGGCTGCCATCGCCCCGTTGGTAGGCGTACGCCGTGAGCATGCCTTGGTGGAAGAGCCTGCCGAAGGGCTCCGGCGTACCGACATGCCCAAGATCGAAGAGGACCTTGTGCCAGAACCGTGCATAGAGCAGGTGCAGCACGGCATGTTCGGCACCACCCACATACAGATCGACGCCACCGGCGTGCAGGCTGCCATCGCTGCGCTGGCTCTGCAGCCAGTAGCGCTCGGCCTCGTTGGACAGCATGCGCGACCCATTCGCCGGGTCGCAGTAGCGCAGGTAGTACCAGCATGAACCGGCCCAACCGGGCATGGTGTTCGTCTCGCGGCGGACCGGCGTGCCAGGCGGCAGGATCGCCGGGTCAACGCCCGCCTCGCCGGCGGTGGTGTTGACCCAGGCCGTTGCCTTGCCGAGCGGCGGCACCGGCACATCGCTCTCGATGGGCTTGTAGTCCGCCAGCTCCGGCAGCAGGACGGGCAGCGCGCGCTCCGAAACCGGATAGTGGCGACCCGCCGCGTCATACACGATCGGGAACGGCTCACCCCAGTAGCGCTGCCGGCTGAAGAGCCAGTCGCGAAGCTTGTAGTTCACCCGCCGCGCACCGCGACCGGTCTTCATGAGCCAATCGATCACCGCAGCCTTGGCTCGTGTGGTGTCGAGACCGTCGATCGAGCAGGACGGACCGCTGCTGTTGCAAGCCACGCCGTGGCCGCTGGTGGCACCGGTCCCATCGAACGCCACGCCAGCGATGTCGACGACCTGTCGCACGGGAAGGCCGAAGGTGCGCGCGAAATCGAAGTCACGCTCATCGTGCGCCGGCACCGCCATGATCGCGCCCGTGCCATAGCCCATGAGCACGTAGTCGGCGGTCCAGACGGGGATCGACTGGCCCGTCGCAGGGTTCACGGCGCGGAGGCCGGTGTCCACGCCGGTCTTCTGCTTCGAATCGGCCTGTCGGTCGACATCGCTGCGTTTGGCGGAAGCGGTCGCGTAGTCGCGCACCGCAGCCAAACCCCCGGCCTTGATGGCTGCCTCCACCAGCGGGTGCTCGGGCGCGACCACCATGTAGGTCGCACCGAAGAGCGTGTCGGGTCGCGTGGTGAACACGCGCAGCATGCCAAAGCCCGGAACCTCGAAGTCGATCTCGGCACCCTCGCTGCGACCGATCCACTCGGCCTGCATCGTGCGTGTGCTGTCCGGCCAGTCAACCAGGTCCAGATCGCCGAGCAGTCGCTCTGCGTACGCCGTGATGCGGAACATCCACTGGCGCAGCGGCATGCGCAGCACGGGGTAGCCGCCGCGTTCACTCGTGCCATCGATCACTTCCTCGTTGGCGAGCACCGTGCCGAGCTTCGGACACCAGTTCACGGTCTGTTCGCCGAGAGACGCCAGGCGATGCCGGTCGAGATACGCCTGTCGCCCTGCAGCATCGAGCGATGACCAGGACTGGCCCTCCGCCCGGCGACGCCCGGACTCGAGTTCGGCCTCAAGCTCGGCAATCGGACGCGCACGACAAGCATCGCTGTCGTACCACGCGCCGTAGCACTGCAGCCAGATCCACTGCGTCCAGCGGTAATACTGCGGATCGATCGTGGCGAACTCGCGTGACCAGTCGTAGCAGAACCCGAAACGCTTCAGTTGGCGGCGATAGGTGTCGATGGCCTTGCGCGTGGTCACGGCAGGATGCACGCCGGTCTGCACCGCATACTGCTCCGCCGGCAGGCCGAAGGCATCCCAGCCCATGGGGTGCAGCACATTGAATCCCTGCATGCGCCTCGCCCGGCAGATGATGTCCGTGGCGATGTAGCCAAGGGGATGGCCGACATGGAGCCCCGCGCCCGAGGGGTACGGGAACATGTCGAGGCAATAGAACTTCGGTCGACCGGCATCGAAGCCTGCGTCGCCGGGATTCAGCGTGCGGTACGCGGCTGCGTCGTCCCATGTGCGCTGCCAACGCTCCTCAAGTTCGTTGGCCAGCGTCGCGCCGTAGCGATGGGGAGTCTCGTTGCGTTGCTCATCCATGGATAGGCGGAGCCTACCCGTGGAGTCTGCCCTGCTGGCTCAAGCAGGTCGGCGCTGACCCACCAGGCGCATCGCCTCACCGACGAGGTAGAAGCTTCCGGTGACGCAAATCAGGTCTTCGCGACCGACCGCTCGCGTGGCCACATCCAGAGCCTCCGACAGCGAACGGGTGACCTGGCTCATCTTGCCGCTGCGCTCGGCGAACATGCGCTGCAATTCGTTGGGGTCGGCAGCCCGCGGTGTCCCGGCTGCGCGCGTGAAGATGACCTTGTCGGCGCCGAGGTGGACCTTGTCAAGCAGCCCAGCCATGTCCTTGTCTCGGCAGCACCCGAAGATGCACACCATGCTGTCGTACGGGACATGGGCTCCGACGCAGCGCATGAGCGTGCCAACGCTTGCCGGATTGTGGGCGCCGTCCACGAGGATGCGTGGGCGATCTGCAATGAGTTCCATGCGGCCGCGGATCCTTGTCGCCATGAGCCCGAGGCTGACCTTGTCATCGGGGCACGAGAAGCCGGCCGACTTGAGCACATCGATCACCGCCAGCGCCAAGCCGCAATTGGCCGCCTGATGCTCGCCCGGCAGAGGCACCGGCAGGTGCTCGAGGCGCGTGGTGCGGGTGTAGAAGCACACGCGCGTGTGCGCTCCCAGGTCCGGCGTCGTGCAGAAGCGGCTGCTGAACTCGATGTCCTTGTTGACGATCATCAGCGGTGCACCGACACGAGCCGCCACCTCGCGGAAGACGGCCTCGACCTCGGGCTGGGCCTCGAACGCCAGCGCAGGAACGCCCGACTTGAAGATGCCGGCCTTCTCACGCGCAATGCTCTTCACATCCTTGCCGAGGACCCGCGTGTGATCAAGGTCGATCGATGTCACGACCGAGACCAGCGGCGTGACGACATTGGTGCAGTCCAGCCGGCCACCCAGGCCGACCTCGATGACCGCGATGTCGACAGCCTGCTCGGCGAAATGCACGAACGACAGCGCCGTCATGAGCTCAAAGAAGGTCGGTTCGAACGGGAGCTTGCCGGCGGCCTTGGCCACGCGCCGCATGAGATCGAGGAAGTCAGCCTCGCTGGGCATGGCGCCATTGATCGTCACGCGCTCGCGCACATCGACCAGATGCGGACTGACGAACTGCCCCACCGCATAGCCACAGGCCTGCAGCATCGCACTCACCATCGCCACGGTGCTGCCCTTGCCGTTGGTGCCGGCCACATGCACGCACTTCACCTGCTCGTGCGGGTTGCCGAGCACCTCCAGCAGCTTGTGCATGCGGTCGAGCTTGAAGGGCTCATCGCTGTACTGCACGGTGTGCAGGCGCTCAAGATCCACGCGCTCGTTCAGCCACTTCAGGGCCACCGAGTAGTCGCTGAAATCGCCGCGTCGCGCCTTGGTCTGCTCGCTTCTGGACAATTCGCTCGTCCGGTGCTCAGCGAGCTTCGGTTCGAGCGGCTCCTCGGCACGCTTCGGCGCCGCCCCCCGCATCGCCGGCACGCCGATGATGGGTACATGCGTGACCGGAGCCTCGTCGAGCACATTGCGATGCGCCGCAGGCGCCGCCACGACCGGTGGAGCCTTCGGCGCGGGCTTCGTGGCAACGACCTGTGCCGTCGCGGGGCCGCTGGCCGGGGGTATCGCGGCAGTGGACTGTGGCTTCGGAACAGGCTTGGTGCCGGATTTCGCACTCGGCTTCGTCGCAGCCTTGCTTGAGCCCTGCTTGATGGTGGTGCGCGAACTGCGGCCCGTTGAAGCGCTCTTCCTCGGCATCCGGGCGAGTCTACCGATCGCCTGCCTTCGACGCAAAAGCCGGAACATAACGCTTTACGCGACAAGGCTTTGCGAGTTTCGTTCCGAGAATGCCCGCGGCCTAGCATGGACCACCATGATCGAGCCACAGCATCAAGTCCATGTGAATTACGCCCAGGAGTCCTGGCGCGCCCTGCGCATGATGAGCGAATTCGTCGACGCCACCGATGCCCTCGCGCGCATCGGCCCCGGGGTGAGCATCTTCGGCAGTGCGCGAACCGCGAAGGAAGCACCCGAGTACGCGGCTGCCGAGGAGTGCGGCCGCTTGCTCGTCGGGAGAGGCTTTCCCGTGATCACCGGAGGAGGACCCGGCATCATGGAAGCGGGCAACAAGGGTGCTCTTGAGGCCGGCGGCGTGAGTGTGGGCCTGAACATCACGCTTCCGCGCGAGCAGGAGCCGAACCCCTATCAGTCGATCGAGCTTTCGTTCCGCTACTTCTTCATCCGCAAGGTCATGTTCGTGAAGCACTCTCGTGGCTTCATCATCTTCCCCGGCGGCATGGGCACGATGGACGAGGCGTTCGAGAGCCTCACCCTGATCCAGACGATGAAGATCGCGCCCTTCCCCGTGGTCTTCGTCGACAAGACCTTCTGGGGCGGGCTCTTCGATTGGATCCGCGGCACGATGCTCGAGCGCAACAAGGCGATCAGCCCCGAGGACTTCGAATTGTTCCACCTGACCGACAGCGTGAGCGAAGCCGTCGATCTGGTGCACCAGGTCTATCTGGGCACACGGCCCTGGGCCACCAAGCTCCCTCGCTTCGATTCCGTCGAACCTCGGCCGGCGCAGGCGACGCGCGAACGGACCACGAGCCGTCGATCGTGGCGAACGGGCGACGAGTACATGGGTTCGGCTGACGACTTCGAGTGACCTTCAGCGCCACTCGTGGCGTGGATAGCGCCGCTTGAGCGCCGGGACGATGTCCGGGTAGAGCCGCGTCCAGAAGCCCGGCAGGTCCGAGGTGACCTGCAGCGGGCGGAAGTTGGGACCGAGGATCTCGAGCAACACCGGCACGCGGCCCGCCGCCACGTTCGGATGCGCCGCCGTGTCGTAGAAGTCCTGGATCTTCGCACGACCACGGGGCGGCTTGCCGGCCTCGTAGGAGAGCTTCATGGAGAATCCACGCGAGAGCTTGATCGCACCCGGCGCCATGCGCTCGACGAATCGGCAGTCCTCGTGCGTGAGCAGGTCCTTGAGCCGCTCAAGCACCGGTCGATCACGCACCTGGTTCCACCGGGTCGCGCCATGCGCCCAGTCCGACCAGGCGAGCTTCAGGTCGTTCCCGTCGTAGGCCGGGAGCGCACGATCGGGAAACCACTCCCGAACGCAGCGCACGCGCTCGATCCACTGGCGGGCATCATCGTCATAACGCTCGGGCACCAGCTCACCTGACAGGACCATGGACGCGATCAGCTCGCTGGCCCGGCCAAGGTCGCGCGGCGGCCGGACCGTGCGCGACAGCACAGCATCATCGAAGCGTTCCTCCTCGACCTCTTCGACCGCAAGGCTTCCGGGCTCCCACCGCTCGCTTACCGTACGCACGAAGCGGCCAGGAAACGCTTCGCGCACCCAAGCTTCATCAAGGCCGATCGTCATCGAAAGCGTGGACTCCTGCACCTCGGTTCCGCCACCCTCGCGGACATCGAGTGCGAGGAACGGGCCGGCACCGCGCAGCGCGCTCTGGCGATCGATCGCCACCTTGCGCCGCCCTGCCAGGTAGGCGGTCGGCTTCTGGGCATCGGGGCGCCAAGCCACCATGTCGGGGAACCCGGCCAGCATGGCGCGGGCGCACGCCGCGTCATCGATCGACGACTGATCACCCGTGGCGACGGCATCATGCAATTGCTGCGCCACCCGCCGTGACTCCCGGGCAGCATCCGGATCGAGGAGCCCACGCCCGTCGCCATGGGAATCCTCGAGCAGGCGCTCCCGGAGGATGACATCCCCGGGGCGATCATGGGCCTGGAGCACGCGCACTGGATCGACCCCGTCGCGTACGAGCACATCGCGCCCTTCGATCATCGAGCACCATGTCGCCACCCGACGGGCGCATCCCCGGTGCGCAGCCTCGACCATGGCACGGCCGATCCTGGGATGCGCCGGGACGCGGAGGATCGCCTGGCCCAGGCGGGTGATCGCACCCGATGCGTCAAGTGCACCGATGGTGTGCAGGACATCCATCGACCGCGTCACCATCGCCGCATCGGGTGGATCAAGCCACGGGAAGCGTTCGATGTCGCGCTCTCCCATCGACGCCAAGTGCAGCAGTGGACCGGCCAACTCCACGCGGCGCACTTCAGGAGCGTCGAAGGCCGCACGGCGCGCCTGGGACCGCTCGCTCCACAGGCGCAGGCATGTTCCTGGCATCGTGCGCCCGGCTCGGCCCGCGCGCTGCTCGGCGCTGGCTCGACTGGTCTCCTCGAGACGCAGGGCATTGAAGTTGCGGCGCGGATCGAAGCGATGCATGCGCACCAGACCGCTGTCGATCACCACGCCGATGCCCTCGATGGTGAGGCTGGTCTCCGCGACATTGGTCGCCACCACCACCTTGCGCTGCCCGTGCGGCACCGGTGCCAGGGCGCGGTCCTGCTCCTCGGGCGTGAGCTGGCCGTGCAGGGGGAATGTCACGATCGGTTCGCCGCGCCGTCGTGCGAACTGCATCACGGCCTCGATCGTGCGATCGATCTCGGCCTTGCCGGGCATGAACACCAGCACATCCCCTTCGAGGCGCTCATCGAGTGCAAGGGCCAGTGCCGCCACCGCGCGCTCCGTGATCGACTCACCTTGGCGCCCATCACCGAGTTGGCGGACCGTGACCGGGAACAGGCGACCTTCGCTCGTGAGCGGTTCGACGCCAAATGCCTCGCCGAGCCGGTCGCGATCGAGGGTCGCGCTCATCACCACCAGCTTCAGGTCCGGTCGCGCGCCGGCCTGCAGCCGACGAACGAATCCCGCCGCCATGTCGGAATGCAAGCCGCGTTCATGGAACTCATCCAGCACCACGCAACCCACGCCGCGCAGCGAGGGGTCCGACTGCAGTTGCCTCACGAACAGCCCATCGGTCACGAACCGGATGCGCGTTGATGGGCTGCTCGCACGCTCGAAGCGCGTTTGGAATCCCACCAGCCCGCCGAGTTCCACACCCATCTCACGCGCCACGCGCCGCGCCACGCTGCGCGCCGCCAGCCGGCGCGGCTGCAGCACCACGATCTCGCCCTCGATGAGTGATCGCTCCAGCAGGATCTGCGGGACCTGCGTGGTCTTTCCGCTGCCGGTCTCGGCACTCAGGACGAGCGTGGGCTGCGCCCGGAGGCGCGATTCGATCGTGTCCGCCAGTCGACGGACCGGCAGGCTCTCGCCCAAATGGCCCATCGCTGGACTCAGAAGACGCCCGACAGGTGCTTGCGCATGTCCTCGAGGAAGCGGCCGATCTGGCCCTGCTCCGCCGGGCTGGCCGTCGTCTCGATCTCGGACTGCCAAAAATCCATGAACGCAACGGCACCCTCGCCCTCGAGATCAGGCAAGCCATCGCGGCCGTCGGCCATGCGCTTGGTGCGACGCTCCTCGCTGCGCTTGACATCGGACTTGATCTTCTTGAGGCGATCGGCGTCGCTCTCCTTGCCCTCGTCGCCGCGCGTGACCAGGCGCATGCGGCGCTCCCACTCGACCAGCCACTGATCGAGGAACTTCGCACGCTCCGCGGCCGGCAGTGCCAGGTAGCGCTTGCTGCCATCGGCAAGGACATCCTTCGCGAGCGTGCGCACGTTCTTCGTCATCTGCTCACGCGACGGTCCGGTCACCCCCGCCATGAAACCGGCCATGACCGCGCTGTCGCCGGAGTCCATCCCACGGAACCTGCCGGCGAAGTCCATCATGAACTTGAGGCGCTCATCGAGCGGCAGCTTGTTGAAGTCATCCAGGGCCAGATAGCCCAGCACATCGTCGACCGGTGCATCGAAGATGCTCGGCGGCGGCTTCCAACGAACCGCGAACCACCAGTACAGCGGCAGGGCGAGCAGCAAGGCCACGAGCGTGGCGATCGCCAGCGAGCGCCATGCGCGACGGTCATCGAATCCTGCGGGAAGTGCAATCATCCATCAGCCTCCATCATCATCATCGGGAATCCCGTCGTCCATCGTGGCTTCATCCACACTGCCGTCCAGGAAGACCCCGTTGCGTGGGCTGCGCGCACCCTTGAGGTGCCGATCCTCGCTGTCGATCAGGAGCGGGATCTTCACGGCGCCGCCGTCGGCACTCAAGAAGGGCTTCTCGAGGAACCGCGTCACCAGCCGCGCCTCGAGGTCGTTGCGCACGCGGTCGCGCTGATCCTGCGGGGTATTCGGAGGCAACGCAGCGAGCGCCTGGAAGACATCGAGCTGGAACTGCGGGAGGTAGCGAATCAGCCCGGGCACATAGGTGTAGCTCGTGCCGGTGGCAAGCGAGTCCTCGTTGGAGTCACTGGGGCAGAGCCAGATCGGGCTGTCGATCTCGACATACCCCTTCAGCGCCTTGGGCAGCCCGCCCTCAGGCCCCTCGGGCAGCACGACCGGAATGAATTCACACATCGGCAGCATGCCCTTGCGAACGTTCATCGCCGACTGCAGGCCGGTGAAGGCCTGCTTGAGGTTGCTGCGGCATGTTGCGCTCTCGCTCTCGGCGCGGATCGACGACAGCGCGGGCAGCAGGATGCCGATCAGGATCACGATGATCCCGATGACCACGAGCACTTCGATGAGCGTGAACGACCGGCGCATGGATGGATCGTAGCCGCGGCGGGCCGGCCGGCCACGCGCCAATCCGCATGAATCCATGTCGATCAGGCCGAGAACATCGCCTCGACGAACTGGTCCGGATCGAATGGCTGGACATCCTCGGGCGTCTCGCCCGTCCCCACGAGCTTGACCGGCACATCGATCGCATCGCGGATCGCCACCACGACACCACCGCGAGCGGTGCCATCGAGCTTGGCCAGGAAGATCCCGGTCACATCGACGGCCTGCTTGAAGACCTGCGCCTGCTGGATGGCGTTCTGGCCGCTCGTGGCATCGAGCACCAGCAGCACCTCGTGCGGTGCATCTGGAATCTTGCGCCGCACCACATCACGGACCTTGGTGAGCTGGCGCATCAGGTGGTCCTGCGTATGCAGGCGGCCAGCCGTGTCGATGAGCAGGACATCGACGCCGCGGCTCAGGGCCGCCTCGGCGGCATCGAAGGTCACGGCTGCAGGATCCGCATTGGCCCCGCCAGCCACGACCTCCATGCCCAGGCGCTGCCCCCATGTCTTGAGCTGCTCGACTGCACCGGCGCGGAAGGTGTCTGCCGCACCAAGCAGCACCGTGCGACCGCTGTCGCGGATCGTCTTGGCGATCTTCGCCACGCTCGTCGTCTTGCCGGCGCCATTCACACCGACGACCAGAATGACCGTGGGCTTCCCGGATGCATATCCAAGCCCGGTCGGCGCTTCCTTCCAGCGCGCCTTCAGCGTCTTCTTCAGGAACTCGAGCGCATCCTCGCCGCGCTCGACGCGGCCGGCGCGGTACTCCACCCGCAGCGCTTCCACGATCTCGCGCGCGGCACGCACGCCGACATCGGCGGCAATGAGCCGCGACTCGAGCTCGGCGAGCACATCCTCACTGAGCGACTTCCCATGCAGCAGCGTCTTCAGGCCGGACCCGAGCGTGGCTGCCGTCTTGGCGAGCCCTCGCTTGATGGCCTCGACGGCCGTACGGAAGATCACGCGGCGCCCCCGCCCGCCACGCGGCGTGCCACCTGGTCGAGCACCCCATTGACGAAGCCGCCGCTGCGTTCGGTGCCGAACTCCTTGGCCAATTCGACGGCATCACCAATGGCCAGCCCCGGCGCAACCTTGCCGATCAGGAGCTCGTACCAGCCCAGTCGGAGCAGGTTGCGGTCGATCATGGGTTGTCGGTGCGATGGCCAGTCGGGCGCCAACGCGACGATGTCGGCATCGGCATCAGCGCGGTGCTCCCACGCCAGGCAGGCCAGCGCAAAGCCAGCGTCATGGTGCGTCTCGTTGCCATCGCTCTCGTCGAGCGATCGACGCACCGCCTCGGGCGATACGCCTGGCACCGCATCGAACTGGTACATGGCCTGCAGCGCACAGCGCCGCACGACCAGGTCAGCGGGTGCGCTCACTGAAGCTCCCTCTTTTCCCATAAGAAGCCCTGAAGCTCCTTGATGGTCTGGGCGGCACCGATCGCGGCGCGCATGGCTTCCTCGCCCTTGTTGCCCTTGGCTCCTCCGGCACGAGCCTGCGCCTGGCTCAGGGTCTGGCAGGTCAAGAGGCCGAAGGCCGCGGGCTTGCCGAACTCAACCGAGATCCGCACCAGTCCATGCGCCACGGCATCGCAGATGTGCCGGTCATGGCTCGTCTCGCCGGTCAGGACGCAGCCGAGCGCGACCACGGCGTCGACATCATCGCGTACCGCGGCGGCGCGGCTGATCGCCACGAGCTCGAACGCGCCCGGTGCTTTGAGGATCCTGAGCTTCGACGGGTCCCCACCCGCATGCTCGAACGCCTTGACCGCTCCACGCTCGAGAGCGCTCGTGAGGTTCGAGTGGTAGGTACTCGTCACGATCACGATGCGCAGTGACCGGGCGTTGATGGCTGCGGAGGGAACGGCAGGTTGCATGGGGCGAAGATGGTAGCCTCGTCCCATGCACGGAGCGCTGCGCCGGCTTGCCGCAGGGGTCCAGGCCGCGCGCACCGGATTGGCCTACGGTGCCATGGCCGAGGGCTGGTTCGCGGTGGCCATCGCCCATCGCGCCGGCCGGCTCGAGGGTGATCTCACCGTGCTGCTGCTGTCCATGAGCGTGGTCTCGCTGGGCCTCTTCATCTTCGGCGTCGCCATGAACGATGTCCTGGATCGCAAGCATGACCGTGCGTTCGCCACGGAGCGGCACGGGCGATGGCTGGTCTCCGTGCAGTGGCTGGCCGCACTGGCCGTGGTCAGCCTGCTCGCGGCGCTGGCAGCCGCGTCGCAGTTCGGTCGTGGTGGCATGCTGGTCGCGGGGCTCTCGGCCGCCGGGATCGTCGTCTACAACGTGCTGGCCAAGTTCATCCCGGCCTTCGGGTTCGTGAGCCTGGGGGTGATCGGTGCACTGCACATGCTCGTCCCGGACCAGCACCCGGTCGTCCTCCTGCCCTTCTGGTTCTCGATGACCTTCACGGCCATCGTGGCGGGCATCGTGCATCGCCTGCGGCAGAAGCGACCCGCCGCCACGGTCCGCGGGATGCTCTTCGCCACGGCGCTGTGGGCTGCATGGTCCGCCCTGCTCGTCTGGTGGGTCGCGCCCCAGGCCCTGGACCCCATGGTCGGTTTCGAGCGTCCGAGGGACGGCATCATCGTCGCGTGCATCCTCCTGGTCGCATTCGTGGTGGTGTCCTTGGCCATGCGGCGCATGACCAGCGGTGCGCCGCGCCAGGCCGACCGGTTCGCGCGACTGGCCACGCTGACGCAGGCCCTGATGCCTTCTGCATGGTTCCTGTGCATGGGTCGGCCCGAGGCCGCCGCAAGCTTTGCCGGTGCTGCCTTGGCGCTGGCCTTGGTGGACGCGGGCGTACGGACCGGCCTCCACCTGGCGCGACCACTCGACTACCAGCCGTGAACTACCATCGCTCCATGCGCTCTGCCCTGGTCCTGCTGCTCCCGATGGCCTTCGGTCCACTGGCGGCTGCGCAGCAGGTCGATCTGGTCGTGAACGGCGAGTCGCTCGCGGGCTTCGTGCTCCCCGTCGAGCCGGTCGATGGTGGGCTCACGATCACTGCAGAGCGCCGCTGGGAGTGGACCACGCTCGACACCAAGCGGCTCTGGCTCGAGGGCGATGTCCTGGTCAACCTCGGTGACTATGCCTTCAGTGCCCCGTCCGCGAGCGTGTGGATCAACCGAATCCCGTCAGCAGGCGGACTCATCACGCAGTACGCCGTCTACTTCCCCGTCGCGAGCGAGCCCACTCGGTACGCCGGCATCGGCGCTGGCGGCAAGGAACTGCTCGTCACCGGCAGCACACGGGGCGCCGTCCAACTCACGACCGTGCTCACCGATCGCGGCGCTCCGGCGGGAAGGCCGGAACTTGGCAAGGGTGTTGCGCGATTGCAGCGTCACCTTCGAGGGATCGCCACGGGTGCACCCGTGCTCGAACAGCTTCCCGACATCGATGTCACGCCCACACCGCCCGAGACTCCCATCTCGGTCGGTGCGCCGATCAGGGCCAGCACCGATGCGACCGCCCTGCCACCGGTCACGATCCGCACGGCTGATACCGGCACGGTGCCCATCATCGCCGGCTCGGCCACGGTGAGTTGGTTCGGTGGATCGATCCTGCTCGATTCCGCCACTGACTCCGTCACGATCACCGGCGGCGTGCAGATCGATGCCACCGGCATGCGGACCGACGACGGTCCGCGCGACCTGCAGCTGTCGGCCGAGAGCAGCGTGGTGTTCCTCGAGCCCGGGACGCTTGCTGCGCTGAAGGCCAAGGGCAAGGATGCCTCGCCGGCCACCACGCTCAGCGCGCTGGACATCGTCGGCATCTACCTCGAGGGCGATGTCGTCGCGACGGACTACCAGTACACCATCCGCTGCCGGCATATGTACTACGACCTTGTGCGCAACAAGGCGTACGCCGCCGACGCCGTCTTGCGCACCGTGGACCGCAAGGGCATGCTCCTCGTGGCACGCGCCGCCGAAATGCAACAGGTCGCCGGTCGCCAATGGCGCGTGGGTGAATCGACGCTCTCCAGCAGCGAGTTCTTCGTCCCGCATCTCTCCGTGGGCGTCTCGCGCGCCACCGTGACACAGACCGCTGCAGGCGATTCGTTCGTCATCGCCGATGACGTGACCGGCCGGATCGGCCGCGTGCCGTTCTTCTGGATGCCCACGGTGCAGGGCTCGCTCGACCGCATGCCGATCAAGGGGGTCCAGCTCGGCTACGGCGATCCTGAAGGCACGGTCTTCGGCGTGGAACTGGATCCCTTCGTGCTGCTGGGCCTCCAGCGGGAGCGCGGCCTCGATGCCACGCTCGAGGCCGGCGTGCAGTCTGAGTACGGCATCAATGCCGGCCTTCGCATGAAGGGTGACGCCGGCGGCAAATGGAATGCGGACTTCTTCGGTGTCTATGACTTCGGCAACCCCGAACAGACGGCCAACAGCGGCGATGTGGTCAGCCCGATCGAGTGGCGCGGCATGGTCACGGCCGACTGGGTGCTGCAGTCCTCGCCCGATGCCGACACCCGTCTGCAGCTGGGCGTGCAGAGCGATCCGACGCTGGTCAGCATCTTCCGTCCCGATGACTACCAAGAGAGGCGTCCCTACGAGACTGCCGCGTGGACGACCTCGTCGACCGACAACTCGATCTTCGACTTCGGGGCATCGATCAGCGCGAACGACTGGGTCAGCACGATGTGGCAGCTGGCCAGCCGCCCGTACACCACCGAGAAGTATCCCGAGCTCAACTACCGCCGCTACGGTGACCGGATCTTCGGCAGCGCCGTGACCTGGTCCAGCGAGTACTCGGGCTCGGTGATGTCACTGAACATCCAGGACACCGACAGCGATGAGATCGGTGCGGATCCCGATGCGATCAGCGTCAATCCACTCTTCGCCGCCTCGCAGAACATCCGCGAGGCCTATGAAGGTGCCGGGTACGACTCGGACATCCGAGGTCGCGTGGCCACCCGGCAGGAACTCGCCCTGCCGCTCGATGTTGGTGATGCGCGCATCACGCCCTTCGCCTCGGCCAACGGCATCGGCTATTTCTTCAACGACTTCAACGACTATTCCTCCGAGTCGGACTCGGTCCGCGGCCTGTTGGCCGGCGGTGTCCGGGCCAGCACCACCTTCACCGCTTCCTATGACACCGTGCGCAGCCGGCTGCTCGACCTTGAGCGCCTGCGCCATGTCATCAAGCCTTACGGCATGTTGTGGTACGGCTGGGATTCGAACGACCTCACGAACTACCCCATCTACGACCAGGAGTGGGAAGGTTGGTCAGGCGGCACGGTCGGCCAGGCCGGCATCGACCAGCGCCTGCAGACCATGCGCGGCGGTCCGGGCAACTGGCAGAGCGTGGACTGGGTCACCGTCGATGCGGGCGTGGTCGTCGATGATCGCGGCAATGATCTGCAGCGCACCACCAACACCCCCGGCGACACCTTCGGCCTCAAGAACTTCCAGAGCCCGATGCCGAGTTTCTATGCCTGGCGACCGGAGTACAGCCAATGGGGCGATCACCTCTACGGCCAGGGGACTTGGGCGCTTGGCGACGCGCTGGGGCTCTACGGCATGATGACCTGGATGCTCGAGGACCGCGACAGCCAAGGCGACGATCTTGCGCAAGGTTCCCTTGGCTTCCGCATCGAGCAGTCCCCTGCCGTGACCTGGTACACCGAGTACCGCTATGTCAACACCTTCGATGACACGGGTGAGTACCCCGATGACGAACTCCTGCAGGGCGGCCTTCAGTACCGGGTCAGCGAGAACTACAACATTGCGC